>NZ_JBHSXI010000010.1:50982-133508 GCF_042662525.1 Halorubrum trueperi
CGGCCGCTTATAAGCGGCCGCGGGCTCCCTCAGTTCTATCTTTAAATACTACATCGCCGGCGGCGGTCTGCAATACCTACTCCCGGTATCGTTCGGCCGCTTCACGAACCGACCCGCGCACAATACCGAGTAGCGCCGCCGCTCCGCGAGTCGCGTCGAAACGAGAGAACCGCAAAACGCGTCTCGTCGGTTCGAAAACGTGAACCGGTGTTAGCGGGCCGCGGCGGCGACGCGCTCGCGCTCCTCCTTCTGCGAGATGGAGTAAGAGGCGTTCGCGTCGTAATCGGCGGCGGCGATCAGCTCGTTGGCGAGCGCGTCGGCGGCGGACGTGCTCGACTTGTACGTCGCGCTGGCGACGCCGTCGGAGATGAACAACAGCGCCTGGTCGACGCGGCGCTGGGGCGCGACGTCGACCGCCTTCGGGACGGAGATCCCGCCGTACTTCAGGCGGACGGTCTCCTCGCGTGGCGCGGCGTTCTCGACGGCCGTGACGAGAATCTGAACCGGGTTCTCCTCGGTCCGTTCGTGGACGATGTCGAAGGCGTCACGAACGATCCGCGTCGCCTGCTGTTTCTTCCCCGTGTTCTCATCGGTCTGCATCAGGCGATTGATCAGGCGCTCGACCAAGGAGATCTCGCTTTTCTTGAACTGCTTGGACGCGTGACGTCCCATGGTGTGTGCGATGGGCGTCACGGTCATGTACCGCTTCGTCGAGGGATCCTCGTAGGCGATCTCGGTAACGTCCCAGACGCCGAACAACTGCGCGTTCTCGTTGGCGGCCTCGCTGGCGGCGGGCGCGTCAGGCTCCGGCTCGTCGGCGGCGACGTCCGCGTCGGACTCCGCCTCGGCTTCCTCCCCGCTCATCTGACGGGCTTCTCCGCGTTTCCGCGAACCAGTTCGATCATCGAGACTCCGTTGACCTTCTCGACTTTGTAATTGACGCCGGAGAGGTCGCCCATCGCGCGACCCTTTGCGCCGCCGATCCCGGCGATCGTGACCTCGTCGTGCTCGTCGATGAACGAGATGGCACCGTCACCGGGACAGAACGCGGTGACCTGCTTCCCGTTCTTGATGAGCTGCACGCGGACGCACTTTCGAATCGCCGAATTCGGCTGCTTTGCCTCGATTCCGACCTTCTCCAGGACGATCCCGCGGGCTTGCGGGGCTCCCTCGAGGGGGTCGGACTTCTTCTTGAGCCCGCGCTCTCGCCGAGCGTACTCGGAGTCGGACCAGCGACGCTTCTGCCGGTCCTGTTTGAGCTTACGGGCCGCGTATTTGCCGTTCGCCATCGTACTTCCACTTCCAAGCGAAGCTACTTAAGCGTCGTCTTTCGGTGCGACGAAACGCCCTCAGATCGCTCGAACGGTACCTCTCGTCCGTTCTGAGAGTGTTTCTTCGGTCTCGCCGAGCGCAAAGGACGGCTGCTCGTTCCCGCTGAGACGGTAAGCGGACGCGAGCGGCCGTCGTTGGCGTCGTTGAGATAGTTTCATCTTTGTCGCTTGGCGTCTCGCTCGGCCCGCCGTGTGGATCACTTGTTCGCGGTATCCCGGGCGTTCCGGGCGTCTGCCGCCCAGTCGGGCTCCGGTATTTCCGCGCCAGGGTCGCGGTAGTCGATACCGACGTCGACGGTCGCCGTCCGCCCGTCGTGTTTGCCCTCCCACGACTGCTCGAGCCGAGGGACGACGCCCGACTCGAATACGTGCAGCGTTGCCGATGCGGTCTCTATCGACTCAGGAATGGTCCGATCGCCGTCGAAGGCGTCGGCCGTGAATCGAGCGGTTCGATCACCGCGAACCTCGCTCCCACCGTCGCTCGCCATGTTCCAGCGGTTCAGCCCCTCGTACTCCGCAGCTCCGTTCGCGGTCTCGCCCTCGACGCGGATCCCCGTCAGGGCCTCCGAGCGCATCGCCTCGGTGAGCCGATCGGCCGAGCGATCGACCGATTGCCGGTCGTACTGGGTCTCCTCGCCGATCACCTGCCGGATCAGCGCTTCGCCCTCAGCGATGTACAGCTCTGAGACGTCCGTCTCCTCGGTCTGGGTCAGTTCCTGTCGCACGTACCAGCGTCCGTTGGTCAGATCGTATCCGGACTCGTACTCCTGCGTGGGGAGCCACGGGGCGGGTTCTTCGTCGCCGTCGTGACTCGTCTCCGCGGTCGAGAAGAGGGTGACTCCGCCGGCATCTACGAGCGTTTCGACGTGGCTCTCGGCGAGCGTATCGAGCGCGAGTTCGTCTCCCTCGCGCCACTCGGCGTCGGCGAACGGTCGATCGGTCCCCGAGTCCGTGCAGCCGGCGGTCCCCACGGCGGTCACGGTGCCCAGCGCGGCGAGAAAGCGTCTCCGATCCATGCGCCGAGAAACGGCCCGGTCGGCAAAAGGTCGCGGGTTTCGTTCAACGATCGCGAGTCGTCACGTTAGCTGGATGTCGTCGATGTCGTGGTGACGCTTCGCCAGCGTCCGCGCCGTCTCGATGTTCCTCCCGTCCGCGCCGATGGCGACGCCCCGATCCGGGTCCGGCACCTCGACGTACGCGACGCGGTCGTTCTGCTCCGAGATCGTCACCGCGTTGACCGCGGCGGGCGAGAGCGCGCTCGCGACGAACGCCTCGGTTGTGTCGGCGTCTTCGACCAGTTCGATCGACTTATCGAGCCGACGCTCCGCTTCCTCGACGGTCTCACCGGCCTGTCCGATCGCGGCGGCCATCTCACCGGCCGGTACGAGGAACACGAGCCGGTCGCCCTCCACGAGGCAGTCCTTCGGCGCGACCCCGGTCAGTTCGTCGAACCGACCGATGTATCGCCTCGCCTCGTCGGAGAGCTCGACGTACATTAGTCGTCGCCGACGACGCGCGACCCCATCCGCAGGTCGACGTCACCCGTACCGAGCGAGATCGGCTTCCCGGCGATGACGTTCTCGATGACGCCGTCGAGTTCGTCGTACTCGCCGTGGATCGCCGCGTCGAGCAGGTGATTGACCGTCACCTCGAACGCCGCGCGCGCGAGCACGGAATCCTTCGAACCCGAGATGCCGTGACGACCGATCGAGTCTATCTCGCCGTTGTTCGTCATGATGTCGGCCACGAGCATGAGGTGACGAACGTTCACGTCGTCGAGCCCTTGCTCTTCGAGCGTGTTCTTCGTCTCGTCGATGATCGTTTCGCGGGCCGCCTCGACGCCGAGATTGCGGTAGATCTCGTGGATGTTGTTACACGTCGTGCGCGAGGCGTCGACGCCCTCGATGTCGAGGGTGTCGCCGAACGCCGATCCCTCGGTGTAGAGGACGAACTCCTCGTCGCCGTCGATCTCCTCTTTCCGGATGACGACGCGCTCGATCTCCTCTATCCCCTTGAACACGATGTCGCGGAGTTGCTCGACGAGCTGGAGTAGCTCGCGGTAGCTCGGCTCGTTCGGACCGAACTCCACGATGGTTCCCGACTGCCGGGCGTCGACGCCGAGCGAGTCCTCGATGGTCTCCGCGATGATCGCGGCGACCTCGGACGGGTCAGAGTGGGTCGGCCACCGTTCGAGGAGGGTGTCGTCGTTCAGGTCGATCCGCACCAGCATGTCCGCGACGTTCGTCGACACGTCGCCGAGCGCGAGGATTCGCGTCGCCTCGATAGACCAGACGACCTCGTGGGCCTTCTGGCGGTCCGTCGCGTACTCGCCCTCGAGATGCACGGTCATCATCGGCGTGTCCGGCGTCTTCCGGGCGTCCACCAGTTCGATGAGCCGGGGGAGCCCCTGGGTGACGTCGATCTCCGCGACGCCGGCGTAGTGGAACGTGTTCATCGTCATCTGCGTCCCGGGTTCACCGATCGACTGTGCAGAGACGGTCCCGACGGGGTCCAGGGGATCGACCCGCGTCTCGACGTAGCGGTTCTCGACGCCGGTCGCGATGTCGGTGGCCTGCTCGACGGTGACCTCGCCGGTCTCCTCGGTCTTCCGATCGATCGCCCCGTACACCTCGTCTTTCAGGCGGGCGGGCAGCTCCGTGGCCTCCACGACCGCCTCCATGTCGTCGGTGACGTGGTCGTACTCAGTCATCCGACTCCACCCCCGCGGCCTTGTTCAGTCCGGGTCCAGCGTGCTCCGAGAGGTTCGTCGGCGGCGCGCGCTCGCCGAGGAACCGCTCCTTCTCGTCGGCGGAGTCGAACTCGGCGTCGACCACGCGGTCGACGATGTCGTCGACGTCGATACCGTCGCCCTCGCCGGAGGAGACCTTGACCGGAGAGGTGCCGTCCTCGCCGAACTCGAACTGCACGATCCGGCCCGAGGTGTCTCGGACCGTACCGTCGTACTGCGCCTCCAGTTCCGACAGCGCGTTGATGAGCCGGCGTTGGAGGTAACCGGACTTCGAGGTCCGGACCGCCGTGTCGACGAGCCCCTCGCGGCCGCCCATCGCGTGGAAGAAGAACTCCTCGGGCGTGAGCCCTCCGCGGTAGGAGTTCTCCACGAAGCCGTGCGCCTCCGCGGACAGGTCGTTCTCGCGGTAGTGCGAGAGCGTCCGGTCCTCATAGCCGCGGTTGATCCGCTCGCCGCGAACCGCCTGCTGGCCGACGGAGCCGGCCATCTGCGTCAGGTTCAGCATCGAGCCACGCGCGCCCGAGCGAGCCATCACGACCGCCGGGTTGTCGTCGCCGAAGTGCTGGTCGGCGATCTCGCCGGCCGAGTCGCGGGCCTTCCCGAGCGTCTGCATGATCTTCATCTCCAGCGTCTCGTCGACGCCGCGGCCCGGTAGTGACTCCAGTTCACCGGCCTCGTACGTCGCGATCAGCTCCTGGACGCGCTCGTACGCGCTGTCGATCGCGTCGTCGACCTGTTCTTCGGCCTCCGGCGGGATCGATTCGTCGTCGATCCCGATCGAGAACCCGAAGTGCATGATCGCACGCATCGCGAGCGAGGCGATCTCGTTGATGAACACGCGCGAGCGCGTCTCGCCGTACTCCTTCGTGAGGGTGTCCACGACCTCGCCGCCGAACGCGCCGACGGCGTCCTCGTCGATCGTCCCCTCGACGAGCTGACCGCCCTCGATGACGACGTCGTCGCCGGTCGAGGAGGTGAACTCCAGCGAGAGGTCGTCGGGGAGGAGCTCCGAGAACAGCGTCTGGCCGGTCCAGAACTCGCGGCCGTCGTCGTCGACGCCGTCCGCCTCGGGCAGTTCGTCCACTCGGGTCGCCCGCAGCAGGTCCAGCGCCTGCGTCTCGGTGAATTCGGGATTCGAGTGCGTGAGCAGGTACGTCCCGGAGATGTGGTCCTGGATCGCGCCGATGATGTTCCCGCCGAACCGCGGCGAGAGGATCTGCTCTTGGACGCGCATGAGGACGCGTGCCTCCGCGCGCGCCTCCTCGTTCTGGAGCGCGTGCATGTTCATCTCGTCGCCGTCGAAGTCGGCGTTGTACGGCGGACAGACGACGGTGTTGAGCCGGAACGTCTTGTACGGCATCACCACGACCTCGTGGGCCATAATGGACATCCGGTGGAGCGACGGCTGCCGGTTGAAGATCACGATGTCGCCGTCGACGAGATGTCGGTTCACCTCCCAGTCGGCTTCGATCTTCTCGGCGAGCTCCTCGCAGTTCTTCTCGGTCACCTTCAGCCGCCGCCCATCGGGCCGACGGACGTAGTTCGCGCCGGGATGCGCCTCCGGTCCGTTACGGACGTACTGGCGCGCCTCCTCGACGTTGCGCTCGGTGACGTTGAGCGTCTGAGTCATCTCCTTTGCGACCCGGTCCGGGACGCCGACCTCGTTCAGGCTCAGGGTCGGGTCGGGCGAGATGACGGTCCGCGCGGAGAAGTTGACGCGTTTCCCCGACAGCGAGCCGCGGAAACGACCTTCCTTACCCTTCAGCCGCTGGCTGAGCGTCTTGAGGGGTCGGCCGGAGCGGTGCCGAGCCGGGGGCGTTCCGCTGATCTCGTTGTCGACGAACGTGGTGACGTGGTACTGAAGGAGTTCCCAGAGGTCCTCGATGATGAGTTGCGGGGCACCCGCCTCGCGGTTCTCCATGAACCGCTGGTTGATCCGGATGATGTCGACCAGCTTGTGCGTGAGGTCGTCTTCGGAGCGCTGGCCGTTGTCGAGCGTGATGGAGGGACGCGTCGTGACCGGCGGAACGGGGAGGACGGTCAGGATCATCCACTCCGGGCGGGAGTGCTCGGAGTCGATGCCCAGCACCTCCAAGTCCTCGTCCGGGATGTCCTCGAACCAGTCGCGGATATCCGAGGGCATCAGCTTGTTCATGTCCTCCTCGGTGAGGTCGATGTCGAGCGCCGACTCGATGGCACGGCGGTCCTCCTTGCGCGGGCGGAACTCGCCGGCCATGATATCGTTGATCCGATCGAGCGCGATGTCGGTCTCCTCGGCGAGCTCCTGCGGCGAGGTACCGGGCTCGTCCTCCTCCTCGTCGGGCTGCATCGCGGCCGCGATTCGCTCGGAGTACTCGCCCGAGAGCACGTCTTGGACCTCGTAGTACGTGGTCGGCTTCTCGTGTTTGATGTCCGCCTGCGGCTCGCCGCAGAACGGACACGTCGACGCCTTCCGGGCCTGCCGAACGGCCGCCTTCAACACGTCGTGTTCGTCGTCGCCGAGCTCCTTCGCTCGCTCGTAGCGGTCGCGGAACTCGTCGCGCTGCGCCTCGTCCAAGGCGAGTTTGCCGCACTCCCGACACGTCGAGCGGAGTAGCCGCCGGATGAGCTTGGTAAAGCCCACGTGGATGACGGGGGCCGCGAGTTCGATGTGACCGAAATGACCGTTACAGGAACCGGAGTGCGACCCGCAGGTCCGACACTCCAGACCGGGGTCGATAACGCCCAGTCGCGGGTCCATCAGTCCCATGTCGATCGGGTAACCGTCGTCGTCGTACGTGTCGGCCGTGATCACCTTCGTCGCGGACATGTCCCGGTACGTCTCCGGGTCCATGAGGCCGAAGTCGATGCCGCCGAGCACTTTCGGTGTTTGCATTGACATTTAAATCGCGTCCTCCAGTTCGAGCTTCGGTCGGATGCCCAGGGCGATCATCTCGTCGAGGAGGAGCTTGAACGCGTAGCTCACCTCGAGCTCGTGGATGTCGTCTTCGTCGCCCGTGACGGGATCGTACACCCGGCGCTGTTCGCGGTCTTCGACGGCGACGAGTCCGGTCTCCGCGGAGACGTGTACCGTCTCGGCGTCGGAGGACTCCAACAGTCGCTCGTTGAGCACCATCGACGCGCCGTGGCCGATGATCGTGTCGCGCTCCATCTCCCCGACGCGCAGGCCGCCCTCGCGGGCGCGCCCCTCGGTCGGCTGTCGGGTGAGTACCTGCACCGGACCGCGCGAGCGGGCGTGGAGCTTGTTCGACACCATGTGGTACAGCTTGTGGTAGAAGATCGTCCCGACGAAGATCTCCGCGTCGATCTTCTCGCCGGTGACGCCGGAGTACATGACCTCCTTGCCGGAGGACTTGAACCCGTGCTCTTCCAGCCCACCACGGAGCTCCTCTTCGTCCTCGCCCTGGAACGGCGTCCCGTCGACCCGCGAGCCGCGCAGCGAGCCGACCTTCCCGCCGAGCATTTCCAGCACGTGCCCGACCGTCATCCGGGAGGGCAGCGCGTGCGGGTTCATCACGAGGTCGGGGACGACTCCCTCCTCCGTGAACGGCATGTCCTCCTGGGGCGCGAGGTGACCCACGACGCCCTTCTGTCCGTGCCGTGACGCGAACTTGTCGCCCAGCTCGGGGACGCGCTGGTCGCGCACCTTCACCTTCGAGAGCTTCGAACCGTCCTCACCCTCCATCAGCGTCACCGTGTCGACGACGCCCGATTCCCCCGAGCGCATCGTCACGCTCGTCTCCCGACGCTTCTGCGGCGAGAGGCCGCCCATGTCGTCGGGCTCTTCCAGGAAGCGCGGCGGGCTGGTCTTGCCGAGCAGGACCGAGGATTCGTCCACCTTCGTCTCCGGATTGACGAGACCGTCCTCGTCGAGGTGGGTGTACGCGTCCTCGCCGCGTGCGCCGCGGACGTCCTGGTCCGGGATCTCGAAGCGGTCCTCCTGTCCACCGGGGTACCGCCGCTCCTCGCCCTCGTAGGTCCGGAAGAAGTGCGAACGGGTGAGCGCCCGGTCGACGGAACCCTGGTTCATCACCAGCGCGTCCTCGATGTTGAATCCCTCGTACGACATCACGGCGACGACGAAGTTCTGGGCCGCCGGCCGCTTGTCGAAGCTGATCTGGTCGGACGTCTGCGTCTTCACCATCGCCAGCTGCGGGTAGTGCAGCAGGTGCTGACGCGTGTCCGGCCGGATCCGATAGTTGGCGGAGGGGAGTCCGAGCGACTGCTTCATCATCCCCGCGCCCATCGTAATCCGGGGGCTCGCGTTGTGCTCGGGGTACGGAATCATCCCCGCGCCGATACCGAACACGAGCTGCGGGTCGATCTCGAGGTGCGTGTGGTCCTCGGACACGTCCTCCTCGTCGACGGCGACGAGGATGTCCTCCTCCTCCTCGGCGTCGATGAATTCGACGTAGCCGCGATCGACGAGATCCTCGAACTCCACGTCGCCCCGTTCGAGCGCGTCGATCTCCTCGTCCCCAAGGAGCGGTTCGCCGTTCTCGACGACGATCAGCGGACGGCGGGCGCGTCCCGCGTCAGCGTTGACGATCACTTCCTGGGTTCGGTCCTTGACCGAGACGTTCACCATCTCCGAGACGTCGCCGCGTCGACGCGCCTCGCGGATCTGTTCGGCGAGTGCCTCGGGGTCCGGATGGGTCCCCACGAGGCTCCCGTTGACGTACACCTTCGCTTCGCGTTCTGCCTGAGCCATGTTAGTCGTCCGCCGTCTGTCGTTCGACGCCCTCGATGCCGGGGATCCCCTCGACACCCATCGACGCCAGTTCTCGCTTCAGTCCCTGTTCGTCCTCGACGGTCTGTGAGAGCTCCATCGCCTGCGCGAAGTTCTTCACGAGCCCGCAGTTCGGCCCCTCCGGGGTCTCGGAGGGACAGATACGACCCCACTGGGTCGCGTGAAGGTCCCGCGCCTTGAAGTGCGGCTGCGAGCGCGACAGCGGCGACCGCAGGCGACGCAGGTGCGAGAGCACGCCCATGTAGTCCGTTCGGTCGACGAGCTGGGAGACGCCCGAGCGCCCACCGACCCAGTTGCCCGTCGCGATCGGGTGTTCGAGGCGCTCGGTAAGCACGTCCGAGCGGACGACCGTGTTTACGGTGAGCTGCCGGTTCCGCATGTTTGCGCGCTCCAGCTGGTACTTCACGTCGCGCGCCAGCTTGTTCAGGGCGGTCCGGAACAGGTCGCGCATCAGATCGCCGGAGACCTTCAGGCGCTTGTTTGCGTAGTGGTCCTTGTCGTCGGACTCGCGGCGGTCCAAGGCGAGTTCGAAGCACGCCTCGGCCATCCGGCAGAGGTAGTACGCCTTGTTGATCCGGACGTCTTCCTCGTCGACGCCCTCTTCGTGGAGGTGCGGGAGGAGGTAGCGGTCGATGACGTAGTTCGCCCGCTTGAGCTGGTAGTTCTTCCCCTGTCCGCTCGCGACGCGCTCGCCGAGGGTCTCGATGGCCTCCTCGGTCGTCTGCACGTCGGCTTCCTCCAAGTTCTCCAGCATGAACTTCACGATCTCGGGGTCGTCCGAGACGCGGTGGACGATCTCCTCGTCTGATTCGAGTCCGAGCGCGCGCACGAGGGTCACGAAGTCTATCGAGCCCGAAACGGACGGGAACGACACTTCGAGCAGCCCCTCGCGGTTGCGCTCACAGAGCACCAGCGCGCGGTACCCGCGGCGCTGGGAGAACGTCTTCGCGACCTGGATCTCGTCGCCGTACTTCGAATCGTACTCGGCGAGAATCTTGTTCGGCGCGAGGTCCTCCGAGGTCATCAGCACGCGCTCGGAGCCGTTGACGATGAAGTAGCCGCCTGGGTCGACGGGGTCTTCGCCGATGTCGATGAGTTCCTCGTCGGAGAAGCCGGCCATGTTGCACTTGTTCGACCCGACCATGATCGGCATTCGGCCGACCTTCGTTTCGGTCGTGTCGACGACCTGCTCGGGTTCCTCTTCGCCGCCGCGCACGATGGACATCTCCATGAACACGGGCGCGGAGTAGGTGATGTTCCTGAGCCGAGCCTCCTGCGGGTACAGCAACTCCTCGGAGCCGTCGGCTTCGCGGACGCGCGGAGTGACCATCCGCACGTCGCCGAGTTCGACGTAGACGGGCTCTTGGCCTTCCTTGTCTCCGATGTCGGTTTCGATCGTCTCCTTTTCGTCGACGACCTCCTGCATTCCTCGGTCGAGGAAGTTGTTGAACGATCGGAAGTGGTGTTCGGCGAGCCGTTCGTCCGAGAAGTACTCGCGTGACACCACGCGTCGGTCTTGCCTGTTCATGAGACGACTAATCGGTACACGACTGCCTCCTCGGTCGTGCGGGAGTTTCGAACGATCTTCACCACGTCGCCGACCTCTGCCTCGTCGGGGAGCGCGGGATCCGTACGTTTGATCTTCGGTAGGTTCGTCCGCTTCACGTCGTACTCCGCCAGGACCTCGTCGATCTCGTCGGCGTCGAGAAGGACGTGATCCGGGACGAGTTCGTGTTGGCTTACGTCTACCATGGGTGGTGGTTATTGAGAGAAGCTATCACGAGATACTACAGATCGCTATATGCGCCAACGGCATAAGACTTACCAACCACGTCCGCCGCGCACGGCTCACGACGACGGGGGCGTACGATACTCCTACTCATGCGGGTATCACACAAAAGCGTACCGCCGCGATCGCTCTCGCGACACCCCGCCGTCCCCTGTCACCGGTCACCACCGTCGCCGACGATGACAAGCCTTATTTGCCAGACAGGGGTACGAACGAGTGCGACAAGCCCGGATGGTGTAGTGGCCCATCATACGACCCTGTCACGGTCGTGACGCGGGTTCAAATCCCGCTCCGGGCGTCCCCTCTTCGGGGCGCTGTCGCTGTTTGCCCGGATGGTGTAGTGGCCCATCATACGACCCTGTCACGGTCGTGACGCGGGTTCAAATCCCGCTCCGGGCGTATTCTGTCGCCGCCGACTACGAGTGAGGAGCGGAGCAACGAGCGAGTCCGACGGCGGCGAATCGTTTCATAGGGATTTGAACCAGGGAGAGGAGCGAGCGAAGCGAGCGGAACGACTGGGGTTCAAATCCCGCTCCGGGCGTCTTTCTCGGTCGCAACAACGAACGAGGAGCGACGGGAGTCGGTGTTTTTCGCCCCTGGAACACAGCCTCGCCCTCGGCGGAATCAGTTGTCGGCGCTACAGCTCCAACAGCGATCGCAGCTCGTCGACCACGCTCTCCGTCTTCTCGTCCGGTCCGTCGTCCCCCTCCACCGGCGTTCGCCCGTCGTACGTCTCGTGGACCATCGAGACGCCCTCGGCGAGCGTGTCGAGCCCGTACCCTCCCTCGAGAACGTAGGCCTCGGCTGCGCCGACGTCGTCGGCGACCGTCCGTATCCGGTCGGTCATCAGCGCGTATCCCTCCGAAGAGACGCGCATCCGCGAGATCGGGTCGTGTCGATGCGCATCGAACCCGGCCGATACTATCACGAGATCCGGACCGAACCGGTCGAGAGCCGGGGCGATCGCTTCGTCGATAGCGTAGAGGTAGTCGGCGTCGCCCGCGCCGGCGGCGAGGGGGAGATTCACCGTGGTTCCCTCCCCCTCGCCGCCGCCGATCTCGTCGATCTCGCCGGTGTCGGGGTAGAGTCCCTTCTCGTGGATCGACGCGTAGAGCACGTCCTTGCGGTCGTAGAACACGTCCTGCGTGCCGTTTCCGTGGTGGACGTCCCAGTCGAAGATCGCGACGCGGTCCGCGGCCCCTTCGTCGAGGACGGTCTGGGCCGCGATCGCGGCGTTGTTGAAGAAACAGAATCCCATCGCGTCGTCGGGCACCGCGTGGTGGCCCGGCGGGCGGCCGATCGCAAACGGCGTGTTCCGGCCGTCCGCCCCGTCAAGCGCGGACCGCGCCGCCCACTGTGCGAGGCCGGCCGAGGTGAGCGCAGCATCCCAGGTCCTCTCGCTGGCGACGGTGTCGGGATCCCAGCTTCCGCCGCCGTCGTCGACAAACGCCTCCAGTTCGTCCACGTACCCCTCGTCGTGGACGGCGATGACCTCCTCGCGCCTCGCCGGATCCGCGTCGGTGTACTCGACGCCGTGGCGTTTCGCCAGTCCTCGACGGATCGCGCGCAGCCGGTCCGGGTTCTCCGGGTGTCGCTCCCCCGTGTCGTGTGCGAGACACCGCTCGCTGTAGCCGAACCGCATCTACTCGAACAGCGCGAAATACGTCTCGATATCCTCGGCCTGTACGGTCCGCCGGTCGGCGTGACGCGCGAGCGTCGCTGCAGCGCTCGCGACGTTGTCGGCGTAATCCTCCAAGATATCGGCCAACGCGATCCGCGCGTCGACGCCCACGCGGTATCGGTCGTCGATCCGAAGCCGAGCGATCCGATCGATGGGCGCGACGGGCAGCGTGAGGCCCTCTCGACTGATCACCTGCTCGACGCCGAAATCCGACGCCATCAGGGTCTTTCGATCGTCTTCAGTTGCTCGCTCGGCCGCGTCGATCGCCAGCTCAGCGCCGTGCGCTTGGATACGGCGGGCCAACTCCTCGGCGGCGTCCGCGCTGACGCGGAGCTCCCCGGCGTTCCGCCGGATGATCCCGTCGACCGGCGCGAACGGCAACTCGACACTCATACACACAGTCGCGTCCGTGTACCGTATAACGCTTTCCGTTACCGGCGTCTCCGCCCCCGAGCGGCGGCGTCGCGGCTACTCAACGCCTCGATGCGAACCGACGCCGATCGGCGGCGTCTCGGACGGTCAGCGCCTTCGACGCTTCCGGGACGTTCGCGGTCGCGAACACCGATCCGACAGGAACTACCACAGACCGACAGGAACTACCACAGACCGACCGGAATTGCTTCAGAAGACGTCGTCCGCGTGGAGCGTTCCGTCGCGCTCCGCGCCGCGAACCGTGATCTCCTCGCCCAGCCGTAGGTTCGCGTCCGTCTCGACGCTCTTCGTCCGCTGGCCGTCGTCCAACACGACTGGGTCTCCGGTCTGCACGACCGTGCCCGTGAATTCGACCTCCCCCGCGTCGGCTTGCTCCGCGGTTGCCGTCGTCGCGCCCCCGCCGTCCGCGGTGACGACGTCGTCGGACGGTTCCGTCTCTCCGTCGTCGGCGAACGCGCCGAGTCCCGTCTCGCCTCCGCCGGTCCCGTCGCTTCCCGACCGGTCAGGGGTATCGCTCCCGCTTCCCGCGCCGGCCGCTTCGCTTCCGTCGTCCAGCACGCTGACGGTTGAGCGCCAGTTGGCGGACGCCTCGAGGTCGTCCTGCCAGCCGTCTTGAATCTCGATGTCGGTGAAGACGATGCGGTCGGCGAGGTCGATATCCCGGTCGGCCTTGTCCCCCCACAGGGCGACGCGAATCTCCCCCGTCTCGTCTTTGATCCGGACGTTTCGAACCTGCCCCTCGGAGCCGTCGTCGCGGTCGAAGGTCCGCACGGGGTCCGTCTCGATAACGCCGCCGCCGATATCGACGGTCTCGCCGATCTCCAGGTCGGCGATGTCGGTCGTCTCCGGAACGTACTCGACGTTCTCGTCGACGCGCTCGACGGTGCCGCGGTCGCCGACATGAAGCTCCAGATCGCCGTCGCGCTCGCGGACGTAGCCGTCGCCAACCTCGACGACCTCCCCGGCCTCGAACTCCTCGGCGAGGTCGGCTTTGCCGTCCCAGAGCGTCACGCGCACGCGGCCCGTCTCGTCGCCGACGGTGAGGTTTGCGACGCGTCCCTCGGAGCCGTCGTCGCGGTCGAACGTGCGGATCGAGTCCGTGTCGAGCACCTGTCCGACGAGATCCACGTCGGACGCGCCGAGAGAGAGGTCCTCGACCCGATAGGTGTCGAGCACCTGCACGTCGACCTCGGCGTCCTCGTCCGGTTCGACCTTGTCGGCGCTCACCTCCAGCCCGCTGTACCCCTCCTTCGGTCGGCCCATGACGCGGAGCACCTGTCCGACCTCCAGCTGTTCTTCGACCGCCACCGCCATCTCGTCCCACAGCGCGACCCGCACGGATCCGGACGCGTCCGCGACGTCGACGTTGCAGACGCGCCCCTCTTCGTCGTCTTCGTCGTCGCGCTCGAACGTCCGGATCTCGCCGATGGAGGTCACCTTTCCGAGGAACTTCACGTCGTTCATTCCCGGTTCGATGTCGGCGATCGTGTCGGCCTCCTCGTCGCGGAGCTCGTGGGCGATGAGCATCGCGGCGGTCTCATCGTCGGCGAGCCCGCCCATCTGTTCGACCTTGTCCTCGACGGCCGCCTCGAACTCCTCGAACTCGACGTCGGTGTCGAGATCCTCGTAGACGTCCTCTATCACTCCCATACGCGTACCACCACGGTTGTCGAGTCTGCGGATAAGCGTTGTCCTTGCGGGGGTTGTGCGGCCGTCTTCGCCCTCGCAGCCGGCCGTTTCCGCGGCGTCGCCGTCGCGGCTCGAATCCTCGTCATACCCGTCCATGGTCCCCGCCGATACAAAAGGTGTGCAATCCGGATCGGCGGATCGGTCCCCGTGTCGCTCAGCCGGGCGATCCAGTGCTCCACGAGCCCCGTCGATCATCACCGCGTCATCGGCCGGCATCGATTCGCGTCGCGTGCGATCCACCGCCACGCGACCCGTGGACCGTAACCGTCTTAAGTTCCACCGCGATACGCTAAGATGAGTCCTGGTAGGGTAGTGGACTATCCTCTTGGCTTGCGGAGCCAGGGACCGGAGTTCAAATCTCCGTCAGGACGTTTTTCGGATGCACAAACGGTGAGCATCGCGAGCCGTGCGTGCATCCGAAAACTCCCCGGTGATTTGAACCCTGCCAGTCACATGCAGCGAACGGCTGCCACTTGAAATGTTATTACCTTCGAGAATAATCTCTTCCCTGTCAATAATGCTATTGGTTCGCATACACGAGCAATTATTAATTCGATTGCTGTTCTCTGTGGGAGTACGTCCGAGCGGACCACTGCCGGGCGCAGACCGATGACCTCCCGCACCACCACTCCGACGCTCGACTCTTGGAAGAGCGTCGGATATCGGGTTCGCGGGGGGATCGTCGTTCGCTTCGACCTCGTCTCCGCGTAACCCCGACGCGGGGCGAAACGCGTTCGCCCATCGGAGCGAATCCCCCGCTTTCTCTCCCCACTTCCGACACGTAGGCCCGGTAGCTCAAGCGGCAGAGCCTCGGGGTGAGGAATCGACTCCCTCCCGGGTCCGTATGGCAGCACCACCCTGTCACCGCGCGATCGACGTCGCGCTCCGGTTGGCGGTCCCCCGCGACGCCGCGGGCGACCTCCACGCCGGGGTCCGATCCAAACTCGCCGGCTGCGACGACCTCGACGCGATCCTGCACGTCGACGTCGTCGGCCTCCAACCCCGACTCAACGACCTCACGGTCGATGTCGACGCCTCGCTCCGGCTCGCGCCGGACGCGGAGATCGACGACCTCATCGATATCGTCGGGGTCCACGAGGTTCGTCCGCGATAGCGGTCGCGGAGCCGCCGCTTCGCCGACGAAATCGCGATTCGATCCACGCGACGAGGCCGCCAACTGACGAATCGACTTCCACCACGGCGCGAGGGCTCGCGGCACGACGCGACAACACCACCCACCCCAGCCGCCTCACGACGATGTCACGAGACCACTTCCCCTCCGATCGACCCGCGTACACTCACCCGAGCGACGGTTCCGCTCCGTCCCCCCGACCACCGACGGTGACGGTGATCGCGATCCTCACGGTGATCCCCGTGCTGTCGATCCTCGCCGCCTCCTTTCCGATCGCGTCCGCGATCGCACTCGCAGCCCTCGTCGGCGTCGCCGCCGGCATCACTTTGCAGCGGCGGTGTCCCGAGATCCTCGATGAGATCCTGTCGCTCGACGCGGGAGATCCGGCCCCCGCCAGCGATCGTTGACCCGCCGACGCAACGAGCCTCACTCCTTATCCGTGGCCGCCTCCGAGGATCGGCATGACCGATCGCGAGCACGACTCCGGCGACGTCGCCGCCGCGATCTGTGCGGGCAGCGCTCTGTTCAACGAGGGCCACGCCCTCGCGGCGCACGAACCGTGGGAGGCCGCGTGGCTCCCGCTCGACGCCGACGGTGATGAGCGCGAGACGGCCGACGAGCGACTGCTTCACGGGCTGATCGCGTCCGCGGCGGCGACTCACCACGCCAGATCGGGAAACTGGTCCGGCGCGGTCGGCTGTGCGGGGAACGCGGTCGAATACCTGGACGCGATTGTCCCGGATCACCGCGACGTCGATGTCGGCTCCGTGATCCGGTGGTGCCGGCGACTCGCCGTCGATCCGGAGACGATCGAGCGCGCGAGCCCGCCGCCGGTTCGGATCGACGGCGAGTCGCCGGACTTCGGCGATCTCGACTTCACGGCGGCGTTGCTCGCCGCACCCGCGTTGGCGGGAGCGATCGCCGTCGGCGACGAGGAGACGATCGAAACGGCGGCGTCACTCGCGCGAACGGAGCGCGGTACGGGTCGAACCCGGTTCGCTGAGCTGCTGTTCGCGTTCCTCCGCGAACCGGAGACGCGGCCGCAGGTCGCTGCGCGACTCGCCGATCACGTGGAACTGGCCGACAGAAAACGCCGGGACGTCGATGACCTCTTTTGATTCTCCCTCAGGCACCGTCGGTCGGCGTATCGGGGTCAGCGGGGAAATTGGGTTCCGCCGGAGCGTCGTCGTTGGGGCCGCCGTCGGTCCGCTCGTCGACTTCCTCACCGTCGCCGCCCCCGGAGCCCGTGCCGGTCCCGCCCTTCGGATCGCCCTCGAACGTGTAGTCCGCGGAGTTGTCGGCGGGGTCGTACCCGAGCGCCTCGCGGGCGCGTTCGATGGAGTAGTATCGCCGGTCGTTGTTCGAGATCCCGTAGACGATTTCGTAGCCGTAGTCGGCGGTCAGACACCGGTCGAACAGATGCGCGCAGTCGCGGTGTGACAGCCACATCGCCTGTCCGCGCTCGTACTCCCGTGGTGGGTGATCCTTCGTGAGATTCCCGATCCGGACGCAGACGACGCGCATCTCGTGCTCGTCGTGGTAGAGCCGGCCGAGCGCCTCGCCGGTCGCCTTGGAGACGCCGTAGAGGTTCCCCGGCCGGGGGAGTTCGGTACCGTCGAGACGGAACTCGTCGTCGGTGCGGTACAGATCCGGGGTCCGGTCGTCGGTCTCGTAGCCGCCGACCGCGTGGTTCGAGGAGGCGAACACGAACCGGCCGACGCCGGCGTCGACGGCCGCGCGCATCACGACCTGCGTCCCGTCGATGTTGTTCCGGAGCACCGAGTCCCACGGTGCCGTCTTCCGCGGGTCGCCGGCGAGGTGGACGACCGCGCCGACGCCCTCCATCGCCTCCGCGACCGCGCGCTCGTCGGTGATATCGGCGACGTACCTGTCGGCGTCGGAAACCCGGTCGGGGACCTTCGCAGCCGGGAGCGGTTCCCTGTCGAGGAGCCGCCACTCGTAGTCGTCGCCGATGCCGCGGAGGATGGCTTGCCCCACCCGTCCGCCGGCACCAGTTAGCAGGACCGGCTCGTCCATTCAGTCGAAGGTGGGCGGGAAGCGGGCATATATGCCACGGTTCGGCCGTGTACCGACTGATCGGTGATCGAACGGTGTGGGACGCGGCGGAGTGCCCGAAACGCGAGGTGTGCCGAGAAAGCGGAGATCGGTCGCTACAGCTTCTCTCGCGAGATGCTGACGCCGGTCGGCGTGACGACGATCTGGTCGTCGCCCTTCTGGACGATGTCGCCGTCGACCTCCTGGGCGACCTGTCGGAGCTCGTCGATGATGTGTTCGATCGTCCGGTCGGACGTGGAGTGACGGGTGATGTCCGCGATGACGAAGTCGCCGTCGTAAACGGCGTCTTTGATCGGAATGACGTCGCTCTGGTCGCCGATCTCCGCGATGTGTACCTGCATGCCCGTTTCCGCGTGCGCCTCGGCGAAGTCGTCGAGGTCGAGCTCGACGTAATCGTCGACGGAGCGGTTCCCGCCGCCGCCGAGGATCTTGCTCATAATGCCCATACACACCACACGAGGAGGTCGGACATTAGTTCTTGCGTCAGACGCTCTCGTCGGCCCGGCCGTCAGCGGTGCTCGTCGGCCCGGATGTCAGCGGTTCTCGTCGAGACGCTCCTGCCACTCCTGGACCCGAGACAGCAGCTCCACCGGCGCGGTCGCCGTGACGTCGACGTCGCTCAGCTCCTCGATCACCGCGCGCGTCTCGGCGTCGAGTCGGTCGACCTCCTCGCGTTCGGTCGCCGGCTCGGGTGCGGTGTTAGCGGTCGCCGTCCCGCCACCTGCTCGGTCGCTTCCCCCCGCGAACGACCCCGACGAAAGGTCGAAGACGACCTGCCTCGTGTCGCTTCCGGCGTCGCCGTCTCCGTTCCGCTCCCCGCCCCGCGATCCCCCCTTCGCCTCGATCGCCTTCTCCTCGCGGAGCCGGTCGAGCACTCGGTCGGCGCGGTCGACCACGGGGGTCGGAACTCCGGCGAGATCGGCAACGTGGACCCCGTACGAGCGATTCGTCGGTCCGTCGCGGACAGTCCGGAGGAAGGTCACCTCACCGTCGCGCTCGTCGACGGCGACGTGGACGTTCGCGACGCGCGGGAGGTGGTCGGCGAGCGTCGTCAGCTCGTGATAGTGGGTCGCAAAGAGGGTTCTGGCGCGCACCTCGTTGTGGAGGTACTCGGTCGCGGCCCACGCGATGGAGATCCCGTCGTAGGTCGCGGTGCCGCGACCGACCTCGTCGAGGATGACGAGCGAGTCCGCCGTCGCGGAGTGGAGGATGTTCGACAGCTCCTGCATCTCGACCATGAACGTCGACCGGCCCTGCGCCAGTTCGTCGAGCGCGCCGACGCGGGTGTAGATCCCGTCGACGAGCCCGACGGTGGCCGCCCGCGCGGGAACGAACGATCCCGCCTGCGCGAGCAGCTGGATCAGCGCCGCCTGTCGCATGTACGTCGACTTCCCGCTCATGTTCGGCCCGGTGACGATCAGGAAGCCGCGCTCTTCGTCCAGTCGGAGGTCGTTCGGTACGAAGTCGGTCGTTCGCTCGACGACGGGATGCCTTCCGGCGTCGACGTCGAGCCGCCGCTCGTCGGTCAGGTCGGGCTTGACCCAGTCGTTTCCGGCCGCGTGGGTCGCGAGCGACGCGAGCGCGTCGATCTCGGCGACGACCCGCCCGACGTCCTGGAGCAGCTCCGCATCGTCGGCGACGCGCTCGCGCAGCGCCTCGAACAGCTCGTACTCCAGCTCGCCGCGGGCCTCCTCCAGTCGGAGCACCTCGCGTTCCCGCTCTTCCAGTTCGTCGGTGACGAACCGCTTGGAGTTCTTCAGCGTCTTGATCTCGCGGTAGTGCTCCGGCACTTGGTCGGCCACCGACTTGCCGACCTGGATGTAGTAGCC
The DNA here is from genome assembly GCF_042662525.1 of Halorubrum trueperi. Taxonomy (NCBI): domain Archaea; kingdom Methanobacteriati; phylum Methanobacteriota; class Halobacteria; order Halobacteriales; family Haloferacaceae; genus Halorubrum; species Halorubrum trueperi. Next base: position 70,441 of record NZ_JBHSXI010000010.1, read on the forward strand.
GTCCGTCTTGTTTCGGTCGACGGTGACGTGGCTGAGCCCGTACTGACGCTTCTCGCGCTCCGCGAGCGAGTCGAGCCACTCGTTCGCCTCCTCGTGGCTCGCGATCAGCTCGTCGAGCTCGTCGTCGTATCCCTCGCGGAGGAGGCCGCCTTGCGTCTTCGTCTTCGGCGGGTCGTCCGCGAGTGCGTTCGCGAGTTCGTCGCGGAGGGCGGCGGCGCGGTCGCGGTCGACGCGGTCGAGCACCGCGGCGATCGGCGAATCGGCGAGTTCGGTCCCCTCGATCGCGTCGACGAGCGACGGCACCAGATCGAGGGTGTCGCGAACCGAGAGGAGCTCTCTCGCGCCCGCGCTTCCGCTCGTCGCCCGCGCGGCGAGCCGTTCGAGGTCGTACGCTCCCCCGAGGGTTTCTCGGATTCGATCGCGCGCGAGCGCCGCCGCCGCCAGCGCCTCGACCGCGTCGAGCCGCCGATCGAGCTCCGATCGGTTGCGCCGCGGACGCGTGAGCCACTCCCGCAGGAGCCGGCCTCCCGCCGCGGTGACGGTGTGATCGACCGTCTCGAACAGCGACCCGTCGGCGTCGCCCCGCATCGTCTCAGTCAGTTCGAGGTTGCGCTGGGTGGTCGCGTCGAGTTCGACGTGATCGCCGTCTCCGTACGCGGTGAGCCGGGTCATCGAAGCCAACACGCCCGCGCCCGTCTCCTCAACGTACCCGAGCACCGCCCCCGCCGCGCGGAGCGCGAGGTCGGAATCGACGCCGACGCTGTCGGCCGTCTCGCGGCCGAACTGGTCCCGGACCGCGTGACTCGCGCGTCCAGGCGCGAACGCCTCGGCGTCGAAGACGGAGAGCGACCCGGCCAGGTCTTCCCGGACCGCTCCGAGCAGGTCGTCGTCGTTCCGAACGCGCGGCCCCGGAAGTACCTCCGCGGGGTCGAACCGGTAGAGCTCCGCCCGGAGGTCACTCGCGTCGTCGAGTTCGGTGAGGAGGAACCGCCCCGTCGTGACGTCCGCGAGCGCGAGGCCGTAGGGGCCGTCGGCGTCGTCGCCTTCGCTCGCCGACGCGCCAGCGCCCGGTCCGACCCACTCGCGGACGACCGCCGCGAGGTACCGCGCGTCGTCGTCGGCCGTCTCGAGGATCGTTCCGGGCGTGACGACGCGGGTTATCTCCCGAGCATGGCCGTCGTCGGTCTCGTACTGGTCGGCGACGGCGACCCGGTAGCCGCGCTCGACGAGCGCCTTCACGTACGGCGTTAGTTCGGTGAGGGGAACGCCAGCCATCGGATACGACGAACCGTGCGAGGACTTCTGTGACACCGTCAGGTCGAGCTCATCGGCGACTAACTCGGCGTCGTCCGCGAAGAACTCGTAGAAATCGCCGCACTGCATCGCGAGCACGTCAGCGTCGGTCTCCGCCTTGAGATCGAGGAACTCCCCGACGATCCCCGTTGGCATACGTCCGTACTCCCGGCGTGGGAGGGTAAAACCCTACGGGTGTCGTCTGTCGGAACGCCTCGGCCCAATTAAGTCCCCGGTGATCGAAACTCCGGTCGGACATGATCGCCTTCGACGCGTTCGCGTTCGTCTTTCTCGCCGGGCTCGTCACGGCGCTCGCGACCGGGATAGGTGCCCTCCCGTTCTTCTTTCTCGACTCGATCAGCGACCGCGGGAACGTCGCGCTGTGGGGGTTCTCGTCGGGAATCATGCTCTCGGCGTCGCTGTTCGGACTCGTTCAGGAGGGGCTCGCCGAGGGAGCGCCCGCGGAGATCGGCGTCGGCGTGCTCGCGGGGGTCGTCCTCGTAGTCCTCGCGCACGAGGTGCTGATGGACGCCGACGTCGATCCGCGGGCGTACGAGGAGGCCGACTTCAAGAAGCTGATTCTCATCCTCGGCGTGTTGACGGTTCACAGCTTTCCCGAGGGAATCGCGGTCGGGGTCTCCTTCGCGGACCTCGGGCTGGCGGGCGGGACGCAGCTCTTCGGGTTCGCAGTGCCGCTGCTGGCGGTGTTCATGACGGTCGCGATCTCGATCCACAACGTCCCCGAGGGGACCGCCATCTCGATCCCGCTGCGGGCGATGGGCGTCTCGAAGTGGAAGATGGTCTGGTGGTCGGTGTTCTCCAGTCTGCCCCAGCCGATCGGCGCAGTCCTCGCGTTCGCGTTCGTCCGGTACGCTCGCGAGTTCCTCCCGTACGGCTTCGGCTTCGCCGCCGGCGCGATGATCTACCTCGTGCTCACCGAGTTCGTCCCGGAGGCGCTCGACACCGGCGCAGACCTCCCTCGCGGCGGGAAGCCGACGCTCGTCGGCGGAATCGCGCTTGGCGTCGCGCTGATGGTCCCGCTCGCGTTCATTTAAGACGCCTCTTCGGTGCTGATGGTCTCCCGCTCGTTCGTTCCACTTTCGCTCGAATCATCGGTTCGCCGAATGATGTCTTCCGCCTAACATCGGGAGTGGGTATTGCAGACCGCCACCGGCGGCGTGGTATTTAAAAGGAGCAAGCGCGAGAGCGGCGACTGCTTATAAATAAACGCGCTGTGCGGTGGCGTGCCTCCGAGCGGCCGACAGGCCGCGAGGAGCCCGCGAGGGACGCGGTGAGCGCTCGAAGAGCGCGAACCGCGAGGCTGGGGAGGTGAGAGGTGCGGTCGCTGTGCGGTTGGGGTGGGATTCAAAGGGGCAGCCGCGAGGCGGGCGCAGGCGACGTAAGCAGAGAGGGACCGGAGGTCCCTCATGAAGCCGGCGCTCCGCGCCGGCGACACCGCAACGAGGGAGCGTGAGCGACCGAGTGAGGAGCGAAGCGAGCGCGCGCCCGCCTCGCGGCTGGGGCTTTGTAAGTGTTCACCGCACCGTCAACGACGTATAAGCGAGCGGCTGGGGCTTTGTAAGTGTTCACTGCACGGTCAATCACTTATAAGCAATCAACACCAGAAACACAGCAATTCACCGCGCCCGCAGCGATATATAAACAGCCGACGGCAACACCACTCGTTCACTTATAAACGATCACCTCAACACAACGAGATCCCTACTCCCGGACTCGCTCGGCTCCGTCTCTGTATCGACTGCAGCCAGATCAACGGCTGGTTCGTGCCGCGGAATTCATCGGAGACACCTGTCCAGCGGTATCCTCGACGGCCAGGATTCGTCACTCTCGGTCGTCCAGTACGGTCGGATTCACCGCTCCCGGCCCCTCGCCCACGTCGTAGCCGCGGCGGATCGCCGCTCCCATCTCGTCTACCGCACTGGCGACCGCGTCCGTGAGCGACTCACCGCGAGCCAGCCGCGCCGCGATCGCGCTCGACAGCGCGCAGCCGGAGCCGTGCGTCGCGCCGGTCTCGACGCGAGGGTTCTCGAACCGAGCGACGATCGCTTTGGGGTTGACCCCGTCTCCGTCGCCCCCGTCGGCGTCGCCCACGACGAGCGTGTCGACCACGGTCTCCCCGTCGAGGTGTCCGCCCTTGACGAGGGCGGCGTCCGCCCCGTGAGCGACGAGTTCGCGCCCCGCGCGTTCGGCGTCGGAGGGGGACTCGACGCGCTCGTCGACCAGCACCGCCGCTTCGTCGGCGTTCGGCGTGACGAGCGTCGCCGCCTCGATCAGCCCGTCGTAGGCGGCCTCCGCCTCGGGCGACAGGAGCCGATCGCCGGTCGCCGCGACCATCACCGGATCCACGACCACCGGGCCGGCGAACTCGGCGAGCAACCCCGTCACGGTCTCCACGGTCTCCGCGGTCGCCAGCATTCCGGTCTTGACGGCGTCCGCGTCGAAGTCCGCGACGACGGCGTCGTACTGGCTCGCGACGTGGTCCGCGGGAACCGCGTGTACCTCGCGAACGCCGCGGGTGTTCTGCGCGGTCGTCGCCGTCACGACCGACGTTCCGAACACGCCGTGTGCCGTCATCGACTTCAGGTCCGCCTGTATCCCCGCTCCGCCGCCGGAGTCGCTGCCGGCGATCGCGAGCGCGACGGGCGGTGAGACGGGCTCGTACGCGGGTGTCATATCTGGGTGGTACCATGCGATTATCTTAAATCGTGGCGATCGCCGCCGCGGATCGCCGCCGCGGATCGCCGCCGCCGAACGTCCTTTCCCCCTCGCGGCCGAATCAACGGTCATGTCGAACACCCGATCCGATGGCGACGCGGCCGACGGCGACGCCGACGCAGCCGACGCCGACGCAGCCGACGCTGACGCCGACGCAGACGCGACGGTCACCGACGAGATCGAGTCGATAACCGTCTACTCCGACTACGTCTGCCCGTTCTGTTACCTGGGGCGGCGGTCGCTCGCTCGGTATCAGGAGACGCGCGAGGAGCCGCTCGCGGTTGACTGGCACCCGTTCGACCTCCGGGCCGGCAAGCGCGGACCGGACGGGGAGATCGATCAAAAGGCCGACGACGGGAAGGACGACGACTACTACGCGCAGGCCCGGGAGAACGTCCGGCGACTCCGGGAGCGGTACGACGCCGACGAGATGACTCTGGAGATCGCGACCGACGTCGACTCGCTCCCGGCGCAGATCGTCTCCGTCCACGTGAAAGAGACCGCTCCAGAGGCGTGGCCCGCCTTTGATGACGCGATCTTCGCGGCGCTCTGGGAGGAAGGCCGAGACATCGGCGACCGGGAGGTGCTCGTCGAGATTGCGAGCGGCGTCGAAGGGCTCGACGGTGATGCGGTCGACACCGCGCTCGCCGCCGACGATCTCCGCGACCGCGTCACCGACCTGTTCACGGCGGCGAAACGGCGGGGCGTCACCGGCGTTCCGACGTTCGCGTTCGACGGACACGCCGCGCGCGGAGCGGTTCCGCCGGAGCAGCTGAAACGACTCGTCAAAGGCGCGTGATCCAGAAGCAGCGGCGTCCCCGTTAGGATTCTCGCGGCGCTCGCTCGTCGGCCGTCTCGCTCTGCCGTTCGGTCGCCGATCCCCGTCCGTCCGTTTCGTCCGGATCGACGATCCGATACGCGAGGTACACCGACCCGAGTGCGAGCGCAATCCCGCCGACGATGTCGGTGAGCCAGTGGATCCCGAGGTACATCGTCGCGATCACCACGGACGTGGAGAGCCACAGGGCGATCGGCGTCCACACGGGATACTCCCGGCGCGTCAGGACGGCGAACGCCCCGACGGTCACCGACAGCGATGTGTGCAGCGACGGGAAGACGTTCGCGGGCTCGTTCACCTCTCCTGTCAGCGCCATGATGTTCGGGTTGTGGGTGAAAAGCAGCGAGGTGACCGTGTCGGGCATGACGTTCCGCGGTCCGTGCGCGAACACGATGGTGTAGATCACGAGCCCGATCGCGTAGTTGAACGCGTACGCCACGAGCAACCGCCGCACTGTCGTCGTTCGCGGAAGCGCGAGATACGCGAGAAACGGGAACGCGAGGAGGAACACGTACCCGTACACGTAAATCCACGAGAAGTACATCGTCAGCTCCGGCGTGACGTACGTCGCTTGGATCCACGCGACGAAATTGCCCTCCAGCCAGTAGATGATCCACGTCGCTTGCAGGCCGAACAGCTCCGAGACCGTCTGTAGGGAGCTCCGTCCGATCGCGCTCGCGATCAGCACCGCCGTCAGCGCGGCGAGCGGCATCCGGATGCGGATCAGCCGCGGTACGAGGTCGTCCCAGAGCGCGTACAGCCGCCGCGGTCCGACTATCGCCACCCCGGCGACGAGCAGTGCCGACACGATCCAGACGACGAGCGTTCCGACGACCGACAGTAGCGGATTCATGTGCCCTGCGAGAGCAGCCGGCCGTCGTCGTCAAATCGATACCCCGCGTCGCGGAGCCGACTCCGGGCGTCCTCCGCGTCGAGCGATCCCGACTCACCCGCGAACGGGAACACCGGATCCTCCCCGTCGTCCTCCCACCGAAGGTCATCCGGTACCCACTCTGGGGAGGCGGCCAGCGGCGACGCCGCCGCCTCCGCGTACCCGTTGAACGCGGTCTCGACGAGGGACTCCTTGTCGATCAACGACGCGAGGATCCCACGGAATCGCGGGTTCGAAAGCGGCGCACGCCGCGTGTTGTAGCCGACGTGGTAGAACCCGCCGGATCTCCCGGTCACGAGCCGCGCGTCGGCTTCGCGACCGATCCGCGGGACGGAATCCGGGCCGAGGTTCGAGACCGTCGCGTCCGCGAACCCGTCTCCGACCGCCTGCACCGCGGCGATGTCCGAACCCATCACCCCGATCTCCAGACGGTCGAACGCCGGTTTCCCGTGGAACCGCTCGGGGATCCTCGCTCTCGGTCCCGGCGTATCGCCGGTCGACGTGTCCGGCCGAACGAGGAAGTGGTCCGGATTCCGTTCGAAGACGACCGACTCCTCGGGCGTCGTCTCGACGAACCGAACCGGGCCGCTCCCGATCGGCTCCTCGTTGTTCGAGACGACCGCTTCGGTCGTCTCGATGTCGAACTCGAACCCGGCGATCGTCGCCAAGTCGGTCCGCTCTTCCCAGACGTCTTTCGGGAGGATCGGAACCTGCAGTGCACGTACTCCGACCGCTTCGTTGACGTCGCCAATCGTAAGCCGAACCGTCGCGTCGTCGACGACGCTCGTCGAAGTGACGACCGAACTCCGGCCGCGGAACGTGGGGGTCGGGATGGGGGTCTCGACGGAGCCCATCGACGTGTCTCGGAGAAACTCGTACGTGAACGCGACGTCGTCGGCGGTCACGGGACTGCCGTCGTGCCACTGCGCGTCGCGCAACGTGATCTCGATCGTCTCGTCGTCGATCAGCCCCCAGTCCGCGGCGAGCCACGGGATCACCTCCCCGTCATCGAGCAGCGCGAGACGGTCGTACAGTAGCGACGTGAACGTTCCGTAGTGGCGGTACTCGGCCGCGATCGGGTTCCAATTCTGCGTGATCCGCTCGTCCGTCGTCACGAGCCGAAGCGTGGCGTCCCCATCGGCCGCTTCGGCCTCGACGGTCGTCTCGTTGGTGGTCGTCCCGTCGGCGGTCGTCCCGTCGTCGACTGTCCCGTCGGCGGTCATCATGTCGGCGTTCATCGCGTCGTCGACTGTCCCGTCGGCGGTCATCATGTCGGCGTCAGCGTCGGTGGTCGTTTCGTCTTCGACGGGCCCGCCGGCGGTCGTCTCGCTGCTCTCGCCGTCGGTAGTCCCCGACCGTTCCAAAGCGAGCAGCCCACCAACCGACAGCGGCTGTCGATTCGTCCAGTTCTCGAACCGCGATTCGCGGACCGCGGTGAGCGGATCGGGGAACGCGACGACGGTGAACGGCTGCAGTTCACAGAGGGACTGCTGTAGGTCCGCGACGACCTCGGTGCGTCCTCGATCGGTGCGTCGCTGGCTCTCAAGCAGGTCGTCGACGCCGTCGACATCGGTGAATCCGAACGGGTTCTGCCACCCCGCCTCGGCGATGAACTTCGAGTGAGTGAACGCGTACATCGCATCCGGGTCGAACGGCTCCGATTCCCGGAACTGGCCGACGTACACGTCGAAGTTGTGATTGATCAGCACCTTTCGACGGAGGTCGAGTTGCCCGAGGGTATTGATCCGTGCGTCGATTCCCACGGCATCCAGATTCTCCGCGAGGTGTCGGGCGATCCGGATCGCGTTCGGATCTCTGTCGGCGGGTGCCGCGCTGATCTCCAGCGTCAACTGCGAGGACCGTTCGCGTCCCGCGATGTTCCGGGACCGACCGAGACAGCCGGCGCTCAGCGCTGCCAGACCGATTCCCGCGAGGGCTTCGCGACGACCGACTCTCCGCGTCATCTGTTGGTTCCTCTTTCGCCCCTGATGTATATCTCTTCTGTGGTCCGTTCTCCGGTACGGCGTCCGAATCGGACTCAGATCACGTCCGCGAGCGGCAGCGCCAGCCCGATCGCCCACGCCAGCAGTCCCGCGATCAGTGTCGGCCGATCGCCGGCTGCGCGCCCCATCGCAACGATCCCGAGCGCGGCGAGCAGGGAGACACGGTGGACGATGAGGTCCGGCGGTACGGCGACGCCGAGCGCGGCGAAGTCGAGCACGAAGCCCGCTCCGAGCCCCACGACGACGCCGAGAAACGCCGCGGTCGGATCACATCGACCCGCACTCGCGACGACGAGTGCGGGGAGTCCGACCGCGATGATCAGGTACAGCGGTGCGGCGATCGCCTTCGGCGCGACACCGGCCGAAGCCGTCTCCAAGGCGACCCCCGCCACCCGGACGCCGACGAGGAGCGCGGCGAGCGAGACGCCGAGCAGCGCGGCGTCCGCGTGCCGGTTCGCTTCCCCTCGAACGCGTCGCGCGAAATCCGTCGCGGCTTCCCGGGTGCGCCGTCGGAGGAGGGACCCGGCCAGCATCGCGGTCGCCGCGAGCTCGATCACGGTTACCCAGCCGTCGCTCCAGCCGTCGTCGATGCCGCGGTACTCGCGACGAACCTCGGCGTCCATCCCGCCGTGGATAAACTCGTCCTCCAGTCGGGTGGCCGGGGCGTCGATTCCCGGGACCGTGTGGCGGAGGCGGAACCAGTCGTAGTACTCCTCGTGCGCTTGGGCCACGGTGTACGATCCGTCGGGGGACTCGTACGCCCGGATGTGGTCGCGCGTGCCGAGGTACGTCCCGTGGTGAACCTCAAACGTCTCGGCGAGCCAGATCCCGCCGTCTGGCCCGTCGAAGTACGTGTACCGCGTCGAGCTTCGCGCGTCTTCCCAGTCGCGCTCGACGAGTTCCCGAACCTGTTCGGTCTCGGCGGTGGATTCCGACTCGTTCTCGTCGGTCTCCTCCCACTCCGTACCCGGCTGTCGTTCTATCGCCCGCCGGGTCGTCTCCGCGTCGGCGTGAAACACGACGTTTATCGCCAGCGTCCGTCCCCTGACGGACGTCGTTCGACTCGTGTACGGCCACGCCCGATAGTCGCCGTCGACCTCGATAAGCGATCCCTCGTCGACCTCCGGCGACGGGGGTTCGTCGGTCGTATCTGCGAAGAATCCGGAGAGGACGAGCCCCACGACCACGACGACGAGGAGCCCCACGACCACGGTCGTCCGCTTCATATCCCCAGCGTGGGCGTCGGCGTAGAAACGTGTTCGGGTCAGCGGTTCCCCGGTGAGCGGCTCCCGATCGCGGCGTCCCGAGCGTCAAAACGCCTCGATCACCACGTCACCGTCTCGATCACCACGTCACCGTCTCGATCACCACGTCACCGTCTCGATCACTCCGTCACCGTCTCGATCACTCCGTCACCGTCTCGATCACTCCGTCACCGTCTCGATCACTCCGTCACCGTCTCGATCACTTCGTCACCGTCTCGATCACTCCGTCACCGTCTCGATCACCACGTCTCGACGAACCCCTCCCGCACGTCCTCAGCACAGCCCTCGCAGTCTGGATGTCCGTCCTCGAAACACGACGGCCGCCCCTCGAGATCGATCGACACCGCACGTCGCTCCGCGTGTCGCCGACAGACGATCCTGCCCCGACCCTTCTCGTCGGTCGGGAGGTCGAACCGCCCGGCCCCCGCCCCGTCACCGTGGTGATCCTCTTTTCCCTCGGCGTACGCCCGCTTGGCCTCCTCGAATCGCTTTCCCGCCTTTCTGAGTTGTTGGCGGATGACGCGTTCGAGATGGTCGTCCATACCGTCCGTTTCGGCGCTCCGGATATAGGTCCGTTGCCGACGGCGGTGCCAGGACCGTTCGATCGACGCGGGCGGGTCCTGAGAACCCGAACCGTGGTACCGTTCCACTCGAAACGAAGCCCGCGTCTGGCTGACGTGCGTCAGACGAAACCCCTCCGTAGCGACGCGTCGGTGCTCCGTCCAGATCGCGAATCCTCCCGGAGAGGAGCCGTCTGCGGAGAAAATATCCACTTTCACTTCGCTTGCGGGATTTTTAATACGGTGAGGACCCAACCGTCGTACGCCTCCCATTGAAACACGACCGGAGGCGGAGACACCCCATGAGCGAATTGCGACAGGAAGCGGAAGCGATAGCGGAACAGTTCTCGGACCACCTGAGCGTGGACGCCGACGACGTCGAAGAGCGGCTGGAAACGCTCGTCAACGAGTACCGCGTCCCGCTCGACGAGGCGCGCCGGAGCGTCACCAACAGCTACCTCGAAGACGCCGGCATGGAGCGCGACGAACTCGGCCGCGGCGGCAGCGAGTCGGTCCTCGTGAACGACATCGACGAGGACGAGCAGTGGGTCGACTTACGGGTCAAGCTGGTCGACCTCTGGGAGCCCCGCAGCGACTCGATCTCTCAGGTCGGCCTCGTCGGCGACGAGTCCGGCACGATCAAGTTCGTCTCGTTCGAGACCTCCGACCTCCCCGAACTGGAGGAGGGCGCGCGCTACGAGCTCTCGAACGTCGTCACGGACGAGTACGAGGGCAGCTACTCGGTGAAGCTCAACCGGACGACCGGTATCACCGAAATCGACGAGGAGATCGAGGTCGGCGACAACGCCGACACCGTCGAGGGTGCCCTCGTGGATATCCAGTCCGGTTCCGGGCTGATCAAGCGCTGTCCTGAGGAGGACTGCACCCGCGTCCTCCAGAACGGCCGGTGCTCCGAGCACGGACAGGTCGAGGGCGAATTCGACCTCCGTATCAAGGGCGTCCTCGACGACGGCGAGACCGTTACCGAGGTCATCTTCGACCGCGAGGCCACCGAGGACCTCACCGGCATGGGTCTCGAGGAGGCCAAGGACATGGCGATGGACGCGCTCGACACGACCGTCGTCGCCGAGGAGATGGCCGACGACGTGCTCGGGCGGTACTACCGCGTCACCGGGCCCACATTCGGTCGGTACGTCCTGGTCGACGAGATGGAGAATCCAGGTGCCGTCGACGTTGAAAGCGCGCTGATCGAAGCGAGGTCGATTTAAATGAGCCAGTCAGCACCCACCCGAGAGGTCGCCCGGCGCGTCTTCGCGAGCGAGTTCAACGACGCCGGCTTCACGTTCACCGAGTCCGACGACGAGCGGGCCCCCGTCTACGCGCTGCTTCCGACGGGCGAGTCCTCGAACCGCGTGTTCTTCGTCGGCACCCTCACCGAGAAGGAGGACGTCGGTGACGAGTCCGAGTACTGGCGCGGCCGAATCGTCGACCCGACGGGCACATTCTTCGTGTACGCCGGCCAGTACCAGCCCGAGGCCGCGTCCAAGCTCCGCGACCTGGAGCCGCCCGCCTACGTCGCTGTCGTGGGGAAACCCCGGACGTACGAGACCGACGACGGCACGGTCCGCGTCTCGGTCCGCCCCGAGTCGATCACCGAGGTCGACGCCGACACCCGCGACCGCTGGGTCGCGGAGACGGCCCGCCGGACCATCGAACGCGTCGCCGCCTTCGACGACGAGGGGAATGAGTACGCGCGGATGGCCCGCGAGGAGTACGACCTGGACCCCCAGACGTACAAGGCCGCGGCGCTCTCGGCGCTCGAAGACCTCGACGAGGGCGACGGTGACGAGCTCGCCGGCGACGACCCAGCGAGCGGTGAGGCCGCGCCCGACGATCCGACCGGAACGCCGGAACCCTGACGCGGTCGTCTCGAACCAACATTCGAACGGGCTTCGAATGTTCTCACGGATCCCGTTTTCGTTCTCACTGCAGATCTCGCGTTTCGGTCTTGCGAACGTCTGACAAATGCTTAAGTGATTTCCGTGAGGATCTACCCGGTAATGGGCAACAAGAACAAGACGATCTCGTTCCGCGTCAACGAAGACGCGTTCGAGACCCTCCGCGACATCGCCGAGGAGCGGGACATCTCGCTGTCGGCGGTCTTCCGGGACTACGTGGACACGCTCGTTGCCCACGACGGACAGGTCCGGGTCGTCCCGGAGGGCGAACTGGAGAGCATGGGTGAGAGCGGGGAAACGTTCCCGCCGAAGATCGAGGTTCCGAAGAGCTTCGTCCGTGAACACGAGCGACTGGAGCTCGAAGCCGACCACCTCCGTGAGCAGCTAGAAGAACACAAGCGCTACGTCAACTACCTCCGCGAGCAGCTGGAGGGGGACGACGAAGACGTGATCCAGCTGGAGGACCTCGACGGCGAGCCCGACGAACCCTCCTTCCGACTCGGGTGATTCGGTCGCCGGGAGCCGTCCCGAGGCGACCGCCGCTCCCCGCCCGGTGTCCCGACAGCGTGTAGCGACTGTCGCCGCCGACCGCGACCTACCGCCGCCGACCGCGACCTACCGCCCCCGATCGGTACGGCCTCGGGGAGTTCGGCTCCTTCGACTGGTTCGACTGGTTCGACTAGTTCGGCTCCGTCGATCGGTTCGAAGCCTCCGAGGAGTTCGATCGGTCGGACAGATGAGATGCGCACCGAAACGTTCCTGTTTGTTCGTTACTTTCCGAGGAACCGCCGATGTCGCCGAAAATATTGCCGTGCCTGGTCTTGTTTGTTCAAAAACGTCTGGTTCTCTCCGGATCTGGTGGACAGTTCCTCAGCGCTCTCGCGGATTTTTGACTATACTACATTATTTACGAAAACAATATTACCCGGGCGGAGAACATTTGGTGTATGCACAGGTGGGTCTGACCGTGAGCGTGTTCGACAGAGCGTACGACGATCCGGTCCGCGTGCTCGACGAGGACGGCGAGGTCGTCGGCGACGTTCCCGACCTCGGCGACGAGGAACTCGTCGACATGTACCGGCACATGCGGCTCGCCCGTCACTTCGACGGCCGGGCGGTGAGTCTCCAGCGGCAGGGCAGGATGGGGACGTACCCGCCGCTGTCCGGCCAGGAGGGGGCTCAGATCGGATCCGCGTCGGCGCTCGCGGAGGACGACTGGATCGTCCCCTCCTACCGCGAACACGGTGCCGCGCTCGTTCGCGGTCTCCCGCTGAAACAGACGCTCCTCTACTGGATGGGCCACGAGGACGGGAATAAGGCTCCCGAGGGCGTCAACGTCTTCCCCGTCGCCGTTCCCATCGCCTCGCAGATACCCCACGCCACCGGCGCGGCGTGGGCCTCGACGCTCCGCGGTGACGACGACGCCTTCCTCTGTTACTTCGGCGACGGCGCGACCAGCGAGGGCGACTTCCACGAGGGGATCAACTTCGCCGGCGTGTTCGACACCCCCACCGTCTTCTTCTGTAACAACAACCAATGGGCCATCTCCGTACCGCGCGAGCGCCAGACCCGGAGCGCGACGCTGGCACAGAAGGCGGAGGCGTACGGCATTGACGGGACCCAGGTCGACGGCATGGACCCGCTCGCCGTCTACCGGGTGACGAAGTCTGCCGTCGAGAAGGCGCGCGACCCGGACGCCGATCGACCGCGACCGACGCTGATCGAGGCGATCCAGTACCGGTTCGGCGCGCACACGACCGCCGACGACCCCACGGTCTACCGCGACGACGACGAGGTCGAGCGCTGGAAGGCGAAGGACCCGATCCCGCGACTGGGGGCGTACCTCCGCTCGGAGGGGATTCTCGACGACGATAGCGTCGCCGAGATCGAGGCCTCGGTCGAGGAACGAGTCGCCGCCGCCATCGAGGCGGCGGAGTCGGAGGCGCGACCGGAACCGAAGGCGCTGTTCGAGCACGCGTACGCGGACCTCCCGTCCGAGTTGGAGCGGCAGTACGAGGAACTCGCCGCGCTCCGCGAGGCGCGTGGCGACGCGGCGTTCACGGAGGAGTGACATGAGCGAGACACAGAATCTCACCCTAGTGCAGGCGGTGCGGGACGGATTGTACGCCGAGATGCGCGAGGACGACGACGTCCTCGTGTTGGGCCAGGACGTCGGGAAGAACGGCGGCGTCTTCCGGGCGACGGAGGGTCTGTTCGACGAGTTCGGCGGCGACCGCGTCGTCGACACTCCCTTAGCGGAGTCGGGGATCGTCGGCGCGGCGGTCGGCATGGCCGCGATGGGGCTGAAGCCGGTCCCGGAGATCCAGTTCTCCGGGTTCATGTACCCCGGCTTCGACCAGATCGTCTCGCACATGGCCCGATTCCGGGCGCGTAGTCGGGGCCGGTTCACCCTGCCGATGACGCTCAGGGCCCCCTACGGCGGCGGCATCCGCGCGCCGGAGCACCACTCCGAGTCGAAGGAGGCGTTCTACGCGCACGAGGCCGGACTGAAGGTCGTCATGCCCTCGACGCCCCACGACGCGAAGGGGCTGCTCGCGGCGTCGATCCGCGACCCCGACCCCGTGATATTCCTCGAACCGAAGCTCATCTACCGGGCGTTCCGCGAGGAGGTTCCGCAGGACCCGTACACGGTCCCGATCGGCGAGGCCGCCACGCGTCGCGAGGGCGACGACGTGGCGGTGTTCACCTACGGCGCGATGACGCGCCCGACGCTCGAAGCGGCCGATCGCCTCGCCGAGGAGGGGATCGAATGCGAGGTCGTCGACCTCCGCACGGTCTCTCCGTTGGACCGCGAGGCGATAATCGAGGCGTTCGAGCGCACCGGCCGCGCCGTCGTCGTCCACGAGGCACCGAAGACCGGCGGGCTCGCGGGGGAGATCACGGCGATCGTCCAGGAGGAGTCGCTGTTGTACCAGGAGGCCCCCGTGAAGCGGGTGACCGGCTTCGACGTTCCCTACCCGCTGTACGCGCTGGAGGACTACTACCTCCCGACCGCGGCGCGAATCGAGGACGGGATCCTGGAGGCGGTCGAGTTTTAAGATGGCTCCCGAGGAAACTGGTCCCATGACCGTCGAAGAGGCCGATACATGACCGTCGAAGAGTTCAGACTGCCCGACGTCGGTGAGGGAGTCGCGGAGGGCGAGTTGGTCACGTGGCTGGTCCAGCCCGGTGACCGCGTCGAGGAGGATCAGCCGGTCGCGGAGGTCGAGACCGACAAGGCGCTCGTCGAGGTTCCGTCCCGCTACGACGGCGTCGTTGAGGAGCTGTTCGTCGCGGAAGGGGACGTCGTCCCCGTCGGCGACGTGATCATCTCGTTCCGCGTCGACGATGGCGAGAGCGCCACGGGCGATGGCGAGAGCGCCACGGGCGATGGCGAGAGCGACACGGACGAGGCGGTCGACGAGAGCGGCGTACCGACCGAGACCGCGGCCGCCGGCTCGGAGACAAAACCGGATCCGAGCGGTGATGGGCCCGCCGACGAGTCCGACGCGCCCGCTGGTCGGACGTTCGCACCGCCCTCGGCCCGCCGACTCGCCCGAGAGCTCGGCGTCGATATCGCCGCGGTCGACGGGAGCGGTCCCGGCGGTCGGGTCGACGAGGCCGACGTCCGGGCGCACGCCGAGGGGGACGCCGACTCCGTCGGCGGTACCGACGATGCGGGAGCGGGATCCGCGGACGCGCCCGAGCCGAAACCCGCGCCGACGGACGTCGGATCCGGCAACCGGACGTCGGCCGTGAGCAAGCGCGGATCGGACGGTACCGCCGCGGATCCGGCGTCGCCGGTCCCCGGTGCATCCGCGTCCGCGGCCGTCGATCCGGCCGGCCGCGACACCACGCTCGCGACCCCCGCGACTCGGAGGGCCGCCCGCGACCGCGGCGTCGACATCGACGACGTGCCGACCGACGAATCCCGTGACGGCGAGGCGTTCGTGACGGGCGAGCACGTGCGGGCGTACGCGGACGCGATGGAGTCGGCCGTCGCCGGTGAGGACGGCGCTGACGGCGACGCGGCCGGCGGCGCTGACGACGACGCAGCCGGCGGCGCTGACGACGACGCGGCCGGCGGCGCTGACGACGACGCGGTCGACGCCACCGGTGCGGTGGAGGCGAGCACGCCCCGCGCAGGCGATGAGACCGTTCCCTATCGCGGCGTTCGGCGCACGATCGGCAAGCAGATGGAGCGGTCGAAGTTCACCGCGCCGCACGTCACCCACCACGACACCGCCGAGGTCGACTCCCTGGTCGAGGCGCGCGAGGAGCTGAAGCCGACGGCGGAGGAGAGGGGGGTTTCGCTCACTTACATGCCGTTCGTGATGAAGGCGATCGTCGCCGGACTGAAGCAGTATCCGTACCTCAACAGCGAGCTCCGCGAGGAGGAGGAGGAGATCGTCCTGAAGGGAAGCTACAACCTCGGGATCGCGGTCGCGACCGACGCCGGCCTGATGGTCCCAGTCGTCGAGAACGTCGACGAGAAGGGGCTCTTCGAATTGGCCGCGGAGGTACGAAACCTCGCGGCTCGCGCCCGGGACCGGAAGATCAAGCCCGCGGAAATGAAGGGCGGGACGTTCACGATCACCAACTTCGGTGCCATCGGCGGGGAGTACGCCACGCCGATCATCAACTACCCCGAGACCGCGATCCTCGGGCTGGGGGCCATCGAGGAGCGGCCGGTCGTCCGCGACGGCGAGGTCGTCGCGGCACCGACGCTCCCGCTGTCGCTGTCGATCGATCACCGCGTCGTCGACGGCGCGGTCGCGGCCGAGTTCGCGAACACCGTCATGGAACACCTTGAAAACCCGCTGCTGCTGTTGACTCAATAATGGTCGTCGGAGACATCGCAACCGGGACGGAGGTACTGGTCATCGGCGCGGGACCGGGCGGCTACGTCGCCGCCATCCGCGCCGCACAGGAGGGGCTCGACACGACGCTCGTCGAGAAGGACGCCTACGGTGGCGTCTGCTTAAACCGCGGCTGTATCCCCTCCAAGGCGCTCATCACGGGGAGCGGACTCGCCCACGAGGCCGGCAACGCGGAGTTCATGGGCGTCCACGCCGACCCCGCCGTCGACCTGGGCAAGATGGTCGAGTGGAAAGACGGTGTCGTCGACCGACTCACCGGCGGCGTCGAGAAGCTCTGTAAGGCGAACGGGGTCAACCTCGTCGAGGGGACCGCGTCGTTCGTCGACGAGCACACCGTCCGCGTCGCCCACGGCGGCGAGGGTCAGGGGTCGGAGTCAATCGAGTTCGAGCACGCGATCGTCGCGACGGGCTCGCGCCCGATCCAGATCCCCGGCCTCGAGTTCGAGGCCGAGCACGTCTGGACCTCCGCGGACGCGCTCGACGCCGACGTCGTCCCGGACCGGCTGGGGATCGTCGGCGGCGGGTACATCGGCATGGAGCTGGCCACGACGTACGCGAAGCTCGGCGCGGACGTGACGGTCGTCGAGATGCTCGACGACATCCTCGATCCCTACGAGGACGACGTGAAGCGGATCGTCCGCAAGCGCGCCGAGGAGCTCGGCGTCGAGTTCCGCTTCGGCGAAGGCGCGAGCGGCTGGTCGGAGGGCGGCGACGGCGGCTACCTCCTCCACGCCGAGACGGAGGCGGGCGAGGAGTCAACATACGGCGTCGACAAGATCCTCGTCGCCGTCGGCCGTCGGCCGGTCACGGACGGGCTCGACCTGGAGAACGCCGGGATCGAGACGGACGACCGCGGGTTCATCGAGACGGACGACCGGACGCGGACCGCGGTCGAGCACGTCCACGCCGTCGGCGACGTGGCCGGCGAGCCGATGCTCGCGCACGCGGCCTCGAAAGAGGGGATCGTCGCGGCCGAGGTGATCGCGGGGGAGCCGGCCGCGATGGACCAGCGAGCGATCCCCGCGGCTGTCTTCACCGACCCGGAGATCGGGACGGTGGGGATGACAGAGGGGGAGGCCGAGGCGGACGGATTCGACCCGGTCGTCGGCGAGATGCCCTTTAACGCTTCGGGGCGCGCGATGACCACGGGTCACACCGAGGGGTTCGTCCGGATCGTCGCCGACGAGGAGACGGAGTTCGTGCTCGGCGGACAGATCGTCGGGCCCGAGGCTTCGGAGCTTATCGCCGAGATCGCGCTCGCGGTCGAGATGGGCGCGACGCTCGAAGACGTTGCCGCGACGGTGCACACGCATCCGACGCTCGCGGAGGCGGTGATGGAGGCCGCGGAGAACGCCCGCGGGCAGGCGATCCACACGCTGAATCGGTAGAAGACGGCAGAGTTCATGCGGCGGATCGACCGTCGTTCCCTTATGCGGACGCGTCGTAACCCGCCCCGACCACCGCCGCGACGAGTGCGTCCGGTCGGCGTCGCCCTCGTCGGTCGCGGACGCGCTCTCGCGGTCAGCGGTCGCGCGTTCGACCCCGGCGACGCCCTCCAGCGCCTCCGCGACGCACCGTTCGCAGCGCTCCCGCGACATCCCCTCGACGGTGACGGTTCGGATCACGGTGGACGTACCTGGGGGACGGGAGGATTTTCTCGCTTTTCTATTCGACAACGATATTCAAAGGCCCGATCGGCTTTCGAATCCAAAGTAAATTCGGGTAAGTGTCTTGTGCGTCGCGGTCGTATCACCGCGTATGCGCGACCTGGACGAGACTGACCTCGAGATCCTGTCGCTACTGGCCGCGGACGCCCGACGCCCGTTCAGCGAGATCGGCGAGCGCGTGGGGCTGTCGGGGCCGGCGGTCTCCGACCGCATCACGCGGCTGAAGGAATCGGGCATTATCGAGGGATTCACGGTCGACGTCGACCGGACGAAACTGCGCGCGGGCGTTCCCGTGTTGATAGACGTGGAACTGCCGGTCGGTGCCGAGTCGGCCGACGGATCGGACGCGCTCGAGGCGGCTCGCGAGCGCGCCCGCGACGCCGACGCGATCGAGCACGTCTTCGTCACGGCCGAGGGCGATCTCCGAGTGTACGCCCGTGTGGAGGGACTGAACGTCCGAGAATGGGTGCGGGGATTGTTCGACGGCGTGGCGGTTGACGACTACGCCGTCACGCTGGTCGACGAGTTCGAGTGGACGCCTTCTATCGAGGGCGTGGAGTTCGCGCTGACATGCGCGGAGTGTTCCAACACCGTCGACAGCGAGGGCGAGACGACCAGGATCGACGGCGAGGTGTATCACTTCTGTTGTTCGTCCTGTCTGTCTCGATTCCGGGAACGCTACCAGCGGTTGGAGGCGGGGGCGTGATTCCTCCGCGGTCGGGGGGAGGAGGTCAATAGGCCGCTCCGACCGATTGCACTCGACGCTCGGCGTCGCTCGGTGTGTCAGCACGTCACAGCGGGACGACCGCGACCAGCAGCTTGGCGTAAATGACCATCGCGAGGAGGGCGAACGGATAGGTGTTCCCGTAGCCGGCGGCAATCTCGTCGGAGTCGGTGGCGTCGATGGCCGCGGCGAGCCCCTTCGTGTCGGTGTGTCCGCCGACGATCCCGCCGGCCGCGTGGATCCAGTCCATCTCCCAGATGAATCTGGTGACCACCAGCCCGCCGAGGATCGCGATGATGCTGTTGAGCCCGGAGGCAACCACGATCTGGAGGCCGTACTCCGAGATGGTCTCGATCAGTCCCGCGCCGGCGTCGATGCCGGTCACCGCGAGGAACATCGCGAGCGTGAACGCCCGTATCTCCGAGAGGATCCCCGTCTCCATCCGCACGGTGATCGGACCGACCCTGCCGAGATATCCGAGCACGAGCGCGGCGATGAGAACGCCGCCGGTGGTGCCGAGGGTTATCAGCCCGATTGGACCGAGTGGTATCGGAATGCTCCCCAGAACGGATCCCACAACCAAGACGAGGGCGAACCCGATCACGCTGAACGTGACCTCCTCGACACCGGGGCCTTCCTCGTCGACGACCTCGCTCACCTTCTCGGAGAATCGCCGTTTTTCGGCGTCGATATCCATCCCGGTAACCACGGGGTAGAGCTGCTGGAACATCACGATGACGAGGACGCCGACGACGTAGCCCACCGAGTGGCCGATCTGATACTGCTGTGCGGCCGCTTCGGGGAGGGCTTCGATCGCCGACCCGAGCCCCGGACTACTCGTCAGCGCTCCGGAGAACGACCCCATCATCAACCCCGTCGACGCGTCCGCGAACACGACCGTCACCCAGACGTAGGTGAGCGCGACGCCGATCGTGGGCATCAGGACAGAGATACCGATGAAGTTGAGGCCGTAGGTTTTGACCGTCCCCTCGATCTCGTGGGCCGCGATCAGTCCGACCGCCGCGACGAACAACGCGAGGGTCAACCCCGAGTACGAGTTCGGAACCGTAAGCCCGAGGTGACCGAGCACCAGTCCGGCGAACAGCGGTCCGGCGACACCGAACTTGATTCCGCGGCCGAAGTCGATCCGGCCGAACCCCATCCCGATCAGGACCGCGAGGAACAGGACAAAGATGCCGCTGCCGAGCAGCGTGTCGATGAGCGTCATACCCCGATCACCCCTGCTGAACTGCGATCCGATCCGGTCGTGTTGATTCGCCCGTCGCGCCACGTATTGTGTGATCGCCCGTCACGCCTCGTACTGTGTGATGGGTGTGTGTCGCACGTGAACATCCTTACGGCCTCGTTTTCTCTCTTTCACCATTGATCCGACACCGCACGATCCGCTTCGGCCATCCCCGCGAATCATCACTGATACGCCATATCTCGACGTTGACAGTTATTGCGCTTATAATTTGCTCCGATTCCCGAACAGCGAATAGCCGCTCTCCGGCCACCCCCGTTCGGCGGTCGCGGTAGTTCCGTCCGATTCGCTCGTCGCACCGCCCGTCGGCTCGATAGAGACCGGCGTCGCGTCGAACTCGACGAGCGCGGCTGACAGGCCAGCGAGGGGAGTCCGTCGGTGCATACCGCCCCTCAGCGTGTGAAGTGTCTCGTGGGGCCCCCTCGAAGTGGCTCTCCGAAATTCGAACTTGGAGTCGGCAGCCGAATACCAATTTAATATAGCGATATAATATTTATACACTTCTCCGGGGGATCCCTACTCGATCCGCGGATACGACCGTTTCGGCAGCCGTTTTCGGTCGTGTCGGCATCGATCGACCGCCTTTTTCCCGGCCGCGCCGTCCGATCGGATATGGCCGACGAGTTCGACCCCGAGAAGTTCGAGGACAAGTACGCCCACTACTTCAAGGAGCTCCAGCGGGCGTATAAGAACGCGTTCAACCACATGAACGAGCACCACGACTCCCAGCTCATCCACGGGATCGACCAGACGGTGCTCAACGAATCGGAGCCGTTCTACGATGACGGCGAGTTCCGCGTCGAACTCCCCGAGAACCCCCGCGATCGCCTCCGAGGCGTCGCCGTCGACGACGAGACGTTCGAGGAGACGCTGTCCGAGTACGTCGAGCGGATCGAATCGGAACTCTACCGAACCCTACAGGTCGATCCACCGGAGTAACCTCGTTGCCGTCGGTCGAATCCGACGCGCGTCTCCGACGATCGAACGGCCCTCATTCGGGCGAACCAAAGGCATAAGCCGGCCGAACGCCAACTCTCGCGCATGAGCACGGATACGACTGACGCGGACAACGACCTCCGCGAGCGGATCACGAACTTCCTGCGGCGCAACTTCCCGCAGATCCAGATGCACGGCGGGAGTGCCGCCATCAGCCACCTCGATCGCGAGAACGGTGAAGTCACGGTCCAGCTCGGCGGTGCCTGCTCCGGCTGCGGTATCTCTCCGATGACGATCCAGGCGATCAAGTCCCGGATGGTTAAGGAAATCCCAGAAATCGAGACGGTCCACGCCGACACGGGTATGGGAGCGGGCGCGGACGGCGACCTCGGCGGCACCAGCAGCGGGGGCATGTCTCCCTCATTCCCCGGCGAGACGACCGACGACGGCGACGACGAAGGACCGCAGGCACCGTTCTGAGCTCGCAGCGGCCGACTTCTCCGCTGTTCTTTCTGTTTTCTCGCTTCTCAGCCCCGTAGCGGTTGGTTCTGTGTATCTCACTTGTGACGTCGCGCGCCTGGATTAAATTCTATATCGCTATATCAATTTCATCCCGCCGGCCGCTCGCGCCGCGACTGAAGGCTTTTTGCCCCCCGCGGCCGTTGGCGGTTCCTATGCACCATCGGGAAGTCGAGACGACGGCGGAGTACGTCGCGCGGTTCGAGACGGGGGCCGACTGGCGCGAGGAGATCGATGACATCGCCAGGGCGGAGGACGTCGAGGCGGGCTGGTTCACGGCGCTCGGTGCCGTACAGGACGCGGACGTCTGGTTCTACGACCAGGACGACACCGAGTATCAGTCTGTAACCTTCGACGAGCCGCTGGAGGTCGCGGCCTGCGTCGGGAACGTCTCGTTGCTCGACGGCGAGGTGTTCGCGCACACCCACGCCGTGTTATCGCGGCCGAGCGGGCAGGCGCTCGCGGGACACATCGACTCCGCGACCGTCTGGGCGGGGGAGTGCCACCTCCGCGCGTTCGACGAGCCGCTGGAGCGCGAACACGATCCGACGACCGACCTCGACTTATGGCTCTGAGTCGACGTCGACGGCGATGAGGCCGGACGACGAGAGCTACTTCGCCCGGATAGAGGACCGGCTCGACGAGGCGTGGGAGGTCGCCGAGACCGCGAAGCGGCAGGGCCACGATCCGAAGCCGGAGATCGAGATTCCGATCGCGCGCGACATGGCCGACCGCGTCGAGAACATCCTCGGGATCGACGGGGTCGCGGAGCGCGTCCGCGAACTGGAGGGCGAGATGTCCCGCGAGGAGGCAGCGTTGGAGCTCGTCACCGACTTCGTCGAAGGGACCGTCGGCGATTACGACTCCCGTGCGGGCAAAATCGAGGGGGCGGTCCGAACCGCGGTCGCCCTGCTTACCGAGGGGGTCGTCGCCGCGCCGATCGAGGGGATCGATCGCGTCGAACTGCTGGAGAACGACGACGGCACCGAGTTCGTCAACGTCTACTACGCCGGTCCGATCCGCTCGGCGGGCGGAACCGCGCAGGCGCTGTCCGTGCTCGTCGCCGACTACGCCCGATCGCTTCTCGGCATCGACGAGTACAAGCCGCGCGACGTGGAGGTCGAGCGTTACGCCGAGGAGATCGCCCTCTACGACACGGAGACCGGGCTCCAGTACACCCCGAAGGACAAGGAGTCGAAGTTCATCGCCAAGCACATCCCCATCATGCTCGACGGGGAGGCGACGAGCGACGAGGAGGTGTCCGGCTTTCGCGACCTCGAACGCGTCGACACCAACTCCGCGCGCGGCGGAATGTGTCTCGTCGCCGCCGAGGGGATCGCGCTCAAGGCCCCGAAGATCCAGCGCTACACCCGCGACCTCGACGAGGTCGACTGGCCGTGGCTTCAGGACCTGATCGACGGGACGATCGGGAAGGACGGGGCCGGCGACGGGGCGGACGCGGACGATGTCGACGGGGCCGGCGATGCGGGCGACGGGCAGACGGCGGGAGACGGCGACGAAGGGACGGGGGGCGACGGGACGGCGGATGGCGATGAGGGGACGGACGGCGACGGCGCTGCCGGCGGCACGTCCGTGGGGCCCCTCCGCGCGAAGCCCTCTCAGAAGTTCCTCCGGGACCTGATCGCGGGACGGCCGGTCTTCACCCACCCGAGCGAGGCGGGCGGGTTCCGTCTTCGGTACGGTCGCGCGCGCAACCACGGGTTCGCGACCGGCGGCGTCCATCCGGCGACGATGCACCTCGTCGACGACTTCCTCGCCGCCGGCACCCAGATCAAGACGGAGCGACCGGGGAAGGCACACGGGGTCGTCCCCGTCGACTCCATCGAGGGGCCGACGGTGCGGCTCGCGAACGGCGAGGTCCGTCGGATCGACGATCCGGAGGAGGCCAAGGCCGTGCGCAACGGCGTCGAGAAGGTGCTCGACCTCGGCGAGTACCTCGTCAACTACGGCGAGTTCGTCGAGAACAACCACCCGCTCGCGCCCGCGTCGTACGTGTACGAGTGGTGGGTCAAAGAGTTCGAAGCGGCCGGCGCAGACGTGCAGGCGATGCGGGACGATCCGCACGTCGACCTCGAACACCCCGACGTCGACGAGGCGTTCGCGTGGGCGCGCGAGTACGACTGCCCGCTCCATCCCGAGTACACCTACCTCTGGCACGACGTGTCGGTCGCGGCGTTCGAGGCGCTCGCGGACGCGGTCGTCGACGGCGACGTGGTCGAGGGGGTCCTCGCCGTCGAGCGCACGGAGACGATCCGGTCGGCGCTGGAGTCGCTCCTCGTCGAACACGCCGCGACGCCGGACGCGCTTCGGATCCCCACGTGGCGTCCGCTGGCGCGGTCGCTCGGGGTCGACGACGGCCTCCGAAGGACGTGGGATGCGGGCGACCTCTCGGAGGCGGCCCGCGAGTGGAACGACGGCGAGAACGCCGTGAAGGCCGTCAACGAGGTCGCGCCCTTCGAGATCCGCGAGCGCGCCCCGACTCGGATCGGAAACCGGATGGGTCGCCCCGAGAAGTCCGAGAGCCGCGACCTCTCACCCGCGGTTCACACCCTCTTCCCGATCAATGAGGCGGGCGGCCCCCAGCGCGACGTGGCGGAGGCCGCGAGCGTCATGGACGATCAGGGTCGTCGCGGCCGCCTGGAGGTGGAAGTCTCCGAACGAGTCTGTCCGGACTGCGACGAGCACACGTACGAGGCCAGCTGCCCGGACTGCGAGGCGCATACCGAGCCGCACTACGAGTGCGGCGGCTGCGGCACCGTCTGCGAGCCCGACGAGGCCGGCCGCGTCGAGTGTCCGCGCTGCGAGTGGGAGGTCACGGCGGCGGCGTACCGGGAGGTCGACCTCAACGACGCGTACCGCTCCGCGCTGGAGAGCGTCGGCGAGCGCGAGGCGTCCTTCGAGATCCTCAAAGGGGTCCAGGGGCTCACCTCGCGGAACAAGACGCCCGAACCGATCGAGAAGGGCGTCCTGCGCGCGAAGAACGGCGTCACCTCGTTCAAAGACGGCACCGTCAGATACGACATGACCGACCTCCCCGTCACGTCGGTCCGGCCCGAGGAGCTCGACGTCACCGCCGACCACCTCCGGGAGATCGGCTACGAGACCGACATCGACGGCGAGCCGTTACGCCACGACGACCAGCTCGTGGAGCTTCGGGTGCAGGACATCGTCCTCTCGGACGGCGCGGCCGAGCACATGCTGAAGACCGCGGACTTCGTCGACGACCTCTTAGAACAGTTCTACGGCCTCCCGCGCTTCTACGAGGTGAACGAGCGCGACGACCTCGTCGGAGAACTCGTCTTCGGGATGGCTCCTCACACGAGCGCCGCAACTGTCGGGAGAGTGGTTGGATTCACCTCGGCCGCCGTCGGATACGCTCATCCGTACTTTCACGCCGCCAAGCGTCGCAACTGTGATGGCGACGAGGATTGTGTAATGCTCCTCATGGACGGACTTCTCAACTTCTCGAAAACATTCTTGCCCGATCAACGCGGCGGTCGCATGGACGCGCCACTCGTGATGTCCTCGCGGCTCGACCCCTCCGAGATCGACGACGAGGCGCACAACATGGACATCGTGCGCGAGTACCCGCGCGAGTTCTACGAGGCGACGCTGGAGCTGACGGACCCGGAGGAGCTGGAAGACCGGATCCAGCTCGGCGAGGACACGCTCGGGACGGACGAGGAGTACCACGGATTCGACCACACCCACGACACGACGGACATCGCGATGGGGCCGGATCTGTCCGCGTACAAGACGCTCGGCGACATGATGGAGAAGATGGACGCCCAACTGGAGCTGGCTCGGAAGATCCGCGCGGTCGACGAGACCGACGTGGCCGAGCGCGTCATCGAGTACCACTTCCTGCCGGACATAATCGGGAATCTGCGCGCCTTTTCGCGACAGGAGACGCGCTGTCTCGACTGCGGCGAGAAGTACCGACGGATGCCCCTGTCGGGCGACTGCAGGGAGTGCGGCGGCCGGGTGAACCTCACCGTCCACCAGGGGTCGGTGAACAAGTACGTCGACACGGCCATCGAAGTCGCCGACCGGTTCGGCTGTCGCCCCTACACGAAACAGCGGCTGAAGGTGTTGGAGGAGTCGCTCGAATCGATCTTCGAGGACGACACCAACAAGCAGTCCGGCATCGCGGACTTCATGTAGTGGATCGGGTTCGTCGGGCGTTTTCTGGCTCCGTTGAACCCCTCACCGAGAGACGCGTTTGGACCCGGTTTCGGTCAGTACTGGACAGCGGTGAGCGATAGCGGGAGTGGGTATTGCAGACCGCCGCCAGCGACGTGTTATTTAAAAAGGACAAGTGCGGGAGTGACGATTGCTTATAACTGAGCGGTGCTGTCGGCGCGCCTCCGAGCGCCCTCTCGGGCGCGAGGAGCCCGCGAGGGACGCCGCGAGCGCCTTTTAAAGGCGCGAAGCGGCGAGGCTGGGGAGGCGTGAGGTTGCGGTGCTGAGCGGTGCTGTGTGGGGTGGGACTCAACGGGGCAGTCGCGAGGCGGGCGCAGGCGACACTGCAGGGAGCGAGCAACGCGAGCGACCGAAGCGCGCAGCGAACGTGCGCCCGCCTCGCGGCTGGGGCTTTGGAGGTGTTCACCGCGCCAGCAACGATATTCAATCGTCCCAGAAACACAGGAGATTGCCCCACCGTCAACCGCTTATAAACAGCCGCCAGCAACACCACTCTTTCACTTATAAACGACCACTCCTCCGAATTGATATACCCACTCCCGCAGTCGATCAAGTAGCGCTCTTCGGCGACGAGGATTTTTCAGACGGGAATACGTCTGTCAACGAGATCTTCACCAGAGCCGATTATTTATAAACAACCGCCGTCTCAGTCGTCGCGCGCCTCTTCGACGACCCGCGTGAACTCGCGGGCGGTCTCGGTGATCGCCTCGTACTCGCCGCGCGCGGCCGCCTCGTAGTCGACGAGCGCACCGCCCGCGCCGACGGCGAACGCGCCGGCGTCGATGTAGTCGGCCGCGTTGTCGGGACCGACGCCGCCGGTCGGCATCATCGGGATCTGGCCGAGCGGCCCCTTCATCGCGCCGAGGTGCCCCGGCCCGACCGTCTTCGCGGGGAACACCTTCACGAAGTCGGCACCGGCCTCGTAGCCCCGGATCGCCTCGGTCGGCGTCATCACGCCGGGCGCGGTAACGACGCCGTAGCGGTTGCACGTCTCGATGACGTCCTCGTGGAGGCTCGGGGAGACGACGAACTCCGCCCCGGCCATCAGCGTGGTTCTGGCAGTCTCGCTGTCGAGGACGGTCCCGGTGCCGACGACGACCTCGTCGCCGAAGGAGCCGGCGACTTCGCCGAGGAGGTCGGCGACGTCCGGCGTGTCCGCGGTTATCTCGACGGCGGTGACCCCGCCCTCGCGGAGCGCCTCCGTGATCTCGATGAGCTGGTCGGCTGCAACCCCGCGCAACACCGCGACGACGCCGGTGTCGGCGAGTCGGGAGAGCGTCTCGTTCATGTTTTCACGTTTCCGAGTGATCACTTAAATCCGCCTGACGCGTCTCGCCCGTCTCGCATCGACTCCCTCGTCCCGATAGATTCGTTCCGACAGCAGCGCATCTCTCGTCTCGACAGCGACGAAGTTCCCGCCCCGATCGTTGCGTTCCCCCGCCGATCGTGGTACGTGAGAGCGCCCCGATCGTGGGATTGATAGGCACGAAATCGGCGGCTATCGGGGGCGATTCACCGCGAAACGCTCGCGGCGAAACACTACCCTTTTGACCCTGCTATCGGTATCAACCGGTATAATGGGCCGACGCAAGAAGATCGTTCAAGAGTGCGAGCGGCTGATGGACAACCCGGAGCACATCCGGAACATCGCCATCGCCGCCCACGTCGATCACGGCAAGACGACGCTCTCCGACAACCTGCTGGCCGGTGCCGGCATGATCTCTCAGGACACCGCGGGCGAGCAGCTCGCGATGGACACGAAGGAGGACGAACAGGAGCGCGGCATCACCATCGACGCGGCGAACGTGTCGATGACTCACGAGTACGACGACACTAACCACCTCATCAACCTCATCGACACGCCGGGCCACGTGGACTTCGGTGGCGACGTGACCCGCGCGATGCGCGCAGTCGACGGCGCGCTGGTGGTCGTCGACGCCGTCGAGGGCGCGATGCCCCAGACGGAGACGGTGCTCCGGCAGGCGCTCCGCGAGGGCGTGAAGCCGGCGCTGTTCATCAACAAGGTCGACCGGCTCATCTCCGAGCTTCAGGAGGGGCCCCAGGAGATGCAGGAACGGCTGATGTCCGTCATCGCCGACGTCAACGAACTCATCCGCGGGATGGCCGAGAACATGGACGACATCCCCGAGGACTGGACCGTCTCCGTCGAGGACGGGACGGTCGGGTTCGGCTCCGCGCTGTACAAGTGGGGCGTCTCGATGCCGTCGATGCAGCGGACCGGCATGGACTTCGGCGACATCATGGAGCTCGAACAGAACGACAAGCGCGACGAGCTTCACGAGCGAACGCCGCTTTCGGACGTTGTGCTCGACATGGTCTGTGAGCACTTCCCGAACCCGGTCGACGCACAGCCCCGCCGCGTCCCGCGCATCTGGCGCGGCGACCCGGACTCCACGCTGGCCGAAGGGATGCAGCTGGTCGACGAGGACGGCGAGGTCGTCTTCATGGTCACCGACATCTCGATGGACCCGCACGCGGGCGAGATAGCGACGGGCCGCGTTTTCTCCGGCACGCTGGAGAAGGGCCAGGAGCTGTACGTCTCCGGCACCGCCGGCAAGAACCGTATCCAGAGCGTCGGTCTCTTCATGGGGTCCGAGCGCGAGGAGGTGGAGCACGTCCCGGCCGGTAACATCGCCTCCGTCACCGGGCTGCGCGATGCCATCGCCGGCTCCACGGTCTCCTCCGTGGAGATGACGCCGTTCGAGTCGATCGAGCACATCTCCGAGCCGGTCATCACGAAGTCCGTCGAGGCCCAGAACATGGACGACCTGCCGAAGCTCATCGAGACGCTTCAGCAGGTCGCCAAGGAAGACCCGACGATCCAGATCGAGATCAACGAAGACACGGGCGAGCACCTCATCAGCGGGCAGGGGGAGCTCCACCTCGAAGTGATCACCCAGCGGATCCGGGACAACCAGGGCATCCCGGTCATCACCGGCGAACCGATCGTCGTCTTCCGCGAACAGCCCCAGGAGGCGTCCCGCGAGGTCGAGGGACAGTCGCCGAACCGTCACAACAAGTTCTACATCACCGTCGAGCCGATGGCTCAGGAGATCGTCGACGCCATCCAGCTCGGCGAGGTTTCCATGGACATGCCCGAACTGGAGCGCCGCGAGGCCCTTCAGGAGGCCGGCATGGACAAGGACACCTCCCAGAACGTGGAGGACATCCACCGGACGAACATCCTCATCGACGACACGAAGGGGATCCAGCACCTCAACGAGACGATGGAACTCGTCCTCGAAGGGCTTCAGGAGGCCCTCGACGACGGACCGCTCGCAGCCGAGCCGGTTCAGGGGTCGCTGTTCCGTCTGCACGACGCGAAGCTCCACGAGGACACGATCCACCGCGGGCCCGCGCAGGTCATTCCCGCGGTTCGCGACGCGGTTCACCGCGCGCTGATCGACGGCGAGGTCCGCTTGTTGGAGCCGATCCAGGACGTCCGCATCGACGTTCCCTCCGAACACATGGGTGCCGCCTCCGGCGAGATTCAGGGACGCCGCGGCCGCGTCGACGACATGTACCAGGAGGGCGACCTCATGGTCGTCGAGGGAATCGCGCCAGTCGAGGAGATGATCGGCTTCTCCTCCGACATCCGCTCTGCCACAGAGGGACGCGCCTCGTGGAACACCGAGAACGCGGGCTTCCGCGTGCTCGTCGACAACCTCCAGCGCGAGAAGATCATGGAGATCCGCGAGCGCAAGGGGATGAAGCTGGAACTGCCGTCGTCGATCGACTACTTCTAAGTCGACTACTTCTAAGTCGACTACTTCTAAGTCGTCGACCGGCTCGGGTTCGAATCGGTTCCCAGCGGCTCTTCGTTTTGTTTTCGCTTCTCCCAACCCAGTTCTTCGCTCCTCCTTCATCCCGTTCTTCGATTACCTCCTCACATTTCTCGCTTCGGACGCTCTCGACTCTCACAATCTGTGCCGTGAGTTGACACACTCGAAAGCGAGGCAACGCCTGCCATCGCCGAAGGCTTATACCGGATCGTCCGACTGCTTTGAGGTATGCAGACGGGCACGACTCCCGCTCGGCGCATCGCGACGGAGCCAGCAAGCGACCGCTCCGCCCCGCCGACAGGGACGTGCCAGACCGGTACAGTCAGGACCGCTCCCGCGACGGGGGTGATCGCGTGAGCGACGATCGCGACGGCGTGCCCGAGGGAGTCGACGTCGACGGGGCCGACACCTCGCCCGACGGCGGTCGCGCCGCGGCGACCCCGTCGACGCACACGGTGCGGCTGGAGCTCGTCGACGAGCCCGGACAGCTGCTCGCGGCGCTCCATCCGATCGCGGACAACGGCGGGAACCTCCTCTCGATCTACCACGAACGCGGGAACAAGACCCCCCGCGGACGGATCCCGGTCGAGGTCGACTTCGAGGCGACCCAAGAGCGCTTCGAGGGGATCGTCGACGCCCTGCGTAGTGAGGGCGTGAACGTGATGCAGGCGGGGACGGAGCGGTACGCCGAGGAGGTGACGCTGCTGTTGTTCGGCCACCTCATCGACACCGACCTCTCGGACACCCTCTCGCGGATCGAGGCCTGCGAGTCGGCGTCGGTCGCCGACGTGTCGCTGGCGGCACCCCAGGGGACCGAAGAGGCGTCGAGCGCACGGCTTCGACTGGAGGCGCGCGCCGGGGAGACGGAAGCGGCGCTCAGCGCGGTCCGGGATCTGTCCGACGAGAAGGGGCTCCGTCTGGTCGAGCCGCTCACGGGGGTGGACACGTGAAACTCGCCGTCATCGGGGCCGGCGCGGTCGGTCGATCCGTGGTCGAGCTCGCCGGCGAGTACGGCCACGAGGTCGTCGCGGCCGCGGACTCCTCGA
This sequence comes from Halorubrum trueperi, assembly GCF_042662525.1. NCBI lineage: Archaea > Methanobacteriati > Methanobacteriota > Halobacteria > Halobacteriales > Haloferacaceae > Halorubrum > Halorubrum trueperi. The sequence goes on from NZ_JBHSXI010000010.1 coordinate 101,010, forward strand.
CCGCGGTCGTCGCGGACGGGACGGACGGCCGAGCTTCCGGTGTCGACCCGGATGCAGTGGTGGCCCGCAAGGCGGAACGGGGAATCGTCGGCGACGCGGAGCCCGCGGACGCGCTCGCGGCCGATTACGACGTCCTCGTCGAGGCGACCCCGACGACGCTCGGCGACGCGGAGCCCGGATTCTCGCACGTGACGACCGCGCTGGAACGCGATCGACACGCCGTGCTCGCGAACAAGGGGCCGGTCGCTGAGCGGTTCGGCGACCTGCGCGCGGCCGTCGACGACAGCGAGGGCGACATCCGCTTCGAGGCGACCGTCGGCGGCGCGATCCCCGCGGTGTCGACCGTCGAGGACATCGAGCCCGGGCACGTCACGGCGGTGCGGGGCGTGCTCAACGGGACGGCGAACTTCATCCTCACCCGGATGGCCGCCGAGGGGCTCGATTACGATCACGTGCTCGCTGAGGCGCAGGACCTCGGCGTCGCCGAGGCGGACCCATCCTTCGACGTCGACGGGACCGACGCGGCGCTCAAGTGCGTCATCCTCGCGAACGTGCTCTCGTTCGGCGCGGCCGACGACCCCGCCGACGCTCGGGAGTTCTCGCTTGCAGATGCCGACGTGGAGGGGATTCGCGACGTGCCGGGCTCCGCCCTCCGGCTCGCGGCAGAGGACGGACGAACGGTCAGACTCATCGGCGAGGCGACCGGCGAAACCGTCCGCGTCGCCCCGCGGCTCGTCCCCGAGAACGGGACGCTCGCGGTCTCCGGGACGCAGAACATCGTCCAGATCGAGACGTCTCACGCAGGTCGGCTCAACATCTCCGGACGCGGTGCCGGCGGCCCGGAAACGGCCAGCGCGGTGCTGGGCGATGTCGGTCGGCTGGAGTAGGGTATTCGGAGGTTGACGTCGGCTGGAGTAGGGTATTCGGAGGTTGACGTCGGCTGGAGTAGGGTATTTGGAGGCTGACGTCGGTTGGAGTAGGGTATTCGGAGGCTGATTGCGTCACGCGGTAACGGAAATCCCCCGTTACGTTGTTCCGGACCGTGTGTCGTTCTCTCGTGATCCGCGTTGTCGAGAATCGCCCGACGGCGTCGCGATCATCTGTGGTCCGTATCGAAACCGTTTTAGTGGAATCTACCGAAACTTACTCACAGAGCGCCTTAGCGCGTGATTACCCCATGAGTGACAAACCGCACCAGAACTTGGCCATCATCGGCCACGTCGACCACGGCAAGAGTACGCTCGTGGGTCGCCTCCTCTTCGAGACGGGGAGCGTCCCCGAGCACGTAATCGAGCAGCACCGCGAGGAAGCCGAGGAGAAGGGCAAGGGCGGCTTCGAGTTCGCCTACGTGATGGACAACCTCGCCGAGGAGCGCGAGCGTGGTGTCACGATCGACATCGCCCATCAGGAGTTCGACACGGACAACTACTACTTCACCATCGTCGACTGTCCGGGCCACCGTGACTTCGTGAAAAACATGATCACGGGTGCCTCGCAGGCCGACAACGCGGTGCTCGTCGTCGCAGCCGACGACGGTGTCGCGCCCCAGACACGAGAGCACGTGTTCCTGGCCCGCACGCTGGGCATCAACGAGCTCATCATCGGCGTCAACAAGATGGACCTGGTCGATTACCAGGAATCCACGTACGACGATGTCGTCGAGGAGGTCAAGAACCTGCTCAACCAGGTCCGCTTCGCGACCGACGACACGACGTTCGTGCCAATCTCGGCGTTCGAGGGCGACAACATCTCCGAGGAATCCGAGAACACGGGCTGGTACGACGGCCCCACCCTGCTGGAGTCGCTCAACGACCTGCCGGAGTCCGAGCCGCCGACGGACGCGCCGCTCCGACTCCCCATCCAGGACGTCTACACCATTTCCGGTATCGGGACCGTCCCCGTGGGACGCGTCGAGACCGGCATCCTCAACACGGGAGACAACGTCTCCTTCCAGCCGTCCGACGTGGGCGGCGAAGTGAAGACCGTCGAGATGCACCACGAGGAAGTGCCCAAGGCCGAGCCCGGCGACAACGTCGGGTTCAACGTCCGCGGCATCGGCAAGGACGACATCCGCCGCGGCGACGTCTGTGGCCCCGCCGACGACCCGCCGAGCGTCGCGGAGACGTTCAAGGCGCAGGTCGTCGTCATGCAGCACCCCAGCGTCATCACGGCCGGGTACACGCCCGTCTTCCACGCCCACACGGCGCAGGTCGCCTGCACGATCGAGTCGATCGACCAGAAGATCGACCCGTCGTCCGGCGAGGTCGCCGAGGAGAACCCGGACTTCATCAAGTCCGGCGACGCCGCGGTCGTGACCGTGCGTCCCCAGAAACCGCTCAGTATCGAGCCGTCGGGCGAGATCCCGGAACTCGGCAGCTTCGCCATCCGCGACATGGGTCAGACCATCGCGGCCGGCAAGGTGCTCGAAGTCAACGAGCGATAATCGATGCAGCAGGCACGCGTCCGCCTCGCCGGCACGAGCCCCGAGGACCTCGACGACATCTGCGACGACGTCCGCGAGATCGCGGACTCGACGGGGGTCGCCCTGTCGGGCCCGATCCCGCTGCCGACGAAGACGCTCGAGATCCCGTCGCGTAAGTCCCCGGACGGTGAGGGGACGGCGACGTGGGAGCACTGGGAGATGCGCGTCCACAAGCGTCTGATCGACATCGACGCCGACGAACGCGCGCTCCGTCAGCTCATGCGCGTCCAGGTGCCCAACGACGTCAGCATCGAGATCGTTCTCGAAGACTAAGCGCTAGGGCGTCCGTTCACACGCTCTCTTCGTTTTATTTCCCCGATAGCGCCCGCCGTCGCCGTCGTTCCGTTAACGGCGCTCGGCGGTCGCCTCCGTGGTCTCACCGAGCGTCCAACAGCCCGACCCGTCCGGCCACGAGGCCCGAGAACGCCCCGACGGCGTGCGCGATCAGCGCGACGCCGGGTGCCGCGGTCGTCGCCGTCAACAGAAGGGCGGCGAGTCCGAACAGCGCGAACTGCGCTCGGGCGGAGAGCCGCAGGCGGTCGAACAGCGTCGCGCTCACGACGTTTCCCGCGAGGAGGTAGCCGCCGAGCGCGAACGCCGCGCCGCTCAGTCCCAACACGGCGGGCGAGGGACCGAGCAGACCACCGAGCGTCACCTGCGCGATCCCGGCGAGCGCGCCGGTCGTCACCACGAACGCGTGAAATCGGAGTCGCGTCGTCCGTCGCTCGACGAGGGGGCCGACGAGCAGCAGGGCGATCGCGTTCGCCAGCAGGTGGCCGATCGACCCGTGGGCGTACACGCTGGTGACGACGGTCCACGGGGCGAGCGAAAGCGGCGTCGACAGCGCGAACATCCCCGCGAGTCCGACGACGCTCAGCGCCGCCTGCGCGATCACGAACAGCGACGCGATCGCGAGCGTTTCGATCGTGGCGCGCATCGGACGACCATTCGCATTCCGTCGACTTAACGCGATCGCGCTGTTCACGCGGTCGTTCGGTACGGCCGACGGTTTCAGATCACGTCGTCGGGATCGTGGGCCCGCTTCATCCGCTCGGCCTCGGCGGCGTACCGCTCGCGGTCCGCCGGGTCGTCGACCGCGCCGACGTTCTCGGGATCGGCGTCGACGGCGGCCGTCGTGTCGCGGACGTCGGTGAAGGAGGTGAGCGCCCGCTCCTTGCGGAAGTACCGCCCGCCGTCCAGGGTGGCGTACGTGAGGATCACCATGTTCTGCTCGTCGTCGGAGTAGGTGCGCTCGACGAGCCACATCCGGATGGATTCGGCGTCGGTGTCGGCATCGCTCTCGGCGTCGGTGTCGTCGTCGCTTTCGGCATCGCTCTCGGCATTGCTCTCGACACCGGCGTCGCTCTCGGCGTCATTGTCGAACTCGATCTCGGTCATGCGTTGTAATTCGAATTCTACACACAAACGATTTCCGGCGGGACGATTCGAGCCTCCCGCCAGAGGCGACGCGGACCGTCAGCGTTAAGTTATTTAGGCCGACCTAAATCAACGTATGCACGCTGAACGCCCCTTCGAACGCCGTCGAACGGCGACAGGCCGATGACTGACGGCCGCGTTCGAGGTCGGATCCGGGGTCACCTTTCGAGGGAACGGCTCACGGTCGTCGGGACGCTCACCGTTCTCGCGGTCGGCGTCGCCGTCATGGTCCGAACCCTCGACGCCGACGCGGTCGTCGCGGCGGCGATTGCGGCGGACCCCGTGCTTCTCGGTGCCGCCCTCGTCGTCTACGTGCTCTCGTGGCCGGTCCGCGGGCGTCGGTACGCCGACGTGCTCGCGGCGATGGGACGGCGCTGTCGAACCGGGTTCCTCACGGCGACGGTGTTCGCCAGCCAGACCGCGAACCTCGCGATCCCCGCGCGGGCCGGCGACGGGGTTCGCGCGTACCTGCTCAAGGAGCGGCGCGACGTGCCCTACCCGACCGGCGTCGCCTCGCTCGCGGTCGAGCGCGCCTTCGACCTCGTGGCGATCGGCGTCCTCGGTGGCGTCGCGCTCGCGCTCCTGCTCCCGACCGGTCGGTCACCCGGGTCGGGTGAGTCGGTCGGCGCTGTCGCCCCGTCCACCGCGCTCGCGGCCGCGGCCGGTATCGCCGCCGTCGCCGCGATCCTCTCGATCGCGACCGTCGCCGTCGCCCGGAGCGACCGGCGCTTCGGTCCCGCGCTCCGTGCCCGGGTCGATCGGCCGCGACCCTCTCGGGCCGTCGGCGCGGCCGTCCGATTCGGGTCGTCGGTTCGAGTCGTCGCCGCCGCTCCCCGACGTCTCGGTGCCGTGTTCCTCTGGAGCAGCGTCGTCTGGGCGCTCGACGTCCTCACGGCCGTCCTCGTGCTCGCGGCGCTCACGGGCGGGATGGGGGGGTTCGTTCCGACGCCGACGCTGCTCGTCGTCGGGACGCTCGCGGTCAGCGTCGGCAATCTCGCGAAGGTCCTCCCGCTCTCGCAGGGCGGGATCGGGCTCTACGAGGCGGCGTTCACCGGCCTCGTCGTGAGCGCGACGAGCCTGCCCGTCGAGACGGCGCTCGCGGCGGCGATCCTCGACCACGCGCTGAAGAACGCGGTCACGCTCGCCGGCGGCGGGGTCGCGGCGCTCGCGCTCGGCCTTTCGCCCACGGCCGGCTCCGCGACGGACATCGATCCGACCCCTTCGGCGAAGGCTGACGGCGGAAGCGTCGTCGGAGAGTCCGAACCGGGGAGCGTCGCCGGCGACACGGCGACGAACGCGTCCGGCGAGAGCGAATCGTCGAGTCCCGGACCGTCAGATTTTTAGGCAAGCCTAAAAACATCAGACCATGGAAGAACGCCGCTCAGCCGCCGCGAGCGGGGACATCTGCGTGATCGTCCCCACGATCCGGGAGTACGAATGCGTCCGCGCGTACGTCGAAAACGCCCGCGAGCACGGGTTCGACGTCTCGCGGCTCCACTTCGTGCTCGTCACTGAGGACTTCTGTGACGCGGACGAGATGCGCGCGATGCTCTCAGACCTCGACGTCTCCGGCGACGTCTTCGACGGCGGCCGCCGCGAGGAGTGGTACGAGGCCAACGGTATCTCGGAGTACGGGCACGTCATCCCGGCCGCGAGCCACGCCGAGACGAGCTTCGGCCTCCTCTACATGTGGACCGATGAATCGTTCGAGTACGGGTTGTTCATCGACGACGACACGCTCCCCCACGACGACGAGAATTACTTCGGTCGGCACATGGAGAACCTCGCGTTCGGCGGCGAGGTCGAGCGCGTCAGCTCCGACGAGGACTGGGTGAACGTCCTCTACCAGAACGCCGACGAGCACGGCCTGTACCCCCGCGGGTACCCGTACTCGGCGATGGACGAGACGGTGGAGACGGACGCGGTGGAAATCGAATCCGGCGAGGTCGTCGCCTCGCAGGGGCTGTGGACGAACGTCCCGGACCTCGACGCCGTCAGAATCTTGATGGACGGCGATCTGGAGGGACAGGCGCAGACCCGGACGACCGCCGACGACTTCGCCGACGACTTCGTCGCCGCGCGCGGCAACTACCTCACGGTCTGCTCGATGAACCTCGCCTTCCGTCGCGAGGTGATTCCCGCCTTCTACCAGCTCCCGATGGACGACAACGAGTGGGACGTGGGTCGGTTCGACGACATCTGGAGCGGCGTGTTCCTGAAACGCGCCTGCGACGTGCTCGGCACGCGCGTCTACAACGGCGGGCCGCTGTGCGAGCACAACAAGGCCCCGCGCTCGACGTTCGACGACCTCCATAACGAGGTCGCCGGGCTCGAACTCAACGAGCACCTCTGGGAGCTAATCCGCGACGCCGGCGCGGACGCCGATGACTACGCCGCTGTGTACGCTGCGATGGCCGACCGGCTGGCCGACGGTGAGTTCGACGAGTACCGGAACGGCGCGTTCTTCACGCACGTCGGCGAACACATGCGGGACTGGCTCGACTGCCTCGACGCGCTCCGCCGGACGCCGGCGCTCGCCGACGACTGAACCGACACGACTAAGTTCGTTTAGGCAAGCCTAAAACACATGACGAGAAACGACGACAGTCGGTTCGGAACCGGTCGACGGCGGTTCCTCGCCGCGGCGGGAGCGCTCGGTGTCGCCGGTCTCGCGGGATGTACTGGCGGCGGCGACGGCGACGACGCCGGCGGCGGCGGTGACGGCGGAGACGGCGGTGACGCCGAATCGTCCATCGGGCAGATCGGTTCCGGACGCGAGGGTCGCGGACTACCCGGCGGAACGCCGATCGCGGAGATGCCCGACCTGGAGGGCGAGCTCACCCTCTACTCGGGTCGCAACGAGTTCCTCGTCGGCCCGATCGTCGACTACATCGACGACCAGTACGACGGCTTCGAGCTCACGGTCCGGTACGCCGGCTCCACCGACCACGTGAACGCGATCGTCAACGAAGGCGACGGATCGCCGGCCGACGTGTTCTATTCCGTCAACGCCGGGTCACTGGGTGCGCTCGCGAACGAGGGGCGTACGCAGTCTCTCTCCACAGAGATCACCGACATGGTTCGGTCCGAGTTCACCACCGAGCAGTGGATCGGCACGTCGGGTCGCGCGCGGACCATCCCCTACAACACCGACGAGTTCTCCGAATCGGATGTCCCCAGCGACATCATGGCGTTTCCGGAGGAGTTCGACGGCTCCCTCGGGTGGGCTCCCTCCTACGGATCGTGTCAGGCGTTCGTCACCGCGATGCGGCTCATCGAGGGCGAGGAAGCAACGCGCGAGTGGCTCGAAGCCGTCGTCGAGTCCGGCATCACCCCGTACAACGACGAGTTCGCCACCTGTCAGGGGATCGCCGACGGGGAGATCGACGCCGCGTTCACGAACCACTACTACATCCAGCGCGTCCTCGACGGCAACCCCGACGCGTCGATCGCCACCGCGTTCACCAGCGGCGACGCCGGCGCGGTGTTCAACGTCGCCGGCGCGGCCGTCGTGGACACGGCGAACGACGCCGCTCTCGCGGAGAACTTCATTCGACACCTCCTGTCGGCAGAGGCGCAGGACTACTTCGCCCGTTCGACGTTCGAGTATCCGCTCATCCCCGACGTCGAGCCGATCGGCGACCTGCCGACCATCGACGAGCTCGACGTCCCCGACATCGACCTGACGGAGCTGTCCGATCTCGAACCCACGATCGACCTCATGCGGGACGCCGGCGTCGAGGTGTAGGCGCGCACCCCTCGATCCACCGTGTCGCCCCCCTCGGACTCCCGTCGTTTCCCCCGGATCCGTCGGCTCGCGCGTCGTTTCGGGAGCCACGGCCGCGATCGGATCGCTCGCGCCGATCGGCTGACCGTCGCGGCCGCGCTCGTCGCGGTCGCGTCCGGCGGCCTCACCTTCGTCCTCGCCGCGACGCTCTTCGCAAACCACTCCGTCAACCACGACGAGGGCGTGTATCTCATGCAGGCCGCGCTGCTGCTCTCCGGACAGCTGGAGATCCACGCCGGGGCGCTCGCGGACGCGTTCCATCCGTGGTTCTTTATCGAGGACGGCGGCCGGCTCTATCCGAAGTACAGCCCCGTCCCCGCGGCGATGTACGCCCTCTCGATGGGGCTGTTCGACGAACCGCGGGCGACGCTCGCGGTCGTCGCCGCGGGAAACGCCGCGCTCGTGTACCTTCTCGGCTCGCTGAGTTTCGATCGGCGGGTGGGTCTCGCGGCCGCCGTCCTCTTCGCGGCCTCGCCGATGGCGATCGTCACTTCCTCGGTGTTCCTCCCGTACGCGCCCACGACGTTCCTGAACCTGCTGTTCGCGGTCGCGTACCTCCGGAGCGTCCGCGACCGGTCGCTCCCGCTCGCCGGGGTCGCGGGGGTCGCGATCGGGCTCGCCTTCTTCGCCCGGCCGTTCACGGCAGTGCTGTTCGCCGCGCCGTTCATCATCCACGCGCTGGTCCGGGTCGCGTCGTCGATCCGAGAGGCGGGAGCGCTGTCGCTCCCGCTTTCCGGCCCGATGCGCCGCCACGGGCTCACGGCGCTGTTCGGGACGCTGCTCGTCGGCGTCACGCTCGCGTACAACTTTCGGATCACCGGCTCGCCGCTCACGTTCCCGTACGAGGCGTTCGCCCCGATGGACGGCCCTGGGTTCGGCGAGCGTCGGATCCTCGGCCACTCGGTCGATTACACGCCGGAGCTGGCGCTCCGATCGAACGGCTACGCGCTGTGGTACCTCGCGACGCGCTGGGTCGTCGCCGGTCCGGCTGGGACGGCACTCGCGCTCGCCGGCGGCGCGCTGGCCGCGCGGCGGTGGCGGCTGGGGAACCGCGCGCTCGCCGGATTGGGCTCCGGGACGTCACGGTCGGCGGGGTTGTCGGGCTCATTGGGCTCGTCGGGCTTATTGGGCTCGTCGATATCGACCGCCGATCCTCGGTTCGAGCGCACCGCCGGATACCTCCTCGGCGGGGTCGTCGTCTCCGTGATCCTCGGGAACCTGTTCTTCTGGGGGACGAACAACCTCCTCGCGACGTTCTCGGATCCGACGGACGGGCTCGTCGCTGGATTCGGTCCGTTCTACCACTTCGACCTACTCGTTCCGCTGTCGGTGTTCGGCGGGGTCGCCGTCGTCGCCGTCGGCGGCGCGCTCGCCCGGATCAGAGAGCGGATCGCGTCCGGCCTCACCCCACGGACCGCGCGGCGGCTCGTCGCGGTCGCGGCGGCGCTGCTCCTCCTCGTCGGTGCCTTCGGGGCGGCGACGGCGGTCGAGGAGCCGCTCGACCGGCACGCGACGCAGGCGGACAAGTACGAGGCGGCCTACGAGCCGATCGAGTCGGCGTCGTTCGACGACGACCTCGTGTTCGTCCCGACGCCCTACGGCGAGTGGCTCCATCACCCGTTCCAGTCCCTCCGCAACGATCCCGGGCTGGACGGCGAGGTCGTCTACGCGCTCGACCGCGACCCGATCGAGGACTTCGCTGTGCTCGACGCGTATCCCGCCCGCGACCTCCACCGGTACGCGTATCGGGGCGAGTGGACGCCGGACCCGGACCGGCACGTCACCCCGAAGCTCGAACCGCTCGACCGCCGGGAGGGGGAACGGATCGACGCCGAGACGACCGTCGGCGTCCCCGAGCGCGTCGAGCGCGCGCGAGTTCGGGTGGAGACCGTGCGCGGGGCGGGGGGCGACGGCACCGACAGTCACGCGAGTTACGCCGTGACCGATCCCGACGACTCGATCGCGGTCGACTGGTCGCTGACGCCCGAGCGCGCGCAGCTGGCCGGCGCGCCGAATACGACCGTTCCCATCGCCACCGAGGGCGACGAGGTCGTCGTGACGGTGACGCTCGTCGGCTCCACGGGCGCGACGTTCACCTACCGCCAGGAGGCGACGGTTCGGGCGACGGACGAGACTGTCGAGGCCGTCTGGCCCCCGGAGCGCTCGGTCTGTCGACTCGTCACGCAGTGCGGCACCGAGGGGACGTACGTCCCCGACGACCCGGACGCTCACTCGGAGTGGGTCGCCTTCGAGACGGACGCCGAGGCGAGCGATACGACCGACTAGTGTAGTGGCTGGTTCGGGGCTGTTTATAAGTCGTTGCTCGCGACGAATCGTCGAGTGATGCTTCCGTTGACCCAGCCGCTCGCTTATAAATCGCTGCTGGCGCTGTGACCACCTCCAAAGCCCCAGCCGCGAGAGCTCGCGCCTCTAGCAGCCGGCGGCGAAGCCGCCGGCGACGCCACCGCACCACCTCGGTGGTTTATAAGCAGTCGACGCCGACGCTCGCAGTCTTTTAAATAACGCGTCGTCGGCGACGGTCTGCACGATTCGTGTTGGATACCGTATCCATTCGCCGTCTGGATCGTTCGACGCTCAGAGCCGGCGGAGTTGCTCTTCGAGACAGACGGTCACGATCGACTTCGCGATGGCGGCACCGCCCTCGATCGGGTCGAGTTTCGTCTCGCCGAGGCGTTCGGCGTAGTCGATCGGGTGCTCGCGGACCTCGTACCCGCGCATCAGCGGCCGAATCAGGAGCTCCGCGGAGAGGCCGGTGTTCTCGGTCCACTCGATCCCCTCGACGACCTCGCGGCGGTACGCCCGCATCCCCGTGGTGGTGTCGTGGACGCGCTCGCCCATCAGGACGCTCGCGATCGCCGCGAACGCCTGGTTCCCGAATCGGTTGAACGCGGGCATCGCGCTCGCGCCGTGGTAGAGTCGGTCGCCGCTGACGACGTCCGCGCCGTCGTTGATCGCCGCGAGGAACTCCGGGAGCGCCTCCATCGGGTAGGTGTCGTCGCAGTCGGTCGTGACGACGACCGGTCGGTCGGGAGCGAGAACCGCCTCACGGACGGCGACGCCGTACCCCTGCGGCTCCTGTTCGATCACGCGCGCGCCGTGCTCGCGAGCTATCTCCGGCGTACGATCCGACGAGCCGTCGACGCAGACCACCTCGGCGCGCCCGCCGGTGACTTCGTCGATGTCCGAGAGAACGGCTTCGATCGCCGCCTCCTCGTTGTACGTCCCCATCACGACGCTGACGTCGTCGAAGGTGTAGCGGTCGTCGGGTCGATCGCGCTCCCCGCCGTCTCCGACGGTCGCCGCGTCGCCGTCGGCCGTTCCACCGGTGTCGCTACCGGCCGCAGTCGTCGCTCCGTCCTCCGTCTCGTCGACGTCGCCGGCCGATCCGTTCGCGGTGAGTGATCCGCTCATTACATCGAACGGGTCGCTCCACCCACTTGAATTTTTAGGTTTGCCTAAAATAAGGTCAGAGCCGGCGCTCGATGTCGTCCGCGACGCGCAGCGCGAGCGCGGCGATGGTGAGCGTGGGGTTCATCGCGCCGCTCGTGGGGAAGACGCCGCTGGAGGCGATCCAGCAGTTGTCGAGGTCGTGGGTCCGGCACTCGGCGTCGACGACGCCCGCCTCGGAGTCGGCGCTCATCCGGGTGGTGCCCATGTGGTGGTAGGCGGGGCCGGTCGCGTCGGGACCGGCGACCCACTCCACCTCCGCGCCGAGCGCCTCCAGGATCTCCCGCTGGATCTCGTTGGCGCGCTCGATGGTCCGGAGCGCCCGATCGCCGACGCTCCAGTGGATCTCGGGGACCGGGTTGCCGTGATCATCGGTTCGGCCGGGATCGAGCGTCACGTAGCTGTCGGCCCGGGGACGCTGCTCGACGAGCCCGCCCATCGCGACGTGGGTGCCGTAGCCGTCGCGGAGGCGATCGAGGAGCTCGTCCCCCCAGTCGTCACCGGTCAGCGCCATCTCGACGGGCGAGGGGCCGGCGTAGTTGAAGAACTCGAGTTTGAACGGAGCGATCTCCTCGTCGGCCTCGTCGTAGAACTGATCGCAGGCGCTCGTGTAGAAGCCGACGTGGTTCTGCCGGGTCGGCTCGTCGAGGACGCCGCCGGCCCCCGCGAACAGGTGGTCCATGAAGAACTTCCCCACCGTCCCACTGGAGTTCGCCAGCCCGTCGGGGTACGCGTCGGACTCCGAGAGCAGCAGGAGCCGCGGTGTTTCCACGCCGCCGCAGGCGACGACGAAGGCGTCGGCGGTCTGTTCGTACGCTTCGCCGTCGGGGGTCGCGTACACCGCGGCGGTCACGCGGTCGGCGTCGTGTTCCAGCCGCTGGACCGGCGCGCGATCGATCACGGTCGCGCCCTTCTCCTCCGCGCGCTCGACGTGCACGGTCGCGTCGTACTTCGCGCCCGCCGGACAGACGGGCTGGCACGTGCCGTAGCCGACGCACGCGGACCGGTCGTCGTACGGCTCGGAGTTGCGCGCGTTCGGCACGGAGTGTACGTCGATCCCCAGCTGCTCGCACGCCTCCGCGAACAGCGAGTCGCTGTAGGAGGGCTCAAACGGCGGCATCGGGTGCGGCTCCTCGCGCGGCGGCGCGTAGGGATTGTCCACGCCGCCGCCGCCGGCGACTCCCAGCTCGCGCTCGGCCTCGGCGTAGTACGGTCTGAGGTCCGCGTAGTCGATGGGCCAATCCAAGCCGACGCCGCGCTCGGTCTCCGAGTTAAAATCGTCCTCGTGGAGTCGCATCACCATCCCCTGCCAGTGGAGCGTCGACCCGCCGATTCCCTTGACTCGGGCGTGGTTCAACGGGTAGGACCACGCACCGGAGTTGCTGTGTGCGTCGCGCTCGCCGCCCACATCCCACACGTCGGGCCGGTCGTAGCTCGGCCGGATCGCGCGCTCCTGCCGGGCGACCCGGTCAGTCGGGTCGAATCGGGGGCCGGCGTCGAGGACGACCACGTCGCGATCGGCGGCCAGCCGGTCGGCGACCAGCGCGCCCGCGGGTCCCGCGCCCACGACGCAGACGTCCGCGTCAGCGACCGGCGACCGGTCGACGTCGCGGGGCGCAGTGTCCTCTCCGCCCACGCCGCCCACGTTCATCGCGGCCCCCGTCGATAGCTCTCGATCCCGCCGGGGTGGCCCTGCGGGTTCTCCAGCCCGACTAGCTCGCCGCCCGTGGGCGAGGCGTACAGCGCCAACAGCAGCTCGTTGACGACGTAGTACCGAACCCGCTCGGCGAGCGTCCCGTCGGGGTCCTCCTCGGCGGTGTCGGCACCAACCTCTCGAAGGAGCCGATTTCGGTCGCTCGCGGAGAGTTCAGCGACCGGTGCGCCGTGCCACGCGACGGCCGCGTCGTCGAGCTCGCCGACCGTCGCCCGGAGCCCCTCGGCGTGGCCCGAGCCGTCGAGTCTCCCGTCGAGGAAGCGGTCGACGAACGCCTCGACGCCGTCGACCGCGTCGGGATAGACGACCGCCGCGACCGCGGTCATCGCCGCGCGAACGGCCTCCTCGTCCGCGAGATCAGCGGGGCTACCGTCCTCGGCGTCGGGTGCCGTGCCGTCCGTATCCTCCGACGCCTCACGCGCTCGACGAGCGCCGAGGGCGACGCCGCCGGCCGCCCCGAGGGTCGCCAGCGCGGCCACGGCGTCGCGCCGCGTCAGTTCCATAACCGATTTAGGCGGCCCTAAAGTAATATATCCGTCGGAGCCGAGCCGCGCCGGAATCGGAACTGCTAACGGTCGGTGCGACCACCCTCCGCCAAGCATCTCGCTTCCCGGACCATGAGTTGGACACGCCGGATCCGCGACGCTCTGACCGACGGCGACGGCCGACTACCGCCGGGACTCACGCTGCTGTCCGCCGCCATCGCCGCGACGATGGTGTTCCCGCTCGCGTGGCTGGTGATCGAGGCCGTCACCGTCGAACGCTCGCGGGCGCTCGATCTGCTCTTCAGCGCCGACACCGCCGAGGTGATCTTCAACAGCCTCCTGCTGATGGCCGGCGTGACGGTCCTGTCGATTCTGATCGGCGTCCCGCTGGCGTACCTGACGGCCAGAACCGACCTCCCCTTCCGCCGGTTCTGGTCCGTCGTCGCCGCGCTCCCGCTGGTCGTGCCCAGCTACGTCGGCGCGTTCGCGTTCGTCTCCGCGTTCGGCCCGCGCGGCGAGTTCCACGACGCGCTCGCGCCGCTGGGGATCGAGCGGATCCCCGACGTGTACGGTCTCCCGGGAGCGATCCTCGTGATCACCCTCTACACGTACCCGTACGTCTACTTGACGACCCGAGCGGCCCTCCTCTCGCTCGACACGACGCTGATCGAGGCGGCACGGACGCTGAACCACGGCCGAATCGAGGCGTTCCGCCGGGTGACGCTCCCCGTGATCCGCCCGGCGATCGCCGCCGGGTCGCTTCTGGCGGCGCTGTACGCGGTCTCCGATTTCGGCACGCCGTCGATCATGCGACTACCGGTGTTCACGCGGCAGATCTACGTCGAGTACAACGCGTTCGGCCGCGACTACGCCGCGCTGCTCTCCCTGCAACTGCTCGCGGTCGTGCTCGTCGTGCTCGCGCTGGAGTGGCTGGTCCGGTCGGAGCGGAGCGCTCCGGGCGACGACGCAGGCAGCACCGACCGTCCCGTCCGGCTGGGGCGGTGGCGCTGGCCGGCGACGCTCCTGCCCGCGTCGGTGTCGGCGGTCGCGCTCGTCGTCCCTCTCTGGATCCTCCTGTTGTGGCTCCTCCGATCCGACGCCGGTCGCCGTCCGTCGATGGCGTTCGAGCCGGTTCAGGTGCTCAACTCCGTGTCGGTCGCCGCTGCCGCCGCCGTCGCCGCCGCGCTGGCTGCCATCCCCGTCGCGTACTTCGCCGCGAACCACGACACGCCGCTGGCGACGCTGTTCGAGCGCGCGACCTACGTCGGGTTCGCCGTGCCCGGGATCGTGTTAGCGCTCGCGCTGGTGTACTTCGGTTCGGGGTACCTGCCGTGGCTCTACCAGACGATTCCGCTTCTGGTGTTCGCGTACGTCGTCCGCTTCCTCCCGCAGGTCGTCGGCTCGGCACGGACCGCTATTCTCGGCGTCGATCCCACGCTCGTCGAGGCGAGTCGCACCCTCGGCGAGTCGTCGATGGGTGCGTTCCGTCGCGTCACGTTTCCGCTCACCCGATCCGGGATCGTCGCCGGCGCGGCCCTCGTCTTCCTCACGACGATGAAGGAGCTCCCGGTCACCCTCATCCTCCGTCCGTCCGGCTTCGAGACGATCGTCACGCAGATCTGGCGCGCGCAGGAATCGGCGCTCTACCAGTACGCCGTCGTCCCCACGCTCATCCTGCTCGTCATCTCCGGGCTCTCCATGGTGGTCATCCTCGCGCAGGAGGGCGGCGAGGAAGGGCTGTGATGACTGTGTGAGTCCGGCGTTCACGAATCCTGCTGACGAACGAACTCCCGACCCGTCCGGCTTCGCGCGCCGATTCCACACGTACTTACCTGACTCCGCCTCACGGGTTCGTATGGACCTCACCGATTCTCGCGTACTCGTCACCGGTGGCGCGGGGCTCGTCGGGAGCCACCTCGCCGCGCGACTCCGCGATCGCGGCGCGACGGTCCGCGTCGCCGACGACCTCTCGAAGGGGAAGCGCGATCGGGTGCCCGACGGGGCCGGCTTCGTCGAGGCCGACCTCACCGATCCCGACGACGTCGCCGAGGCCGTCACCGACGACCTCGATATCGTCTTCCACTTCGCCGCGTACACCGACACGAACTACGACGACGACCGCGAGCTGTTCGAGGCGAACACGGCGATGACGTACAACGTCTTAGAACGCATGCGCGAGGTCGGCGTCGACCGGCTCGCCTTCACCTCCTCCTCGACGGTCTACGGCGAGGCACCTCGCCCGACTCCGGAGGATCACGCCCCGCTTGAACCGATCTCGATCTACGGCTCCTCGAAGCTCGCCGACGAGGCGCTGATCTCGACGCACGCCCACTCGTACGGGGTGCAGTCCTGGGTGTTCAGGTTCGCGAACATCGTCGGTCCGCACCAGCGCGGAAACGTGATCCCCGATTTCATCCAGAAGTTGGACGCGGACCCGAGCGAGCTGGAGATCCTCGGAGACGGCCGCCAGGAGAAGTCGTACATGCACGTCTCGGAGTGCGTCGACGCCATCCAGTACGTCGTCGATCACGCCGACGAGGACTTGAACGTCTACAACCTCGGGACGCGGACGACGACCTCGGTGACGCGGATCGCCGACATCGTCTGCGACGAACTCGGCGTCGACCCCGAGTACGCGTACACCGGCGGCGACCGCGGCTGGACCGGCGACGTGCCGAAGATGCGCCTGTCGATCGAGCGGCTCGTCGACCTCGGCTGGGAGCCGTCGATCGAGAGCGACGAGGCCGTCCAGCGGAGCGCGCGCGAGCTGATCGACGAGATCGTCTGAGACGGATACGTTTCTGGTGTCGACGATGGAGATGCAGTAGTCTCATTTAAAATACCAGTCGCTCGCATATAAGTAGCTACCTAGAGACCGACGTTGCACGCCTGCAAAGCCCCAGTCGCGACGACTCGATGGGCTCGCTGTCGTTCGAAAATCGAAGATTTTCGTGATGTCGTCAGAACGCAAAGCGTTCTGTCTGCTAACCGGAACGCAATGCGTTCCGGTAATGTTGTCAGAATCCGAAGGATTCTGGCTGCTAGCCGGACGTAGTCCGGCGATGTCGTCAGAACGCAAAGCGTTCTGTCTGCTAGCCGGAAATCTCTGATTTCCGGCGATGACGAAACGGCTTCGCCGTTTCGAACCACGGTCCTCGTCACTCACTTCGTTCGCTCCTGTGGTCTCGCCGGCGACTGCGCCGCCGGCTGTCCGAGGGACCTTCGGTCTCTCGCTACTTGCGTCGCCCGTCTTCGTCCTCGCGACAGCGAGGCGCGGAGCGCCTCTAGCAGCGAGGGACACAGTCCTTCGGGCAACCGGGCGAAGCCCGGTGACACCCGGACGCGGTCCGGCGACTGCCCCTATGAGCCCCGCCCACCCGCACCGCGACTGCACCTCACGCCTCCCCAGCCTCGCGGCTCGCTCGGGGCTCCCTTCGGTCGCCCGCGTCGCTCACCGCATCCCTCGCGCGTGCGGCTCGCGCCCGAGGAGCGCTCGCCGGCGCGCGCCACCGCGAATCTAGCGCGCGTCTCGCCAGTCCCCTTCCGCGAACCGCTTCGGAAGGGCCTTTTAGGCCGACCGACGAACGGACGGTATGTTCAGGCAGTTCCGGTCGGAGGTGGCCGACGCCCTCGGCGACGCGCTCGCCTCGCTCGACCTCCCGACCGACGACCTCGGAATCGAACGCCCGCCCGACGACATGGACGCGACGCTCGCCTCCAGCGTCGCCTTCCGGCTCGCGGGCGAGGTCGGCGCTGCGCCGCCGAGCGTGGCCACCGACGTCGCGAGCGCGGTCAACGTCGACGGCTACGACTACCTGGCCGCGGTCGACACCGCCGGCCCGTACGTCAACTTCCACGCCGGCGAGCGCTACCTCGTCGACACGCTCGACGCGGCCGCCCCCGACGCGGGATATGGCGCGCTCCCCGACCGGGACACCTCGGTCGTGGTGGAGCACACGAGCGCGAACCCGACCGGCCCGGTCCACGTCGGCCGCGCGCGCAACCCGATCGTCGGCGACGCGGTCGCGAACCTGCTGGCGTACGCCGGCTACGACGTCGACCGCCACTACTACGTCAACGACGCCGGCCGCCAGATGGCCGTGTTCACGTGGGCGTACGAGCGCTTCGACGAGTCCGACCTCGACGAGGGGCCCGCCCGCGAACGCGCCGAATACGACCTCGTCCGGTACTACCGCAAGGGGAACGCGTACTTGGAAGCGGCGGACCCCGACGACGTCGAGGCCGCGGAGGCGGAGATATCGGCCATCCTGCAGGGGCTCGAAGCCGGCGACGATGAGACCTACGACCGCGTCGGCGAAGTCGTCGACGCGGTGCTCGGCGGGATGAAAGAGTGCCTCGCGCGGCTCCCCGCGGAATTCGACGAGTTCGTCAAGGAGACGCGGTTCATGCGTGACGGCTCCACCGACGACGTCGCCGCGCGGCTCAAGGAGACCGATCAGGCCGTCTACGAGGAGGACGCGTGGCAGTTGGAACTCGACGACTGGGGGATCGACAAGAACCTCGTGTTCCTGCGTTCGGACGACACCAGCCTCTACACCACCCGCGACCTGGCCCACCACGAGTGGAAGTTCGCGAACTACGACCGCGCCGTCACCGTGCTCGGCGAGGACCACAAGCTGCAGGCCGACCAGCTCGACGCGACCCTGGAGCTGCTCGGCAACGACGTCGACCGACTCGGCCACGTCATCTACTCGTACGTGAACCTGCCCGACGGGAAGATGTCCACCCGGCGGGGGACCGGCGTGATGCTCGATGACCTGCTCGACGAGGCCATCGATCGCGCCCGCGAGGCGGTCGAGACGCGGATGGACGATCGCATCCGCGACGACGATCTGACCGACGAGGACGTCGAGCGCATCGCCCACCAGGTGGGAATCGGCGCGGTCCGGTACGACATCGTCTCGAAACAACCCGCGAAGGCGATCACCTTCGAGTGGGAGGACGCGCTCGACTTCGAGGCGCAGTCCGCCCCGTTCGTCCAGTACGTTCACGCGCGCTGTTGCGGCATCCTCGACGAGGCCGCGGCCGCCGGCGTCGACGTGCCGGGCGTGACGGCGGATTCGGAGGGGGTCGTCGACGCCGACGCTCTCGACGTCGACGCGTCCGTTTTCGAGACCGACGCGGAGCGCGAACTCCTCCGAGAAATCGCCCGCTTCCCCGCCGTGATCGAGTCGGCGGCGGACGACCTGGAGCCACACACGATCGCCACGTTCACCCGCGAGTTCGCCGACGCGTACAACGGCTTTTACCGAGAGTGTCCCGTCGTGACCGCCGAGGACGACGATATCCGCGCCGCCCGCGTCGCGCTCGTCGCGGCCGCGAAACACACCATGGCGAACGCGCTCGACGTCCTCGGGGTCGAAGCCCCTGACTCGATGTAGGATCGGTACTATCGATTTCGGTTTTGCTCGGATACTGACGGATTGACGGCAAACACCGTCAAAGCCCCAGCCGCGAGGCCCACCCGACCGCACACCACCGCCGGAAGACGCTCCTGCTCGCTCACTTCGTTCGCTGTGCGGGCTGCGACTTCCGTGCTCCCGTTCGCTCCCTCCGGTCGCTCACGGGACCGCAGCCTCAAGCCTCCCCAGCCTTGTCGCTCCCTTCGGTCGCGATTCCCTCGCGCGTGCTCTTCGCGCCCGATGGGCGCTCAGAGGCACGCGCCACCGCTGTTGGTTTATATACAATCGTGCGTTTAGTGATCCGTGCGATGCGGTATCGTCTCTCTGACGGGGAGGTCAAAGCTTACTTACACGCACGCCGCCGTATTTAGGGTAATGAGTAGCGACGCCAAAGAGGTGAGCGAGGACCGGCGGAAATACGAATTCCGCAAGGTCATCGAGGAGCTCCGCGATTTCGAGGGCTCCGGTACGCAGCTCGTCACCATCTACATCCCCGAGGATCGGCAGATCTCCGACGTGGTGGCTCACGTCACCCAGGAACACAGCGAGGCGTCCAACATCAAATCCAAGCAGACCCGGACGGCCGTACAGGACGCGCTCACGTCGATCAAGGATCGCCTCCGCTACTACGACACCTTCCCGCCCGAAAACGGGATGGTGATCTTCTCCGGCGCGATCGACGCGGGCGGCGGCCAGACCGACATGGTCACCCGAACGCTGGAGTCGCCTCCGCAGCCCGTCGAGTCGTTTCGATACCACTGCGACTCCGAGTTCCTCACCGAACCGCTCGAACACATGCTGGAGGACTCCGGCCTGTTCGGACTCATCGTCCTCGACCGCCGCGAGGCGAACGTCGGCTGGCTGAAGGGCAAGCGGATCGAGCCCGTCAAGTCCGCCTCCTCGCTGGTCCCCGGCAAACAGCGGAAGGGGGGTCAGTCCGCCCAGCGGTTCGCCCGCCTCCGGCTCGAAGCCATCGACAACTTCTACCAGGAAGTCGCGGGGATGGCCAACGACCTCTTCGTCGACAAGCGCCACGAACTCGACGGCATCCTCGTCGGCGGTCCCTCGCCGACGAAAGACGAGTTCCTCGACGGCGACTACCTCCACCACGAACTGCAGGACAAGGTGCTCGGCAAGTTCGACGTGGCGTACACCGACGAGTCCGGGCTGAAGGATCTCGTCGACAACGCGAGCGAGGCGCTCGCCGATCAGGAGATCGTCGAGGACAAACGGAACATGGAGGAGTTCTTCGAGAAACTCCACACCGGTGAGGAGGCGACCTACGGCTTCGAGCAGACCCGCCGGAACCTGATCATGGGCTCGGTCGACCGCCTGCTCATCTCCGAGGACCTCCGTTCGGACGTCGTCGTCTACGAGTGTCCGAACGGCCACGAAGAGTACGAAGTCGTCGACTCGCGGCACTCGACCCCGGACCACGAGTGCTCCGAGTGCGGCGAGGAGGCGTCGGTCGAGGAGCGCGACGACGTCATCGAACACCTGATGAACATCGCCGAACAGCGCGGCACCGAGACGAAGTTCATCTCGACGGACTTCGAGAAGGGCGAACAGCTACTCGACGCGTTCGGGGGAATTGCCGGTATTCTGCGGTACTCAACGGGAATCTAAGCACCCTCCCCAAACGGAGCCGCCTTCGGTCCTACTGTTCCGACTCGACGGGAGCAGCCGCGATCTCCAGGCACGCGCAGGCGTCCGTCTCGGGGTCGAAACAGTCCGGACACTCCGGCTGCCGGTCGATGATCGTGTCGAGCCGGTCGGCGACGGTGTCGTCGATGACGGCCTCGAGTTCGTGAGCCTCCTCGCGGAACTCCTCGACGCCGAGCACGTTCGCGAGGAAGCGCTCGATGATGCAGTACGTCTGCAGGGCGTCCCGTGCCCGAACGATCCCGTCGTCAGTGAGGCGAACTCCCTTGTACTTCTCGTGTTCGGCGAGCCCGCGCTCCTCCAGTTTCCCGATCATCTCGTTCGCGCTCGCGGGGCTCACGTCGAGGGCGTCGGCTATCGCTCCGGTCGAGGCCGGGCCGTCCTCCTGTTTCTGTACGACGTATATCGTCTTGAGGTACTGGTCTGCGGTGTTCACGGGTCCCCTCCATCGGCACTCGTCGTCGGTTCGATACGCCGGTTCATCGTCGCTCCATGACCTCCGTGACCTCGCTGACGCCCTCCGCCTCCTCCTCGCGGATAGTTCGCAGCGTCTCGAGGAGGGTCTCTCGGTCGATCGAGAACTCCGCGTCCGACGCCTCGATCGCCTCGATGAGGTCGTCGTAGAACTTGTAGGCGGTCTCCTCGTTGCACAGCTGGTCGTACAACACGCCGTCGAAATCGTCGGGTTGCGTCCGACCGTACCGGGCGTCGACGAGCGACTCGATCTCGTCGAAGGGGACGCTGTCCACGCCGAGTCCCTCGATGAGCGACTCCAGCCGATCGCGGTGCTCGGCGGACTCCTCGGCGGCGTCAGCCAGCAGGTTCTCGATCTCCTCGTCCAACTCGGCGTCGAGGCTCTGGTAGTGATGGTGGGCCCGCGCCTCGACCACCTCCTCCAACACGATCCCGATCTGTAACAGTCGGGCGAGCTGGTCGTCGGAGGCGATCCGCTGGCTCACGCTCACGGCGACCACCCGTCACCGGTCGATACGCCCGTTCGCATACACGTGACCTCGGACGTAGTCCGACTTAAGGAGTTCCCCTTGGATCGGCTTTCGAACGCGTACCAGCGACTCACCGCCGTCGCATGCGAAAAAATCGAGAACAGTAATCGATGAATAGTGGGTGCTTCGCAGACGTCCGCGACTACTGCAGACGCTGGAGGACGAGCTCTTGGACGTCGTCGCGGAACTCGTCGACCGCGATTTCCTCTAACACGGGCACGAAGAAGCCCTCGACGAGCATGTTTCGCGCCGTGTGCGAGTCGATCGAGCGGCTCTCCAGGTAGAACAGGTCCTCCGCGTCGACCTGTCCGACGGTGGCGGAGTGTGACGCCTCGGTGTCGTGGTTGTGGATGATCAGCTTCGGCGACGCGTCGGCCTCGGCGTCGTCCGACAGCATCAGCGTGTTCTCGCGCTGATAGCTGGACGTGTTCCACGCGTCCTCGCCGACGTCCTGGACCCCCTCGTAGACGGAGCGGGCGACGTCGTCGAGCACGCCGCGGGTGACGAGGTCGGCCGTCGTGTGCTCGGCCTGGTG
Source organism: Halorubrum trueperi (assembly GCF_042662525.1). Lineage (NCBI taxonomy): Archaea > Methanobacteriati > Methanobacteriota > Halobacteria > Halobacteriales > Haloferacaceae > Halorubrum > Halorubrum trueperi. The sequence continues at coordinate 123,007 of NZ_JBHSXI010000010.1, forward strand.
CCAGACGCGGGCGTTGATGTCGAAGTGCTGGTCTTCGGTGCCGAAGAACGTCCCGACGATCTGGCTCTCGGAGCCGTCGCCGTTCAGTTCCGTCTCGACGTCGGAGCGCGTGAGCTTCGAGCCGAAGTTGCTCTCGATCCAGTCGATCGTCGCGTACGTGTCGGTCACGCCGCGCTTCAGCGAGTAGGTGTACGTGTCGTCGTCGAGGTTCTGCAGCGAGCCGAACTGAACCGTCGCGTTCTCGCCCGCGGCGATCTCGACGAGGTTCGAGAAGTACCGGTCGCCGTCGACGCCGTTAGCGTCGGCAGCCTCTCCGGACTCGATCGCTTCGAGGATCGTTACCGACGACGACTCCTCGGCGACGACGAGCGTCTGGCTGAACAGCGAGCGGGAGTTCATCTCCGCGCGAACCGTCACGTCCTCGACATCGACGCCTTCGGGAACGTACACGAACGTCCCGGTCGTGAACAGCGCGACCGACAGCGCGGTGAGGTAGTTGTGCTCGGGGTCGAGCACGGAGCCGAAGTTCGCCTCGATGACGTCGCCGTACTCGTCGAACGCCTCGGTGAACGGGAGGACGACGACCTCGTCGTCGCCGGCCGACCGCTCGGTCGCGTCCGACTGGTTCAGCGGATCGACGAGCGCCTCGAAGTCGAGGGCCTCCAGGTCGGTCCAGCGGCGGCCGGGCGTCTGGATGACGTCGGGCAGATCCGCCGTCTCCAGGGCCGAAAGGGCGTCGAGACGTGTCTCGAGGAGCCACTCGGGCTCGTCGCGTTCGTCGGCGATGCGTCGTACCGTGTCCTCAGAGAGGCTCTCGATTGCTTTCGTGCTCATGTTATCCGAGCGAGCCCTCCATCTCGAGCTCGACGAGCCGATTCAGCTCGACGGCGTACTCGATGGGCAGCTCCTCCGTGATGGGCTCGATGAAGCCCGAAACGATCATCTGCTTCGCGTCGTCGTCGTCGAGGCCACGAGACTGCAGGTAGAAGATGTCCTCGTCCCCGATCTTCCCGACGGTCGCCTCGTGGGCGACGTCGACCTTCGACTCGTTGATCTCCATGTACGGCATCGTGTCCGACGTCGACTCGTTGTCGAACATCAGTGCGTCGCACTCGACCGCCGTCGAGGAGTTCTCGGCCCCGTCGGCGATGTGGACGAGTCCGCGGTAGTTCGTGCGGCCGCCGTCCTTCGCGATCGACTTCGACTCGACGGTCGATTTGGTCTCGGGTGCGTTGTGGTACACCTTCGCGCCGGTGTCGATGTCCTGGCCCTCGCCCGCGAAGGCGATGGTGATGTGGTTGTCGGAGGCCCCGCGACCCTTCAGGATCGTCGAGGGGTACAGCATCGTCGCCTTCGATCCCATCGACCCGGAGATCCACTCCATGCGCCCGCCCTTCTCGGCGATGGCGCGTTTGGTGTTCAGGTTGTACGTGTTCTTCGACCAGTTCTGTACCGTGGAGTACTGAACGTGAGCGTCCTCGCCGACGAACACTTCGACGCCGCCGGAGTGGAGGTTGAACGCCGAGTACTTCGGCGCGGAACAGCCCTCGATGTAGTGGACTTCGGAACCCTCCTCGGCGATGATCAGCGTGTGCTCGAACTGACCCATCCCCTCGGAGTTCATCCGGAAGTACGCCTGAACGGGCATGTCGACGGTGGTGTTTTCGGGCACGTAGACGAACGAACCGCCCGACCAGATAGCGCCGTGGAGCGCCGCGAACTTGTTGTCGCTCGGCGGGACGCACTTCGTCATGAAGTGCTCGCGGACGAGATCCTCGTGTTCCTGGACAGCTTCGTCCATGTTACAGAAGATGACGCCCTTCTCCTCCCACCGCTCCTGCATGTTCTGATACACCACTTCCGACTCGTACTGGGCACCGACGCCGGAGAGCGCGTTCTTTTCCGCCTCCGGAATGCCCAGTTTGTCGAAGGTGTCTTTGATCTCGTCCGGAAGCTCGGTCCAGTCGTCGACGCCGGCGCGGACGTCGACGTCCGGTCGGATGTACGGGATGATCTCGTCGACGTCGACCTCGCTCAGATCCGGCTGCCCGGGCCAGTCGGTCGGCATCGGCATCTCTTGGAACTGTTCGAGCGCGCGCAGGCGGCGCTCCAGCATCCACTCCGGCTCGTCTTTGTCCTCCGAGATGACGCGGACCGTCTCCTCGGTGAGGCCTTTCTCGGTCTGGAAGGCGGATTTCTCCTCCTTCTTGAACTCGAAGCGGGCCTCCGTGTCGGTCTCTTTGAGGTTGTCTTGGTGCGAACTCATTGTGTATTGTTACGTGTTCCCGCGTTTATTCCTGTTGCGTGACCATTTGTGGTTACGCCGCCTCGAACGCGTCCTCGCGGACCCAGTCGTACCCCTTGTCTTCGAGCTTCTCGGCGAGTTCCGCCCCGCCGCTCTTGACGACCTCGCCGTCCAACATCACGTGGACGTGATCGGGCTCGACGTAGTCGAGAATCCGCTGGTAGTGGGTGATCTGGAGGACGCCCGTTCCCTGCTCGTCGCGCAGCGCGTTGATCCCCTTCGAGACGTCCTGCAGGCGGTCGATGTCGAGCCCGGAGTCGATCTCGTCGAGCACGGCGACGACGGGTTCTAACATCGCAGCCTGGAGCACCTCGTTCTGCTTCTTCTCGCCGCCGGAGAAGCCGGCGTTGAGGTAGCGCTGCATGAACTTCTCGTCCATGTCGAGCAGCCCCATCTTCTCCGAGAGGAGTTCCTGGAACTCGGCGACGCCGAGCTCGCCGTCATCGGCGGGCCCCTCCATCGGGGAGGTGTCGTAGCCCGCGTCGTCGGCGTCGGCGTCGGCCTCCTCCTCGTCTTCGTCCTCGAACAGCTCCTCGCGCTCGTCCGCCTTGGCGTTGAGCGCCTGCCGGAGGAAGTTCGTCATGGTGACGCCCTCGATCTCCGCAGGGTACTGGAACCCGAGGAAGATGCCGAGCGCGGCGCGCTCGTTGGGCTCCAGTTCGAGCAGCTCCCAGTGGTAATCGTCGTCGTCGAGATCGGCGTCGACGTCCTCGACGTCCGCCTCGTCGAGATGAAGCAGAACCTCGCCGCCGGTGACCTCGTAGGCCGGGTGGCCGGCGATGACCTTTGCGAGCGTCGACTTCCCGGAGCCGTTCGGCCCCATCAGCGCGTGGATGTCACCGGATTCGACGATCAGGTCGACCCCGCGGAGGATGCGTTCACCGCCCTCTTCGGCCACTCGTGCCCGAAGGTCGTTGATTTCGAGAGTTGCCATATGTAGTCTCGTGCCTCGTGTCTCGATACTGGTGGTTGAGGCGGTTAATGCTTACGAATATCCCCGTAGATTCTCTAAAAAACAGAGGGAGTTTTTCTACTATACAAAATATATTTTCAAAAATGAAGTCTGACTACATGAACGAGCCGAGTCCCGTCTGCTCTTGGCCCGTCTTCACCTCTTCCCACGACATTCCGAGCGCCTCGATGACGCGTTCGATCGGGCCCTTCAGCGTCTTGTCGAGCATCTTCTCCCAGTCGACTTCGAACTCCGCGGGAACCTGGTCGGCGTACTCGAAGCAGATAACGTCCGGATCCCGCTTGAACTCCCCGTACAGCGGGTCGCGTTGCGGGTCGAGCCCAGCCTCCGTTTCCATCCGCTCCCAGAAATCGGGATGGACCTTCTCGATGTACAGCCGCTTCGGCTTCGACCCGCTCCCGAAGTTGGTACCGAGCATGTGGTTCGCGTACTTCGCCCCGCGCACCTGCGCCGTCGGCGTCTCGTAGGCGTCCAGTTTCTTCCCGATCCCCCCGGGAATCCCGATCTCGTCGAGGTCGACGTCGCCGTCGAGTACCCGCGCGATCACGTCCACCAGGTACAACTTCACCTCCTCCATGTCCTCGTCGATGTCGTCGCCGGTGACGATCGTCTCGATGACGTTCTGCTGGACCTCCTTCGTGATGCCCGCGATGTCGGAGCGCTTGTACTCGAACCCGGTGATGTCGATGTCGTCGACGTCCTTCCCCTCCTTCCAGATGATGTGGCCGGCGTACCGCTTCTTCTTGCCGGCCTGGAAGAACCGCCGGTAGAGCTTCTCGAACTCGATCTGGAAGCGGTGGGAATCGGCGTTCAGCTCCTCGCGCGCGAAGTCGTCGTATCGTTCGTTGATGTGGTCCGCTATCTCGAAGGAGGTCTCGATCGCCTCCTCCTTCGACATGTCGGACAGCGACAGCATGACGGAATCCGTATCTCCATAAGATACTTGATAATTAAGTTCCTCCGCGGCTTCCTCTGTGAAGTCGATGACCTCTCGACCGGTCGCTGTGACCGCTGCTGCGCCCTCTTTGTCGTAGAGACGGAATCGATCCCATCCCGTTACGCCGTAGAGTGAATTCATAATTACTTTGACAGAAGCCTGCTGTCGGTCGTACTGCTCGTACGGCTCCGTGCCGGGTTCGTGGTCGTTCCGGAGCGCTTTCTTCTCCTCGCGCTCGGAGAGCAGTTCGTCGACCATCTCGCGCATGATCCCGTCCGGCTTCTTTCGGAAGTGCGTCCCGTTGGGCGCGACGTACGTCTCGTCGTCGTACTCCGCGGGATCGACCTTCGTCTCCGGGCCGGCGTTGATCGTCACCATGCACATCGGGTAGAGGCTCTTCAGGTCTTGGACCGTCACCATCTCCTTGACGCCCGTGATCGGGTCGAAGACGGCACCGCCCTCGAAGTCTTCCGACTCCTGTTGGCCCTTCGTCGGGAGCGCGAACTTCCCGAACGCCTTGTGGAGGACGTACATGTCGACGGTGTCGCCGGGGGTCGGCGCGTCCTCAATCTTGCAGCCGACGAAGGTGCGCACCTCGTCCCAGAAGGCGATCACGTCCTGTTTCCGGTCGATCTCGACGCACAGCTCCACGTCGCGGATGCTGTACTCCAGCAGGCGCTCGGGGTCCTGTTCCCAGAGATCGCCGATGTCGCCCGTGTAGCGCTCCTTCCCGACGCCGAGTTCGCGCTCGCCGACCGCGTCGAGCCGGTACGACTCGAGTTCCGTGAACATCGTGCGCTTGTAGGCGTACAGCAGGTCGAAGACGACTCGGCCCTTGATGTCCGGGCCGCCCCAGCCGGATCGCCACACTTCACCGATGCGGGAGAGACGGTCGATCGAGAGGTCGTACCGGCTCCCGTCGTCGAGAACCTCCAGTCGATCGAGGACGTACGGCGCGTCGAAGTCCTCGAAATTCCACCCCGTCAACAGGTCGGGATCGGTTTCGTCGACATAGTCGACGAACGCGTCGAGCATCGCGGCCTCCTCCTCGAAGGTTCGAACTGTGAAGGCAATCTCCTCGCTTCCGTCGCTCGCGATCCCCTCGTAGTCGGGGAGGTCCTCGGGCGGCGGGAGCTCGGCCTCGGGAGCGTCGTACAACCAGACCACGTACTCGTCTTCGTAGGAGTCGTGGCTCGTGAGACAGATGATCGGCTCCTCGCCGTCCTCGGGGAAACCCCGACGGTCGTCGACCTCGATGTCGAAGGTGTTTACCCGGAGATCGGCGTCGACTTCGGCGGGTTCGAGCATTCCCTCGTGGACTTGAATCGCGTCGGAGCCGTCGTCGAGTCGCCGCTCCTCGACGCGGATCCCGCCGTTGATCCCGTTGTCGATCAGAAACCGGTTCGGGAAGAGGATGTCCGCCTCGAAGCTCGTCGCGAAGTCGTCGCGGATGGATCCCACGTCGCGGGGCGTGCGGGTGACGATCCGGGTGAGCGGCTCGCCGCGGATGCTCTCGTACGGCTCGCCGTCGGGTGCTTCCTCTCGCGTCCCGATCACGACGTCGTACTCCTCGACCGGATCGCGGTCGATGTCGGCGGTCGGCACGTAAAAGTACGGCTCGACGCCCAGCACGCGGATGTGTTCGCGGACGTCGTGATCGACGTCTCCGTCGACGTGTTCCGCCGGCCGCCGACCGAACACGTGGACGACCGGGTACTCGTCGCTGCCGTAGCCCTCGACCGCGTAGTCGATCTGGGTGATCATCAGCTCGACGGTCCCGGTCGATTCCGGGAACTTCGCCTCGTCGACGTCGATCACGTCGCTGACGCGTCCGCGTCCGCCGCCGGCGACGACGGCCGCCTCTTCGGCGGCGAGATCGTTCCGTTCGGCCTCCGCGCCGTCTCCCGACCCGTCGCTCGCATCTCCAGACGACGAGAAGTCCGACAGCCCCGACTGAGTCATACGCGCCCTTCGGCACACCCGGCTAAAAAACTCGGCTTTCGGGTGCGGCGAGGACCCCCGCCACGGAAAGGCATATAATGTGCCACTCCATACCATGGTCCATGTCTTCGGACCCACGCTCTGAATCCACGCAGTCTCGCCCGGCCGGTCGCGACGCGGTCGACGCCGAAGTGGAGGTGTACGAGGACGACGGGAACGTGGTGCTTTTCGACGCCGCGAACCCGCTCGCGTGGGTTGAGGCGAGCCGAACGGTCCGACTGGCCGACGCGACCTGACGGCTGTCCGTCCGCTCGTTCCGCTCCGGTTCGTAGCCGTGGCGCTTGCGACCGGACGGGGTGCCCTCGCTCCGCCGTTCGTGGTGCCCTCGCTCCGCTGTTCGGCTCCGGACGGAACTCCTTTGCCCCGGCGCGGCGTACGCCTCGGCGTGTTCAGCCTCGACGAGGACGATGAGGGCGAGATCTCCGTCGGCGAGAGTTCCGACGCCGAGCGCGAGATGACCCCGGAGATCCCCGAGGCCCCCTCGGTGAAGACGTTCGACGACGACGGGGACTTCGAGGGTGCGAGCGACGTGGATACGGGGACCCTCCGCGCGTTCGTCGTCGCCGTGGTCTACGCCAACGCCGCGGTGCTCCTCGTCGCGCTCGGCCCGATGGTGTGGTACTTCGAGGGGTGGTCGCGGATCGGTCCGGTCCTGACCGTCACCGGGCTCTTGGCGGGCGTTCGAACCTACCAGACGTACCGGGCGTGGGATCGAGCGCGGGACGCCGACGAGTCGGATTGAGGGAAAGACGCCGGTGGCGACGAACCGGAGGCAGTGACGACCTGCCGGCGGCAGCGGCGGCGAGCCGGAGACAGTAGAGACGAGCCGGAGACAGTAGCGACTAATTGGAGGCCGCCACCGACGCGAAGGCCCCGGAAGCGTAATGCCCGAGCGACCGCTCATTCCGATCCATGCAGACGGTTCGTGACGCGGCGGGCGAGACGTACCTCCTCGTGAAACGCTCCGCCGAGTCGAGTCGAGTGCGGGATCCGGTCACCGGCGAGGAGCGGTACGTCGACAACGACGAACTCTCCGTCGTCGACGGGGAGTCGCCGCTTGCGACCGCGGCCTCGGGAGTACCGACCCCGATCCGTCGCACGCTCCGGGCGGTCCGCGACGATCGGTCGCTCGGGCTTCTCGCGGTGGTCGTCGACGGGGGGCCGACCCCCGTGATCGACCTGCTCGACGCGACCGACATGTGCGAGTCCGACCTCCACGGGACGGTCACCGAGCTCCGCGCGGCCGGTCTGATCGCCGAGGTCGACGTCGCCGGACGGCGCGGTTACGAGGCGACCCCGGTCGCGACCGAGGCGATGGGGCTGTTACGGGGCGATAACGCTGAGGGTGACGGTGCGGATGGCGGTGGTGGTGAGGTTGGCAGTGCTGATGGCGATCGTTAAATCCGACGGGCACTGAGGGCGGGCATGCTCGTCGTCGTTTCCGATACGCACGCGCGAGAGGGGTCGAAGCTACGCGGTCGGACGCTCGAAGCGGTCCGCGAGGCCGACCTCGTCGTCCACGCCGGCGACTTCTACCGCGCTCCGGTCCTCGACGCGTTCGAGTCGGCGTCGGGGACCCTTCGCGGGGTCTACGGCAACAACGACGATGCGACGATCCGCGACCGGCTCCCCGAGGTCCGCACGATCGAGTACGGCGGCGTCCGCTTCGCTGTCACTCACCGGCACCGCAGCGGCGACACCGGACTGATCATGCTCGGTCGCGGTCGAGACGCCGACGCCGTGATCTGCGGACACAGCCACCGGCCGCGGTTCGACGACTCTGGCGGGCTGCCGATCCTGAATCCCGGGAGCCACACCCAGCCGCGGGGGAACCGCCCGGCGCACGCGGAGCTCGAACCGGCGTCCGTCAACGGGGCAGGTGACGACGGGGCAGGCGACGACGGGGCAGACGATGACGGGGCAGGCGACGACGACGGCGACGCGGCCAACGAAAGCGACGGCGGCGCAGGCCTCCGCGGGCGACTCGTCACTCCCGACGGTGACGTCTTCGAGGAGTTCCGGATCGACCCGTAGTCGGAACGCGTCGCGGTGTGGAGAAAAGCCGACCCGCCGACGGGGGATCGGCGGGCGACCGCGACGCCCCGGACCGCGCCGCCGCCACCGGAAACGGGGCGACCGTCGCGAGAGGGCAGGGGGAGCGTTCACCGGCGGAGACCGACGGACGAGCGGGGGGAGTGGCGGATCGCGAGGGGCTCCGCGGGAACGAGATCGGTCGCGCCCCGGTTCGAACGGTGGAGCGGCGTTCGACCGTGGATGAGGGCCGAAGCGGGGGTCGCATCGACACCTTACGCCGGTGATAGCTTATAAGTAGCTTATGGACAAAGGTACGTTTTAGTCAACGGCGGGGGCTCCGTCCCGCGCCGCCGAGCGGGTTGCCGAAACGCATAACCCCGTCCCGACGGATTCGAGTGTATGCTTCCGGTCGAACCGTTGTTCGTCGTCATCCTCGTCGCCCTGCTGGGGCTCTTCTTCTTCGGGTTCCTGCTCGTTCGTCGCACCGTGACGGGGCTTCGCGAGGGGTACGAGGACGGACAGCGATAAGATGGTCGTCGCCACCGTCCTCACCCTCGGAGTCGCCGGTGCGGCAAGCCTCTTCATGGCGTGGTCGATCGGTGCCGGCTCCTCCGGGTCCACCCCGTTCGCTCCGGCCGTCGGCGCGAACGCCATCTCCGTGATGCGCGCCGGGCTCATCGTCGGCGTGCTGGGGCTGTTCGGTGCGATCCTTCAGGGCGCGAACGTGACCGAGGCGGTCGGGACCGAGCTGATCGGCGGCGTCACGCTCACGGCCGGCGCGGCCATCGTGGCGCTGATCACCGCGGCCGTCCTCGTCGCGATCGGCGTCTTCGCGGGGTACCCGATCGCGACCGCGTTCACCGTCACCGGCGCGGTCGTCGGCGTCGGCCTCGCGATGGGCGGCGACCCAGCGTGGCCGAAGTACGTCGAGATACTCACGCTGTGGGTGCTCACGCCGTTCGTCGGCGGCGGCGTCGCCTACGCGGTCGCCAGGACGCTCATCGGAGAGGCCCTTCCCGAGCGAGCGCTCACCGCCGGGCTCGCGGGAGTCGTGGGAGCGATCGTCGCGAACGTCGGATTCGCGCTGCTCGGCCCGGCGGGGGAACAGGTGTCGCTGTCGGAGGCGCTCGCCCCCGGCCTCGGTATCGGGGGTATCGGTACGCCGGTCGTCACCATTGCGATCGCCGCGGTCGTCGCCGGTGGGGTGTACGCCGACCTCGGCCGCGACCGCGAGGGCGCACAGCGGCGGTTCCTCCTCGTAATGGGCGGTCTGGTCGCGTTCTCCGCCGGCGGATCGCAGGTCGGCCTCGCGATCGGGCCGCTCGTCCCGATCTTCAGCGACGTCGGCGTCCCGCTGTGGGCCCTGCTCGTCGGCGGCGGTACCGGCCTACTGGTGGGGTCGTGGACGGGCGCGCCGCGGATGATCAAGGCGATCGCCCAGGACTACGCCTCGATGGGCCCGCGTCGGTCTATCGCGGCGCTCATCCCCTCGTTCGCGATCGCGCAGGCCGCGGTCGCGTTCGGGATCCCCGTCTCGTTCAACGAGATCATCGTCTCGGCGATCGTTGGAGCCGGGTACGCCGCGGGCGACGCCGGCGTGAGCCGGGCGAAGATGGGCTACACCGTGTTCGCGTGGGTCGCGTCACTCGTCGGATCGCTCGCGCTCGGATTCGGCGTCTACTCGGCTGTGCAGTTCGTGGTGTGAGGAGTCAGTTCGTGGTGTGAGGAGTCAGTTCGTGGTGTGAGGAGTCAGTTCGTGGTGTGAGGAGTCAGTTCGTGGTGTGAGGAGGACCGGATCGTCGCGCGGTAGACGTTTATTTATAAATAGATTGTTGCTGACTGCTCGACGGAAAATACGTCTAATACCCCCAGCCGACCGCTTAAAAATCGTTGCTGGAGGGGACGCGGTGAACACCTCGAAAGTCCCAGTCGTCGGACTGCGTCCGGCTGTCACCGGGCGAAGCTCGGTTGCCCGAGGGACTGTGTCCCTCGCTGCCAGAGGCGCTCCGCACCTCGCTGCCGCTCGCTTTTAAGTGATTGATTGGAGATAAACGGTGACCGCCTCCGAAGTCCCAGCCCGGACCACCGGAAGATGGTCACGCGGTTTCACCGCGTGAGCAAGCGAGACCTTCGGTCTCGCCTTGGTCGCCTCGCTCCGCTCGGCACTGCGACTCCCGTACTCCCGCTCGTTTCACTCGCGGACCGCACAGCCCCGCACCTCACCCCTCCCCAGCCTCGTCCGGACCGTCCGC
>NZ_JBHSXI010000010.1:133562-163493 GCF_042662525.1 Halorubrum trueperi
CCCTCGCACGGGCCCCTCGCGGCCGCTTATAAGCGGCCGCTCGGCGGCACGCGCCGACCGCGATCGGGTCAGCAGCGGTGGTGGCGATGAGGGCGTCGACTAGTCGTCGTTCGGGTACGTCGGAAGCCGCGCGGAGCGCGCGCTTCCGTCGACGAACGGGAGCGCGGTTCGCGTCGCCCCGGTTTCGTCCCCGTCGACGCGCACGGTGGGGTCGGCCAGATCGGCGTCGAAGCCGACGAGCGCCAGCGCGATCGGCTCGCCGGACGCGGGACCGACGGCGGCGCGCGTCACCTCGCCGACCGCCTCGTCGCCGTCGAAGACGGCCGCGCCGGGAGACGGGAGGATCTCCTCGTAGCGGTCCGGCTCCGCGTCGCCGTCGATCTCGGCGGTCACGTCGACGAGCCCGTCGAGTTCGAGTCCGACGAGTCGACGGCTCGGTCGCCCCTGGTTTTCCACGCGGGAGACGACCTCCTGGCCGACGTAACACCCCTTCTCGAAGTCGAGGGCGTTGCGGAGGCCGAGGACGTTCGGCACCGTGCCCGACAGCTCGTACTCGAACAGCGGCGTGCCGGCCTCCGCGGAGAGCGCGTCCCACGTCCGGTAGCCGAACGGGGCCGCGTTGAGCCCGCGGTTGATCAGGGTGTCGAATACCTGTTCGGCGTCCTCGGCCGCACAGATGACTTCGTACCCCTCCTCGCCGAGCGGCGCGTCCGCGGCGATCACAGTGACGCCGGCGTCGACCATCGAGCCGCGGACGAACGAGAGCGGCTTCTCGGGAGCCCCCGGACCGCCGAGCACGGAGGCGACCTTCTCGGTCGACTTGGGGCCGTGGACACCGAACACGCCGAAGTCCGCGGTGACGTCATCGATTTCGACGTCCTGAATGAACACCTTGCTCGACCAGTCCTCGGTGACGGCGTTTGTCCGCTCGGGTGGGAGGAAGACGAGCAGGCGCTCGTCGGCGTTGTACACGTACATGTCCGTCTCGATGGCTCCTTGCGGATCGAGAAGCAGCGCGTAGACGCCCTGTCCGTCTTCGGCGGGGATCCGATTCGAGACGGCGTTGTCGACGAATTCGACGCGATCGTCGCCAGAGACCGCGAGCACGCCGTAGCCCATCTCGATCGCGCCGACGACGTTGCGGACGGCCTTCCCGACGCGCTCCGGCTTCCCGTAGTGATCGACCACCCGGCGACCGCCGCGGTCGCGGTACGTCGCGCCGTGTTCGCCGTGAGTGTCGGAGACGAGAGTCATGTTCGGACGGAGGCTCGGGAGCGGCAAAAGGTCGCTGGCTTCCGATTCCGGCGCACGTCGGTTTCGCCGGCGATGCTCACGATCGTGACCGACTCACAGACCGAGTCGTTCGCGAATGGTACCGACGAAGCCGTTCGCGGGGTCGTCATCCGGCGCGTCGGGATCCGGAACCACGCGATCGTGCGGGTAGACGCGAACCCGCTCAGCGCTCTGGACGGTGATCAGCGAGTCGGCCTTCAGCGACGAGAGCGCCTCCTCGACGGCGTCGATATCGGCGTCGACGGCCGCGCGAAGCTCAAGCACGGTCATCCCATCGTCACCGCGGTCGACGAGCGCGTCCAGCAGCGCGACCTCGACGTCGGGCCGGTCGCGGTATTCCGGCTTTGCGGCCATGGCCGGTACTTGGACAGCGCGAGGTTTACTTCTACCGGCGAGGAAGGCGGTGAGGGCAGTTGGTGAGAAAGGGGAGAGAAGCGTTTCACACCGACATTTGGAACTGATACCTGGGTTAGAGATGTCGTATCGGCCTCCTCCGATGCCGTTTTCAGACGGTAGCGGGTGTGCCAACCGATCGACGTACGCCCGATTTGATCGAGTGCGGGAGTGGGTATTGCACGCGGTTGATGTGGTCATTTATAAGTGATCGAGTGGAGTTGCTGGCGGCTGTTTATATATCGTTGCTGGCGAGGTGAACTGCTGTGTTTCTGGCGGTGAATGCGTATACATGATTGACGGCGCGGTGAAGACATCCAAAGCCCCAGCCGCGAGGGCGGCGCACGCTTGCTGCCGTTCGAAAATCGAAGATTTTCGTGATGACGAGACGCCTCCGGCGTCTCGAACCATGCGCTTCAGTCGCTCGCGCTGCTCGCTCCCTCCAGTGCTTACGTCGCCTGCGCCCGCCTCGCGGCAGCGAGGCGCGGAGCGCCTCTGGCAGCCGGCGCGGAGCGCCGGCGACTGCCCCTTTGAGTCCCACCACGCCCCGCACCGCAACCGCACCGCACCCGCACCTCACGCCTCCCCAGCCTCGCCGCTCGCTTCGCTCGCGGCGTCCCTCGCGGGCTCCTCGCGCCCTGCCGGGCACTCGGAGGCACGCCACCGCACCGCCTCCTTCATTTAAAAGCAGTTGTCGTTCGTGCGCTTGCTGTTTTAAATACCACGTCGATGGCGGCGGTCTGCAATACCCACTCCCGCAGCCGTTCACCGCCGTTTTCGTACCGAACAATTCTCTCACGTGGTGTGACCGACGTGAGGGCTATTCGACAACCTCTCGGAGAGGCCTCGGCTCAGCGGACTAATCGAGAACAGGAGCCACAGAGGTTCTCCTCTTTCACGTCGACCTCGCGAACGGTCGGGGAGAAGGACATGACGCACTTGCTGTTGTCGCAGTGTTCCAACCCGAGCGTGTGACCGATCTCGTGGACGACTTCCTTGCGGACGCGATCGGCGAACACGTCGACTGCGGGCTTGGTGGAGACGCCGCCGTCGGAGGAGGTCCGCAGTCGATGCGTCGAGATAACGGAGCCGTTGCCGTTGAGGTACGCGAGTCCGAACACGTAGTTTCGGCGGCGGTAATAGAGGTCCTGGGGAGTGATTCCGATATTCTTCTCGCCGCCGCCCACGCGGCTCACCGTCTCGATGAGGTCCTCGGCGCGGTACTGGTCGCGCCCTTCGTCGTAGGCGGTTTCGGGGATCGGCTGATCGTCGTGGACCGTGACGTCACAGTCGTACACCGATCGGAGCGCAGCGGAGGCCTCCCGTTTCACGCGGGGGGTGACCTCCCCGACGGGGACGATGTCCACGAGCATGGAATCGCTTTTGACCGCCGCAATCATAAAGCCCGCGCCGTGGTTTCATCGCCCCGTCGTGCAATCGTTCCGGTGCTCGCCCGCCACGACCGACTGCTCGAAGTCGGCATCGGCGACCGACCCGAGGTCGCGCTCGCGCTCGCCGAACGCGGACGGGACGTCGTCGCGCTCGACGTCGACGACGTCGACGTCCGAACACGCCCCGGTGGCTCCGCCGGTGACTCCGCCGGCGAACAGGCCGGCGGATCGCTTCGCGTCGTCCGCGGCGACGTCGTGACGCTCGCGGAGGCGGCGACCGATGACGCGATATCGGATCTTCTCGGCGCGGACGCGGGCGAATCCGTCGACGCGGTGTACGCGTGTAACCTCCCGGCCGAACTCCAGCGACCGACCGTCCCGATCGCCGAGCGTCTCGACGCCGCCTGCCTGTTCACGACGCTCGGATTCGAGGAGCCGGTCGTCCCAGTCCGCCGGCAGTCGCTGTCCGGGAACACGCTGTACGTCGCACGCGATCCCGTCGACGACTGACCCGGTGTCGCTCGCGACCGCCGTCCGTCGCCCGCCGTCCGCTGCTGCCGCCGTCCGCTGCTGCCGCCGTCCGTCGTCCGCCGTCTCCCGTCATCGAGCGCACCGGATGTACCGACCGCATCGGCCGCGAACCCGAACGTTCTTTCCCGCCGCCGTCGGCGTACGGGTATGGGTATGCAGGTCGACGCGGTCGTTCTCGACATCGACGGGGTGTTGGTCGACGTGGCCGACTCCTACCGCCGGGCGATCATCGAATCCGTCGACAGGGTGTGCGGGAAGACAATCGACCGCGCAGCGGTCCAGTCGTTCAAGGACGCCGGCGGATTCAACAACGATTGGGAGCTGACAGACGCGGCCGCGCTGTACGTCTTGGCTCGTCGCGAGGGGCTCCGCATGGACGTCGGCGCGTTCACCGATCGCGTGGCCGAGGGCGGCGGCGGGCTCGCCGCGGCTAAAGCCGTCGTCGGCGACCTTCCGAGCGTCGCGCAGGCGCGAGTCCGCGACCAGTGGAACACCGAGCGACTCCGCGACACGTTTCAAGCCCTCTACCTCGGCGAGGATCTGTACCGCGAGCTGGAGGGGGGCGACCCGCCGCTCGCGGCGTCGGGGTATATCCACGACGAGCCGACGATCGTCGACCCGGAGACGATCGCGGATCTGACCGGCCGATTCGACGTCGGCGTGCTGACGGGGCGACCGGCCGCCGAGGCGGAGATCGCCCTCGATCGAGTCGGTCTCGACGTCCCCGACGACCGGCGGTTCACGATGGACGACTGGGAGGAGGGGAAGCCGCACCCGCGGGCGCTGGTGACCCTCGCGGAACGGTTCGAAGCCGAGCGCGTCGCCTTCGTCGGCGACACGCTCGACGACGTCCGGACCGCGCGCAACGCCGACGACGAGGACGAGAGCCGCGTGTACTACGGGATCGGCGTCCTCACCGGCGGCCTGACCGGTGAGGACGGACGACGGAAGTTCACCGAGAACGGGGCCGACGCCGTCGTCGACGACGTGAACGAACTCGTCGACCTGCTGGAGTAGCCGAGCCAGCCTGCACCCGCGGCTCGTGGAGATGTTCGTCGCGAGAGAATGGGCCTTGCCGGATTTGAACCGGCGATCACTCCGTTATGAGCGGAGGGCTTTAAGCCAGACTAAGCTAAAGGCCCGTAATTCGAGGTAAACGGGACGAACCCTTTAGCGTACCGAATCCGCGCGATCGTCGGACGGGGCAGACCGTGGGATCGATGACAGCACGCATGCAACTGATGCTACGAGGTGTAGGAAACAGAGAGGCGCCGAAGCCAGGACTCGAACCTGGGACCGCCTCGTTAACAGCGAGGCGCTCTACCAACTGAGCTACTTCGGCTCGATTCAGGGTACTCGACTCGTTTTGATAGGGCTTTCGTTTCCGCCCGACTCGGGGGAGGCGCGTCGCCGTACCGCCGGCGATCCGGCCGTCGTCGACAGCGAACGCGTCGAATCCCGCCGCTGGTCCCCCGACCGACACGTTTTCGGCCGGACCGCGAGAGATCCGACCATGGACGATCTCGAGGCGGTGCTCGCGCGCGTCCGCGATCGGGTGATCCCCGAGTCACCGGAACGCGAGCGCCTGCGGGCGGTCGCCGACGAACTCGCCGATCGCGCCCGCGAGGCGATCGCCGACCTCCCCGTCGACGCCGACGTGGTACAGGTCGGATCGACCGCTCGCGGCACGTGGGTATCGGGGGACCGCGACATCGACCTCTTCGTCAGGTTCGACGCCGCTCTCGACCGCGAACGACTCGAAGCACACGGACTCGCCGTCGGCCACGCAGTCCTCCCGGACGGCCACGAGGAGTACGCCGAACACCCGTACGTGAAGGGCTCGTACGAGGGGTTCGACGTCGACCTAGTTCCCTGTCACGACGTAGAGACCGCTGGCGAGCTGGTTTCGGCGGTCGACCGAACGCCCTTCCACGACGCGTACCTCTCCGCGCGGCTCGACGACGACCTCGCCGAAGACGTGGTGCTCGCGAAAGCCTTCCTGAAGGGAATCGGCGCGTACGGCAGCGACCTTCGGACGGAGGGCTTCTCCGGGTACCTGACGGAACTGCTCGTCTTGGAGCTCGGCGGGTTCGTTCCCCTCGTCGAATCGGTCAGGAGCTGGCACCCGCCGATGGAGTTCGACCCAGAGGGCCACGCCGAGCGCACGTTCGACGACCCCCTCGTCGTCGTCGACCCGACCGATCCGACGCGGAACGTGGCGGCGGTCCTCTCCGCTGCGAACCTCGCGCGATTCCAACACTACGCCCGCGAGCTGCTCGCCTCGCCACGGGAGGAGTTGTTCGAGGCGGAATCTCCCGACCCGATCGACGCGGCCGGCGTCCGCGATCACCTCGATCGACGTGGCACGACGCCCGTAGCGGTCGTGTTCGACGCGCCGGATCTCGTCGACGACCAGCTGTGGCCACAGCTCCGGCGATCCCTCGACGGAATCGTTCGCGGGCTGAACGGACACGGGTTCGACGTGCTACGAGCGCAAGCGATGGTCGGCGACGAGAACGCCGACGGAACGCGGGCCGACGGCGAGGAGTTCACCGAGCGGGCGTTGCGTGATGGCGTCGACACTCACCCGCGAGCGGCGCTGTACGCCGAGCTCGAAGTTTCGGAGCGACCGGCGGTGGAACGGCACGAGGGGCCGCCCGTCGCCGTCCGAAAACACGCCGCGAGCTTCTACGAGTCGTACGCGGACGACGTCGACCCCGACACGTACGGTCCGTTCATCGAGGACGAGCGGTACGTCGTCGAGCGGGAGCGTGAGTTCGCGACGGTGCGGGAGTACCTCGAAAGCGATGCCGCCGGCGACGTGGCGCTCGGAGCGCAGGTGGAACGGACGTTCGCCGAGCGAGACGTGGTGGTCGGCGACTCCGTCACGACGCTCGCAAGCGACTTCGGCGTGCCGCTCAGAGAGTTCTACGAGCCGCATCCGTGAACGTCAGCGGGACCGGACGTCGCTACGCTGCGAACCGGTTCAGGAGGACGTACACCGCCGCAATAACCCCGGCGAGGATCGCCCCGATCAGCGATACGAACGCCGCGACGCGCGGAAAGACTAGCCAGAAGGCGACGTAAAACGAGAACGCGAACGCGAGCAGGGCGACGATGGCGACGCCGCGAGTCGGATTCTGTACGGCCGCGACGAAGGTGCGCTGCGGGAGCGAGAGGTCCGCGAAGTCGACGGGTGCGTCCGGATCAGCGGCCGAGTCAGTCGGGGTAGACGGGTCAGAGTCGATGGACGAGTCAGTCTGGGTAGACGGGTCGGAACCGGTAGACGGGTCGGGGCTGGCGGACGGGTCGGCGAGTGCGTCGCGATCGGTCCCGACGCCTCGACTGTCGGCGTCGTCGGTCACGCCCGGTGGTTCGGGCCCGACGTGCCTGTACCTGTCGCTCGACGGCGACGCCGATCAGACGAGCGATCCGATCGAGCCGACGAGAATTGCCCCGACGAAGAACGCGACCAACGCGAGCAGTAGGTTCGCGGCCGCGAAGCAGATCGCGAGGCGGGCGTTGCCGGAGTCGGCTGTCGAGACCGTCTCGACGGCGAACGACGAGAAGGTCGTGAACGCGCCGCAGAAACCGACCGCCGCGAAGAGGGCCGCTTCGGAAGCGATCGGTGCCGAGAGCAGTCCGCCGAGCGCCAGGCTTCCGATGGTGTTGACCGCGGGGATCGACCGGCGTCCCTCGATCCGGATCCCGACGGCGTGGCGGGCGGCCGCGCCGAACGCCCCGCCGACGCCGACGAGGGCGACGGTGAGGAGGGTGGCGGTCACAGCCGCCTCCCGGCCAGCAGTCCGAGTGCCCCGCCCGCGAAGCCGGCTCCGTAGCTCGCGGCCACGTACGCGGCACCGCCCGCGGTACCGAGCGCGACGGCGTCGCCGACGAAGGTGCTGTACGTCGTGAACGACGAGAGCGCTCCCGCCCCGACGAATAGCTGCGTGCGAGTCGTCGTCGTTCGGCCGACGAGTATTCCGAGAGCGAGTGCGCCGCCGACGTTCACGATGAGCGTTCCGAGGCCGGTCGCGTCCCCGACCGCGAGGTCCACGCCGTACCTGGCGACGCTGCCGACGAAGCCGCCGACCGCGACCAGCAGAAAGCCGAGCGGCGTCCGTTCCATGCACTCCGATCGCCGACGGCTATCTTGGGTCTTCGGACTCACCGATCGCGGACTCGACCGCTGCCGTCGTTCGACTCGCTCGCGGGCTCCCCCCATCGTGTGGCGTCCGCCGCTCGCGGATTCGCAGTGTGTGAGCTGTCTCCGTCGCGTCGTCGACGACCAGCGCCTCGCCGGTGCCGGTCGGGAGCCGCGACGCGAGGTTCCCGGCGAGGTACGTCGTCTCCGCCTCCGCGAGCCGAGCGACGTCGCGTTCGGCGGTGAGTCGATGGGTGATCAACAGGTCAGACTGAGAGACGGCGACGCTCGGTAGCGCTCCCGGACGCTGCGTCGCGCAGACGAGCGAGACGCCGGGGGAGCGGCCGCGGGTCAGAAGCGTTCGGAGCGCGGGCTCGGCGACGCTGCCGAAGAAGGCGTGCGCCTCGTCGACGAGGAGCCATGGAAGCCGGTCGAGGTCCCCGTCGACGCGAGCGTCGTAGAGCCCGCGAGCCACCGCTCTGAGGACCGCGGACGAGGCCCGTTCCGGGACGCCCGCGAGATCAAGAACGGTCGGGGAGCCGGCGGCGACCGACGTGGTCGGCGGGGCGTCGGCGTCGAACACGCCCCACGACTCGGCGAGCCGGAGGTGGTTCGCGGCCGCGCGGCGGGCGTCGGGCGGCGCGTCGGACGCGGCGACCCGGTCGCGGATGGAAGCGAGCGACGGAGATGCGTTCGGCGGCGTGGACGTGGCCGATTCGTCCGAAGGTCCCGACGCGTCCGTCGCTCCGCGGTCCAACGTACCCGCCTCTCCGCGTTCAGACGCGGCGTCGGCGACGACCCGCCAGAGAAGGCTCCCCGCACCGCCCGTCGGATCGAGGCCGAGCAGATCCGGCCACGCGGCGGCCGGGATCGCGTCCGGGCGGACCGTCGGCTCGACGACCCGACCGCCGGCGGCGCTGAGCCCGCCGAAGACCCCCATTGGATCGACGACGATCGGAGCGACACCCCCTGCGTCGGCGAGGCCCTCCGCGAGGACGCCGAGCGTGTACGACTTCCCGGTCCCTCGCTTCCCGAAGATGACACCGGCGTGGGGGCCGTCGGCGTCGACGCCGACGGCGGCTCCGGCGCTGCCGTCTCGTGCGAGGAACGAGCCGAGACGAACGGTCGGAAGGGGGCTGCCGACACCGACGGTGGCGTCGTGGGCCGCGTCATCGCCGGGAGAGTGATCGTCGGAGACCGCGTCGCGTCCGAGAACGTGCATACCGGTGGAGGCCGCGGTATTGCACAAAAGGCGTCGGGTGGAGCGCGACGATCGAGCGGCCGTCTTCCGACGCTTTATCAGTCATACCGCGGCCACCGGGCCATATGTTCGACTCGAAGCGGGACGGACGAACCGCGAACAAACGGTCCTTCCGTACGGATCGCCGTGCGATCGAAGGGCTCCCGGTCAGACTGGTGATCGCGCTCGTCGTCGGCGTCGCGAGCCTCAGCGTGATGATGGGAATGATTGGTGACATCGACGGGCTGGCCGCGACGGAGGTCGACGCGCGGCCGCAACCGGAGGTGACGACCCCGGGCGATCAGTCGATCGACGTCGAGGTCCTCGATCCCGACGGGGCGAGCGTCGCTGACGCGACGGTGATTGTCCGGAGCGGGTCGGCGCAGATCGACGGGGTCGCCACGGCGAAAACCGACTCGGAGGGCGTCGCCACCGTCGACGTCGACCCCGAGCTGGGAGCGAACCAGCCCGACGGGACGCTCACGATCGAGGTAAAACCGCCGGCCGAGGGCGACTACGTCGACGAGCGCGAGAACACGGAGGTGTTGGTCGTCGCGGAGTGACGGGACCGGTCAGAGCCGGTCGTCCCAGTCGATCCACTCCTGTTCCCACCCGTGTCTCGCGAATCGGCTCCGCTCGGCCCGCTCCGCATCCTCCCGGCGGGTACGGTTCCGCTCGACGCCGGCCTGCTCGCCGTCGACGAGCATCGGACGAAGCCGAACCGGTCCGGCGGTCTCGACCGTCCTGAATCCGGAGGGCGCGTCGTCATCAGGACTCCGGTCTCGCGTCGAATCGGGCTCGATCGCGGCGACTGTCTGAACCGTCGTTCCGCGAGGGTACACGATCCGCCCGTCCTTGTCGAGTTGTTCACGGAGCGTCCGCGGCGGCTCGACGACGGCCGCTTCGAGGAGAATTCGGTCGTACGGAGCGTACTCGGGGAGCCCGTTGGCACCGTCGCGCCGATCGACGAGGACGGCGTCGTAGCCCTCCTTCGCGAGATTCGACCGCGCGAGCGAGACGGCCTCGCGGTCGATATCGACGGCGTGCACGTGGCGCGCGCCGGCGATCTCAGCGAGCAACGCTACAGAGTACCCGACGCCCGCACCGACGACGAGAACGTCGTCGCCCTCGTCCGCGTCGAGCGCCGTGACCAGTCGTACGACGGTTTCAGCCGCGAGAGATCGGCTCCCGGTACCGTCTCCCTCGACGGCCGCCTGCGGGGCGGCGTCGACGAACGTCTCTCGGGAGATCCGCTGGATCGCCGTCAGCACGTCGGCGTCCAGCTGCTCGCCGATCTGGTGTTCGAGCCCCTCGATCATGTCGGCTCGAATCGATGCCTCGTCCATGGCTGGTGTCGGTTCCCGGTCCCCTAAAACCGCTCGTTCGTCACTGCATCGGGACGAACCGGACCCCACCGTGGTCCTCGCGGTCGACGCCGTCCTCCCGAACCGTGAGACGAACGAGCCGCTGAGCGCCGTCGGAAGCGCCGATCGGTGCAACGATCCGCCCTCCGATGCGGACACGGTCGACGATCTGTTCCGGGATGTCGACAGGAGCTGCACACGTCAAGTACGCAGCGTCGAAGGGTGCCTCGTCGCGGAACGCTTCTCGTCCGTCGCCCGCGCGAACCGTGACGTCGTATCCGAGCCGGCGGAGCCTGTCGCGGGCCTCGTCGGCCAGCTCGGGGACGTATTCGACGCTGAAGACGTTACCCGGGCCGACGATCTCCGACACGACGGCGGCGTGGTAGCCGCACCCGGTTCCGATCTCCAAGACGCGGTCGCCCGGCTCGATGTCCAGCAGATCCGTCATGATCGCGACCATGTGCGGCGCGCTGATCGTCTGGTCGTTCCCGATCGGTAGCGGGCGGTCTGCGTAGGCGTGCTGACGGTAGCGCTCCGGGACGAACGCGTGCCGCGGTACCGCTTCGATCGCCGACAGCACGCGTTCACGCACGTCGAGCCGGCGACGGAGCTCATCGATCAGCTCTCGCCGGGCGTCCTCGCGATCGGCGTCGTCCATGCACTGGTGTAGCACGGGAGGCGTGGAGAAAGTACCGCCGGCACGGACCGGGAACGAGACGAGGGAACCGATCTTACTCGACGTCGCGCAGGAACGATCCTACTCGACGTCGATCCGGTGGCCGTCGTCGGTCTCGTCCGCGGAATCCTTCGGCAGCGTCACCGTGAGCACGCCGTGTTGGTACGTCGCGCTCGCGTCAGTCTCGATCACCGACGTGGGAAGGTCGACGGAGCGTGTGACCGACTCGTGGCGTCGCTCGCGCCGGAGGTACCTGCGGTCCGCGTCCTCGCGTTCCGCGTCGCGCTCGGCGCGTATCGTGAGCCGGCCGTCCTCGGCGCGAACGTCGATGTCTTCGCGGTCGTAGCCGGGGAGGTCGGCCATGACGACGAACTCGTCGTCGTACTCGGCGACGTCCACGTCAGCGGTCCCGAGGTCCCGACCCCACGCTCGGTCGCCGCCGAACGGGGTGCGGCCGAAGAACTGTTCGATCTCGTCAAAGGGGTTGGTTCTGTTCATGGGAGTCAACCGTAGAGAGGCGCTGTGTGGTATTAAACACGGATGCACGGCTGCTACCTCGCGGCACGAGAACGGAAGACTGGGGGGCAGGCAAAAGGTCGAGGGTCACGGAGACGGAAGCGGGCGGGAGTTTGCGGAACTGTCGCTCCGTCAGTTCACGTCGATGCTGTGGCCCGCAGAATCGTTCGCGGAGCGCTTCGGGAGCGTGACCGTTAGCACGCCCCCGTCGTAGGAGGCGCTCGCGCCGTCCCGCTCGACTGGCTCGGGGAGCGAAATCCGGCGCGAAACGGATCGGCGGCGACGCTCTCGCCGGTGGTACCGGACATCGCTCTCGTCGCGGTTAGCGTCCTCGTCGCTGTCGCCGTCGATCGCGACCTCGTTCGCCTCCTCGCGGGTGGCAGCGATCGTCAGCGCGTCTTCCCGGAGTTCGACCTCGATATCGTCGTCCTCGAACCCGGGCAGGTCCGCGAGGACGGTGATCGCGTCGTCGTCTTCGAGCACGTCGACCGGGACGTTCCGCGCACCGAGGAAATCGGGGGTGTCCGACGGACCGGGCGCGTCGAGCGAGCCGCCGAGCTCCTCGAACTCGCGACCCATCCGTTCGAGCAAATCCTCGATCTCCCTGAAGGGATCGCGTCGTGTCATGCGGGTCAGGATTCGGGCCGGAGCGACTTGAACGTACGGGCGGTCCCGGATCGCAGGGACGAGCGAATCCCGGGTCAAGGGAGCTAGAGGAACGGTCGCCAGTAGTACGGACTGACGAACCCCTCGATGACCGCGGCGACTGCGATAAGGATCCCCACGCCAACGAGGATCCAGAACGCGTCCTCCAGCGCGTCGGCGAACGCCTCGCGGGGCAGTCGACCGCGAAACGTACGCCACGAGACGATCCCGAGGTGGATCCCGAGCGCGCCGGAGACGAACAGCGCCGGGATCTCGAAGATCCCGTGCGGGGCGACGAACGCCCCGAGCGCCGTCAGGTTCTCCTCTAACGCCGCGGTGGCACCGAGCGCGAAGCCGTTGAACGCGATCGACGAGATAGCCGGAACCACGAGCGCGACGCCCGCGAGCGACGTGGCAATCGCGACCGACAAGTTGTTCCCGAAGAAGTTGACGGCCGCCGCGGGCGGGATGTGCCCCACGAGCCGCGACTCGATCGATGTCGATACCGCGCCGACGAGCGGGTCGACCGCGATCCAGCCGAGCGCGCCGAAGCCGACTCCCACGGCGACGGTGAACGCGTGCAGTCCCGGCGTCCGTCGAACGAACGCACTCGTCTCGCTCCATCCCCGACGGGCCCCTCCGAAGAACTGGTCCCGCAGTCGGCTCTCGGGTGGATCGACGGGATCGATCGCGTCGCGGTGCGCGCCGTAGAGCGTCGTTTTGAGGACGTCCAGAGCGGGTGCGATGACGACCGCGCTCGCGAGTGCGACGATCGCGCCGGCACCGAGGAACGCGAGCGCGGAGGCGGCCGAGGCGATCCCGACGAGGGCACCGACGGCGACGACGAGATACGCGGCGGCGTCGGCTGGGTTACTCCGAAGGAACCCGCCGGCACCAGCGATCGCACCGAGCGCGCCCGTATCGTCGACGACGACCGCGGCCGGTGCGAACGCGAAGACGACCCGGACGAACAGGAGGGCGACGACTCCGACGAGGAGGACCGCGAGCGCGACCGCTGCCCCGAAGAACGGGTTTACGAGGAAACCGGCCGCGATCGCGGCGGCCCCCAGCAGCGACGCGCCGGTCCACAGCAGGAACTCGGCGACGTACAGCCCGAGGAACGCGATCCAACGGTTCCGAACGCCGGCGATGCCCGCCGTGAGTCCGCGCTCTCCGCGGAGGCGGGCGATGACAGCCGAGAGCTGTCCGGCGGAGACCGCAGCGTACGTGACGATCGCGAGGAGGACGGCCGCGAGCGAACCGGCGACGATCAACAGGACCGCGGTCGGCGAGACCAGGGGTTCGAGCGCCGGGGCGACGCTCTCCGCCCACGCCTGCATCGCCTCCGGATCCTGCGCGTCGGGAGGGGTCAGGTCCAATTCCGCAAGCGCATCGCGGGCGTCCGCGAGACGCCCGGTGAGTTCGAAGTGAAGGTATACCCCGGCGAGCGCGACGAACATCGCCACGCGGGCGATGACGGGGACGGCCGTGCCGAGAAAGTAGAACGGCAACAGGTCGGCGGGGCGACGCCGGAGGGTCGAAACCGTCGCGGTGACGGCGGAGGACAGGTCCATGCGATACTCATCGGTCGGCCGATACTTAACCGGTCCGAGTGCCCGGATCGGTCCATGACGCTTCAGACCGGGCGCGTGGAGCCATCCCGCCGGCGTCGCGTGTCAATCCGAGGCGTCGACTCCGCTTCCTCGCTCCGCCATCATCTCCGCCGCGCGGTCGGCCCATCCCGAGTACCGGAAGCCGACGGCGACGAGCAGCGCCATCCACGCGTACGCGAGGAACACGCCGAGGTACGCGCCCCGGGGACCGATTCCGGCGGTCCGGCCGAGCAGCCACGAGGCTCCGAGGAAGAAGCCGAACATTCCAGAGACCCGCGCGACGAGCGGAATTCGCGTCTCGCTCGCGCCCTGCAGGGAGCCGGAGAGCGCCGAGAAACAGACGAGCGCCGCGCCGGCGATCCCGTAGACGCGAGCGAACGCGACCGCGTACTCGATTGTCGGTCCGTCATCGGTGAATATCGGAACGAGCCGGGGCGCGAGCACGACGAGCGCGAGTCCGATCGTTCCGACCGTGAGGATTCCGAGGGCGGCGACCGCCCACCCGTTGAACCGCGCCTCGTCCGGGTCGCCAGCGCTGAGCGCCTGTCCGACAAGCACCGAGGCGGCGACGTTGTACCCGCGAGAGAGCGGTCCGGTCACCTGCTGGTACACGCGGCGGCCGATCTGGAACCCGGCGTTGACCGCCTCGCCGAATCCGAGCAGGAGGGCGTTGAAGGGGAACTCGGCGAGCTCCGAGCCGAACCCCTCGACGACCCGCGGCGCGCTCACGCGGAGGAGCTGGCTCGCGATCGTGAGGTCGCGAGGGCGCGCGAAGCTCGCGTCGGTCCACGATCCCCAGATAGCGACACAAAGCAGTCCGGCGGTGAGCACGTTCGCGCCGGCGGTCGCGAGGCCGACGCCGACTATCTCCAGCCGGGGAAAGCCAATCAGTCCGAGACCGAGAACCGCGGATCCGACGATGTTGACCGAGTTTGCGGCGACGTTGACGTACATCGGGGTGCGGGTGTCGCCGGTCCCCTGGAGGGTCCGGGCACCCACGAGCGCGACGTGTCGCGCCGGGGCGGTCGCGAAGACGATCGCGAGGTACGTCGACCCGAGCGAGACGACCTCGGGCGAGGTCGGCTCGCCCACGAGCCGCCCGAACACGTCGATGGCGTACTCGCCGTAGAAGAGACCGAAGAGCACGAAGGGGATTCCCGCGAGCGCGCCGACGATGAGCGCCTGCGTCACCGCTTCGTCGCGCGTGTCGGTCGCGCCGGCCCCAGTGTCCTGCGAGGAGAGCGCGATCGCGCCGCCGCCGAGCCCCAGTCCGATCCGGAGCGGGAACCGCGCGTAGAGGTCGGCCAGTCCGATCGCGACCACGGCCGCCGGCGAGAACAGCGCGGTGACGAGGATGTCGGTGGTCCGCATCGCGGTACGAAACGTCTGCTCCGCCATCACCGGCCACGCGAGCCCGAACACTCGTGTCCAGACGCGCCGCAGCCGCGGGAGTTCCATGTGCGATCCCGGAGGGGCGTGCGGTGCTTTTAGGTATCGAACCGACCCACCCCGGCGGAGACGGTCAGACAGACGGAGAGACGGAGAGACGGACAAACGACCCGACTAGCAGACGGACAAACGAACGACGGAGAGATCACTCAACGGTTCGACCGCCCGAACGTTCAAGCATGCGAACAGCTCACATAGCTCATGGACGTCTTCGTGTACGGGACGCTGACCGAGCCGGACCGCGTCGCCGAGGTGCTGGATTCGTTCGTGTTCGTCGGGTCGGCGACGCTGACCGGATTCCGTCTCGTCGAGGGGCGATATCCCACGCTCGCGCCGGGCGGGGAAACGGCCGGACGCTTGCTTCGGACCGATTCGGTGGACGCTCTCGACGCCTACGAGCGCGTCGACGACGGACTCTACCGGCGAGTGGCGGTTCCGCTCGACGCTCCCGACGGCCACCCGCCGGAGGCCGCGGTGTACGTCGGCGACCCGGACCCCCTCGACGCGGACGCGACGTGGCCGAGCGCCGGCAGCGGTTCCGGATTCGCAGAGCAGGTCGATCGGCACCTCACAAAGGAGGGCGTGCGAGTGCGTCTGACTCCCGAAGATCCCGTCTGACGGAGCGATGACGGCCTTGCAGTCGTGCGGTTTCACTTTCACTCTGCTAGCCCCACCTTTTTGTATTCGGGCCCACTCGTTTCACTCGCACGTCACACGCGTGCATTCCCCCTTTCACAGACGAGGAGCCTTGGCCTCGCACGGACCGGAACCGATTAGCGGTCGGCGCGGCGATATCGTCGTATGCTCAGCCTCTCCGACATCCGCGACGCGCGCGAACGCGTCGACGGCGTAGCCCGGCACACCCCGCTGGAGCGGTCGCGGACCTTCTCCGACATGAGCGGCGCGGACGTGCATCTGAAACTGGAGAATTTCCAGCGCACCGGCGCGTTCAAGATCCGCGGCGCGATGAATCGGATCGCCACACTCTCCGAGTCCGAACGCGAGGCCGGCGTCGTCACCGCGAGCGCGGGTAATCACGCGCAGGGGGTCGCGCTCGCGGCCGACCGCGCCGGCGTCGACGCCACCGTCGTGATGCCGAAGTTCGCGCCCGTCTCGAAGGTGAAAGCCACCCGCGGGTACGGCGCGAGCGTCCGACTGGAGGGCGTCGACTACGACGAGGCGCAGGCGTACGCCCACCAGTTGGAGCGCGACGAGGGCCGGACCTACGTCCACGCCTTCGACGATCCGGTCGTGATGGCCGGACAGGGGACGCTCGGGCTGGAGATTGTCGACGACTGCCCCGACCTCGACACCGTGGTCGTCCCGATCGGGGGCGGCGGGCTCATCTCGGGCGTCGCCGTCGCGATCAAAGCGCAGCTCCCCGACGTTCGGGTCGTCGGCGTGCAGGCCGAGGGCGCGGCCTCCGCGGCCGCATCCCTGGAGGCGGGCGAAGTCCGCGAGATCGACAGCGTCGACACTATCGCCGACGGGATCGCGACGCGCGCGGTCGGCGAGCGGACCCTGGAGGTCATGGCCGAGTACGTCGACGAGGTCGTCGCCGTCGACGACCGCGAGATCGCCTTGGCGCTCACCCTCCTGCTCGAACGCTCGAAGACGCTCGTCGAGGGCGCGGGTGCGGTCGCGCTCGCGGCCGTCCTCTCGGAGGCGTTCGCGTACGACGACGACGAGACGATCGTCGCCGCGCTCTGCGGCGGGAACATCGACCTCAACCGCCTCGGAACCGTGGTCCGGCGCGGGCTCGTTCAGATGGGCCGATACCTCAAGATCACGATCGATTTAAAAGATCGGCCGGGAGAACTGGAGCGCGTCTCCAGCATCGTCGCGCGCACCGGCGCGAACGTCTACGCGGTCCACCACGACCGCACCTCCCGCGACGTCGCCGTCAACGCCGCCGAACTCGAGCTCGAACTCGAGACCGACGACGCCGAGCACGCCGCCGACATCGTCGACGCGCTCGAAGCCGACGGATACGAGGTGGAGATCCTCTCGTAGCGGGAGCGACGGTGACGACGCCATTTATAAGCGGAGTGGATGTGCGGTGGCGTGCGCCTGCAAGCGGCCGCCCCCGGCGGCCGCGAGCCAGCCCGCGCGAGGGAGTCAGTCGCCCGGAGCGAAGCGACGGGCGACTGACGAGGCTGGGGAGGTGTGAGGCGCGGTGCGGTCGCGGTCGGGTGGGGACTCAAAGGGGCAACCGGGAGGCGTTCGCCGTCGATCCAGAATCAACTATTTATAAAGGACCGGCCGAGGCTTCGGAGACGTTCGCCGCCGATTCACAGCTGATTATTCATAAATGAACGGTCGGACCGCGCTCAGTCAGTCGTCAAGCGCCGAAAGCAGGGCCGAACGCTACCTTAGAAACCGCAGGACTCCGCGATTATTAGTCGTCCGCGGCCGCGGCGTCGACTTCCCCCTCGTACAGTTCGCCGGCGCGCTCGCGCTCGGTGAGGTACTCGTCGGCGTCGAGCGCGGCCTCACACCCCATCCCGGCCGCGGTGACGGCCTGCTGGTAGTGGAAATCGACCACGTCGCCCGCGCCGAACAGCCCGTCGACGCCCGTGTCGGTCTGGTTGCCGCCGCGGCCCCCCTCGGTGATGAGGTAGCCGTCGTCGTCGGTCTCGACGCCGGTCCCCTCCAGGAAGTCCGTGTTCGGCGTGTGGCCGATGGCGAAGAAGACGGCCCCCACGTCGAAGTCGTACTCCTCGACCTCGTCTGCGGTCTCGGGATCCGCCAGCTTCTCCGTGGGGTGGCCGTCGGGGTGCTCGACGAGCGTGACGTGATCGATCCCGGCCTCGGGCGTGCCGTGGATCTCGGTGAGCTCGGTGTTCAAGAGGAGCTCGATCTCGCCGCTCTCGACCTTCTCCATCGTGCGGTCGATCCAGACGTCCTCCGCGCGGAACTCCTCGCGGCGGTGTGCAATGTAGACGGTGTCCGCGAACTTCGTCAGGAAGTTCGCCTCCTCCATCGCGGCGTCGCCGCCACCGACGACGAGCATGTCCTCGTCGCGGAAGAACGCGCCGTCGCAGGTCGCACACGTCGACAGGCCGTACCCCATCAGCTCGTCTTCGCCGGGAACCCCGAGCGTGCGAGCGCTGGCACCGGAGGCGGCGATCACCGCGTCCGCGGTGTACACGTCGCCGTCGGAGAGCTCGACGCGGAAGTGACCCGCGGGTTCCTTCGACACGTCCTCGATGACTCCGTTTCGGGCCTCTGCACCGAACTTCGTCGCCTGCGCTTTCATCTCGTTGATGAGTTCGGGTCCGGAGATCCCCTCGGGGAAGCCCGGGTAGTTCTCCACGTCGGTGGTGAGCGTGAGTTGGCCGCCCGGCTCGTCGCCCTCGACGAGCAGGGGTTCGTTGTTCGAACGCGCGGCGTAGATCCCGGCTGTGAGCCCGGCGATCCCGGTGCCGGCGATGATCAGTCGTCGGTGTTCGACGGCGTCGTCGGTCATGGATCGTCGTTCGCCGCCGCGAAGTATGTAGGTTGCGCCATCGGACGCGAGCGGCGGGAAACCGCTCGCACCGACTGTTCGATCGCGGTCGCGTTCGATCGTCGCGTCGGATCGCGGTCACGCGGATCTCGCGTCCGCGCTCCCCGCTCAATCCGTCGAGAACTCCGGCATCGGTCCGGCTGGGGGGGACGGCGCGTCGGCGAGCGCCTCGAAGAAGCGACCGGCGACGAACGTCTCGACGACGTCAGAGAGCGACTCCGACTCCGACACCTCCTCTAAGATGCCGAGCGGGACCTGCGCGCCGGCCATGGTCGCGTGACCGCCGGCGGATCCGACCGGATCGAGCGCGTCGCGGAGCAGTTCGCCGACGTCGAGATCCGCGCCCCGCGACCGCGCGGAGCCGTAGATCACGCCGTCCATGTACCCGAAGACGAACGTCACCGCGATCCCGTCGAGGTCGAGGAGCCGTTCGGCGGCCTGCGCGAGGGTGTCGCGGTCGGTGATCTCGCCGACGCAGGAGGCGACCGTCGAGCCGCGCACGTCCCGGCTCTCGATGGCGCGCGCGATCACCCGAAGCGTCTCGGGGCTCACGCTCGGGCTTTCGACGCGCCGGAGCGTCGACTCGTCGGCGAGCGGCGACAGCGACGCGGCCGCCTCGAAGTCGGGGATCGACGTCGATCGCGTGAAATCCTTCGTGTCGATCCGGATCCCGTACAACAGCGCGGTGGCGAGCTCGCGCTCGGGCTCGATCCCGATCCGTGAGAGGTACTCCTCGATCAGCGTGCTCGTTGCACCGATCTCGGGTCGGATGTCGACGAACGACCCCGCCACGGGTCCGCGGGGCGGGTGGTGATCGACGACGATATCGACGGGATACCCCTCGGGAAGGCTGTCGTTGATCCCCGCCCGCGAGTGGTCGACGAGCGCGACGCCGTCGTAGTCGTCGAGGTCAATCTCGTCGAAGGTGTGGAGCCGGAGGTCGAGGAGGTTCACCATCGCCCGGTTCTCTTGGTGGGCGATCTCTCCCCCGTAACAGGGGTCCGCGGGGACCCCGACCGATTCGGCGACGCGCGCCAGCCCGAGGGCGCTCGCGATGGCGTCCGGATCGGGGTTGTCGTGGGCGACGACGAGGAGGGGGCCGGACAGCTCGCGGAGCGTGGACAGGAGCCGAACCGGCTCCTCGTTCGCGTCGACGCCGGTCGCCTCTCGAACCCGATCGGCGATCGCCTCCACGGGGTCGACGACGCGGTCGGCGACCCCTTCCAGCGCCGCCAGCTGATCGGCAGTCGGATTCGTCCCGACGTGCGCGACGATCATCGCGTCGGGGTAGTGCCGTCGGGCCGCCTCCGCGGCGGCGACGTTGCGTTCCGGACCGTCGCCGGCGACCAGCACGACCGCGGCGGTGTCGGGGTACGTCGACGGATCGGTCGGATCGGCCTCGACGGTGGCGACGTTGCGGTCGCGGAGCGTCGACGCCCACCCGGTGTCGTCGGTGATCGCGACGAGTTCGGCGTTGTCCGCTCTGGTGCGCTCGACGAGCGTGTTCCCGACCGCGCTACAGCCGAGCAGCAGACGCCGGGCCATACCCTCACGAGGGGGGCGCGAAGGAAAACGCTGCCGTCATTCGTCGGGAGTGCCCGCTCCGGTCGCCGTCTCCCCGCCGACCGCGGCGGCGACGTCGACGGCCGCCCGGTTCTCCGGAACGTCGTGGACGCGGACGATGTCGGCCCCGCGGTCCGCGGCGAGCGCGGTGGCGGCGACGGTGGCGTGCTCGCGGTCGTCCGGCCCGCGGCCGACCGCCCCGAACATCGACTTGTGCGAGTGGCCGATCAGCACGGGGCAGTCGAGCGCTGCGAACTCCCCGGCGCGGTCAAGCAGTTCGAACCCCTCCGCGGCAGACTTTCCGAAGCCGAGTCCTGGATCGACGATCACCTTGTCACGGTCGATCCCGGCGGTGTCCGCGAGCGCCAGTCGTTCGCGGAGGTCCCGGATCACGTCGTCGACCACGTCGTCGTACTCGGGTTCGTTTGTCGGGTCGACCGGCGCGTCGAGGCTGTGCATCACCACGACCGGGCAGTCGGCGTCCGCGACGACCTCGCGCATCTCGGGGGCCTCCAGCCCCGTCACGTCGTTGATGACGTCTGCACCCGCGTCGAGCGCCGCCTCGGCGACCGCCGCCTTTCGGGTGTCGATCGAGATCAGCACGTCGCCGTCGGCGACCGCCGGCACCGACCGGATCGCCTCGACCGTCGGCACGACCCGACCGATCTCCTCGTCGACCGGGACCGTCTCCGCGCCCGGTCGGGTCGATTCCCCGCCGACGTCGACGATGTCGACTCCGGCGTCGACCATCCGCTCGACGCCCGCGACCGCGTCCTCCAGCGCCGCGTGTCGCCCGCCGTCGTGGAAGGAGTCCGGCGTGACGTTGAGCACGCCCATCACCGCGGTGCCGCCGGTCCACGGGTAGTCGTCGTCGGAACCTTCCGACGCCCCGCGAGTCTCGTCGAGCCCGAGTCGGCGGGCGACGTCGTCCGCGATCCCGACGAACCCGTCGCCGTCGATCGCGCGGAGGCGGTCGAGCAGTTCTCGGTACTCCGCGACTGTTCCCCCCAGCGTGATCGGCACTCGCTCTCCGTCCGGGACGCGCCCCTCGCCGGCCCCGAGTCCGCCAATCGCGGCGTCGCCGCCGACTGCCCGGAGCTCGGCCGCGATCCGCTCCGCGCGGTCGCCGCGCAGTCGCAGGCCGAGGTCGCGGTGGTCGAGGCCGTCGCGTCGAACTGGCTCGGGGAGATTCCCGCACCCGGTCGACTTCGGCGTCACGGTCCGCAGCCGCGCCGCGCGGGCCTCCGCCACCGCGAACAGCGATCCGACGAGCAGCACGCAGTCGTCGGGAGCGGCGCGGTCGACGGCGGCGTCGAGGGCGGCTGCCACGTCGTCGCCGACGGTCACGCTGTCCACGCCGGCGGTCCGGAGCGCCGCCGCCAACACCTCGGGGTCCTCCGCGCGGTCGAGCGGCGGCCGGCAGGTGATCGCCGAGGCGGCCTCCGGGAGCGCGGCCGCGGCGGCCGCGTGGTCCTTGTCGTGCATCGCGCCGTACACGAGGTGGAGATCGTCGTACTCGTACTCCGCGAGGGTCCCCGCCAGCGTCTCGCAGGCCGCCGGGTTGTGCGCGCCGTCGAGCACCGTCAGCGGGGCCGTGTCGATGACCTCGAACCGCCCCGGCCACGTCGCCCGCGCGAGGCCGTCGCGGACCGCGGCCGTCGAGAGCGACTCCGCGTCGCCGTCGCTTCCGACTCCCACGGCGGCCGCCGTTCGACGGGCGAGCGCGGCCGCGACCCCCGCGTTCGTCGCCTGGTGATCGCCGACGAGCGGGATCCGGTACGTCCCCTCGATTTCCCCGGAGAGCGAGACCTCCGCGTCGGTCGGGCTCACGCGACCCCCGTAGGCCACGAAGAGGGTCGGCTCGTCAACGCTCGTCGGTCCCGCGTCTCCTTCCCGTTCTCGGCCGCGATCGCCCGCTCCCGCCCTGGCCACCGTCGCGACCGGCGCGCCGGCGTCGGCGGCGACCTCGCGAACCACGTCCAGCGCCTCGCCCTCGCAGGCCGTCACGAGTGGTGCACCGGCGGTCGCGATCCGGGCCTTGGTCCGGGCGATCTCAGCGATCGTGTCACCGAGGACGGCCGTGTGCTCCAGCGAGACGTTGGTGACGGCGGCCGCGACGGGGTCGACAGCGCTGGTGGCGTCGTACTCGCCGCCGAGCCCGACCTCCAGCACGGCCACGTCGACCTCGCGCCGCGCGAAGTCACGGATAGCCATCGCCGTGACGACCTCGAAGAAGGTGAGGGGCTCGCCGGCCGCCGCGCGCTCGACGAGCCACGGCTTCGCCTCCTCGACGAAGTCCGCGATCGCGGTCTCGGTCATCTGGCGGCCGTCGACACGGACCCGCTCGGCGAGCGCGGAGAGGTGCGGGGAGGTGTACAGCCCGACCGAGAGTCCGGCCTCGCGCAGGATCGACTCGGTCATGCGCGCCGTGCTCCCCTTCCCGTTCGAGCCCGCGACCTGCACGAACGGCACGTCGTCCTCGGGATTCCCGAGCCGGTCGAGCAGGGCCGCGACGCGCTCGGTCCCCGGCTTGACCGAGAAGCGGCGGAGGTCGAAGAGGAACGCCGCCGCCTCGTGGTAGTGCATACGCCGTGGGTCGGCTCCGGGTCGCTTAGACGTAACGGACCGGGACGCTCCCGACGTCGCGTTCGCGCACCCTCCAACGTCGCGTTCGCGCTCTCGCAGACGGAGCGTTCGCGCTCTCGTGTTGCGCTCGCTCCCCGGATCGAAGAGCAACCCTTACGCGCGCGGCCGACCGATCCGACCGCATGGACGAGACAGCGGCCGCGTCGGCGTCGGCGTCCGCGGTCGAGGCGGGGGACGGGAACGGAGACGGTGACGGGAGCGAGACGCGGGGAGGCGACGACGCCGATCCCGACTCCGATCCGGTCGTCAGCGGCGAGGGAGTCCGCAAGTCGTACGGCGAGGTCGTCGCGCTCGACGGCGTCGACGTCCGAGTCGAGTCGGGAGAGGTGTTCGGACTGATCGGCCCGAACGGCGCGGGGAAGACGACGCTCGTCCGCGCGCTGACGGGAACGACCGAGGCCGACGGCGACCTGCGGGTGTTCGGCGCTCCACCGCGCGCGGTCGACTCCCAGCGGATCGGACTGCTCCCGCAGTCGTTCGACCCGCCGGAGCGCCTGACGGCGACCGAGCTGGTGGCGTACTACGGCGGCCTGTACGACGCGGCGCGCGACACCGATTCCGTCCTGCGCGACGTGGGCATGGCCGACGACGCGAACGCGTGGTACGAGACGCTCTCGGGCGGGCAGAAGCGCCGCACCTGCGTCGCGACCGCCATCGTCAACGACCCCGACCTGCTGTTTCTGGACGAGCCGACGACGGGGATCGACCCGGCCGGTCGGCGCGCGCTCCACCGGCTGATCGAGCGGCTCGCGGGCGACGGGACCACAGTCTTCCTCACGAGCCACGCGATGGACGAGGTCGAGCGACTCGCCGACCGCGTCGCGCTCCTCCGTGACGGCGCGGTCGTCGCGGTCGGCCCGCCCGCCGAACTCATCGCCGAACACGGCGGTGAGCCCAGGCTGGAGGTGGTCGTCGACGGGCCCGCCGGGGACGAGCCCGTCGAGCGCGTCGGGGGCGCGATGTCGCGGGATTTCGCGGTGGAACCGACCGCCGACGGGCTCCGGATCCTCGGCGTCCGGCCCGAGTCGATCGGCGACGCGGTCGACGCGCTCGACGCGGGCGGGATCGCCTTCGAGTCGCTCGCGTGGTCCGAGCCGTCGCTCGAGGACGTGTACCTCCGGCTCACCGGCGAGGCGTACTCGCCGCGGACGGGGACTGGCGGCATCGCGGACCGCGCGGGCGAGGACGCACAGGACGGGGGCGATCGATGACCCGTCTCGGACGGATCGAGACGGAAGCGACCGCGGCGGCGCGGTCGTTCCTCCGGCGGCGGACGGCGGTGTTCTTCACGTTCTTCTTCCCCGTGATACTCGTCGTGATCTTCGGCGCGCTGGTCCGGACGCAGCCCACCGGCGGCGGCCTGTTCGCGGAGCCCGCGGGCTACTACATCCCAGGGTATCTCGCCGTCGTCGTCCTCTTCACCCCGCTCTCCCGGGTCGGCTCGGAGATCGCGCGCCACCGCGACGGCGGTCGGTTCGAGAAGCTCGCGACGACGCCCCTCTCTCGGGGCGAGTGGCTGCTCGCGCACACCCTCGTCAACGTCGCGATCATCGGCGC
Organism: Halorubrum trueperi; assembly: GCF_042662525.1. Taxonomy (NCBI): domain Archaea; kingdom Methanobacteriati; phylum Methanobacteriota; class Halobacteria; order Halobacteriales; family Haloferacaceae; genus Halorubrum; species Halorubrum trueperi. The sequence goes on from NZ_JBHSXI010000010.1 coordinate 158,092, forward strand.
GGCGAGCCTGCTGATCCTCGCGCTCGTGCTCGCGGTAACTGACGCCGAACTGATCGTCTCGCCCGCGCTGGCGGCCCTCCCCGTCTTCGTCGCGGTCGCGGTCGCGCTGTTTTGCGGGCTCGGGGCGATCCTCGGCGCGCTCTCGGACTCGCAGGACGGCGTTATCGCCGCGAGCAACACGGTTGCGCTCCCCCTGCTTTTCCTCTCGGAGACGTTCGTTCCCCCCGAACTGCTCCCGGAGTGGTTCCTTCCGGCGGTTGCCGCCTCGCCGCTGACGTACTTCGCGCGCGGGACGCGGGCGATCACCTTCGACGGCGGAGCGTGGGCCGGCGATCTGGGGGTCCTGGCCGGGCTGGCCATCGTCTTCCTCGCGCTCGGGGCGTACGCGATCCCGCGCGCGAGCTGACGAGACGGGTCTGTGGGGCGGAGCCGCCCGGAAGCCGGTCATTTATATCTCCCGCCGCCGTCTCGGAGAGACGAGAGAGGTCCAGTGTTGACGACCGTTCAATTCACCTGTTCGGACTGCGCACAGACCATCGAGGTCAACGACGAGATGCGGGAGACGATCCTCGCGGCGGGCTGTCCGGTCTGCACCACCGACGCCGGTGAGGACGACTTTACCGCAGAATAGCGGCCGCGATCGAACGGGTGCTGATCGATTGCGGGAGTAGGTATGTCAATTCGGAGGAGTGGTCGTTTATCAGTGAGACAGTGATGTCGCTGGCGGTTGTTTATATATCGTTGCTGGCGCGGTGAATTGTTGTGTTTCTGGCGTTGAGTGTTTATAAGTGATTAACGGTGCGGTGAACACTCACAAAGCCCCAGCCGCGAGGCGCGGAGCGCCTCTGGCAGCCGGCGGCAGAGCCGCCGGCGACTGCCCCTTTGAGCCCCACCCCGCACAGCACTGCACCTCACACCTCCCCAACCTCGCCGCGGCCGCTTATAAGCGGCCGCGGGCTCCCTCGCGGGCTCTCGCCGGCGGCTTCGCCGCCGGCTGTCAGAGGGACCTTCGGTCCCTCCCTACTCGCGCCCTGCCGGGCGCTCAGAGGCGCGCCGACAGCCTCGTTCATTTATAAGTAGCCGTCGCTGTCGCGCTCGTCCGTTTAAATATCACGTCGCCGGCGGCTGCCTGCAATACCCACTCCCGGAATCTATCGCCGGCGTTTCAGTACCCTCTGAGCGGTCGCTCTCGTTGGTGTGAGGTATTCGACGACGCGAGTCGATGCCAAATACGCTCGGCGTTCGACGACTCAGCTTATAAGGGCTCGATCAGCTCGACGGCGTGGCCGTCGGGGTCCTTGACGAACGCCGTCCGCGCGCCGGCGGCCGGCTGATCGCCCGGTTCCTTGACGACGCCGTGATGGTCGATATTCTCGAAGGTCGCGTCGACATCGTCGACGCCGACGGCGACGTGATCGTACCGGTCGCCGTCGTCGGACGGGGTCTCGCCCTCGGTGTCGGACAACTGGAACTCGACGCCGGCGTCGTCGGCGACGTACACGTTGCGCGTGTCGCCGTCCTCGGTGGTGAATTCCCAGGAGCGCTCGAAGCCGAGCTGTTCGACGTACCAGTCCGCAGTCAGGTCCGCGTCTTCCACGTTGAGACACGTGTGGAGTATCTCCATGGATCGTCGTCTCGCGCTCACACAATAAATCCCGACGGAAGCGGTCCGATCGCGCTACGGTCGCACCCGGCTAGCGCTCCGATCGCGCTCCGGTGCGTATCACGGACGGAAGCCGGCGAACGCGCTCCGCGTTCAGTCGATATTCATCTTTAACAAAGGATTTATTCGCTCTTCGCTGTCCAGTTGTAACATGGCAACTGAGCCCACGCGTGGGACTGACACGCCGGACCTCGACACGTCGGCTGCGGCGCTCGGTCACGACCGACCGGACGTGCCCGCCTACCGGGAACTCGCGTCCGATCTTCGCGACCGAGTCGCCGGCGAGGTTCAATTCGACGAGTACGCGCAGGTGTTGTACGCCACCGACGGCAGCATCTATCAGGCGCGGCCGGCCGGCGTCGTGACGCCGCGCTCGGTCGAGGACGTGCAGGCGACGATGGACGTGGCCGCGGACCACGGCGTCCCCGTCATCCCCCGGGGGGCCGGCTCCTCACTCGGCGGACAGACCGTCGGCCCCGGCTGCGTCGTGTTGGACTTCTCTCGGTACATGGACGAGATCGTGGACGTCCGCCCGGGCGACCGCCGCGCGGTGGTCCAGCCGGGCGTCGTCCAGGACCACCTCGACGCCCGCCTCGCGGAAGACGGGCTGAAGTTCGCGCCCGACCCGGCGTCGTCGGCGCGGGCGACGGTCGTCGGCGGCATCGGAAACAACTCCACGGGCGCGCATTCGGTGCGGTACGGGATCACCGACGCGTACACGGAGGAACTGCAGGTCGTGCTCGCGGACGGCTCGCTGATCCACACCCGCGAGGTCGTTCTCGACTCGCCGGAGTACGAGGAGATCGTCTCGGGCGACGATCGGGAGGCGGCCCTCTACGAGACCACACGACGTCTCGTCGAGGAGAACCAGGCGGAGATCGACGACAAGTACCCGGATCTCAAGCGGTCCGTCTCCGGGTACAACCTCCAGAAGGTGATCTACGAGAACGACGACGGCGAGGAGGTGATCAACCTCTCGAAGCTGTTCGTCGGCGCGGAGGGCACGCTCGGTACGATCGTCGAGGCCGAGGTGTCGCTCGTCACCCGCCCCGAGGAGACGGCGCTGGCGCTGTACACCTTCGACTCGTTGGTCGACGCGATGAAGGCGGTCCCCGAGGCGCTGGAGTTCCCGGTGAGCGCGGTCGAGTTGATGGACGACGAGGTGTTCTCGCTCGCGGCCGGGTCACAGGAGTTCGCGCAGTACGCCGAGCCGATTCCGGACCGCGCCACGGCGGCGCTCATGTTGGAGTGGGACTCCGAACTCGTGGACGACTTCGAGGCCGCGGTCGCGGACACGAACGCCCACTTCGTCGATGAGGGGAACGCCTTCGACGTGCTGGAGGCGTACACCGAGGAGGACCAGGCCGACATTTGGAAGCTCCGGAAGGCGGCAATTCCGCTGTTGATGGGCATGCAGGGCGACCCGAAGCCGTACCCGTTCATCGAGGACGCGACGGTGCCGCCCGAGGAGCTCGCCGAGTACGTCGGCCAGTTCGAGGAGGTGCTCGACGCCCACGGCACGTCCGCCGCCTACTTCGCGCACGCCGGGAGCGGGACGCTCCACATCCGGCCGATCCTCTCGCTGAAAGAGGAGGAGGGAATCGAGAAGATGCACTCCATCTCCGAGGACGTGACCGACCTCGTCTTAGAGCACTACGGCTCGTTCTCCGGCGAGCACGGCGACGGGCTCGCGCGCACCGAATTCAACCCGAAGATGTACGGCGAGGATCTGTGGGCGGCGTTCCAGGAGCTCAAATCGGCGTTCGACCCCGAGTGGCGGATGAACCCCGGAAAGGTCGTCTACGTCGACGGCGACACCGCCGCGGAGCGCGGCTATCCCGACAGCGCGGCCGACACCGACATGCGCGAGAACCTCCGGTACGGACCGACCTACCAGTCTATCGAGCCGCAGACGACCCTGGACTTCGAGGACGAAGGCGGATTCTCGCACCTCGTCGAGCTGTGTAACGGCTGTGGCACCTGTCGGGAGACGGACTCCGGCGTGATGTGTCCGACGTACCGCGCCTCCGAGGAGGAGATCCAGGCGACCCGCGGGCGGGCCAACATGCTCCGGGCGGCCATCAGCGGCGAGCTCGACGAGGACGAGATCCACTCCGACCGCTTCCAGGAGGAGGTTCTCGGTCTCTGTGTCGGGTGTAAGGGCTGTAAGAGCGACTGCCCGACCGGTGTCGACCTCGCGAAGCTGAAAGCCGAGGTGAAACACGAACACCACGAGGAGGAGGGTTCCGGCTTCCGAGAGCGGATCTTCCGCGACATCGATCGCTTCTCCGCGCTCGGGAGCACGTTCGCGCCGATCTCGAACGCGGCGACGAAAATCCCGGGCGCTCGCGCGGTGATGAACGCGGTCGCGGGGATCGCCCCAGATCGCGAGCTGCCGACGTTCCGCTCGACGAGCTTCGAGGAGTGGTTCGAATCGCGCGGCGGATCGGCGATCGATCCCGCGGAGGCGACGGACACCGTCGCGCTGTTCCCGGACACCTACACCAACTACAGCTACCCGGCGGCCGGGAAAGCGGCCGTCGAGGTGCTGGAGGCGGCCGGCGTCCGCGTCGAGGTGCCCGACGACCTCGCGCCCTCGGGCCGCGCGGCGTTCTCCACCGGCTTCCTCGACGACGCCCGCGAGCGCGCCGAGACGAACGTCGAAGCGCTCACCGCCCGCGTCCGCGACGGGCAGTCGGTCGTCTTCGTCGAACCCTCCGACGCCGTGATGTTCCAAGACGAGTACCTCGACCTACTCGACGGAGAGGACGTCGAGGCCGTTTCCGCCGCCGCTTACGGCGTCCTGGAGTACCTCGACGCCGGTCGGGTCGACGAGCGGCTGGCGTTCGACGCGCCCGCGGAGTCGCTCACGTACCACGGTCACTGCAACCAGAAGGCGACGAACAAGGACCACCACGCGGTCGGCGTGCTCCGCCGCGCCGGCTACGAGGTCGATCCGCTCGATTCGTCGTGTTGCGGTATGGCCGGCTCGTTCGGCTACGAGTCCGAGCACTACGACATCTCGAAGGCCATCGGACGGATCCTCTTCGACCAGGTCGACGAGAGCGCGGGCGAGACGGTGACCGCGCCGGGCGCGTCCTGCCGGTCTCAGCTCGGCGACCGCGAGAGCGCCGAAGAGAGTCCCCCGCACCCGATCGAGAAGGTCGCCGACGCGGTGACCGGACGAGCGTCCCCGGCCGACGCAACCGACGCGGTCGACGCGGCCGACGCCGGCGCGCCGCCCGCGGACGACTGAGCCGACATCGCGGCCGACGAGCGCCGCGACGCTCCCTCGGTTTCGGACTTTCGAACGGTGCCTCCCGCACGTCAGATCTCCAGAACCGTCAGTACTGGACGAGTGGTGAGTGATAGCGGGAGTGAGTATATCAATTCGGTCGACGGGCCGTTTATAAGTGAACGAATGGTGTTGTTAGCGGCTGTTTATATATCGTTGACGGCGCGGTGAATCGCTCAGTGTGTGGCGTTGATTGCTTATAAATGATTGTCGACAGCGCGGTGAACACTTATAAAGCCCCAGCAGCGACGCGGGCGCACGCTCGCTGTCGCTCGAAAATCAGAGATTTTCGGAATGTCGCCAGAATCCTTCGGATTCTGGCTGCTAGCCGGACGTAGTCCGGCGATGTCGTCAGAACGCAAAGCGTTCTGACTGCTAGCCGGAAATCAACGATTTCCGGCGATGACGAGAGAGCTTTGCTCTCTCGAACCACGCTCCTCACTC
>NZ_JBHSXI010000011.1:0-86664 GCF_042662525.1 Halorubrum trueperi
TCTCGAAAAGTAGCCTCGATAAGCCGCCGCTGTCACGTGGTCCTTCGCTTAGCTAAAGACGGATGGTTCCGAACCTCACCTAAAGTGTGTTTGTGAAATGTGAATTGTGCTGGCAGTCCGTAATTCGTTCAGGAACCACGAACAAGCGGCGATGTGGGTGTTACGTGAGATCCCTTGGAAATCTGTGCAGTCGTGAGCCGAACGAGTACTGCGGTTTTGCTATTCTCTATTTGTTTGTATTTATCAAACAAACATGCGTCTGATTTGCCGCCTCAATGCGGAGTCGAAACTGAATATAGTCGCCGAACGATGGGTCCTACAAAACATATAAGATCCACGGCTACGTTATTTTATCGCTATTCGGGATCGAGTTCGGATCAACAACTTACATTCCACGAACGATTTCATGGTACTCGTCTCATCGACTGGTGCCCGGTCCTGAGAGTTCCTGTTCCGGTCGATTGCTGTAGTATACCGAACAATTTTACCGTTATTGGTTCAGGGACAGGTCGGTGCGACATATCGCTGATAACGAATTCTATACAAGATAGGCGTTTTCTTTTCGCGTACGTTCGAGACCAGAATATCGTAGTTATCTCGCGAGGAGGACGACTCCTAATTCCGGAGAGACACAGAAGGTGCTGTCCCGAATAGTGTCTCAGTCAGTCTTTGGTACGCGAGTGAAATGTAGCCGGACGTGGAGACACCTACTCAATGATCTGAGGTCCAAGACGACCGTCCGGTATACGGTAGTCCTCGTCGCAATCAATAAGCAGTGAGAGTAGGGTAGTTCATATCGCTTTCCACGGTACCACTACGTATTAATCATTCAATTATTCCCGTATCGGACTCGTAACAATGGGTACGGAGCACAGATGGGTCGGTGGAGTTCAACATATGGTACGAAAAGAGCTCGATCGCCGAAAGTTCGTTAGCATCGTCGGTGCGGCCGGAATAATCGCCGTCGCCGGCTGTTCAGACGATCCGGAAGCGCCTTCGGATGGCCCAGAAAACGACCCCGATGGCGGTACCGACGACGAAACGGACGACGGAATGGACGACGAAACCGGAGGCGGTACCGACGACGAAACGGACGACGGAATGGACGACGAAACCGGAGGCGGTACCGACGACGAAACGGACGACGGAATGGACAACGAGACGGATGACGGTGCAGGCAATGAGACGGATGACGGTCCAGGCAATGAGACGGATGACGGTGCAGGCAATGAGACGGACGACGGAATGGACAACGAAACGGACGAGTAATCAATGCGGCAGCGAGGAACGCGCTAGAATCTTCGGTATTTTTAACGAGAAAATCTCGCTTCTTGTGGGCGGGGCCAAATCAAACAACCCTGTCACACCTCGGTCGATAGTAGATCGGATGGTTTACACGAGATCGGACGAGGCCGCGGCCGACGAAACGAGAAACAGTTTTTCGGTATCGGGGTGCACCTCCACCTCGTGCACAGGTATCTGGTTCGGCAGCTACGGAACGAGGCAAATACGGATGAGGCGGTCGCTCACAAAGGCGAGGATTCCCGAGCACCCCTCCGTCATGGCTATTTCGCCGAGAACAGCGTCTGATCGATCGAATTGCAACGGATTCTGAGCGCTCCATTTACCACATGTCGCGGGTAGGACGCAGTTTGAACCATCGAAACGGAGTCGAAGGACCAGATTGAGGAGCGGGCAGCGGCGGTTCAGGGGCCCCGCTGAATCCCGCGCTCGGTGCCGAGGAAATTGATTGCTACTGGCGCACCGTAGAGAGGAAGAGATCATAATTCCGAGCACTTAAGCGGCGGTGAGCACCCAACTTGTACGATCATATTCCATATATTTTTGATGTTTTATCATCGAGTACACTGATATTATTAGGGAGTAAGGCCGTAATAAGGTGAGTTCCGTGCCCCAATGCGTGTTGGACCAGATCCATCGACTCACCGAGCCGCTCTACGCCCACCGTCTCGACTCGCTCGATCTCCGTCCCTGTGAGTCCTAATTCCTAACAGCAGTTCTATTGTGATGGAAAGAGTTACTTGTTCGTGTCCGCACGATCGCATGTGTCCGATCACGAACGGCGTTCTTCCAAGCCCGGACGGGAATCGAAGGTGGCCCAACTGATACGGAAGTACGAGCTGGAGCCGCTGGGAGAAGAGCTCGAACACCTGTGGACGCGGGAGGCGGATCGGTGGAGTCTGAGAGCGCTCGCCGACCGATTCAACCGAGAGCTTCTGCGTACCGCGATGCGGGAGGCTGGAATGGCCGACCTCGACGGCGAGGCGGCGAACTATTACCGACTCCTGACGGACGACGACGTGACCCCAGGCGATCGAGTCGAGGCGGTTCGGTGGCTCGAGCGGGCGGGTGTCGACGTCGAACGGCTTCGGGAGGAGTTCGTCAGCTACCAAGCCGTGAGGACGTATCTGAAGACGTACCGAAACGCAGAGTACGAGCGGTCCGAGGAGGACAGGGTCGGCCGCGAAGCCGAGAGCATTCGACGGTTCGCCGCCCGAACCGAAGCGATCGTCCAAGACAAGATCACCCGGCTCCATCGACAGGGTTACCTCGAGATCGGATCTCCCACCGTTACCGTCCAAGTCCAGGTCTACTGCTCGGAGTGTGACTCGCAGTATTCCGTGGATCGGCTCCTCGATACCGGACAGTGCGCCTGTACGACCACGCAGTAAGCCGGTCGGAAGCCCGAACTCCGATGGAGACGATTCCGCCGTCGAAACGAGGGTAGTCCTCAGAACAGCGCGCGTTCGACTCCGATTCCAGAAACCGATCACCCGGCTCTGTTGCAATCATCTTATTCAGACATATTCTGTCCGAAATAGTTGGTCGCTGAACGGACCCTCTTGATCGATTACGGGAGTAAGTATGTCAATTCTGAGGTGTGGTCGTTTATAAGTGAGAAAGAGGTGTTGCTGGCGGCTATTTATAAATCGTTGCTGGCGCGGTGAACACGTTCACAGCCCCAGCCGCGACGACTCGCGCGGCTTGCTGCGCTCCTCGCTCAGTCGCTAACACTCCTTCGCTGCGGTGCTTACTGCGCCGGGCTTCGCCCTCGCGGCTGCCCCTTTGAATCCCACCCTACACAACAACAGCCCCGCACCTCACGCCTCCCCAACCTCGCCGTGGCCGCTTATAAGCGGCCACGGGCTCCCTCGCGGGCTCCTCGCGCCCTGCGGGCGCTCGGAGGCACGCCAACAGCATCGTTCATTTATAAGCAGTCGTCGCCGTCGCGCTCGCCTGTTTAAATACCACGTCGCCGACGGCGGTCTGCAATACCCACTCCCGAAATTACTCGCCGCTCTTCCCATATTGACCGTGCCCTGGGGAGGATGTGTCTCTTGTTGAGGATTTCAACAGACCCGTTCTCCTTGTTGAAGACTGAGTGACGTTTTTAGCCATAACAATAGTACTCTTGTTATTGATCACTGTTCGGTTCGGTGCGTGTGTTCGCGATCGGACTCGGATCACTGGCAGCCTGTGCATCGGCTATCCTTCGGATCGAAGCCGATGATAGGCCGGAGTACTTCTCGTCCATCGGCCAGCGGCCGATACACTCCTCCACCCTCCGTGTGCACATCGGACGAGGGGGGACGGTGGACGCGGTCGGTGTTCCGGTCGGTTGCGACACGAAGATACCGGTCCGCCCACGGGCCGGTAACCGGAGTGCACAGCGAACTGCGATCGCCGGCTGACGGCACCGGTCGCTGACGAGGGGAAAGCCGTGCTTACGGAGAGAGGACACTCTCTAACAATGTGACGGCAGCGCGAGTTGAATCCCCATTTCTCGACCGATCCTACTCGCTTCAGACGGAGGAATGCGGAAACATCACGCTCAGCGATCGGGTTCTGACGTCTCGATCCGCGATACGTTCGAGAATCACAGTGACCGACGTTTTGAGATCGGTGACGTCCCCTCATTCGTACACCTCACCAGGGCGGTCGCTGAAGCTCATCCACGTCTCCAGGGTCAGTCCGTAAATGGTGTGTCCGACGTGGAATATCACCGCCTCGTCCGGTTCGACCTCCTCGTCAAGGAGATTTCGAAAGACGAAGCGCGTGCCGAAATCGGAGAGAGAGAGGCCGTACGCGGGGGAGAGCCCGATCACGCCGAGGCTGCCCTCACGTTCGCGCTGGAGATCGAGCGCGTTCCGTGATCTCAACTATCGCTGCAAGTGCGGGGACTTTCTCCGCCAATCGAGGCTTGAGATAGACCACGCCACCGATAATGACCGCGGTGATGAGCAGTGCGCCGACGGGACCCACCCGTCTCCTCGCCAGTTTCCAGACAGTCCACGCGGTCCCGATGAGTTGAATGGGTACCATCGAATTACACCCCCGGAACCCCGAAGGCACCGATCCCGAGTCCGAGGAACCCGTTCAGGACGAAGAGGATTGCGAGCGCCGAAACCCAAGCGACGAGGCCGATGAGTACGGCTTGGAGCCAGCCGCCCGGATACCGCCAGTTGATGACGGTGATCCACACGATCAGCGCGACGATGGGCCCGAAAAGCGGGATCCAGGCCGTCAGCGCCCACGCGATGGCACCGATCAGCGCAGTGATAACGGCGTGGCTGTAGTCGTCGGTGTCTGCGATTACGCGGCCACTGATGTAGATAGCGAGCCCTCCGATCAGGAGGGCGACGACGAATGCAACTATCGAACCGATGAATCCTGTTGCCATACTTTCTTTTCGCCGACTACCTCAATAAAACCTCGCCAATATGTACTAGATCTGTCGAGAACGATCTCAAGTCTCACGCAACCCGGAGGACCGCCTACGGCCGGTCGCGACGACGAGGTCGTACGGCCGACGGATCGGGTCGCTCCGGACGCGTCGCCTGTGCGCCGTCCGTCATCAGTCGGTGTCAGAGGTACGCATCGTCCCATTCGTCGGCCAGATGAGTGTTGCCACAGTTCCCGCACTCGAGCCTGTCGAGCCCGTCGACGGAGACATCCGTACTGCCGCACTGTGAACAGAAGTACCCGTACGCTTCCTCCTCGTCGTCCGCACAGTACACCGTGAAAAATGGGGCCTCACTGCCTGGAACGCTGTCGTCGTGATCGACGGGGCGATCGACCCCGTCGACGGTGACGGATTCCGGGACGGTGACCGGAGGTTCGTTCGGCGTCTCCGTCGATTGGCCTTCCGTGAACATCGTGACAGCGAACTCCTCCCCGCCGACCAGTATCTGGTCATGGTCGCCTCGTTTAAGGCCGAATCCTTCGAGGAACTCGCCGCCCTCGACGGCGTCGTCGAGGATACACGCCGCGATCGGCTTCCCGGAAAACCGTTCGCGGACGCGTTCGAGCAGCGCCGTGGCGACGCCCCCACCTCGCGCCGTCGGATCCACGTGGAGCCACCGGATCGTCGCTTCCGTACCGATTTCGACGGTGACGAAGCCGCGGACCGTCTCCGTCCCGTCGATCGTCTCGTCGACGACGAGTACCACCGTATCGGCGTCGTCGAGCAAGTCGGACAGCGACGCGTCGTCGAACTCCTCTTCGAGTATCGTCTCGATCTGCTCGGGGCTGAGCGAGTACGACGATCGCAGCGAGTCCCGCGCGATCGCTCTGATCTGTTCCCGATCGTCCGACTCCGCGGTACGAACGTTCATGTCATTTGTTAACATTGAATTGGCAATCGTCGTCCGGTGATGTGCGTCGCCGCATCGCAATCTCGGGCTGAAAAGACGGATCCAGCAAGAGACTGACCGGTAAGGGCCGAGGGCGATGCTACCTGCTCAGGTGAATCTCGCCGTCGGAGACGCGTTCGATGCTGGAGCTGTCGAGTACGTAGTCCCCCTCGTCGGCCTCGCCCCAGCCCAGTTTGGATCGGATCCTGTCCGTCAACCCCGGATCGGGATCGACGTGAGCCTTGCCGTGTTCCACGTTGACGACGCGACCAATTTTGTCGCCGTTGGAGTTTATTACGGTCTTGCCTTCGTCGTCCTCTGTCAACGTCACACTATCTTGCATTGTGATCCCACCAACGACTGTTTCGAGGCTAAGGATTCTGCTTGCCTGTGCCGGGCGTATATGAGTGGGTAGGGGTCTGATCGAATCGAATCCTCCTGCTGTCACCATCAGAAAGTTTGCTCGGTGCTACCACTCGATTTCAGGACGCCCAGCCACGTTGCCCCAATTCAGAACGACTCCGACTCGGTGGGATCGTCGTCCGTTGCATTCCCGCCCCGATCGCTGTACCTCTCTCGGCCCACCGCTTCGTCGCCGACCATATTCAATATGGCCTGTCGGACGCTCTCGGTGTCCTCGTATTGTTGCTCATTCTCCGGGGAGAGTACCTCGCGTAGCGTGACCTGATCGTTGATGAGTCCAAGCTCGCGGTCACCGTACCGGCTGAGGAGCGTCTCGTGAGACAGCGGGTACGACTCCTCCTCGAGGTCGCTGATCAGACCGCCGAACTCGATACCGTGTTCTCGGGTGTCGTCGGGATGTGTCATAGTAGTCCTTCGACAAGTCGAGGTGGAAAGGCTTCTGCAGGCGTTTGCAAGGTGATATGTACCGCCTTCAGCGTCCGGTACTCATTCACCGGAGACCGACCGACGCGGTTGCGAGGCGATCACACACGGCACCGGGACAGCAGAGCCGCGACGGGGCGGCCGATACTCACATCACTCATCGACGGGATTCCACGTATATTGTCCCCCAAGTTGATTAGACGGGCGAACCAAAGGGAGGGTATGGACGACCAGATTGAAGTCCGGAGTGTGTCGGTCGAACCGGGAGAACTGGTGTACGACAGCGACCGCCAGGTGGTTGGACGTGTGAGCGGTGTCACCGACACTGGATTCGAAGCTGAAGCGATACCCCCCGACGAGAGCGAGGTCGAGGAAGTACCGGGACAGGAGTTCGGCGAGGGCTATCTGATGTGGCGGTGTGCCGAATGCGGAGAGATGGGCGAACTGGAGGAGGGGTTGCCGGAGTCGTGCCCGAACTGTACCGCTCCCCGGGAAGCAATTTCCGCCGTCGAAGAGGATTGATCTGGACCCGCCCACGTGCGAATCGGGGCGTGTGCTCGTCGGGAAGGACCGCGGGAGTGCGAAACGCGATTCACTCATGCGATGAGGCGATTACCAGGACTGCCGGATGCTCGAGTGAGTCGATCCCTGGGTTGAGACATCTCGCCGACGTGACCACGCGGTAGCGGCCTCTTATCTCCGGTAACCCAACCCAACGTTCAGTAGCATATTTATAATTAATAAGTCACGTCGTGTGGACGAATGCGGACAACATGACAGCAGTCAAAATTATCAAAGTGCTAGGAACCTCGTCCGAATCGTGGGAAGACGCGGCTCGCGAGGCGGTCAGCGAGGCGAGCAAGACCGTCGATGACATCAGCGGCGTCGAGATTCAGGACCACACGGCGAACGTCGAAGACGGCTCGATCACCGAGTACAAGGCCACCGTCGAAGTGGCGTTCCCGGTCCGGGACGGCGGCCAATAATCGGAAGGACGATCCCGCGTGCCGCGGAGTTCCAGTGGGATCGGTTCTCCTCGCAAACTCGACGCAAGTCCCAAATCCAACGCGGGGGTGAACACCGTCCTCGGTGCCGTTCTGGGAGTCGAGTACGCGCAAAGTATGATCGCTGTTCGATACCTTCGGAACGAGTACGCGGCGTCGATTCCCAAAGGGATTTCGGAGGGGTTCCGGATCATCGAGGAAGTCCTCGAGTCGATCACCGTCCTTCGGCAGTTCTACAAAACGATAGCCATTCAGCGAAATCTCGCGACGCTCTCGCGACTGCTGGGGACCGAACGACGAGCACTCACAGCTTTCAGGGGCCCCGCTGGGCTGCCGGCTGTTCGAGTATCGAGAGAAACACAACAATCTTCGGACGCTTACCGCGGTGGATCTGGGATCGGGGACCGGCTCACGTCGGACCGTCGCAGCGCAGTGAATCGGGTCACCCAGCCCATCGCCTCGCGGTAAGCAAGGGCACACTCTCGCTGTTGGTTTGGCAGCGAATCTCCACGAAACGGTCTCACCCCGGTCGCTCGATTCGATTTAAGGGAGCGATACAAAAGATAAGACGTGCGTATTCGATCGTGAGTTGCGGGGTCACAGATGCGGACTTTTATCCCTTCAGCGTCTCCCGACCAGAGGCTCGTCTACGCAGTTCATACTAAAACTCCGTCACGGACAGTAACTGCATATGGAGACCGTCGTCGATGCCACTATCCCAACCGACCGGTTCGTTCTCGAGGAGACCATCGCACAGGTTCCGGATGTAGAACTGGAATTTGTTCGCTTTGCCATTCACAGTTCGGCGTGTACGTCGCCGTTCCTCTGGGTATCGACGAGCCGCCCGGACCGACTGGAGGCCGCCATGCGGAACGATTCGTCTACGGAACGCGCGCGATGCTTGTCCAGAGACGACGGTCGAGATCTGTACTCGATCGACTGGACAGCACGCGCGGCGTGTCGTATCGACGGATTCGCCGAGATCGACGGTTCGGTACTCGGCGTCCGGAGAACGTCCGGTGGATGGACGTTCCGGATTCTGTTCCCCGACCGCGCGACGGCGTCCAAGACGTTTCAAACGTGGCGTGACGACGGTATCGGCCCGTCGCTCTCTCGCATCGGTAATCTCTCCTGTCGAGAAGGCGACAAGGGAGGGCTGTCGGCGACACAGTACAGCACCATCGCCCACGCGTTCCAGACCGATTACTACAGCGTCCCACGGAGCACGACGCTGAAGGAGTTAGCAATGGATTTCGACGTGTCACATCAAGCCGTCTCCGAACGCCTCCGTCGAGGCCACTCGCATCTCGTCGAGCAGATGCTTGCGGAGTCGGCGATCGGAATGGAAACTCGACAGTAAGTCTCCCGCTACGCCACCGAAGACGAGGGTGGTCCGCGGTCGTGCGTTCGGGTGATTCGGCGGCTCAGCGCACTGAAGGATGTCGTTTCAACTGCTTGCAAAACGAAGCAGGAAGCCCCGCGTGACTGATGCTCAGAGCCACTACGTATGAGTTCCTCAATATACTCCACCGCGAAAACCGACTGATCTTCCGAAACTGTGGGGTACCATATGCCGGTTAGAAGGCAGGCATTTAAGTAAATCATCGGTAGAATCGGCCCAATTTTTTGCGGTACTGATTGGCAGAAGTAACTCTCTACACGGGCGGGACGACGGTTGACGCCGATCACCGCTCACGGATCCGCTATTAACGTCAAAAATCGGGGTATAAAATGAAGCCTGTGGCTATTCAGCGAGGGAGAACACGAGGGAAAAGTGCGTCAGTCGGGCGGTTCGAGGCCGTAGAACTGCTTCGCGAGCGTGAGGAACTGGTTGGCGTCGACGCGTGGTGCGTAGTCGGGGTCATCCTCCAGAGCAATCTTCACCAGGAGGTCAACGAGCCGCCAGACGTTGTAGAGGACGCACGCGAATGCGAAGTTGAAGAAGCGGTACTGCGGGTCCTTCGATGTCGTGCGGACGCGGAACTTCTTCAACTTCTTGTAGCCGTTCTCGATGCCCCACCGCGCTGAGTAACGACTGACGACACTCCGAACCTGCTGGAGCTGCGTCTGTTTGTCGGCGTCGGAGAGTCCGTCGAGGTCAGGGTGGTTCGTCTCGAACAACGCGTATGCCCGAGTGTCGTCTTCGTTCCCACGCAGTTCGCCTTCCTCCTCATGGAGATCGTCCAGCAGGTCGCTGAACATCTCGCCCCGTTCCTCGGAATCGCCACCGATGTCCGCGAACTCGCTGATGAGTTCTTGCCGTGTGTCCAGTTCGTCGTCGGGATCGGGCGTCTCGTCGGTCGCGAATAACTCGCGGTTCCTCGCGGGGAGGTACATTCGCTTTCGGTTTGACCCCGTGAGCGATCCCTGTTCTTCGACCTTCACCTTCCTCCCCGCATCGCGGAGTTGCGTGCAGGTGGCCTTCTCGGAGGCGTGTTTCCGAGCCGGGTTGAGGTAGTAGACGCCGTGATTGCTGCAAACGTCTTTCACATCGTCGCTGTCGAATTCCCGGTCCATCATGACCAGCGAGATGTTGGTGAGCATGTCGATCGCATTCCCGAGGAGGCCGTCCACGATTTCGGCTCTCGTGTCGCCGCGTTCGACCGGAATAGCGTCGAGGACCAAGGGAACGTCCATGCCGACGACCTGAATCGTCGCCCATTGGTAATGGTACTCCGCGTTCTTGTAGCCGAGGATCACGTCTTCGTGGCCGTCACGGTCGCCCGTGAACGGGTTTCCCTTCGTAATGTCGATGGCGACTGAGATTCTCCGGTCAAGTTCTCCGTTGTGCCGCGCCCGAGCGATCAACGCGCGGGTCGTGTTCCGGAGCATCTCTCGCGTCTCCTCAACGGAGAGCTTCTTGACTTGGTGGCGGTGGTTCGACGCGGAGGGTGTCCGGTCGCGCCCAGAGTCAATTGCGAAAGAGTGCTGGCCGGACTGCGCAAACATGTCCTCACGCATGCCCATGAACGTGTGTTGCTCCCAGAATGCGTTCTCGTGAACCTGCCAGTTCTCCGCCCGCTTCAGGTAGAAAGAGTCTGTGACGAACGGCTTCGCCTGCTGCCAGACCTCCTTCGTCTTCTCGCGAACGAGCCGCTGCTCGCCGCATTCGCTCTCGATCTCGCGGTCCTCCCGCTCGAACGTGGGGTTCGGCAGCGGCAGCGCATGTTCGTATGCCTTGAGGAACAGCTTCTTCGCGAGTCTCTTCGACGCTTCGCGGACGACCGGCGTGAACTCCTCGTTCCACACTTCCCACAGTCGGGACTGCGACGGTGGGTCGGCTTGGAAGCGGTTGAGGCCCTTGCCGTCGTCAGTGAACCCGAACTCGCGGGCAAGGTGCTGGTTCTCCTCGAACCAATTGGCCAGTTTCGTCTCTTGCCAGTCGCGCGCGATCCGGTAGGCGTGCGCCCGGATCCATATCTTCATCGAGACTGTGTTGTGGTGCCAAGCCGCACGTTCATCGAACGTCGGCTGCGAATCGTCATCTTCGAAGTCGTAGATGCTGATAGATGTCTCGGCGGCCAGTTTGGCAACGCGAGGACGGTCATCGTGCTTGTACGAAAGAACGAACTCGAACGCGACCTTGCTGAACGCCTCGTCGTACTCGTCCGGGTCTGGCATCCAGTTCTTGTAGAAGCCGATTTTGCTTCCCGGTGGGGCGCTCGTGGATGCTGACACTTTGACAGAAACCAGTACCTCTGGAGTATAAAAATGACAGGTACAATTCACCGATGAAATCAAGTGATAGCGCCGTCTTTGACAGATTAGCAGCAGCTATCTCGATAAAGATGCATAGTTCGTTCAGTACAGGAGAAGAACTAATAGTGTAGGATATTTACCATCTTATATGGATGGAAGCGGTTCTGATGAAAAAGGGACGCTTGCCCCAATTTATCCAAGTGGGATACCGTATCTCCCGGATAACGCACGACGATGGGTCGCTATCTTCTTGTTGATAGCATTTATTAGTGGGTTTGCTGTCTCATCCTTAATATGGATTATTAGTCTCTTCTGAATCACTCGTCCGCCGTTCAGTCCGCAAGCGCGATCTTGCGGTTGCTTCAGCCGCGTAACCCCGGAAGTGTCCACCGTAGATCGCTTAGTGCAGGGT
Organism: Halorubrum trueperi; assembly: GCF_042662525.1. Taxonomy (NCBI): domain Archaea; kingdom Methanobacteriati; phylum Methanobacteriota; class Halobacteria; order Halobacteriales; family Haloferacaceae; genus Halorubrum; species Halorubrum trueperi. The sequence goes on from NZ_JBHSXI010000011.1 coordinate 11,616, forward strand.
ATATACGTCACATCACCACCGGATTGGTTTTTAAATAATCCCCGGATAGGTGGATGGATCGTCGCGCCGGAGATGTCGGTATAGTGCGCCGATACCGTAGGCAGCACTACCAAGGAAGACTCCGGCAAGAACCCCATACTGAATGCCAGCTTCAATACCCCACATAAGTTCTCCTTCTGGCCCAAGGTAAATATCTGCACTTCTGATGGTACGGTACTGGGAGGAGTCATCCCACCGAAGGTATCCGATAAGAGGTGGAAATACAGCGCGCCAGAAGATAGCGGAGAAGACGGCAACCTGTGCTATCAACAATCCACCGCACTTGACTCCTGCATACAGCGCGACCGTAAGCATACACAGCGTGATGAGCGTGCCAAAGGCGAACTCAACGTCTGCGCTAAACCCAAGAGAAAAGATAGCCAGTAGGAGGGCTGTTGCCATGAGTGTATAGATATAAAAAGGAAATTCACCAATGAGGAGGGATCGATAACGCATAACAACAAATCCTCAATACAGCGATATAAATGTCCTCCTCGTGAAATAGTCACGACGATGGCGGGGTCAACTAACTAGATGAGTACGGCTCTTTGTAACCATCTGTTCCTGCGAAGAATATGACTGAGGAAGAAGACTTCAATAGAGCCGACCAATTCGCACCCTTCAGCGACCGGCTGTTTCAGACGATAATATGTCTGAAGAATAGGATTTCAACAGAGCCGCTATTATCGATTGACGGGGGTTAAAAACCATTATAATTCAAGCGATTATCCTGTACATGCCTATCTTCAGGCCGGTGATTCTGTATAGCGATATGCGATATACTCATGTGTGGGGTGGTATCTGCCTCATAGTGCTAATTTGCTTTGTCTATAAGAGACAATGTAGTCAGCAGAAGTATTAAGGAATTGGTGAATGAGTGCTACCCATCGAAAATGGTAGTCTTGAAATCGACCTACCCCCGAGAATGCGGGCTTGTCGCGGGTGATACGCGTGAGTGACGTCATCAACTGGAGTCGCATGTCGCTCGATGAGTTGATCGAGTTTTACGAGACGGAGATTGCCGACGAGATGTATCGCGAAGGGATGAGCCCCGCGACAGAACGCCCCTCGTACGAGTGGCTGGTTAACCACGGCTACAGCGGAATCGCCTACACGCTTCGGGAGCACCACGACCTCACGCTCAAGCAGTTCATCGTCGAGAAGGTCGGCGTCGACGCCGATGCAGACGACGGAACCCCGGGGTACGAGTGGGGTATCAGCGACGAACAGACGATCGACCGCTTCGAGACCTACCTTCGTGACCGACAGCGCCGGCAGAACCTCGCCGACACCACTATTCGATCGAAGCGCACGCGCCTCGCGCGCTACGCCCGTGAGTACGAAGCCCTCCACGGCGAAGTCACGCTCGTCGATCGCGTCGGCGACCGCGACTGCCAACCCGAGGAGATCGAGCGCGTGCTCTCCGTGTTCGACGTGCTCGACGACGAACTGGCGAGCAACGACTCGAAGGCAAAGCACCACTACGACGTGAACGACTGGTACGTGTGGCTTCAAAACCGTGCTATCGGGACGTACAACCCGTCTTCGACGGTTTCTACGTCGTTCGGCGGGTGGGATACCGACACCGAGGATGGCGAGACGAAACCGGCGCTGCAACCCGATCAGCTCCGTGAGATACTGGCTGTGTGCGACGACCGGGAGGATCGCCTGCTCGTAGTCGCGCTCGGCGCGTGGGGACTCCGTCGTGGGGAGGTTGCGGCGCTGCAGGTCTCGCAGTTCATTCCGAACGCCGAACCGCCGCGGATCGAGTTTGAAGACCGGAAGAACGGCCCGTCGTCCGTCCAACTGCTGTACGGCGTCGAGGATTACCTCGACCGCGTCGAGGCGCTTGATGAATCCGGCTGGAACGGCCACCTGTTCCCCTCAAACGCCGCTGAATCGGGGCATATCGCGCCAGGAACGGTGAACAACCGCTTTGAGCGGCTCGTCGACGCCGCCGGCGTGACACTCAACGGCGAGCGACCGACACCGCACGCCTGCCGCCGCTTCTGGTACAACGCGTATCAGGACGCCATGCGGGATCTCCAAGAACAGGTCGCCCCGATGGCCGCAGATCAGGGCAGCTCGTCGGCCGCCGTCGTGGTCGACAAGTATCTAAGCGAAGAACAGGCCCGTCGGGCACGGCATGACGCCATGCACGAGCGGCTGGCCGCGGTATTTGAAAGTGAGACCTGAATCAGATTAGCGGTGGTGTTTGCGAATGAGTTTTCTCGGACAATTGTCTGAGAAACATAGCTGCGGGATGTATCGAAGACACATACCTAAAATATATACCTAAGATACATGTCTAAGATATTTATCTAAGACAGTTGCCTGAGACAGATCCTTAAGATAGATCCGTGAAATACTTGGCTGGGAGAATCGCCCAAGGTGTGCGTCTGAGAACGCTATCTGAGGCGGCGGTCGTTTTGCTATCGATATCTCACTGCCGCTCTCTCCTCCTCTCAGCTGACCGACCTGGATGGCCGTCTAAGATAACTGATTCTGTTGTCCCACTTGTCGATCTATCTTAAAGATGTTTCGTGGATTGCTTTCTTACCACACAGCCATAGATAACTTACTTAGGTATATATCTTAAATACCTGTCTTAGACATGTTTCTTAGGTATGTATCTCATACATATTCCTTAGGCAGGTGTCTGAGGCATGTGTGTTACCTATGTGTCTGACGTAATTTTATGCTCTTCGCGCCGAATTTGACCGATATGCTCTCGTACACCGTTTACAGCGAGGCCGGCGGGGTCGGGAAGACATCGCTGGCGGCGAACGTCGCGCGCGCTCACGAGCGGGCGGGGCTCGACGTCCTCGTTGTCCCGCTCGATCCGCAGGACGGGAACCTGAGTCGCCTGTTCGACGTCGATAGCGATCGGAGTGATTCGTCGTCGGACAGCCTCGTGCGGCACCTCGTCGACAATCCGGCGGGTGAGTTCGACGATCTGATCCGAACGGCGGAAGGAGTCGACATCATTCCGGAGCACAACACGCTTTCGGACCTTCCCGACCACCTCGCCCGCGAGCAGAGTCGGGCCGAGGACTTCGGTGACGCGTACAACATCTACGCGCAACTCCGCCGCGTACTCGGCGAGAACGACGTACCGGACCGCTACGACGTACTTATCTGCGACCCGCCGGCGACCGAATCCGACCACCTGTACAACGCGATCTACGCGACTCGCAACCTGCTCATCCCGTTCGAGCCCTCGGCGAAGGGGGAGGCGTCGGTCGAGGGGCTCGAAGAGCTCGCAACAAATTTCGCCGCGCAACTGAACATCGATGTCGGCGTGTTGGGCGCGATCCCGATCGGATTCAAAGGAACGAACGACCAGCGAGAAATCGTCGACGACGTTCCGTTCGAAGTGCCTGAAGTCATCGGCGACCGGACGTCCATGATGGAGGGCTGCTGGCGACAGCAGTGCAGTGCGTTCAAGTTCGTCCGGACCCACCGAAACACCCGCAGAGACTACGAAATCGAGACGCTCGCCGAGTTCGATCGGATCGCACGGTTCCTCGAAACGCAGGGCGGAATTACGCCGCCGTCACCGCCCGATCCCGGTGCGATCGAGAGGCCCGAGGAGGTGACCGTCTAATGGGGGGATTCAAAGAGGGCACCGTCAACGGGTGGGACGAGGAAGAATCGGACGACCCGGACGACTCGGAAGTCGATCGGGACGAAACTGATGCAGAGACGGACGCGACTGAATCCGCGTCTGAGTTCTCAGAGGACGAGGCCGATTTCTCAGCCAGTGACGCCGATCTCTCGGCGAGCGACGCCGATGTAGCGTCCGTCCAGCGGGATCACGGTGAGTCCACGCCGTCCGACATTCCGTGGATCCTTCGCCGGAATAGCATCACGGACGGGCGTGAGCAGACCGTTCAGCTCCACTTACAACAGGGCACGCTCGAGACACAGCGAACGCAGAAGATCGCCATCGAAAATCGCCTCGGGGAAAGCGTTCGGAAGGCCGATCTCCGGGAAGCCGCACTGCTGGTCGGGCTCCAGCGCGTCGACGACGTCGCCGACGTACTCGAAGAGTGGGGATACGCTCTAGAATAAACCACATGTGGATATATTCTTTGCACCGGGGTCAGAAGTTCACAAGTTCTGAAGGTACGGCGCTACAAGACGGTAAGGACAGAAAACAGATACCAATACCGTTGGACGCAAGACAACATGACCAAGCCCTCCCGAAGGCAGGTTCTTTCGGCCCTTTATACGGGCGGTGGTGTCCTCCTCGCCGGCTGTACGGCGGGACCAAAAGAATCGAACGACACAAACGAAACCGCGACGACGAAAGGGGACGGTGAAACAACATCACCCGGATCTAACCAATCGGTTCCGGACTTCCCCGGGAATACCATCTCGGACAAGTGCCCGTCGTTTGATAGTACGGAACGGGTTGTCTGCTACGAGGCGGTCGATTCCGAGGAGATGCCTATCGTACTCGTTCCAGAGACCCAGTCAGTCCAGTTGGATCAGTCGGTTGGGTTCACGCTCCGAAATCGGAGTGAACAACGGTTCGAGACCAATCACTATCACTGGCAACTATACAAGCGCGTGGACGGCGACTGGTACTACATCGCGCCCGAGGCCTGGCCGGAACCGCTAACGCCGCTGGAGGCCGGCGACGAACACACGTGGACCGTAACGGTAGCAACCGGTCGCGGTAGTGACGGAGATTCCATCGAACACGTAGAGGGGACAGAATCGCTCACACTCGCCGGTCTCGGTGGGGGCCACTACGCGTTTGGGACCGACGGATGGTTCGCGGCCGCCTCCTACGAGGAGAGCATCGCACTCGCAACGGGGTTCGAGTTGAACGCCGATCAGCTACAGTTGACGCCGACGGCGGCGATCTCGGAGACGGAGTGGAACGGTGAGACGCTCGTTGCGCGTTCGATGCGCGGCGAATCAGACGGTGAAGATGACCAGCCGGACAAGTTCATCCTCGAACGCATCGACGGTTCCGAGATCGACGCAGAACGGGTCATCGCCGAACAGGTTGTCCGCAACGACCAATTGCGCGACAGTATCGCACTGATCCGGAAACACGACGCCGATCGAGTTCATCTGGAGGAGTTCAGCAGTTCGGTTCCCCCATTCGGACTCCAAGATGCCCGCACATACGAGTTCGAAGGTAACCGATACCGAGTGACGGCGAGAGAGGGGCAATCGTCGTAGTGTTAGATCGCTAATATTGGCAAATGAGGCACTGCGTTCTCCAAGGACTTACGAATCGCTCAGTACATGGTGAGTGGTGAGCGATTGCGGGAGTGGTATGCAGACCGCCGCCGGCGACGTAGTATGTAAAGGTGGAGCTGAGGGAGCGACGGTTGCTTATATATGATCGAGATGGTGCGGTGGCGTCGCCGGCGGCTCCGCCGCCGGCTGCAAGCGAGAGCTTCTCTCTCGCCCTGCGCCTCTGGCAGCCGGACGTAGTCCGGCGACACCGCAACGAGGGAGCGAACGAAGTGAGCGACCGAGTGAGGAGCACAGCGAGCGTGCGCACTCCTCGCGGCTGGGGCTTTGGATGTCTTCACCGCGCTGTCAATCACTTTTAAGCAATCAGCACCAGAGACACGGCGATTCACCGCGCCGTCAACAATATATAAACAGCCGCCAGCAACACCACTCGCTCACTTATAAATGACCACATCAACCGCGTGCAATACCCACTCCCGTGATCGATCAAGAAGCAAGCGCGATCTTGCGGTAGATTCAGCCGCACAACCCGGAAGTATCGACCGTAGATCGTTCAGTACAGGAGACTCACAGATCAGATTCGGTCTACATCTCTCCTACTTCTGTTAGCAACGTCTTGCGAGATACAGAGGCTGTGTTCATGAATGGACAAGAGTTGTAAGTCCGAATCTCTGGAAACGTCTCACCGCAATCGAGTAGGAACTTTGAGGGGGATAAGAGGAGAGTGGAGAGCCATGAGTCCGACCGTCCAGGAACTTCGAAACGCGATTCGAGTAGCGACAGGCCGCTTCGAACGGGAGGTCAAGGCGTCGTTCACGAAAGAGGAGCTACAAGCGATTTGTGAGGCACTCGGAGCCGATGTCGACGAGGCGGGGCGACCGTCAACATCGCAAATGCGCCGACTCATCCGGGCACACGTCGGCATCGCAGAGTCGCTGGAGGCGGCCGACGACTCCACCTTCCGGAAGCCAAATCTCCAAGTGATTGCTGACGAACTCGGAGCATCGTTCGAACCGTAGCCGCCAGTTTCCCAATCAATCTGGCTGCTGCGGTTCCCGACCTGACTCCCCGAGTGAGGTTGCCTTCTCCTGACCGACTCACGCGGTGTATCTTACAGGACTATCGGAACACCTCTCCGATCTGGTGGAACCCTCGGCACTCAATACGCAGTCTTCAGCGAACAGCTGTTTCGGACGAGAATCTGTCTGAAGAATGAGATTCCAATAGTGGCCAGCCTATTTGTGGAGATATCCAGAGGAAGACCGCGGACGCGGTACTGATTACGGAGTAGCCGTCTCTAGAGTACCAGCCCCTTTCAGAACGGAGCGTCAGTCGATCCGCGACTCGGACCCTCGTTCTCCATCGACCGTTCCATCGGGTTCGACCCGATTTCGGTGCCGCTCTCAGGGTAGGCGGTCACGTCCCCCGTCTCGAGATACGTCTCTTCGAGTTCGACGAGCTGCTCGTTAATCGCCTCGCTCTGGTGATGCATCGGTGCTGTACGGACTCGGACGAGATCGTACTCGTGCCGCTCCGAGAGCCCGTTCCACGCCCGGAACGACCCGATCGTCAGCGTGTGTGTCTGCGGACAGAACGGTGTCGTCGGCGTGAACTCCGCGCGGAGCACGCGGTCGATGTCCTCCGATTCGACGGCGTCATCGGCGTCATCGGCGTCATCGGCGTCGTCGCGTTCGACGGCGTAGCGGTAGCCGGCGCTCGTGTGGCGGGTATCGAGGTTCAGCCGGGCAAGGTTGTAGTTGAACGTCATATCGTACACCTTTCGCTCCTCGAAGCAGTCGCGAGTGAGGCAGTGAAACGCGACGTGGTCCGCCCCGGTGAGCAGAACGTGGGGCTCGAGGAACCCCCCAGGTCTCGGGACGTGATCCGAAACGAACTCGTCGTAATCATCGAAGAGATCGCCGTCATCGGACCCGAACGGGGACGGGAAACTGGGCATACGCGTCTATTCGAGATCGGGAGGGGTACCCCTTATCCCGTACATGTTCGAGTCCAGCGGCTCGTCACTCCAAAACTGTCCGCTCTGTCGGACGTTCCGTCCGTCAAGCCCCGGCAATCAGCCTCATTCCTCGACCGCCACATCACGGCCACGCGCCCGGAGTGGAGAGAAGGACCCGAATACGATCTGATCGAGCGAGTGAGGGCTGTGACGGACCAACACGAGGACCATGTTGGACACGAACGCCACGACGCCGACGCTCACTAGCAGCCCGCCGAGGAGCGTCGGCGTTCCGGCGACATCCAGCAGGTTCGAGCCGACGATCAGTGCGCTTCCGCCTCCGAGGAGTACACCGTCGAGCGCGGCGATCCGGCCGTCATAGAGGTCGTCGATCATCGGTACGGCCGCTAATCCCAACAGACCGCTGTACCGGTTGACCCAGATAACGAAGGGAATGATGTGATAGAGCGTTCCCACGACAACGAACCCGATCGCTCCCAACAACAGCAGGTGGCCCGCGGTCGCCGCGCCGAGCAGATGATTCCGGGTCAACGGGTCGGATATCCAAGCGGGCGCTGAGACGGCGATCCACAGCGCGAGTGCGCTCACCGCCACGATGTACCGCGTGTGCATCGGTGTCCGTTCGACCCGCATCTCGTACAGTTTTCGTGCCAGGATGAGACAGAACGCCGACGCGGCGAACAGGATCAACAGGCCGCCGACCCGCGCAGCGGGGGCGTCGGCCACCAGTCGGCCCGCGGCGAGGACGACCACACCGGTGGGATGCGCGATCTCCTCAACGGATCGAAGACGGTGGTCGATCCCGTGTAGTTCCGTCTGCGTGAACATCGTTCCGAGCTGGTAAAGCGCCCCGTACACCGTCGTGAGAACGGCACCGAAGACCGCGAGGGTGGCGTGGGCTCTCGCAACCCCGGACCGGCGTACGCCGACCTGCGAGAACGTCGGAACCGTGAAATCAACCGCGAGGAGGACGCCGAGAACGGTCAACACGAGAAAGAAGCCGAGTGCACCGAGGAAGTGCCGTTCGGTGACGTCGTACGCTTCCACCGTGCCGAGCGTTCGGATGATGTTGTACGCGAAGATCCAGAAGCCGACGAGCATGAGCGCCGCGAACGGGATCAGCCACGCCGTCTTGAGCAGGAGAAGCGCGACGACGAACCCGAAAAGGCCGGAGACGACCAGCCCCAACTGCACATTCGCGAGACGCCGTGAGTGTAATGTCACTCCCGACCAGACGGGCACGAACTGCGTCATCGCCCCCATGATCGTGATACAGATCCACCCGACTAACAGGAGATGGACGTGAGCGAGCCGTCCCAGTCCCGGAACGGCGTTCAGGTGTAAGCCGATCCCGAGTCCAATTCCCGCGACGAGAAAGGCGAGCCCGACGACGAAGTGTCGTAACGGGACCGTCATCGGGGGCTGTTGGTCCGTCTCGATGTTACCCGGGATCACGCCCATGGATGGGGGTACGGTCTCCGCACACCTGACAGTACCACCGAAGATGTTCCCCTTCCGCCGGCTGTGGCTCACCTCTCCCCGGGACAGAAACCAGCGAGATATCGACGAATGAAGGCCGATTCTGCCAGATCTGCCACCGGATTCGAACATCTCGGGGATAGTAAGGAGGATTTCACACCGCTCTATAGCACTCATTATCAGTTCCAAGTAACGACTATAATGATACCGCCCGCATGACGGAGCGTGAGCCACCAGAGCGGTCAGACGGACCACCGGATCGCGTTCGTCTGCGTCCAGAATGCGGGACGGAGCCAAATGGCGGCGGCGTTCGCGGAGCGCGAGCGCGATCGTCGTGAGGTGAGTGAACAGGTCGAGATAATTACCGGTGGGACACGGCCTGCCGACCACGTTCACGATGTCGTCGTCAAGGCGATGAGAGAGTCGGACATCGAGCTCGGCGACAGACTGCCCCGAGAGGTGACGCCCGACGAGCTACGGGCGGTGGACCTCGTCATCACGATGGGCTGTTCGGCGTCAGACGTCTGCCCCGCGACGTGGAACGAGGAGAACCGCGACTGGGAGCTTGACGATCCGCACGATCGCTCTATCGAGGACGTACGTGAGATCCGGGATGAAATCGAAGGCCGTGTCGTCGAACTGTTTGACGAACTACTGTCGAAAACGGCGTCCGCGGAGTGACACGAATGGAGGAGAAGTCAGCCGACATCCGACCGGTGCCCGCTGAAATAGAGTCCGATCAACAGCGATCATCGCCGCCGCTCTTCCAGCGGTCCCTTTTCCGGTGAACATGAGAGAGAAAAGACATCGAACCACTGACAAACTGCCAGTGAGTAGTGGTAATCATGACTGAAGCGGAGTCCGACGACCATCCAACGGATCTCGATGGACTGTCCGTCGAAAGTGCGACCGACATCGTCGTCGATGATGAGAAGCGTTTCAACGAGGTGCGGGAAACGCTGGCTATCGTTGCCCGGGACGGGACCGTCTGCCGGGCGGCTGTCGATGACGCACTCGCCAACGCGTCGATGGTAGTGACAACCGCCGAGACGCGGGTAGAGATTGCGGGCGAAAAGCTCAACAGTGCACAAGAGGCGGCCACTCGGATCTCAGACTCGGATCTCGTGTCGGTACGCATCAACGAATTCGACGCATGCCTCAACGCTATCGAAGACCGAGAGAGCGACCTCGGTGACGCCATACAGGAGGTGCTCGCGATGAAGGAGGAGGGTAATCTCTATGAGATCGCACGAAAGATTAGACGGGTTACGAACGCTGCTACCGAGGTCCAACGTGCCGCTGACGACTTTCAGTTCGAGATTGATTCGTTCGAAGGATGGCTCACCGACGCTGATCGACGCGTCGAGGAACTCACCGCTGACGTCGATGCCCTCGCGGAGTCAGTGAACGAACTCCGCGACACCGTCGAAACGCTCGCCGCCGGTGACGGTGACCCCGAGAGCGAGGCGGCACACACGTGGGCCGCGGCGATGGTCCGAAATCGTGTCGTCTCGTTGATGATCGCAGATCTCCGGGCGGAGCTGGCGGCGCTTCGGACGTGGACCGAGCGTGAAGGCGGGACTCCGCCATCGGACATCGAATCCCGACTTGACGACATTCAAGCTAGCCATGAAGTTGTCGGAGAGCGGCTCACCACACGGGCTGAACCGGAATGGACTGCTCGATACACCGATCAGTTGACCGCTCTTGACGAGGCTCTCAAAGAGATGGGGCCGCCGGTCGCGTGGAGTGACGTCGAAGCCGTCGTTGAAGAACATCGTCCCGCAGCCAAGCAGTGAACAGCGACCCGGAAGCCACACCGGCTGTTCACGTCAGTTACCGAGACCGAAGTCGTGAATTTCCGTCCTGGATATCTGCGATCCGGGCAGTCAGATGTCGATGTTTTCGGCGCGGATCGCAGTTCTCGCGGCGGTGTGGGCCATACAGCGACCGCAATTAGCCGCTTGCCGCAGACGGGAGAGCGTGGTTGACAGCGCGACTGCTGTGGGCACCTCTGCTGGCACTGACTCGTCGTACAGACACTGTTCGATCGCCTCAATACCCCCGATGGCGTCGTCACATCGATCTCTCGTCTCTTGTATCTTCGTCGTGTCACCGTTGAGGACGGCGGTTACCGCGCCGTCGACGGCGAACGCAACGTCGTCGGCCACAGAACACACGTCTGCGGCTACCTTGTCTGCGGGCGGCTCGGGCAGTTTCTCGGCAGTACTCGCGATCTGAACGGCCTGATCGGTGACGGTTTCGAGACGGCGGGCGATCGCGTAGTAGGCGAACAATTCGGGCCGAGAGACACCAAGCGTGTCAAGCTCGGCGTGCGATACCAGTGACCGCGAGAAGTGTCGCGTGACCATCTCCGCGGAGCGGCGTGCTTCGCCAGCCCGGTCACGAATTCTTGCGTGTGTGTCTGCAGCGGCAACGAACGCCTCGATCGCGTCGCGGAGGAGGGAGACGACCACGTACTGCAGTTGTATTATCGACTGACAGACGGAGACTGATGAGGAATCCAAAAGGTGTCTGATCGTAATCTCCACATCTGACTCGCTAAGAATGTTCGTCCCGACGAGATCCCGAACTGTCGACCGCACAGCTTTGCGCTCTGCGGTGGAGAAGGCTCCCACCCGACGCAATGTTATTGTCTCAAACCCGACCGTATGAGCCGTTCGAACGGCACGTTGGACGGCTCTAGCGTCGCCACTATCGATAGCAACCGTTGCTTCGTCCAAGCAGTTGACGTCCGCGTCCGAGGATCGGATGAGAATTGATCCGTCACGATGAGTGTACAACTGCAGTTCCATGCCGACCTCGAAGCCGTGATTCGTCGCCCACTCCTTCGGAATTGAGACGGTGAAGGTGCCGCCACCGACCTCTTGCAGCTTTCTCGTCTCCATAATTAATAGATCAGTTTGGGGTCACCGTCGTTCATGTACAGCGTACGCGCAGCGATGTTGACGGCGTGATCACCAATCCGCTCCAGGTCGCGGATCGTGAGCAGCAATCTCGACACGTCGTCAAGCAGTAGCTCGATTTCCCAGCGATCAGATTCGCTGGCGATCAGTTCGCGAACAACGTTTTCGCTGGCATTCTGACACGACGCGTCGAGCTCGTCATCACGTGCAACGATCGCTTGACATGCCTCGGAATTGGCGTTGACGTACGCATCGACGGCCTTCTGGAGTTGACTATAGGCGGTCTCGCCGATCTTTCGGATCCGGACTTCGGAGACGGCGTCTGCGCTGCCGGCGAGAGCGTATCGAGCGAGGTTCGTCGCAAGGTCGCCGATCCGTTCCAGATCGGTAAGGATCTTGAACGACGCAGCGACGAAACGAAGGTCTGAGGCGACGGGTTGCTGGAGTGCGAACAGGTCGATACAGTCGGCTTCAAGGCCGAGGTATTGCTGGTTGATGCGTTCGTCGTCTTCGATCACCTCACGAGCCAGTCTGTGGTCGTCGCTTTCAAACGCATCGAGCGCCCGCGAGAGCTGACCCAGCACGCTTTTCGCCATCGATTCGATGTTGGCCCGCAGCTCGTCCAGCGACTCGCGATAATCCTCGCGAGGCACAAGGATCACCCGAACTTGCCGCTGATGTAGTCCTCGACGCGCTGGCTTTCGGGGTTCTCGAAGATCTTCTCGGTGTCGTCGTACTCGACGAGTTCGCCGCCGGTGAGGAAGACGGCGGTCTGGTCGGAGACGCGAGCGGCCTGTTGCATGCTGTGGGTGACGACGACGACCGTGTAGTCCTGTGCGAGGTCTTTGATGAGGTCTTCGATTTTCGAGGTGGCGATCGGGTCAAGTGCCGAGGCGGGCTCGTCCATGAGGATGACCTCCGGATCGACGGCCAGACACCGGGCGATACAGAGGCGTTGTTGTTGACCCCCGGACAGTCCAAGTGCGTTGTCGTCTAACCGGTCGTTCACTTCCTCCCACAGTGCAGCCCGTTCAAGCGACTGTTCAACGAGCGTCTCCTCGCGCTGTGGTTCTGCGCGGCCGGTCAATCGGGCGAGCAGCCCAGTCTCGATATCGCCATGCTTTCGCGGTCCGTAGGAGACGTTCTCGCGGATCGACTTGGGAAAGGGGTTGGGGCTCTGAAACACCATTCCGACCCGCTTGCGCAACTCGACCAGATCGACGCCATCCTGATAGATATCCTCACCGTCGAGCTCTACCGCCCCGTCGACGCTGGCGGCGCGGATGCGGTCGTTCATCCGGTTGAGACATCGGAGAAAGGTCGATTTGCCGCATCCAGACGGACCGATGAGCGCCGTCACGCTCTGTTCGGGAATGTCCATCGAGACGCCCTTCAGCGCGTGGTCGTCTCCGTAGTGAACGTCGATGTCTCGGACGGCGAGTTTCGTCTCGCCGCCTGCTTCGTAGCTCGTCCACACGGGGCGCGTCTCCTCGGCGGTCTCGCCGGCGGTCGTGGAGACTTGCTGGCCGTCGGTGCGGTTCGTCGAGGTCTCTGCGGTGTCTGTCTGACTCATTGGTGAAGTTTCTGTCTGAAGTAGTAACGCGTCGCGATACCGATCGCGTAGAAGACCAGCACGACGAGCAGCAGCGTCAGCGCCAGTCCCCACGCGTACTCCTGTGGGTTCTGAATGTTCCCGCTCAGGCCGGCGGTGATGAGCGCGTACAACTGGTACGGTAGTGCACTCGTCGCCTCCAACAACGCGGGGTTGCTAACGAACGGTGGCGACGCGCTCAGCTGGAAGCCGCCTAACACGTCGGGAGCAGCCGATCTCGCCGGGAGGACGCCGCCGCCCATCGTCAACAGGATGGGGGCGGTCTCGCCGGCGATACGCCCGACGCCGAGGATGACGCCGGTAGTGACGCCCGGGATCGCCGCGGGGAGGACGACGCTGCGGATCGTCTGCCACTTGGAGACGCCGAGTGCCGCGCTGGCGTCACGGTATTCGTCGGGGACCGCGAGTATCGCCTCCCGGCTCGTGATCAACACCAGCGGCAGCAGCATAAACCCGAGCGTGAACATCCCGGCTATCAGCGATTTCTGATTGCCGAAGCGCGGGATCAGGAAGGCGGCACCGAACAGACCGAACACGATGCTCGGCGTGCTCCAGAGCCCGTTGGTCGCCACCTCGACGGCCCCCGTGAACCGTCCCTGTTCGGCGTATTCGCTGAGGAACACGGCTGCGCCAACGCCGGTCGGCACGGCAAAGAGGACGGCACCGATGACTAGCCAGACTGTTCCTACCAGAGCGGGGAACACGCCCGGAATGTCTGCTAACAGTCCAGCACCGTTGGTCAGGAACGGCCAGCTGACGAGTCCAGCTCCGCCGACACCGAACCCGTTGAACAGACCGGTGAGTCCGTTCACCGTGACGAAGGCGACGAGCCCGACGAGCACGGTCAGTATCGAGCAGACGACGAGATAGATGAGCACGTACGCACCGACGTTACGCCCGCGAGCACCGAACCCGCCATATGCTTTTGCCGCGCTCCAGCCGGTTACCAGCGAGGCGAACAACACGACCACAGGAACGACGGTGTCGCCGAACAGCGTCGCGTTGTACCCGGCGAGCGCACGCTCCCATCCGGGGCCGACGACGCCGGTAACGAGGAACAGCCCGCAGAGACCCGCGACGGCCCCCCCAGGCACAGTCGCTCCGATGTCTTCGCGGGAGAGCGCGGTCGTTGCGAACGCGATTCCGCCGAGGACCGTCCCGACTCCGAGCCGGCCGCCGGTCCCGAGCCCAACTGCTCCGGACACGGTCGCGCCCACGGCGAACCAGATCCCCGTGAACGCGGCCGCGGCGACGATCCCCGCGCTGGGCTGGGGTGCCGCGTCAACGTACCCGAACCGTGAGGCGACCCCGAAGCCAACGACTGCCGCTCCGAGCGCGAGTAGCACCGCACCAAACACCACCGACAATGCGAAGCCGGCAACGGGGTCGTCGATCGCGATAACGCCCAGCAGTGCCGCCAAACCGACCGCAAACGCGACTCCGGAGAGTCCGACCGCAGTGCCAGCGACGGCCTCGTACACTGTGCGGTCGTCTCGGACGAGCGCGGTCTGCGTGGCGCGACTCATTCGACACCCCCGAGACGGCGACGCATCCGCGCCTCGATGTACTGTGAGCCGATGCTCAGACACAACACGGTCACGAACAGGACGACGCCGGCGGCGAACAGCGCGCTCTCGTGAACGCCGTTCGCGCTGCCGTAGCCGCGTGCGATGAGCGAGGTGAGCGTCTCGTAGCCGTAAAAGACGTTCACGAGCGGCTCGCTGATCCGTGGGATCCCGGCCAGCATCACCGTCGCCGCCATCGTCTCACCGATGGCCCGCCCGACACCGAGCAGGACGGCCGCCGAGACGCCCGAGAACGCCGCGGGAAGCGTGATCGAGGTCATCGACTGCCAGTCGGTCGCTCCGAGCGCGAGCGACCCGTTTTTCATCACGTCCGGGACGCTCGTTAGCGCGTCTTCGGCCACCGAAACCACGGTCGGCAACGCCATCAGCCCGACGACCATCCCCACGAACAGGTACGTTGAGCCGCCGTTGAGGGCAAACGCCCCGCTCGCCCACGGGTTGATGACGGTGAATCCGATGAACCCGTAGACGATCGAGGGGATTCCCGCCAGTATCTCGATGCCTGGCTTGACGAGTTCACGGACCTGAGGGGGTGCGATCTCAGCGATGAACAACGCCGCAGCGACGCCGAGCGGGGCGGCCACGAGCGTCGCGATGGCGGTTACCATCACCGTTCCGTGGATCATCGGAAGCAGCGAGTAGCGGACGGGCTCCGAGACGGCGTCCCAGCGAGCCTGTGTGAACATCCCGAGTCCCGGAACGGAGACGCCGAACACGCTCGCCGCCTCGTACTGAAACGCCGGGATCGATTCGGCGAAAATGAACACGACGATGAGCCCGAGTGTGACGAGCGTCACCGTCGTCATCGCGAAGGTGACCGCCCGGGCGACGAGCGCCTGATGGCGCGCCCAGCCGTAGCCGGTGACGATCAGGAACGCTCCGAGCGGGACGGCCGTCCACGGCGACGCCAGCAGGAACCCGACGAAGGAGGCCAGTAGCGACCCCATCGACGCGAGGACCACTACCAGCGCCTCCGGGTCGGTATCGTCGACGAACTCCCGCGTTCTGGTCAGCCGTCGCTCGATGCTCGCGCGCCAATCGTTTTTGCGGGTGGTGAGTGACATATAATGGGGACGGGCCGCGAAGCGAGCGTCCGCGCGACCGCGGACTTACACCTGATCGGGGAGCTTCTCGCGTTCGGCCTCGATGTCGGACGTCGGCAGCGTGATGTAGTTAACGTCCTCGACGAACACCTGCTGGCCGAAGTCGGTCAGGAACATGTTGAGGAACGCGGCCTCGCGCATGTCCGTTCCCTCGGGCGTCTCCTCGTTGATCCGGGTGTACATGTGCAGGTCCCGGTTCAGCGGGTACTCCGAATCGAAGATGGTGTTCTCGGCGTCGGGGTCCGGGCGGAAGACGGTACCCTCGAAGTCGATCGCGATCGCTTGGATTCCCGACCCGGAGAACGCCAGCGCCATGTATCCGATGGCGTTGTCGTTGTCTTGGAGGACCTGCTGGACCTGCTGGTTCTGCCCGAAGCGCGTGTCGACGTCCATCGGTGCGTCGGCGTCACCGAGCATGTTCAGCCGGAACGACGTGTCTGTCCCTGACCCCTCGGCACGGCCGACTACGTAGATTTCCTGATCGGGGCCGCCGACCTCGCTCCAGTTGGTGATCTCACCTTGGTAGATACCGCGGATCTGCTCGCCGGTGAGCTGTTCGACCCCAGCATCGTAGATCGCCTGACTGACGAAGACCGGCTGGCCGTCGCGTCCGACGACGTGGTCGACGTAGTTCTCGTCGCGCTCTTCCTCGCTGATGTCGAGCTCCGCCGTGATCGGTCCAGAGGAGTTCCCGATGTCGACGAGCCCGTCTCGAACCGCCTCGCAGCCGGTCCCCGAGTGGCTCAGCGCGACGCGGGTGGCGAACGGCGGATTCGAACGCTCTCCGGTCGGCTCGAAGCCGTACAAGCTGCCGAAGTAGTCGGCGATGTTCTGGTCGGTCTCGATCTGATCCCAACCGGGGACCGACGTCTCGTCATTGGATCCCCAGTACTCGCCGTCGCTCGCCGGCGAGTTCGAGTTCCAGTAGGAACTCCCCTTGTTCGAGATGGGATACACCGTCGACGACCCCTCAGCCGTCACCGTCGTCGGACCCGACGATCCGGAGTCTATCGTGTTGCTGCTGTCCTCATTCCCGCTCCCGCCGTCGCCACCATCACCGCCGTCGCCGCCACCGCCGCTGTTGTCGCTGGTTCCGCTACACCCGGCGAGGCCGGCTGCCCCGACCGCGGCCGACGTGAGAAGATATTTTCGGCGTGATACCGCGTCCGCCTGACGCCCCGAATCACGTGACATCAGGTGAATACAAGTGAGAATCTATTAAACACGTTTATAATAGGTTATTATACGGATACCACCTAGTGTCGTGCTGCCACTATCGAGCAATATCAGTTGCTACCGATATTGACTATTATATAGTCTAGATGATTTTTTGATGAATTAGACTGCTTTGTTGACATTCTCCCCGCGCTGAATTGCGAGGGTTTCTTCCTGCACTTCCGTAATCGCGCGATAGCGCTCGATGATTGGTTAGAACGGTTCAGCTGAGCGGGTCGAGCGTCCGACAACGTAAGTCGTGCGCCTCGACGAGGTCGGTTCCGACCTCGTCCTTGGCAGTGAAATAGAGGATCTGCCACCCGTCATCGGCAAGCTCGCGAAGCACGTCGAAGCCCTCTCGAAGCCGCGTGCGGTCCGCTGGGAGGAAGGCGTCGTCCAGAAGGAAGAATCCCGGCTCGGAGCTCAGTAACTGCTCCGCGAGCCCGACGCGAGCCGAGAAATACAACTGTTCGGTCGTCCCGTGGCTCAGCTGTTGAGGTGTGAGAACCTCCTGTCCGTCCCTGTGAACCTGCAGGGCCCTCCCGTCGGCGTCGTACGTAACGCCCGTGTATCGGTCGTCTGTGATCGTCCGAAACGCGGCTGCGGCGCGACTCTCAGCGCCGAAGAGATCCGAGATCTTCTGTTCTTCTTCCGACTGAATGCCGTCGAAGATGTCGAGCGCCTCCCGTGCGATATCGGCGTCGCGTTCGATCCGCGCTATCAACAGATCCAACTCGTGAACGACATCTCTGAGTCCGTCCATAGAGCGCGCCGGGAGCGACACGGACTCACCGAGGAAGGGCTTGGCTGAGAGGTCCTGTATCCGGTCGTCAAGCCCGCGAAGTCGCCGCTCGTGTGTCTCGAGCTGTCCGGTCAGGGTATCGCGGCGTTGCGTTAACCGCTCCCGCTGCTCGCGCAGGGTCGCGAGCCGATCCGGGTCGTACTCAGCCGCATCTCCATGTTCATCGACATCCGCGACCAATGCGTCGAGTTCCGAGGCCCAGTACCGGATCTTCACCTCCGGATCTGGTTCCGTCGTGGGCGGGGTGCCAAGGGCGTCTGTGAGGCTCTGAGCCGCTTGGTTACGCTTCCCTTCGAGCGTCTCCTGCGTGTTCACTCGCTTCCGGTATCCCTCGATATCGGCCGCGCCCACCCGTTGGAGCAACTCCCGTTTCCGCTCTCGGTTCGAACGCCGATCTTCCCGCTCCGTTTGGAGGTCGCCGTCGCGTTCGTCGACGAGTTGGTCCGTGACCTGGAGTTGTCGTTCGAGTTCGTCGCGACGGTCCCGCAAGCCGACCACCTCGTCTCGAAACGCTCCGATCGCCGGGGCAATTTCCTCGATGCCGGCCGCGTCGAGTCCCGCATCCTGCGCCCGTTGGAGCACCCGCTCCTGCTCTCGCTCCGCGGCAGTTACCGATCGATGCTGCAGGCCGTACCAGCCCGCGGCCGCGCCTCCGATCACCGCAAGGAGGACGCCCGCGATCGCGCTCCCGACGATCGCTGCGACCCCGCCCATCCCGAGCCCAACGAGTGCGGTGCGCTTCGCGAAGCGCATCCCGCGGGACGACCCGACCGCCTCACCGTGGGCCTCCCTAAACGACGCAAGCGCTCGCTCGACCTCGTCGACATCGGCTGCGCGCGTCTCAAGCGGTGTCAGTTCGGCTTCGACGGATTCCTTCTCGGTCTTGAGCTGTGTCCGCTCCTCGCGTAGCGAGGCGCGCTTGCTCTCGAGGTCGGCGATCTCGTCGTCGGCTGCAGCGATGGCGCGGTCGAGATGCTCCAACTCGTCGAGCGTCGATCTGGACACCTCGTCGTCGAGCGGTTCGGTCGCCTCCCTGTACGTGGTCAGCCGTTCCGTGAGTGTCGCGTGGGTGTCCCACGTTTCGGCGGCTTCCTGTAGTGCGAGTTCGTCCTCGCACCGCCGGAGCTCGGTCGTGACGGCGACGGCTTCTCGCTCGACCGACGCGATGTCATTCGCTTCGGCGTCGGTGATGTACGTCCGGATGTCGCCAGCGAGGTCGACCGCCTCGTCGCGGACCGCTGCAGCATTCCCCCTGCTGCGAGCCGACGACAGTCCCCGGCCGCCGACGCTGGTCAGTCGTCCGCGCTCAACGAGACGGGACTGGATCGCGTCGATCTCGTTCGTGTGAAGATCGCCGATCTGCTGGGTGACGGAATCGTAGAACTCGTGTTCGTCGCGGAGCTGCAGGTCGCTATCCCGGATGACGAAGACGTTCCGGAGGTGTCGTGGCGAGAGGTCGATCAGATCGCTGAGTACCGATCCGTCGCCGAGCTTCCGTTCGGTGCCGGCGGTTTCGACGACAATGTGGCCGCTAGGGGATTCGTCGACCCGGGAGACGTGCGGGATCGCGGTCTCGATGTCCGGTTCGAGCAATTTGAGCACGGCTTCCAACAACAGCGTCTTCCCGGACTCGTTCGGACCGTAGAAGACCTCGAAGTTGCTCTCGCACTCGTGAGCGAAGCGGGGAAGCGGCCCGTAACGGTCGATCTGGATATCGGTCAGCTTCATGTGAGTTCCCCTTCCGCGGCCAGATCGGCGAAGACAGCGAGCGTTTCTTCCCAGACGTCGTCTCGGAAGCGCTCCTCATCGTAGTCGTCTCGCTCCTCGACGGCGGTGAGCCGTTCACGTTCCTCGAGACGCCGTTGAAACGTCTCGAACAGGGGGTGTGAGAGGATATGGTCGACCGTCCGGGTGCCGTTCTCGACGGGGACGTCGCCGCTCGCGTCGGCAAGGGCCTCACCGAACGTCGTTTCGTCCATCTCCGTGAATCCGTCGACGCTGATCTCGGGGGCGACCTGCCGGTTCTCCCACGTGGCCACCCGCGACCGGATTTCGTCGAGGACGCGCTCCTCCTTTCCGGGCGTGACCCGGAGATCGAGCGCGTCGTAGTGGAACGATTCGAGGGTCTGCAGTTGGACGTCCTGAGCGGTGTCGGTATCGATGAGAGCGCTCGTCCGTCGGCCGGTCTCTTTCCGCGTTACTGACGCCGGTGTACCGGAATAGACGAACGTCCCTCCGTTCGAGAGCTCGGTGCGGTGCTGTGAGTGGTAGTGGCCGGCGAGATAATAGTCGAAATCCAACTCGGCGAGCTCCTCTTTGGTGATCGGGAAATACCGTTGTTCGCCCTCTTCACCGACGCCCCCCCGAATCGGTGCTTCGAGACTGCAGTGTAGCAGGAGGAATTCGGTACCGTCGAACGGTTCCCGGTCGCGTAATGCAACGAGTAGGTCGTCAGTTGCCTGCGGCGTGTACGGGAGAGCGGTGACCCGAGCGTCGCTGATAACGAACTGGCCGAAGGGCGTCTCGGTCGCGGGCGTGAACGACTCGCCGAAAAAGAGGTTGCTGCGGAACGCATCGGCGTCGTGATTCCCCGGAATCGTCAGGATGGGATACGAACGGTCGGAGAACAGTTCCCGGAGTGAGTCGCGTCGCCGCTCCGCTGCGACGTCACTGTCGAAGAGATCGCCGCCGATCGTAACGAGGTCGACGTCGCTGGTATCCGCTCGGGAAAGGACCGTTTCTAACGCCGCTTCGCGTTCAGCGGCGTCAGCTGTGAGATGAATGTCCGCAGTGTGGAGAATTCGTACCATCGGCTTGTCTTTGTCCCGTCTCGTTCAACCGAACGACTGGGTGAAAGGCGTTCGGGTCACGATCATCTCCACGGCGTCCCGGCGAAATCGCCGCCGTCTCGGATCGTACTGGAGACGACGCCGCCGACAGTGGACGATACAGAGCGTTCCGCCGTACCGGTCCCGTGAATCGCCTTGCACAGCAGTAGACACAGTCGCTCTCCGAGCACCGTGTCGGGAGGTGTCATCTTCGATGACCGCCGACGTGGCTCCCGGCGGGGAGTTCACAGTTCGCCGGTGTCCGAGCTCCGCGGCGAGGTGAATTCACGCCAGTGATTGATCGCCCAATACCCGAAGCCGGTTCCGACGAGTCCAGCGGCGAGGAAATAGAGGACGAGCCGACTGACGAATACCTCCTCCGGGTTGCGAACGGTGTAAATCACGCCTTCGGTAGTCAGCATGCTGAGCGCGAACGAGACGACGGCGAGAGCAAATGCCGTTCCGATGATGACGCGGCCGATCACGTCGTTACGTTCGAGAAAGACGACGGTGACGGTAAACACGAGAGCGGCAAAGACCAGATACCAGGGCGCGCGAGAGGCAATGCCGGAAATCTGATTTTCCATCACGGCGAGAATCCCGATGAAGCTCGCCGTCATGATGAGTGTCGAGACGCCAGCGAGAACGCCAGTCCGAACGAAGTACCGCTCCTTCAACTCCTCGATCATACCGGTTGTCAGCACTCACGGGGAGTATAAATAATGAGGCTGTGCAGGACTCGATGCTCAATCCGGACGGCCGCGTTGCCGCTGTTTCGCACGGTCTTGCTCGCTGTCCTCCCACAGCCACACCCGTACTTTGTACAACGAGTACAGGACGTAGTAGATCAGGACCTGCCAGAGGTACATCATGAGATCGCCAAATTCGAAGAGAATTCTCGCCGCGGGGTTGTCCACATCCTGACGAACCGGGGGTTCGGGGCGAGTCGGCGGGGTGATCGACGTCGCGTCGGAAGCCGCGTCCTGACTCGGTCCGTACGGCCGCGGTCGCGACCGTGATGCTGCCCCACTGAAGGGAGGGGAGTCGGTGAAGGGGCTCGAATCGGCCGCCGGATCGGTGTCGGAGATGTCCCTGAGTTCCTCGATTTCGTCTTTCAGGATCAGATTCTCCTGTTTCACGCGGTTCACCTTCTCGACGATCTCCCCCTCATCGAGCTCATCGAGGTCGGCCTCGCTCAGCGACTCCACGCCGGTCGAATGGGCGAGATCAGCGGAGCCCGCGTTTCCAGCTGGCGCGTCGGATCGTCCCTCGGTGTCGGCGGCAGGCGCGGCCGCTCCCGAGATGGCGTCCGATCTCGTTGATCCGGCTTCGATATTCTCGAACGGGTCGGGATCACCAGACGTGGACGTCGAGCCGTCGGTTGCAACCGGGTCGGGCGCGCTCGACTCCATCGACGTGGCCTCGCCCTGAATTTCGGAGATCAACTGCTCTCCGACTTGCTTCAAGTTCGGACGCTCGAAGGATTCGAGCCCGGGTGTCGCGCCAGCGTCGAACGTGCTCTTACGCCGGAATTTCACGCGCTCGATGGTGTCGTCCCAGTCCGTCATCATGTACGCCTCGCCCGGGTCGAAGTTCTCACACTCGTCGGCGCGGTCCTTCCCGATGACGTTGGACACCACCTTCAGGTCGCTCTCCCACGTGAACTTATGCCAGACCATCCAGTCGCACTGCGTGATGTAGTCCTTATCGACGCTCGACGGGCGTTGGGAAACGCCACACATCCCGAGTCCACGCTTCCGACCACGCTTCGCCACGCGTTCGAGTAGCTCGCCGAGCTCCCCGGAACCGCCCTGTTGGGGGAGGTACTCCTGCATCTCCTCCACAACGAGGAGGAACGGCTTGCGGACGCGTTTCTCGCGGGTGTACAACTCGTCGACGACGCGCGTAATGAGCTCCTCGGACGTTTCGGTGTCGTCGTACCCGGAGACGTCAAGGATGACCGGGACGTTTTTCTCCAGCGCGATCTCCGCGATCTTGTCCGCGTGCTCGGGGCCGACTTGCACTTCGGCAAAGTCATCTCCGCCGACGTGGAGCAGCTCGTACTCCTCTTTTAACCCGAAGTACTCGCCCTCCGTGTCGATGATGAGGAGCGTGAAGTTCGCTTCGAGGAGTTCCTCGCAGATCACGCTCACGGTGTTACTCTTCCCGCTGCCGCTCTTCCCGGAGACGAACCCGCGGCCGGTGAGTAGCTCCTGCACCGGGAGGGTTTTCGCGTCCTCCGTGGTGACGATCCACTCCTCGGGGCCATTGTCTGGCATTCGCTTGTCGACCTCTCGCGACGAAGCGGTATAGGCTTGGTGTCATCTGTCAAACGACAGAGATAGCCTTCCCCCGACCGACATCACCCCGGCGGGGGGTCGAAGGCATCCACGGATTCGAGGTGGGGCCGAAGGGATTGATAGTAAGAGGTGGCGCTCTCCCCGTTCCGCGGTGAGTCGGCCGTCAGCGTGTCCCAGTTTCCGACGAGGACGAGTCGCTTCTGGGCGCGCGTCAGCGCGACATTGAGGCGGCGCGGCCCTTCGACGGGGAAGTCGAGGAAGCCGATTGCGCCGTCCGCGTTACTCCGCACGAAGGACACGATGACGGCCTCCCGCTCGCTACCCTGGAAGGAGTCGATCGTGTTCACCTTCACGTCGGCCGCTTGCGCCGCGCTCAGCGCCGTGTTGAGTTCGGAACGAATAATCCCGATCTGACCGTCGTACGGCGTGATCACACCAATTTCGCTGGGTAGTAGACCGACCTCGAACAATCGTTCGACTTCGCGGGCGACGACGGCGGCCTCCGCGCGGTTGTAGGAGGAATTACTCGGCGTTTGGCCCTCCTCGCCGTCGACGTCGTACGCGACGAGCGGGTCGAGCGACCCGATCGTCCAACGGCGATTTCGCTGGCCGTGTGTCAGGACGCCGTCGTAGAACGCTGCGTTCGGAAAGGCCGCGATGTCCTCGTGCATCCGATACTGGGTCGTGAGCGTCGTGCTCACCGAGTCCGGGTCGTACACCGCGAGGAGGTGTTCGAACAGGGAGAACTCGGGTTGCTCGACGGTGTGTCGTTCGTCGGAGTGATACGGCGGAAGCTGCTTGTGGTCGCCCGCGAGGATCGCGGTCTCCGCTTTCGCGAAGGGGATGAACGTCGACGGAATGGTGGCCTGGGTCGCCTCGTCGATCACCGCGATATCGAACATGTCGTCGGCGAGATCGCTCGCCGCGCTCATCGTCGCGCCGACGACATCGGCCTGCCACGCGTCGCCGTCTTCGTAGCAGTTCTGGACGACGGTGTTCGTGGAGTTCGGCCCGACACGCGTGATCTCCAGATCGCCGTCCACGGCGTCCGCGTGAACCGACCGCGGGTCCGGAGTGTCCGGTGAGCTCGATCCGACGAGGAGGTTGTCGACGGCCTGATTCGAGTGGGCGCACGCGAGCACGCGCAGGTTCTCGTCCGTGGCCGCGCGGATGACTTCCGTGAGCGTCCGCGTCTTGCCCGTCCCGGGCGGGCCGTGGATACAGTAGACGTCCTCCGCGCGGAGGGCGTTTCGCGCCGCGGTCTGCTGTGCCCGGTTCAGGTCGCCCCCCACGTGCGCGTAACTCGATTTTCCCACTGCAAGCGATTTCTCGCCCGTCACGATGTCGTGCTTCCGGTCGTCCGATTCGATGGTCGAGATGGCGGCGAGCTGCCGATCGAACGGGACGGGGTTCACGAGTTCGCCAACGACGAACTCCGCGCCGCTGTCCGCGCTGAACGCTTCCTCGGCGACCGCCTTGTCGGTGGAGGAGTCCCAATACACGCCGACGTTGAGCGTGCGACCGTCCACGGAGAACAGCTCCGCCTCCACCGGGAACCCCGCGTCGTCGCCGAGTCTGTCGATAAATATCTCTGACCCGGGGTACAACGAGTACTCTCTCGGGACATCTATCACGTCCGCGTTGGGGGCGGCTGCGACGTGGAGCGTGACGATTTGTTCCCCGTACTCACCGACTTCGCGACCGAGCGGTTCGACGTCTCGCACGCCGTTGCGGTCCTCGAAGAACGCCCGCCGATTCATCGATCGGTACACGTTCCGAGTCGATTCCCGCTCGGCCTCTCGCTCTCGCTCGACGAACGAGCGGAGGTTCTCGAATAACTCGTCCCCCGCGGTCGCCACCCCGGTGTCCCTCTCGACTGACGGCGTTGGAGCCTGTCCGATCTGCGTAGTTGCCTGCGACCCGGCGTCGTCGCCGGCCTGTCTGAGGTACGACGGGACGGCGTCCGGGTTCGTGCGCGGCGACCAGAACCGTATCCGCCACGCTGGATACGAGTACCGAAACTCCTCGAAACTAAGGTCGACGAGGTCGCGCTGGGCGAACTCGTAGAATGAGACCGTCGCGGCTCCGTCACGCGCGTCGTAGAGAAGGAACTCACCGGTGAGCTCCGCGGAATCGGGCTCGTGAATCGGAATACAGAGACGCCCCTCGTCGGTCTGGAAGCCGTCTATCTCGCGAAAGGCGTCCAGGATGGCGTCGACGTCAACCGGGGAGCCTAACCACCATTGCCGGGCCTGCTGCCGAACTCGTCGATCGAAGACTGCGGGGCGCTGGGGGAGTCGCGAGAACGCCCGCGCCATCGCGGTGAGCGACTCAGTCATTGCAACTCACCGCCGAGCGGGACGCGCAGCCGTCCCCGGGCCGCGCTCCCTCGTCACCCCGGTATCCACACCCCCGCCAATAGGAACAAGAGCACCGATGCGCATGTGACACGATGTACCAGCCGATGCCTTAAACTATGCTACTTCGACGATCGGCGCTCCACCGGCGTTCGCGCAGTATTTCGGACTTGGGAGCGCCAGAAGCGCGCGGCTTTCGCCGCGAATGTTTTTCGTGATCCCCGCTAATCGCTTACGAGAAGTGCGGTTGGAGGTGATTTCGAACGAATCGCAAGAACGCTTTCGTGTCAAGATCCCGCGGTTCGTAGATCTCGAAGTACCCCGATTCCGTGATGTTCAGGTTGTGCTCCTCACCGTCAACCGTGACGCGCATCCCGAGCTGATTAAAGGACCCATCCGCCAGATACTCCGAAAATGCGGGGTCGTCCTGGAGGTTTTCGCCGTGTAGCACGCCGTTTTCTACCCCGCTGTCACGACCGTAGAACCCGACTTTCCAGAGTGACGCATCCGGGAACTCCGACAACACGCTCTCTAGCGACACGGTGACCCGATCCGGCGAGGTGCCGATCGCTCGGTCGAGGATGTCGTAGAAAAACAGGCCGTTCGAGTTCTCGACGACGACGAGGTCCCCGGGAATTGTGGCGAAGTGCGTGTGTCGAGTCACCACGTCGGACTCGCTTTCCACCGAGATCGCGTCGAACTCGATGGCAGCGGCTTCCCTCGTCGCTAACTCCTCGCGAGCCGCAACGCCCTCATTGATATCGATTCCGTCGGCCGTGCGAGCGACGCTCGTGACGTCGATCTGGTCGGTGAGATCGTGGCCGTCCACGTTCCGACCGCCGCGGTACGGTTCGAGTCGCGAGAGATCACCGTCGACTACGCCGAGCACACCGGCTTTCATATATCGCTTCCATTTCAAGACGCGTTTAAAAATCATCCGAGTTTTCCCCAGTGGAAGATGGGATCCGGAACGTGTACTATTGTTTGATAATATCTGAATGCGTATGGTACTGTGATTGAGCGGGAATTCCAGCTATGACCACTTTGACCCGGGTGACCATGCGAATGAAATCAGCTCCTTGACTATTCCGTATTCTTATGCTACTGGGTGCAGAATCATCAGTTCCCGATTGAGATGTGGCTGAGGGTCATCATGGAGTGTACAAAATGTGAAGATCTCGGGCCCCACCGAGTGATAATCGGTGTTCAGTACGGGGATACGCTTGGAGGTCTTTGTGAAAGCGGCGTTTTCAGTGAACAGCACAGTTATCCGGGAAATGAGGATTCGGAGGAGAGCCGCGACCGTGTTCACTGCCCTCGACCAGCTCATATCGAATTTCTGTCAGTAACGTGTGAGATCGAACACGAGGACGAATCGCTTCTCGGAGTCGACCTGGCGGGGTGGCCCCCACACCGCTTTACTGATCGCGCGCCGATCTCGCTCATCGATCCGGGGCTGGTCTCGAATCCGCTCGGTGACAGGGCCACCTGACGATGAATTCCCGCATCGACTACGAGCGCCTCATCATGACGGGCGTGCTGATTGTGGCGCTCATCCTCTGGGGTGGGATCATCGCGGAATCGGTCGGTCTCTACCCGAACGGTACCACCGTAGCTGCATCCGTCCTCGGAGCGTTCATCGTCGTCTTCTCCGCAGCGGTCATCGCGCTCAGTTACCTTACGGGGCGGACCGGGGAAGAGCCGAACGGCTAGGCGACGGCGTCCGAGGTACAGAGTCGTCAGCAAAATCCGAACACTGAGTGCCAACTGGACCCGTCAACAGCCTTCCCGGGACGTGGCACAGGTCACCCGAGCCGACCATGGTACACGTCAAGTATATGCGTGAGTGGTGTTCTCATCGAAAACACCATAATGAACAAAGCCGATCACGTTATCAACGCCGTCATCCTCAGCATCGGCGTTGGCGTCCTCCTCGCCCCCGGAATGAACCAATCTCCGTACAGCGCAATTATTCTCGTCGGGGTTCCCATCGTCATCGGCGCACTCTTCCCCGACATCGACACCGAGTTCGGAACCCACCGCGAAACCTTCCACAATATCGTGACGCTTGCCGTCTTCATCGCGTTTCCGATCTACTTCGAGAATCTCTTTTTCGTCTGGATCGGTATTCTCACCCACTACGTGCTCGATCTCCTCGGGACGAAGGGCGGGCTCGCACTGTTTTACCCGGTGACGAAGCATGTGAGCGTCCCGGTCGGAGTGAACGTCGATAGCTCACTGGCTCGCCTCGTCACGCTCGCCGTGACGGCGTTCGAACTCGGTGTCGTTTGGCTCCTCGTCGAATACGGGTACGGCTCCCTCCTCCGCGCCCCCGGCGTCTGGAATCTCTTCACGTCCACCTTTTAAGTATCGGGTGGCCCCGTTGAGATCCGCAGCAGGCGAGATGGTTTGACCTGGTTGCGGTCAGTACAGAAATCGTTGACGCAAAAACGCGGCGTCCATGTCGGTGGCCAAACCCTTCTGACAAAGATTTAACCGGCAGCGCTGAACGTCTCTGCACGTGTCGTTTCCCCGTGCCAAATCGCCACGCCAACTCTACGACGAAGTCAGATCGTACGATCGGGTGATCACTCCTGACGGGCCGCTCGCGAGTGCCCTGAACCGCCACCTCGATCGCACGCACCTCGGTCCGTTCGCGATTCCGCCACGCCGCCTCGCAGCCGGTCGTCGACAGGAGTCGGAAGACCGCCTCGCGTTCCTCGGAATGATCGACCACGAGGACGTGTCGTGGAAGCGCTGCGCGTACGCGGTCGGGAACATCCTCCAGTGTTGGGAACATCAAGGGTCTCACGACGCCATCTTCGAGTACGACGCCTACGTCGACGACGCCACCGAGCGCGCCGTCGAGCGAATCGCGGACCTCGAGACGGCCTCGATGAAGCTCGCGACCGAGACGATCGATCCGGATCTCGACGTGGTCGTCGTCGAACCCGACATGCTCACACGGCTCGAACGAGCGTATCTGCCCGCCGAGTACGACGCGGTCGACCTCTTCACCGACGCGCGGTTCGAACTGCCCCCGTTCCGGATTCACGATTCACCGGCGGCGATCGTCGAGACAGTCATCGGTGCCGTCTCCGACGCGAACGCCGACAACGTCGGGATCGTCCTCGACCGGGAAAGCGAGTACTCGCCCCTCATCGAATCCGCGCTCGAAGCGGCCGAGATCCCGTTTTTCGGCGGACCGGGATTCACCGACCGCAGCGAGCACCGACTGTTCGTTCACCTGCTTCGGACCGCCCACCGCGGGACCGACACCCGATTGAGCGAAATCCGATCGCTGCTGACGGCGTTCGGTGTCGACGTCGACGTCGCCGACGAAGACAAGCGACTGCACGAGCTCGACGACGCGGAACTCGCGTGGCTGAACGACTTCTGCCGCGACATCCGAGAGTACACGTTCTCGGACGCGCTCTCGGCGTTTGAACGTCGCGTCGACGGCGCGCTCGACTCCTTCCGCGCCGAACTGGAGAAGCTCGGCATCGTCGACGAACGCGTCACCGAGGCCCGAGTCGACGACCTATCGTTCTACCTCCAGACCTACGACGTTCCGGTCGAGCGGGAGAACGAAGGCGTACTGCTCGCCGACGCGAAGTCGGCGTCGTACGTGGGGCGCGAGGTCGTCTTCTACCTCGGACTCGACGATCGGTGGACGCACTCGGCACCGCGGCGTCCGTGGGTCGATCGGGACGCTCAGTTCACGCGGAATTTCGAGAGTTTCCAGCTGCTGTTACAGAGTGGCGGTCAGCAACACTACCTCGTCCAAGACTCGACCGGCGGATCGCCCGTCACACCGTGTCTGTACTTCGAAGAGCTGCTGGACACCGAGTACGACCGCTTCTCCGATCTGCCCGCAACGAGCCATCAGATCGGATCCACCCAGCGACCCGATGACGGCTTCGAAAAGTCATCGATCGACGCGCCGGTCGAGACGGTCGAGACGATCAGCAAGTCGAGTCTCAACACCTACGTGAACTCGCCGCGCGACTACTACTTCAGCCGGATCGTCGACGGCCCGGAAAAGGCGTACCTCACCGAGGGCGACTTGCTCCACGACTTCGCGGAGTTCTACGCGAACCACCCGAAGGCCGTCGACGAGACGGTGCTCGCGGAAGTCGTCGACCTCATGCTCGATGACGTCCGCCCCTTGATCCGCTCCGTCGACGAACGCACCCGTCGCACCGAATACCGTGCGAGCCTGGAAACGATCGTCTCGTATCTCGACGCCAACCCGCCGACCGACGGGGCGTTTCTCACGCCATCCAGCGGCGGTGACAACGCCGTCGCCGCCCACTTCGACCGGGACGTCGATTCCCCCGTGACCGAACGCCGATTCACCGACGAGGAGCTGGGGATCAACGGGATGATCGACCTCGTGCAGTCGACGTCGGCGCTCCTCGATTACAAGAGCGGCAGCGAGCACAGCGCCAAATCGATCGTCAAACACGCCGCGCTCTCAGAGCCGACCGACGAGCCTGACTTCCAAGCGTTGCTCTATCTCACCTACTGGCGGTCACAAACGCCGGACGAACGACTGTCGTTCACCTTCTTCTACGTGACCGAACTCGTCGATGAGGTGATCGCCGGCAGCGATTCCGGCGACAGCGACTCCGACGACAGCGACTCCGCCGGCAGCGACTCAAACGACAGTGGCTCCGCCGACACCGCCAGTGACGTCGCTGTCGGCGACGACGGCGACTCCGTCAGCGATGTCGACCTCGATGACGCGCTGACGACGGTGACCTACTACCCGGAATCTCCCACGGAGCACGTTCGTCGGGAGGAGTTCTTCGAGTACCTCCGCGAGGAGGGGGCACAAAAATGTCGGAAGGTCCTCTCGAAGATCGACTATCAGACGTACGCCGCCCTCTTCGATGCCGCGCCACTCGTCGAGACGACGGACAGCGACGAACTCATCGAGTCGGCGTTCGGGGAGACGATGATCGACCGGTTCAAGGCGGAGATCGGCGAGTACAAGTACGTGACGACGGGGAGCGAGCAGGTCATGCGGAAGATCACCGAGCGACAGCAGGCGGCGTTTTTCAAAAGCGATCTCGACGCGTTCGAGTCGTTCGTCGACGAGCGACTGACGGAACTCAACCGACGCCGCGCCGGCGACGAACCGTTCCCCGTCGAGGGGCTCGCGGGCGAGCCGAACTACCGGCGGGTGGACAACCGGGACCTGCTCCTGGAGGGCGAGCGATGAGCGGCGTCGAGCCGAACCCGGAGCAACGCGAACTCATCGAGGCCACCGACGGACTGTTCCTCGTCGACGCGGGTGCCGGAACCGGGAAGACGTTCACCGTCACCCGGCGGTACGCGAACATCGTCGCACAGGACGGGATCGATCCCTCAGACGTGCTGTTGGTCACGTTCACCAACAACGCGGCCGAGGAGATGCGGGACCGGATCGTGCGCCACAGCGAGTACGGGATGCGCGAACTCGCGGACGCGCCGATCCAGACGTTCCACTCGCTGTCACACGATATCCTCGACGAGCACGGCCACGACGCCCCGAAATATCTCGGGCTCGATGAGACGATCACCGGATCGACGCGGATCGTCGAGGACGACATCATCGAACGGGCGCTGTTTCGCGAGTTCGTCGGCCAGTTCATCGACGACCACCCGGAATACGACGGGTTCTTCACGGCGATCTCGGAGACGGGGGAGCTGCTCGATCTCATCAAGGAACTGTCCGCGAAGGGCGCGTTCCCCGACGCCGAGGGCTGGTACCGCGACGGCGAATCACACCTCGACGGCGACTTCGAGGCGTTCGAGACGCTGTTTTCCGAACGGAACGAGCCCCGTAATGGCGGGAGCAAACAGTCGGCGCTCCGGTCGAAACTCTACGTGTACGGCGAAAACAAGACGTACCTCCCGGAAGCCCCTGAAAAGTGGGAGATTCGCGGTAACGGCAAGCAGGTCCCGACGGACGTCGCCGAACGCGTCTTCGAGGACGACCGAGCGGCCCTCAAGCGGTTCGTCCACGACGTCTACCATGCGTACCTCGAGTTCGCGCTGCGGCGGAACTACCTGAACTTCGGGTTCCTCCAGCTGTTCGCGTTCGTCCTCCTGTGTGAGGACCACGACCTTCGGGAGGGCCTCGCGTACGAGTACGTGATGGTCGACGAGTTCCAGGACTCCAGCGAGATCCAGTTCAAGCTCACCCTCCTTCTGGCCGGCACGAACAACGTCTGCGTCGTCGGGGATTGGAAACAGAGCATCTACGGCTTTCAGTACGCCGACGTCGACAACATCCGCGAGTTCGACGATCGACTCCGACGGTTCGCCGAGGAGTTGAACCGGGACGCCGACCGAGTCACGTTCCCGACGACGCCCGTCGACGACAAGCGACTGACGCGAAACTACCGGTCGACGCAGTCCCTCCTGGACTTCTCTGAGCACGCGCTGACGACGCCCGCAACGAAGAGCGAGTCGCTCGACGTGGACGCAATTTCCGAGACGATCACGCCACTAAACGCGGACACGAACCGAGACGACAGCCGCATCGAGGCGCTCGCGAGCGAGGACGAACACGAGGCGATCCTCGCGAAGATCGACGCGATCGTCGGCAACGACGCCTACGCCGTCGGCGACGACGGCGACAGCGGCGAGTACCGCGCGCCGGAGTACGGTGACATCGCCGTCTTGACGCGCACCCGCGATTTCGGCCGGGATCTGCTCGATGCGGCGAGCACGTACGATCTGCCGGTGGCGTACGAGGGCGGGATCGAGGTCTTCCGGACCGACGCCGCGAAGTTGCTGTTGGCGTGGCTGCGCATCCTCGAACGCAACGCCGACCGAGGGTGGGCACTCGTTCTGGAGGAGGCCGGCTACGCGATCGACGAGGCGAAGGCGATCATCGACCGCGAGGCGTACCCCGAGTCGATGGGTTCCTTCCGAGAGGAACTCCGAGATCTGGAGACGGTCGGCGGCGTCGCCCGACGCGTGTTCGACCGGTACGGCCGGAGCGATCCGGCCGCCGACGTCGTCCTCGACACCGTCCAGTCGGTCCACGGGACGACGACGTTCACTCGCGGGCAGCTGATCCGGTTCATCGAGGAGGCGATCGCGAGCGGGAGCACGCACGACGTCGACGCCGGGGGCGGGACGAACGCGGTGACCGTCCAGACGATCCACGCGACGAAGGGGCTCGAATACCCGATCGTCATCCTCGCGAACATGAACGCCAACAAGTTCCCCTCCACCGGCGGGGGAGGGAGCGATATCGCGTACGCCGACCCGATCGGCCTCCGGCAGCGGACGGTGTACTCGGCTGACGCACACGGCGTTCCACACGTCTACGACGACTGGAAGACGGACGTTCTCAACCGGTGTCTCCCCCAGAACTACGACGAGGAACGTCGGCTCCTCTACGTGGCTATTACGCGCGCTGAGAGCCACCTCGTCTTGACCGGCGGCGCGAATCCGAATTCGTTTCTCGACGCGCTTCCCGTCGACGTTGAGGACGTCGATCCCGACTTGTCGGCATTCGATACGGCGGACGACGAGCACGCTCCGTTCACGGTCGACATTCCGGATCCCGACGGGCCGGCGAGCTACTCGCCGCACACGTTCATCGACGACGACGTTTTCGAGGGGAACACCGGCGGTCGGGGGATAGAGTACGGATCGGCGGTTCACGAGTTCGCGGAACGATACGTTCTCGATGGGGCGGCCGAAGCCGATAACGCTGATAAGAAGAACGTGAAGGCGTTGATCGACTCGCTCGACGGTGACACGGACGCGGAGATCGACGCCTTCCTCCCGCTTACGGTTGACGGCGAGCGGGTGACGATAGGGGGCGTGATCGACCTGCTCCACCGCACGCCGGAGCGCGTCGAGATCATCGATTACAAGACGGATCGCAGCCGGCACGCGGAGGAGGAATACGAGAAGCAGCTCAGTATGTATTACCACGTCGTTGCCGACCGATACCCGGATCGGTCGGTCACCGCATCGATTTTCTACACCGACGGTGGCAACCGCCGCAAGATTAATCCCCTCAGTAAGACGGAGATCCGAGAGCTAGTGCGAAGGTATCGCAGATAAGCTCGTTTGGTCGCTATCCAGAAGCGAGTGAGGGGAGTGTTAATGTCTCCCACGCCAAAAGAATAGCTATGACCTCGAAGACACAGACCGAGACGCTCTTGGTCCCCGTAGCGAATCCAGAGACCACCGCACGAGTACTCGACACGGCGATCGATATCGCACGTGGTCAGTCCACACGAATCGTCGTGCTACATGTTGTCGAGGTCCCGCCCCAGGTTCCCCTCTCCGCGGGTGACAGTCTCATCGAAGACGACGGTGAAGCGGTACGACTCCTCGATGAGGCGGTCGAACAAGCCGAAGATGCCGGCGTCGCAGTCGAATCACGGATGCGCTATGCGCGGGATATCGCCACGGGAATCGTGGGGGCCGTCGACGTACATAGCGCTGACGCCCTGCTCGTCGGATGGCGGGGACGACCTCGTCGGCGCGACATCATCCTCGGGAGTTTTCTCGACCGAATCCTCGGTGAAGCACCGTGTGACGTCTTCGTCAAACGCATCCGTACACCATCGCGAGACGTGGACTCGATCCTCGTTCCGGTCGCAGGTGGTCCGCACTGTGAGGTGGCCGTCGAACTCGCCGGGACGATCGCATCACAGCGCGACGCAGCCGTTCATCTGCTTCACGTTACGCATCCTGATGCAGATGACTCGACGCAGGAGGATACTTCATCCCTTCTCCGTGGCTACGATTCACTCCTCACCGACTTTGATATTAGCGTTGAGTCAACGACGATCCGGAGCGACCACGTTGCGGGCGCGATCACCGACGAGACGCCGAACCACGAGCTCACTATCCTCGGCGCGACGCGCGACCCGTTCCTCAAGCGAATGCTCGTCGGGTCGGTCGCCGAAGGCGTCGGGCGGGCGGCTGCCAGTTCCGTTATATTGACGCGCAACGCCCCGCAAGATAAAACCGATGAGTGATTTCGGATACCAGGTATCGCCCGCTAGTCCACCCGCCGTCCAGACAAGCGATTCGTCGGTACCGTAACTCGCTAGATCACTTGCGAGGACTGTCGCAGCAGCACCAACATCAGTCGTGCGTCGTAGGCGGCAACGGCGTTTTTGATTCGGTTGGCGAGGATCGCGTACTGGCCGGACCCCGTTCCCTTCTGAAGGGAATCAGTGACGCCAGCGGAGATTGCCTCACTTGCGACCCAACGGGAGTAGGTATTGCAAACCACCGCCGGCGACGCAGTATTTAAAGGTAGAACTGAGGAGGCGACGGTTGCTTATAAATGATCGAGGCGGTTGGCGCGCCTCCGAGCGCCTGGAGGGTGCGAGGAGCCCGCGGCCGCTCATAAGCGGCCGCGGCGAGGCTGGGGAGGTGTGAGATGCGGCGCTGTTCGGGTGGGACTCAAAGGGGCAGCCGCGAGGCGGACGCACGCTCGCTGCGCTCCTCAATCGCTCGTTTCACTCGCTCTTTACGGTGCTTACGTCGCCTGCACCCGCCTCGCGGCTGGGGCTTTGGACGTGTTCACTGTGCCAGCAACAATCATTTATAAGTAATCATCACCAGAAACACAGCGATTCACCGCGCCAGCAACAATATATAAACAGCCGCCAACAACACCACGTATTCACTTATAAACAACCACTCCTCCGAATTGACATACTTACTCCCGCTCTCAATCGGGCGGGATCGTTCAGCGACCAACTGTACGTGAAGTAGAAGATTTTTTCCGCTACGTGGTCCACCAGCGATCAATGGCAGACCCCTCCACAGTCGATTCGGCGGCAACCCCCTACGACATTTCTACGGTCTCGCTCGACGACGACCGCTACGAGGTCAAACAGTCCGCGATTCGGAACAAGTACGTCGTCCGCGACGGCGCTGGCGACGTCGTCCTGCGCGGGAAACAGAAGATGTTCAAAATGAAAGAGGAGTTCCCGTTCCTCACCGGCGACGGCGAGGACGCGTTCACGGTGAAAGCCGGGGGCATCATGGACGTCGCGGGGAACTACGCCATCACGGACGCGGGCACCGGCGAAGCGGTCGTCATCCTCGACGAAGAGTTCTCGCTGTTCGTGGAGAACTGGACCGTTCGAGATCCCGAGACTGGCGAGCCGCTGGCAACCATTCGTTCGAAGAGCAAGCCGCTCGCGGCGCTCCGGCACCTCATCTCCGTTGCGAACCTCGTCCCGAACAAATACGAGATATTCGATGCTGACGGCGACCACGTCGGGGACATTGCGGGCCGGTTCTCGTTGCGGGACGCGTACACGGTCAGTATCGACGACGCCAGCACGATCCCGAGAGAAGCGGTGATCGCGGCCGCATGTGTCCTCGACGCCCTCGAAAACCAGTGAGTTGGGCTCCGAACGAACGACGCCCAGTCAATGCAGTTCGTGTGACGCGTTTCGATCCGCAGCAACGTATTCGCCGAGCGTTCCGTCACAACACTTGCAGGGTGGTGTGTCTCCGAAGCGGAACCCGAAATGAAATTTCCCAGACAGCTACCCGGATCGGTTCGGATCGGACGCGGCAACAACACCATTAACACGTCGGATCGCCATATCTCGGCAGGGACGACATGGATCCATCCTCACCTCCGATTCCCAACGACGATTTCTATCAGACGCTCGTCGAGAACGCCGCGGAGGGGATGCTCACGATCGATGCGGAGAGCAAGATCGTCTACGCCAACGCTGCCGTGGAGGATATTCTCGGATACGCTCCCGAAGAGCTGATCGGGAGTTCGAAGATGAAGATCATCCCGGAGCGCCTCCAGTCGGTGCACGCATCAGCGCTCGGATCCTACGTCCAGACCGGCGAACGAAACATCGATTGGGACGGCATGGAGCTCCCCGCTCGACACCGGGACGGTCACGAGGTTCCGGTGCTCATCAGCCTCCGCGAACACGAACACGGCGGCGAGCAGTACTTCACGGGTATCATCCGTGACATCACGGAGCGTCGGCGGCGAGAAACGCAGCTCCGCGATCAGAAGGACCGGCTCGACGACTTCGCCGACATCCTCACTCACGACATCCGGAACCCGCTCTCAGTCGCACAGGGGTACACCGACCTCGCCCGAGAAGGTCACGACGTTCCCGAGCTGGAGACCGTCTCGGAGTCGCTCGACCGCATCGATAGGCTCGTCGAGGACGTGTTGGAACTCTCGAAAGAGGGGCAGTTCATCGGGGCGACCGAACCCGTGGATATCGAAGCGAGCGTCCGCGAGTCGTGGGCGAGCGTCGACACGCACGACGCGACCCTCCGAATCGATTCCGATCTGAGTGCGGTGGAGGCCGACGAGAGCAGGGTTCGAGAACTCTTCGCGAACCTCTTCCGTAACGCCGTCGAACATGTGGGAAAGGACGTCACGGTTCGTATCGGACGGCTCGACGATGGCGACGGGATCTACGTAGCCGACGACGGGGACGGAATCCCGGAGTCGACGCGCGAATCGGTGTTCGAGCACGGGTACTCGACGGCGATGGGGGGAACGGGATACGGACTCTCGATCGTGTCGCAGATCGCGACCGCACACGGCTGGAATATCTCGGTTACGGAAGGGACGGACGGCGGTGCGCGGTTCGAGATTTCGTTTTGATCGATCGCCCGACGGAATGCGAAGCGCCGGGCAAAGAGGCTATATCCCGTCCGAGAGACGACGCCGATAGATGTTCGTGAGCACTCTCGGAATTCCGCTCATTCCCGTGCTCGTGGGGATCGCATTCCTCTCCGGGGTGGGGATCACGACCGTCGGTCCAGGCGGGATATTCGTGACGATCGCGTTGTACTCGTTGACGGGGATCCCGTCGGGGACGGTCGCCGGAACCGCACACGCGACGTTCGTCGCGACCGGCGTCGTCGGAAGCGCCGCCTACCTGCACTCCGGAGAACTGAAGACCGGCGACGCGCGGGTACTGGTGCTCGTGTTGAGCCTCTCCAGCGCCGGCGGTGCCCTCATCGGCGCGCACGCGAACGCCTTCGTTCCGAGAGCGACGTTCGGGCTCCTGCTCGGCCTCGTCGCGACGGTGACCGGCATCACCATCGTCTATCGCGAGAAACGAGGCCTCAGTCCGCTGTACGAGGTGGATGCGTCGAGCCGAACGGGACGAGTCGCTCTCGGCGTCCTCGGCCTCGCTCTCGGGATCGCGAGCGGCGTGGTTGGCGTCGGGGGGCCGGTGATCGCGGTTCCGGCGCTGATACTGATCGGCGTCCCGATGCTGCCCGCCGTTGCGGTCGCTCAGGTGCAATCGATATTCATCGCGGCGTTCGCGACGGCCGGATACGGCTTCCGCGGGGACGTGTCGGTCCCGCTCGCCGTGCTCGTCGGCCTGCCGTTGCTCGCGGGCGTCGTTGTCGGGTGGCGGGTGGCACACGTCGTGGATCCGAGGAGATTG
Organism: Halorubrum trueperi; assembly: GCF_042662525.1. Classification (NCBI taxonomy): domain Archaea; kingdom Methanobacteriati; phylum Methanobacteriota; class Halobacteria; order Halobacteriales; family Haloferacaceae; genus Halorubrum; species Halorubrum trueperi. Next base: position 49,493 of record NZ_JBHSXI010000011.1, read on the forward strand.
AAACTCGCATTGGGCGTCGTTCTCATCGTCGCTGGGGCGTATATTGCATTATAAAATGATTACGAAAACAATACTATTTTAAAACATACACGATATTAGATATGTTTGGCGGCGGTCGGCGTTGCGTGAGATACGACCGATGTCTGACTCGAACTCATAAGGAGGATACGTGGCTCGGTATCGCGAAAAATTGATCGGAGAATCGACCGAGGGAGGCGCGATTCTCGTATGTCGAAGCGTCAGTACGCGCGCCGCTAATTGCGAGTGCGCTCGATCGAGTTTCGAGTTGGCGATCGCGAGGCAATCTCGGCACTCATCCCGCTCCGTGCCGTCGTCAGTCCGTATCTCAGCCACTCCGCGAGCCGTCGCGCAGACGGCGCTTGCTCCGATCGTGATGCGTGTCGTTACGGATAAACTACTAGTTAGCATATGTGTGTGGGAAACTGACATAGATATAGATGATCGACCGAGAGCGTGTCAGCCGGGAACCGTCGCTCGCCGCGGGCGACGCGTCACGTCGTACGATCTGGTCGTGTGATCTGGTTCGAATATACGAAACTATCGTGCGGGCCTGTTGTGCGGGCCTGTCGTGTGGGATCTTCTAGCACAACTGCGGACACCGCGATCGCCGGTGACGCCCTCGCGACCGAACGCGTTCGTCCGTCAAACCGGCCCACAACCCTTATTACTCGTCTTCGTCCAGGATCGGTATGGAGAGGCCGAAAACGAAGTCCGTGCGGGCGACGGGGACGTCGATGCGCGTGCTGACCGCGATCGCGGAACACGGGGGCGGCGTCTCGATAGCGGAGCTGGTCGATCGCCTAGAGTTGGCCAAGAGCACGGTGTACAAGCACCTGATCACGCTCGAAGAGCACGGCCTCGTCGTCAACCACGAGGACGGCTACCGGCTCGGCCTCCAGTGCCTGGAGTTCGGCGGGATGGCTCGGCAGTACGACGGGGTCTACGACGTCGCGAAGTCCGAGGTTCACAAACTCGCAGAGGAGACGGGCGAACTCGCGAACCTGATGTTCGAGGAGCGCGGAATCGGCGTCTACGTCTACACCGCCCGCGGCGAGCAGGCGATAACCTTCGACATCCACCTCGGTCGACGCGTGTACCTCCACACGACAGCGCTCGGGAAGGCCCTGCTCGCGAGCCTCTCGGACGAGCGCGTCGACGAGATCGTCGATCGACACGGGCTTCCGGCCCGGACCGACGAGACGATCACGACACGGTCGGATCTGTTCGAGGAGCTCGACCAGATTCGCGAGGAGGGGTTCGCGTACAACGAGGAAGAGCGTCTGGGCGGACTCGGGTGCGTCGGGACCCCGCTCGAAACGGGCGACCGGCGAAACGCCGCGATCAGTATCATGACACCGATCAGTCGCCTGAAACCGGAGGAACAACGCCGCGAGTACACGGAGACCCTCCACCAGACGGCGAACGTGATCGAGGTCAACCTCGCGCACGGGCAGTAACGAACGGTCGAAGTACAATTACAAAAGTAGTAATGTAATATCTGCCGCCGGAGCGCGACGCTCTCGATCGAGTCTCGCCGAACAGGATCGATTACGGACGGCGAAAGTTCGAATATACGAAACTGCCGTCGGAATGCCGATTCGCCCCGAAGCCTCCGTCGCCGGCGCGCGTGAACGCGTCATTCCTGGATGTTTCGTCGAAATAGCTGACCGTTCAGCCGATAGTATGCCGTGGTATTGGAACAATATCCACTCGATATCGAGTGCTCGTCAGCGATCGAGACGCTTCGAGTCATTTCTTCGCAAAAACACGTTCGCAATGACGAAACCGGTAGAGTCGCATCGCGGCGGAAACGGTCGCCGACTCAGGCCACGCGGTTCTTCAGCGGTTCGTCCGACTGGTACCGCTCGACGTTCTCGCTGACCAGATCGGCGATATCGAGGTGGTACCGGTTGGTGGCGGAGCCCTTGTGCGGGGAGATGATGACCTCCTCGAAGTCCCACAGCGGCGAACTGTCGGGTAAGGGTTCGGTCTCGAAGACGTCGAGTCCCGCGCCCGCGATCGCGCCGGCCTCGATCGCGGCGGCGAGGGCGTCCTCGACGACCAGCGGACCGCGGGCGACGTTGATCAGGTAGGCATCGTCGCGCATCACCTCGAACTCCGGTTCCCCGATCAACCCCTCGGTCTCAGGCGTGTGCGGGAGCGCAAGAGCGACGAACCGCGCGTCGGCGATAGCGTCGTGGAGGTCCGACGGATCGAAGATTTCCGACACGCCCGGCACGGGCTCGTCGGACCGGCGGACCCCGACCACTTCCATCCCGAGGCCGTCGGCCCGCTCGGCGATCCCGCGCCCGATCGTGCCGAGGCCGACGACGCAGATCCGTTCGTTCTCCACCGTGAACGGACGCTCGTAGTCGGGGGTGTACCAGTTCCGCTCGTTCTGGTTGTCGCGGTACACGTGGAGGAGTCGCGCGAGCGACACCATGTATCCGATCGCGACTTCGCTAACGGTGGTGTCGTGGATGCCCGTGCTGTTCGTGAGGGGGACGCCCGCCGCCTCGTACGTGTCCGTGTCGAACTCGTCGTAGCCCGCGCGGATGCAGTGAACCCACCCCGCGTCGAGGAACTCCGGCCGCGGCACGTAGGTGGCGACGGCGTCGGTCTCGTCGTAGCTCTCGCCGTCACCGACCAGCTCGGCGTCGATGCCGAGCCCCTCGAACGCCTCGACGAAGGCCTCGGGGGGGATGACGTTCTCTACGGACTCGTGGACGTACAGGTGATCGAGTTGCGCTCGCTCGGACATGACTGGGACGTCGTCGCAGCGGGTTATCAGTCCTTCGGGAGCCGGCAAAAAAAGGTGGCACCCGACCGACCCGACCGAGGCATTCCCGGTGGTGACGATACGGGGCCTCACAGATACTTTTATCTCCCCCCGGACTAGAGTCGACCATATCCGCGAGACAACTAGAGATGAACGTAACTGAAGCCATCGCGCAAGCACTAAAAGAGGAGGGAGTGGAGTACGTATTCGGGTTCCCGAGTAACCCGCTGTTCGACACCGGCGCTGCGGAGGACGCCGGTCTCCGAACGATAATCACCCGTCAGGAACGGACGGCGGTTCACATGGCCGACGCCATCGGCCGGCTCACGTCCGGCGACGACGTCGTCGCGTTCGCCTGCCAGCACGGGCCGGGGACGGAGAACTCTATCGGTGCCGTCGCACAGGCGTACGGCGAGTCCGCGCCGCTCGTGGCGATTCCGGCGGGGTACGACCGAGCCAAGACCGACGTGGATCCGAAGTTCAACTCGCTGGTGAGCTACCAGAGCGTGAGCAAGACCTGCGAGCAGCTCACCGACCCCGACGCGGTCGGGGAGACGTTCCGCCGCGCGTTCACCGCGGCGCGCAACGACCGTCCGCGTCCCGCCGTCGTCGAGGTGCCGAAGGACGTCTTCTGGGAGGACGCGCCCGAGGACTTCGAGTACATCCCGTCGAGCGCCAACCGTGCGGGCGTCGATCCCGACGCGGTCCCGGCCGTCGCCGACGCCCTCGTCGACGCGGAGAACCCGGTTATCTTCGCCGGACAGGGCGTCCACTACGCCGAGGGGTGGGACGAGCTGAAGGAGCTCGCCGAGACGCTCGAGGCCCCCGTCGCTACGAGCCTCAACGGGAAGAGCGCCTTCCCCGAGAGCCATCCGCTCTCGCTGGGGGCCGGCAGCAAGAGCGAACCCGGACAACTCGCGCACTTCCTCGACGAGTGCGACGTGCTCTTCGGCGTCGGCTGCAGCTTCACCGAGACCGCGTACGGGATCACCGTTCCCGAGGGGAAGACCGTCATCCACTCGACGCTCGACCCCACCGACATCGACAAGGACGTCGATTCGGAACTCGCCCTCGTCGGCGACGCGCAGATCGTCCTCGACGCCGTCGGCGACGCGGTGGAATCGCGCGTGGACGACGACCGCGGTCGCTTCGACGACGTCGCCGACGAGATCGCGGCGGTGAAGGGCGACTGGCTCGACGAGTGGGAGGGGAAACTCACGTCCGACGAGACCCCGATCAACCCCTACCGCGTGATCCACGAGATCACGAACGTCGTCGACCCCGCAGAGACGATCATCACGGCCGACGCCGGCAACCCGCGCGACTTCCTCGCGCCCTTCTACGAGACGGACGAGCCGCTCTCGTACATCGGCTGGGGGAAGACGACCCAGCTCGGGTACGGTCTCGGGCTCGCACTCGGTGCGAAGGTCCGGTTCCCCGAGAAGCTCTGTATCAACATCATGGGCGACGGTGCCATCGGCATGACCGGGCTTGACTTCGAAACGGCGGCCCGCGAGGACGCGCCGATCCTCACCATTCACCTGAACAACTACGAGATGGCGTCGTACGACACGCCGTTCAGCGGCGACTTCGCGGACGTCGGCGAGGCCCTCGGCGGCTACGGTGAGCGGGTCGAAGACCCCGAAGAGGTCGCGCCGGCGCTCGAACGCGCCATCGAGAAGACGGAAGAGGGCACGCCGGCCTTACTGGAGTTCATCACCTCGAAGGAGACGGAACTCTCCCGCCCCGACCTCGACTGAGACGACCGACGAACCACGGCGCATTTTTCAGAGCGGAGACGGGGAGAGAGCCCGCATCGACGGTGTCCGGAAGGTGACAAGTACGGAACCGTGTGAATCGATCGTGAGTCGATCGTGAGCCGATCGTCGAGTGCTGGATCGCCGCATTGTCCCTCGGTTCGATATGTTCGGATACGACCGGAGCTGTTCGAACGCCGCCGATTTTGCCTGTCGATTGAACGGATCTGGGACGGCGACCGCGCTGAGAGGCGCGCTGTCGTCGATTCCGAGAGCGAAGCGCGGATCGACCGTGTCGTCCCCGTGAACGCCGATCCGACATATTCGTATCGGTTCGAGGAATCGGCGAGGATCGCCCCCGCGTGGGATGAAACTATCTGCAGGGCGGTCCCCATAAATATAAATACGGCTCGGATAACAGATCGGTATGACACTAGAAGACGACTCATTGGAGTATCACGAGGCCGACCCTCCGGGGAAGATCGAGATCGCGACCACGAAGCCGACCAACACGCAACGCGACCTCTCGTTGGCGTACTCGCCCGGCGTAGCGGGTCCGTGCCGAAAGATCGCGGAATCGCCCGAGAAGGCGTACGACTACACCGCGAAGGGGAACCTCGTCGGCGTCGTCTCGAACGGGTCGGCGGTCCTCGGACTCGGCAACATCGGCGCAACGGCGTCGAAGCCGGTAATGGAGGGGAAGGGCGTGCTGTTCAAGCGGTTCGCCGACGTCGACGTGTTCGACATCGAACTCGACATCGCGGACGTCGACGCCTTCTGTGAGGCGGTCGCCGCGATGGAGCCGACGTTCGGCGGGATCAACCTCGAAGACATCAAGGCTCCCGAGTGCTTCGAGATCGAGGACCGCCTCCAGGGCGAGATGGACATCCCCGTGTTCCACGACGACCAGCACGGTACCGCCATCATCAACGGCTCCGGACTCATCAACGCGGCCGACATCGTCGACAAGGATCTCGGCGACATGAAGGTGGTGTTCTCCGGGGCCGGCGCGTCGGCGCTCGCGACGGCGCACTTCTACGTCTCGCTGGGGGTCGACCCGGACAACATCGTGCTCTGTGACTCGACGGGGATCATCACCGAGGAGCGCGCAGAGGCGGGCGACGTCAACGAGTACAAGCGAGCGTTCGCCCGGGACATCGAGGGCGGCGACCTCGCGGACGCGATGGAGGGCGCGGACGTGCTCGTCGGTCTCTCGGCCGGCGGTATCGTCTCGCCGGAGATGGTCCGCGCGATGAACGACGACCCGATCATCTTCGCGATGGCGAATCCGACCCCCGAGATCGGCTACGATGAGGGGAAGAACGCCCGCGACGACACGGTGATCATGGCCACGGGCCGCTCGGACTACCCGAACCAGGTGAACAACGTCCTCGGGTTCCCGTTCATCTTCCGCGGGGCGCTCGACGTGCGGGCCTCCGAGATCAACGAGGACATGAAGGTCGCCTGCGCGGAGGCGCTGGCGGAGCTCGCTCGCAAGGACGTCCCCGACGCGGTGTTGAAGGCGTACGGCGACGAACCGCTGCAGTTCGGTCCGGAGTACATCCTGCCGAAGCCCGTCGACCCGCGCGTCCTCTTCGAGGTCGCACCGGCGGTCGCGGAGGCGGCAATGGAGTCCGGTGCGGCTCGCGAAGAGGTCGACCTCGAGGAGTACCGGAACGACCTGGAGGCTCGCGTCGGGAAGTCCCGCGAGATGATGCGGATCGTCTTCAACAAGGCCAAACAGGATCCCAAGCGCATCGCGCTCGCCGAGGGCGAAGACGAGAAGATGATCCGCGCGGCCTATCAGCTCTCCGAGCAGGGGATCGCAGAGCCCGTACTGCTGGGCGACAGGGACGCGATCATGGCCACGATCGACGACCTCGGGCTCGGCTACGAGCCGGCCGTCAACGACCCGACGGCCGGCGAGTACGACGAGTACGCGGACCGGCTGCACGAACTCCGCAAGCGCAAGGGAGTCACGCGTAGCGAGGCCGGCGAGCTGGTCCGCACCAACACCAACTACCTCGGTAGCGTGATGGTCGATCAGGACGACGCGGACGCCCTGTTGACCGGGCTGACTCACCACTACCCCTCGGCGCTCCGTCCGCCGCTACAGGTCATCGGGACCGCGGACGACGCCGAGTACGTCTCCGGCGTCTACATGCTGACGATCGGGAATCGCGTGGTGTTCTTCGCCGACGTCACCGTCAACCGCGACACCGACGCCGACGTGCTCTCCGAGACGACGCGACACACCGCGGAGCTGGCGCGGCAGTTCAACGTCGAGCCGCGCGCGGCGCTCCTTTCGTACTCCAACTTCGGGAGCGTCGAGGGCGAGGAGACGCAGGCGTCGCGGGACGCCGCCGCCATGCTCCGTGAGGACCCCGAGATCGACTTCCCGGTCGACGGGGAGATGCAGGCCGACACGGCGCTCGTCGAGGAGATGCTCACCGACACCTACGAGTTCTCCGAGCTCGACGAGGCCGCGAACGTCCTCGTGTTCCCGAACCTCGAATCCGGGAACATCGGGTACAAGCTGCTCCAGCGGCTGGGCGACGCCGAGGCGATCGGCCCGATGCTCGTCGGCATGGACGAGCCGGTCCACGTGCTCCAGCGCGGCGACGAAGTGAAAGACATCGTCAACCTCGCCGCCGTCGCGGTCGTCGACGCACAGCAGCGCGAGTAACCGCGCTCCGTCCTCGCCGCCTTCTCTCATCTCCCTCCTCGTTGTCTTCGCATCTTTCCCGTTCGTTCTCCGTCCACTCTCTCCCCGTTCTCGTCCGTGTCGCGTCCGGCGGTCCGGACCGTCGGAGATCCCTGTTGACGCGTAACATTCATTGTGCAGCCATGCCGAGGGCACGTATCTAGCGAATCGAAGACACATGGGATCTAAAAACACACCAGTCGATCCGTCCACGGACCCTCGGGCGAACTACGATTTCCAGAGCGACGATCGACGCGACTCGGCGCTCGTATCCGACCTCGACGCGCTCGTCGACGGAGACGTGCGGTTCGACGAGTACTCGAAACAGATGTACGCGACCGACGCCAGCGCGTACGAGGTGACCCCCATCGGGGTCGTCTATCCGACCTCCACCGACGACGTCGCCGCCGTGATGGAGTACTGCGCCGACGAGGAGATTCCCGCGTTGCCTCGCGGTGGCGGGACGAGCCTCGCCGGACAGTCGGTTAACGAGGCAATAGTCCTCGATTTCACGCGGTACATGACCGACATCCTCGACGTCGACCCGGAGGCTCGCCACGCCCGGGCCCGGACGGGGATCACGCTCGGCGAACTCAACCGAACCCTCGAACCGCACGGCCTGAAGTTCGCTCCCGATCCGTCGACCGCGGATCGGAGCGCGCTCGGCGGCGCGATCGGCAACAACACGACCGGCGCGCACTCGTTGAAGTACGGCAAGACGGACGCCTACGTGGAGGAGGTCGAGGCGGTGTTGGCCGACGGGAGCGTCGAGACGTTCGGCGAGATCTCGGTCTCGGAGCTTCGCGAGGAGGCCGATCCCGACGGGGTCCTCCTCGAACGGATCTACGCCGAGATCGTGCGGATCATCGACGAGGAGACCGAGGAGATCGAAGACCGGTATCCCGACCTCAAACGGAACGTGTCGGGGTACAACCTCGACGTGCTGATCGAGGAGGCGGAAGCGGGGACCGTCAACCTCGCCAAGCTCCTCGTCGGTAGCGAGGGAACGCTCGCCATCGTCACCGAGGCGGAAGTGAGCCTGGAACCGATTCCGGAAACGAAGGGAGTCGCGCTGCTCACCTACCACGACCTGCTGGACGCGATGGAGGACGTCGGTCCGATCCTCGAACACGACGCGGCCGCGGTCGAGGTGCTCGACGGCGTCCTCGTCGATCTCGCGCGCGACTTGGAGGAGTTCAAGGACGTCATCGGCCTGTTGCCGGACGAGACGGACACGTTCCTGCTGATCGAGTTCTACGCAGACGACGAGGAGGAGGCCAAACGGAAGGTCGACGAGCTCCTCGAAGAGCGAGTCGGCGACCTGGCGTTCGACGGGATGGCGGCGTACGACGAGGAGACCCAGAAGAAGTTCTGGAAGATGCGGAAGGCGTCGACGCCGATTCTGCTGTCGCGGACGGGCGACGAAAAGCACATCGCGTTTATCGAGGACCTCGCGATTCCGCCGGAGCACCTCCCCGAGTACACCAAGGAGTTCAAACAGATATTCGAGGACCACGACACCTTCGGGAGCTTCTACGCGCACGCCGGCCCGGGCTGTATGCACGTTCGCCCGCTGATCAACACGAAGACCGCGGAGGGGACCGAGACGATGGTATCCATCTCCGACGCCGCCACGGATCTGGCGGTTCGGCTCGGCGGGAGCGTCTCCGGCGAGCACGGTGACGGCCGCGCACGAACCCAGTGGAACCGGAAGCTGTACGGCGATCGGCTCTGGAACGCGTTCCGGGATCTGAAGAGCGCCTTCGACCCCGACTGGCTGCTCAACCCCGGGAGCGTCTGCGGCGATCACGACATGAGCGAGAACCTCCGATTCGGGGAGGAGTACGAGTTCGACGCCGGGTTCGAGCCCGCCCTGGAGTGGGAAAACGAGAACGGATTCCAGGGGATGGCCGAACTCTGTCACGGCTGCGGCGGCTGCCGGAGCAGTCAAGACGGTACCGGTGGCGTGATGTGTCCGACGTACCGCGCGTCACAGGAGGAGATCACCAGCACGCGCGGCCGCGCGAACCTGCTCAGGCAGGCGATGAGCGGGGATCTCTCCGAGGACGAACAGTTCGATACGGAGTTCATGCACGAGGTGCTCGACCTCTGTGTCGGCTGTAAGGGCTGTTCGATCGACTGCCCCAGCGAAGTGGACATGGCGAAGATGAAAGTCGAGGTCGAGCACGCACACCACGAGAAGCACGGCGCGGACCTCCGATCCAAGCTGTTCGCCAACGTCGACGCGCTCTCGAAGCTCGGGAGCGCGACGGCACCGCTGTCGAATCTCGGTACCAAGGTCCCCGGCGCGCGGTTCGCCATGGAGAAGGTCCTCGGGATCGCCCGCGAGCGCTCGCTGCCGACGTTCCACAGAGAGACGTTCGTCGACTGGTGGGCGGCCCGCGGCGGATCGGCGGTGGACGAGTCGGCCGCCGACCGCCGCGTCGTCCTCGTGCCCGACACGGTCACGAACTACAACAATCCGAAGGCCGGGAAGGCGGCGGTCGAGGTGCTCGAAGCCGCGGGAGTCCACGTCACGGTCGCCGACGAGATCACCGACAGCGGCCGACCGGCGCACTCGAAGGGGCTGCTCGGCAAGGCGCGAGAGACCGCGGAGGCCAACGTCGCCGCCCTGAAACCACACGTCGACGACGGGCGAGAGGTCGTCGTCGTCGAGCCGTCCGACGCCGTCATGCTCCAGTCCGACTACCTCGACCTGCTGTCGTCCGACGCGGCGGCCGGCGTCGCCGAGAGCGCCTACGGCGTGTTGGAGTACATCGACGCCTTCCGGCTCGACGAGTCGCTCGACGCCGACGGGGCCGCGGAGCGGCTCACCTACCACGGGCACTGCCACCAGAAGTCGGTGAAAAAGGACCACCACGCGGTCGGCGTCCTCCGCCGGACCGGCTTCCGCGTCGACCCGCTGGACAGCAGCTGCTGCGGGATGGCCGGGACGTTCGGCTACGAGGAGGAGCACTACTCGATGAGCCAGGCCATCGGATCGATGCTGTTCGACCGGATCGACGACAGCGACGGCGAGAGCGTCGTCGCGCCGGGCGCGTCCTGCCGGACGCAGATCGGCGACGAGTACGACGAGAAACCGCCGCACCCGATCGAGAAGCTCGCGGACGCGCTCGCGTAGGGCGTGTCAGCGTGCGGGCGCTGTCGAAATTTCGGTCTGCACCCATCGACCTATATAAATAGTGACGAGTGACGGCGGTTGGAGCTTATAAACAACGGAGGCGAGAAAATGGTTTGCGGCCTAGTCGTCGCCGAACGCGCCGTCCGCCCGCCACTCGTCGAGCGTGGTCTGATCGCCGGCGACCTCGGCGAAGACGGACTCCGTGTGCTCGCCGAGTCGCGGCGCGGGCGAGCGCACGATGTCGTCGTGGTCGGGGAAGTTGATCGGGTGTCCCGGGAGGAGGCACTCGCCCCAGTCGGGGTCGTCGTGTTCGACGACCAGGTCGCGCGCGAGAGTCTGGTCGTAGTTGACGACGTCCTCGACGTCGTTGATCGGTCCGCAGGGGAACCCGTAGTCGATGAGTCGGTCGAGCCAGTATTCCGTGGACTCGGCCTCAAATTCCTCCTGGATGATCCCGACGACGGTGTCGGCGTGTTCGAACCGATCGTCGTTCGTCGGGTACTCGGCCAACTCCTCGCGGCCGACGAGCTCGACGAAGGCGTCCCACCGGTCGTCGCTCGGAACGCCGGTGATGATCGCGCCGTCGGCGGTCTCGAACCGCTGGTAGGGTACGAGCGTCTGGTGGGAAGTTCCCTGTGGTCCGGGGACGGACCCGTCCATCGAGTACGACGTGAGGTACTCGTTCATCAGCGTCACGATGGAGTCGAACAGCCCGACGTCGAACTTCCCGTTGAACGACTCGGCGTCTGCTTCGCCGAGGTGTCCACGCTCGTAGAGGCGGGCGAGTAGGCCGATTGCAGTGAACATCCCGGTCGTGAGATCGCCGATCGCCTGTCCGACCTTGACGGGCTCGCCGCCCGCCGGTCCGGTGACGCTCATTATCCCGCCTTCCGCCTGCAGGATGAGGTCGAGACCGGCCTGTTTCTTCCGCGGGCCCGTCTCGCCGTAGCCCTTGATGCTGGCGTACACGATGTCCGGGTTTCGCTCGGTCACGTCGTCGTAACCGACACCGAGCTTGTCAGTGACGCCGTATCCGAAGTTCTCGATGAACACGTCGGCCGTCTCCAGAAGCGACAGCGCCGCCTCGGTGCCGGAGTCGGACTTGAGATCGAGCGTGACGGAGCGCTTGTTCCGGTTGTTCGCCATGAAGTAGCCGGACTTCCCGTCGGGACCGATACCCTGGTGGCGGGCCGGGTCGCCGACGCCGGGGCGCTCGATTTTCACCACGTCGGCCCCCATGTCGGCGAGCAGCGCGCCACAGAAGGGGCCCGCGCGGTGGCCGGTCATCTCCACGACGGTCAGGTCGGCGAGTGGTCCTCCCGTCATTCTTCGTTGAACTTGTCGACGAGCCGCTGCCGTTCGTCGGTCGCGAACTGGTCCCACCAGACCTCGGCCTCGAACTCGCGATTCTCCTGCGGATCCGTCGCGTCCACGGCGTGGTTGATCGCGCGCTTGGAGTTCTTCACCGCAGACCGACCCGTCCCCCGGATCGCCTCGACGATCTCGTCGACCGTCTCGTCGAGCGTATCGCGGGGAACGGCGTGGTTGACGAGGCCGATCCGTTCGGCTTCGTCGGCCTCTATCATCCCGGCCGTGTAGACGAGCTCCTTCGCTTTCGCCTCCCCGACGAGGTCGATCGCCCGCCACGTGGAGTTTCCGGTCGGGATTTGGCCGATGTCGGTGACGGGGACGCCGAACTTCGCGTCGTCCACGGAGATACGCATGTCACAGTACATCGCGAAGATGAGCCCGCCACCGACGCAGTACCCGTTGATCTTGGCGATGACGGGGGCGTGACAGTCGAACGGTTTGCGGTACATCTCGTAGAACAGCTCCTGTCTGTCCCGCTGGCGCGGGTCGTGTTCCTCGGCGGTGCCCGCGTACTCGGAGATGTCGGCACCGGCGGAGAACGCGTCGTCGCCCTCGCCCGTGATCACGACCACGTCGACGGAGCGGTCGAGCTGAATCTCGTCGAACGCGCGGAGCATGTCCAGCATGACCGTGTCGTTGAGCGCGTTGTACACCTCCGGCCTGTGGAATTCGATCGTCGCGACGCCGTCGTCGACGTCGACGGAGATACTGTCGTACGCTGTCTCGCCTACCATGGCTTGTCCTACCATGAAGGGAGTGAAAAGCATTGTGAGTCCCGAAAGTCCGGTGGGCAAACCGTGTCACGTACCAAAGAGTTTACTTGATGTGACCGAATTCCGGAACCATGTCGTACGAGATAGCGACGATACCAGGCGATGGTATCGGTCCGGAAGTCGTCGACGAAACGCTCCCACTCCTTCACGAAGCGGCGTCCCGACACGGCGTCGAGATCGAGTTCACGGAGTACGATTGGGGAACCGAACGATACCTGGAGACGGGGCAGATGATGCCGGACGACGCGCTCGATCAGATCGTGGACGCGGACTCGATCCTACTCGGTGCCGTCGGACATCCTGACGTACCGGACCACATTACGTTACACGGACTGCTGCTGCCGATCCGAAAGGAGTTCAACCAGCAGGTGTGCAAGCGCCCCTCGATCCTCTTCGACGGCGTCGAGAGCCCGCTGCGCGGGTACGAGAGCGGGGACATCGACTTCGTCGTGTACCGCGAGAACACCGAGGGCGAGTACTCGGACGCGGGAGGGCGCGTACACCAGGGATTCGACCACGAGGTGGCCGTACAGAGCGCAGTGCATACGCGCGAGGGGACGGAGACGATCGTCCGAGCCGCGTTCGAGGCGGCGCGCGAGCGCGAGGGACACATGACGAGCATCACCAAGTCCAACGCGCAGGCGTTCAGCATGACCTTCTGGGACGACGTCGTCGAGGACGTCGCCGAGGAGTTCCCCAACGTCGAGGTCGAGTCGCTGCTCATCGACGCCGGGAGCATGGACCTCGTGCGGCGACCGGAGGAGTTCGACGTGTTGGTCGCGTCGAATCTGTTCGGCGACATCCTGACCGACATCGGAGCCATCGTCAGCGGCAGCATGGGGCTCGCACCGTCGGGGAACATCAACGTCGACGACGAGTATCCCTCGATGTTCGAGCCCGTCCACGGGAGCGCGCCCGACATCGTCGGACAGGGGGTCGCGAACCCGATGGCGACCGTACTCTCGGCCGCCATGCTCTTCGAGAATCTCGGCGAGGACGACGTCTCCGACGCCCTCTGGAGTGCCGTTCGAGAAGTGCTCGCGGACGACGACGCCCCCGCGACGCCGGACCTCGGTGGCTCGGCGTCGACGGGCGACGTCGTGGCCGCTATCGAAGACCGACTCTGATCACTCGCTTCGAACCGAGACGACCGGGACGTCGGAGTTCAGCATGACGGACTGCACGACGCTGCCGAACAGCGCCTTGCCGACCGGCGATCGTTTTCTGCCGGCGATGACAAGATACGAAGCGTCGTTGTCCTCGGCGTAGTTGACGACCTCGTCCGCCGGATCGCCGAGGAGCCCAACCGGGGTCGCGTCGTCGGCGGACGACTGATCGATCACTTCCTGTGCGAGATCCTCGGCTATCTCCAAGATATCGTTGGTCGGGATCGAACTCCCGGTGTCGTTCACGCTTGTTCGTTCGAGATCGACGAATTTTGATCGTGTCAGTACGTGGATGACTTCGACGGATTCGTCGAACGCCTCTCCGAGCTTGTGCGCCTCTTCGACAATTTTCGGTGCCCTTTCGGACCGATCGACGGCTGCGACGATCACCATATCAGTCGTATTCACCCCCCTGATATAAAAGATTCCTCCCGAGTGCCGACGTCCCGGACCGACGGCACCGGCCCCGGATCTGTGTCGCACGCCACGCGAGAGCGAACGTGTCAATAGTGAATGAACAAACAGCGATACCGCACTGAGTATCACCGCTCCTGTACGGGCGTACTCGGGTGGAGTCCGGCGATTGAGGGGGAACGATATCCGGACATACCATCAGGGAGAATCCGGTCGGAACTGAGGGAAACATTTATGATATTGCCATCTAATGTCACGCATGGAGACGGCAAAGGCAATACCCCAGTGAGACAGGTACGGGAGAAAGAACCAAAAAACCAAACTGTGACAAGATGACTGAAGAACCAACGGACGACCCGGTCGAATCGAGCGGAAATAATGGACGACGACGGTTCCTGCAGGCAGTCGGAGCCACTTCTGCGGTGACGCTCGCCGGGTGTTCCGGCAACGGCGGCGACGGTGGCGACGGCAGCGACGGTTCCGACGGTAGTGACGGTTCCGACGGCTCAGATGGGAGCGACGGCGACGACGGCTCAGACGGGAGCGACGGCGGAGACGGTGGCGACGGCGACGACGGATGGTCCCCCGACGGGACGGTCCGATACATCGTTCCGTACGACGAGGGTGGCGGAACAGACACGTACGCCCGCGGTATTCAGGAGGGGTTCCAGGAGGAACTCGGCGAGTCGGTACAGATCGACAACATTCCGGGTGCCGGTGGCCTGAACGGGCTCGGCGAGCTCTACCGCGCGGACCCGGACGGCATGACGATCGCCGGGAACGCCGGTCCCCTCGAAGTCGCGCCGCAGCTGCTCAACGAGCCGGACTTCGACATCCGAGACCTCAGCGGTATCGGCGTCTTCGGACGCTCGACGTGGACCCTCGTCGTCAACGAGGAGTACGAAGGCGAGGTCGAGACCTTCGACGACGTCCTCGAGAAGTACGACAGCGGCGAGTGGGAGAACATCGGCGTTCAGTCGTCCGGGAGCTCCCAGGACATCATCGTCCTGCTGTACAAGTACCAGTACGAAGACGAGGTCGGATGGAACTGGCAGAATCGCGTGCAGTTCACCGGAACCGGTCCGGTCGCGCAGGCCGTCGCGAGCGGTGAGGTCCCCTGTGGTATCGGGACCGACGCCGGAACGCAGTCCGTCGTCAACACGGGTCGGATCTACCCCGTGACGACGTTCTTCGGACCCGGCACGGACGTGTACCCCGACATCGACTCCGTCACGGACCTCGGCTACCCCGAGATCGACTTCGTCGGCGGTGTGTGGCGCGGCATGTACGCTCCGCCGGACACGGACCAGGAGATCATCGACTTCTACGCGGACGTGCTGGAACGCACCAGCGAGAACGAGTCCGTGCAGGCGTGGAGCGACGAGACCGGGAACCCGATCGTCTTCGAGGGACCGGACGCCGCGGAAGCGAACTTCGAGGACTCCTTCGCGCAGTACGAGGACCTCGGCGTGCTCGATCTCGTCAACGAACACCAGCCCTGAGCCGATTGGTCCGCAATCGGCGCACAGTGCTTAATTTATTTATACTCGGAGTACGCCCAGTGAGACAAGACTAAACCAACATGGTTGATTACTCAGAAAGACTTGACGGAATCACAGCCGAACACGTACTGCTCGTAACGCTCTTAGGACTGTCCGTGGTGTTCTACGTCGACCCGATCATCAAGGACTACCCGGACAACGCGACGATATTCCCGCAGTTGATGGCGCAAGTCGTCGGGATCGGATCGTTCCTCATCCTCATACAGAACTACCTCCCGGGACCGCTCCAGCGGTTTGTCGGGGAGAGTGTGAGCATGACGGAGAGTTTAGAAGAGAGCCGCACCGAAGGTGTCGACGTCGTTCAGGACGGCGATGACACCGATATCGACGAGAAGTACGTCGACACCAGTGACGACGATGCCGAGGAGATCGATCAGAAAGATCCACCGCTACACCAAAAATGGGGTGTTGACATCAACAACACGGTTATCATGATCATCTTCTCCAGCGTCTACTTCGCGCTCGGATGGGCCGCCGGGTTCCTCTACGTGACCCCGCTTTTCGTCGCCGGATACACGCTGTGGTTCAGAGTCGATCTGTACAAGAGCGTCATTCTCGCGGCGTTGGCGACGGCCATCGTGTACGGGTTCATCGTCTTCCTCCTCATGCCGTTCGATGAGGGTGCACTGATCTTCACGGGGGGACTCTAAATGGCGGTTGCAAGCCTCGTCGAGGGGATACAGATCGCGGTCAGCTGGCCGGTCATCGGCTGGATGGCGGCCGGACTGCTCGCGGGGATCATTCTGGGGGCGCTGCCGGGGATCGGCTCGCCGGTCGGCATGGCCATCGTTCTGCCGCTCACCGTGCCCCTCGATCCGACGCCCGCCCTCATCCTTCTGATCTCCATTTACAGCGGCGCGATGTTCGGTGGGAGCATCGCCGCGATCCTGTTGAACGCTCCGGGGACCGAATCGGCCGCCGCGACGACGCTCGACGGGTATCCGATGGCGAAGAAGGGGCTCGCGAAGAACGCGCTCGCGATCGCGACGACGGCCTCCGCGCTGAACGGGTTCGTCGCCGCGATCCTGTTGGTCCTCATCTCACCGATCCTCATCGAGGTTGTCCTCCTGTTCGGGTCGGTGGAGTACTTCCTGCTCGCGATTCTCGGGATCTCGCTCATCACGATCGTCGCGGACGGGTCGGTCGTAAAGGGGATCGTGGCGGGCGCGTTCGGCTTCCTGGTCTCGACGATCGGCGTCGCGATCATGGCACCGACACCGCGCTACGCGTTCGGTCAGCTCCCGCTGTACGACGGGCTCAACTTCGTCGCCGCCCTGATCGGGATGTTCGCGTTCGCTGAGATGATGAAGCTCGCGGTCCAAGATCAGATCGCAGAGGACGCGGTCGGTATCACGGGGAGCATCACCGACGGGATCAAAACGGTGTTCCAGTACCCCAAAACGACGTTCAAAGCGGGCGTTATCGGAATGCTGATCGGAGCGGTTCCCGGGTCCGGCGCGACGACATCGACGTTCGTCGCGTACGCCGAGGAGGCGCGCTCGTCGGCCGCCGACGGGATATTCGGCGAGGGCGACCCGCGGGGAATCATCGCCCCGGAAGGTGCGAACAACCCAACCGTCAGCGGATCGCTCGTCCCGACGCTCTCGTTCGGTATTCCCGGGAGCGGCTCAACGGCGGTGTTCCTCGGCGGCATCCTGATGCACGGTCTCCAGCCCGGGCCGCAGCTGTTCGGTGAACAGCTCCACATCACGTACGCGCTGTTCGTCTCGGTGTTCCTCGGCAACATCCTCATCCTCGCCGTGGGATACTCGGTCATCCCGTACGCGAGCGCGATCACGAAGATCGACACCGACATCATCATCCCGATGGTGATCGTGCTCTCCTTTATCGGAGCGTTCAGCCTCAGGCGGAACTGGTTCGACGCCTTCGGCGTGCTCGCACTCGGGATCTTAGGCTACTACATGGTGAAGTACCGCTACTCGGTGATCGCCTTCGTCCTGGGGATCGTTCTGGGGCCGATAGCCGAGGAGAACTTCTTCCGCTCGCTACAGCTATCGGGCGGGGAGTACACCATCTTCGTGTCGCCGAGTCGGCCGCTCACGCTCAGTATCTCCATCATGATCGTGGTGGTGTTGATCGGTCCGTTCGTTGGACCGTACCTGAAAGAGAAGGTGAACAACTTCCGGTAGCACGTCGCCGATCGCACCGCTACCGGCGTACCGTTCCGTCGGTCGGCCTCGTTGTCGACCGAACTTCGATCGATTTGAATTCGGTTTTTTGATCCCGCGGGAACTTCGATTCGCGTGCCGATTGGTAGTTCCGAGGCCGATAACCGCGTTCAGGGACGGCTTCGGTCGTCGTTCCGCGCTCCGTCGACGGTCGCGATGACGGGGCAGTACGAACGCTCGCGATGAAGGGTAGCGTGGACGTCCGCGGAGAGGAAACGGCGGGAACAATACTTATATACATACTTGGTCGCTATTCGCATACGTACGATGACCGCCCAGAATCGGGAAGCGCGGGCACCAGACGCATCACCGTCTCGCGACTCGCCACCGGCGATAGCCGGCGTCGGCATGACCGAGTTCGCGAACGCCGACGATCGCTCGCTCGTCGAACTCCTCCTCGCCGCCGCCGAGCGCGCGCTCGACGACGCCGACAGCGACGCCGCCGCGGTCGATTCGGTCCACGTCGGGAACATGGCCGCCGAGGCGTTCAACGCTCGCTCCGGGTTGGCGAACGCCCTCGCCGGCAGCCTCGGGATGACCGGCGCGGCGGCCCGTCGGATCGAAAACACCAGCGCGAGCGGTGCGAGCGCGTTTCAGAGCGCGTTCGAGGCGGTCGCGAGCGGACGGAGCGAGCGGGCGCTGGCCGTCGGCGGCGAGAAGATGTCCGACGCGGACACGGCGACGGCCACCGAGATCATCAGTCGGATCACCCACGATCGCGAGTACGAGCAGGGGGTCACGCTGCCCTCGTTCGGGGGGTTGGCGGCGGCCGCCTACCTGCACGAGTACGAAGGCGACCGACGCGACCTGGCGCGGGTCGCCGTGAAGAACCACGCCAACGCGTTCGCCAACGAGTACGCGCAGTTCAGAAAGCGGATCGACGTCGACGACGTGCTCGACTCCCCGGCGATCGCGTCGCCGCTGCACCTCTACGACTGCTGTCCGACCAGCGACGGGGCCGCCGCGGTCGTGATTTCGGCCGATCCGACCGATCGGACGGACGGCGCGGTGACGATCGCCGCCTGCGAGAGCGCCGCCGGCACGCACGCCGTCGCGGATCGGGAAGATCCGCTCGAGATCGAGAGCGTGCGAATCGCCGGTCGGCGCGCGTACGACGCCGCGGGGTTCGGTGCGAACGCGATCGACGTCGCCTGTATCCACGACGCGTTCACCGTCCTCGAGTGGTTGGAGATGGAGGAATTGGGGCTCGCACCGGAGGGGAAAGCGTGGCGGCTCACCCGCGACGGAGAGACGGAGATCGACGGCGAGCTTCCGGTTAACCCCGGCGGCGGGCTGAAGGCCCGCGGGCACCCGCTCGGTGCCACGGGGATCTCGCAGGTCGTCGAACTGGTCTGGCAGCTCCGCGGTGATCTCCCCGACGATCGGGCGGTCGAGCGGGCGAATCGGGGGCTCGCCGTCAACGTCGCGGGGTTCGGAAACAACGCCGTCTGCACGCTCCTGGAGGCGGGCGCATGACGGAGCTGTACGAGTGCCGCGACTGCGGACGCCGAACCAACTACGAGAAGCGCCGATGTCTGAGCTGTGCCGGGAGGGAGTTCGACCGCGTCCCCGCGGGAACGGGGACGCTGCTGTCGGTGACGACCGTCCACGTCACGCCGGACGGGGTTCGCGAGCCGAACGCGCTCGGCCTTGCGTCGTTTTCCGGCGGGGCGAACGTCGTCGCCCAGCTCGACGAGGACCTCTCTATCGGCGACGCGGTGCGACTGAGCGCGGACCACGAGCTTCGGGTCGCCGACGACGGACCGATGCGTGGCGTCCGCATCGTCGCCGCCGAGTGATTCCTCGCGAAGCGATCGGACGGAGGTCACTTGGTCGCGTGATATCGCGCCAGCTCCACTAGGTTGCCGTCGGGGTCGCGGACGTACACCGACTCCATCCGCCCTCGCGCGCCGATTTTCTCGACGGGACCGTGGACGATGTCGACGTCGCTTTCGCGGAGCGTGCGGCGGATCGCATCGACGGAGTCGTCGACGAGGAGACAGAAATCCCCGCTTCCCGATCCCGGACGCGTCGCGTGGGGCGTGTAGACGTCGGCGGCAGGATGAAAGTTGATCTTCTGATCGCCGAACGAGACCGCGCGCCGGCCGCCGGCGAAGGTTTCGGCCGTCCCGCCGAGAATTGACGTGTAGAAATCGACCGCGCGCTCCACGTTCTCGACGGTCAACACGAGGTGATCGAGTCCAGTGACGTGCATACGTCGCCCTCGGCGGGGAGGTAGAAAAGCGCTCGCCGAGATCGGACCGTCGCGGACGTGGAGCGTGCCATCGGTCGAGCTTGCGAATCGATAGCACAATGCTTTATGTATCGTTCCCGCTTCGAATCGGTATGCGTGCCGTTCGATACCACGAACACGGCGACGAGAGCGTACTGACCGTCGATACCGTCGATCTGCCCGATCCCGGGCCGGAGGAGGCGCTGGTCAGGATCGAAGCGGCGAGCGTGAATCCGATCGACACGTACGTCCGCGAGGGATACGTGCGCCCGCCGTCCGGGCTTCCGCACGTCGGCGGATCAGACCTCGCCGGCGTCGTCGAGGCGGTCGGCGAGGACGTCACCGAGGTCGAGGAGGGCGACCGCGTGTTCGCGACGGGGCTCGGGCTGTTCTCGCCCGGCACGTACGCGGAGTACACCGTCGCGCCGGCCGGGCAGCTCGCGCCGCTCCCGGACGGCGTGTTGTTTCGAGACGGAGCCGCGGCGGCGATGGCGTTCGCGACCGCCTGGCGGGCGCTCGTGACTCGCGGCGATATCGAACTCGGCGACGTCGCGCTCGTTCACGGCGCAGCCGGCGGCGTGGGCCATGCCGCGGTCCAGGTGGCGAAGGCGGCGGGAGCGACCGTCGTCGGCACCGCCCGCGACGGCGAGCCCGCGGAGTTCGCTCGTTCCGTCGGCGCTGACGCGGTCGTCGACTACCGGAGCGAGGACCTCGCCGCCGATATCTCGGAGGCGGCGGACGGACGAGAGGTCGACGTCGTGTTCGAGCCGCAGGCCGACGCGCACCTCGACGCGAATCTGGCCTGTCTGGCTCGCGGCGGTCGGATCGTCATCATCGGCGAGAACGGACCGATCACTCTCGAGGGCGGCCTTCCGATGGAAGCGAAGAAGGCCGACGCGGACCTCCGATTCATGTCGATCATGGCATCACCGGGCGATCAGGCCGCGATCCTCGAACGTGTCGGCGAGCGCCTCGCGGACGGGACCTTCACCGTGGAGATCGATTCCGTCTTCGGACTCGATCAGGTGCCCGATGCGCTGCGGGAGCTGATGTCCTCGGGCACGCTCGGAAAAGTCGTCCTCGATACGTCTCGTTGAGATCCTCCCCGCGTAATTAGGGCTCCGGGATCACGCCGTTCTCTATCAGTTCGTCGATGCGGGCGTCGTCGTAGCCGACCGCCTGCAGCACCCGGACGGTGTCCTCACCGAGCAGCGGCGGTGCCTTGTCGAACCCGGAGTCCGACTCGGCGTAGTTAAGCGGGTGTTCGATGACGGGGATCTCCCCCGCCGCGGGGTGGTCGATCGAGTCGACGACGCCGCGGGCCTGCACCTGTTCGTTGTCCAGCGCCTCGTCGACGTCGAAGACGGGGCCGACCGGGAGGCTGTTCTCGTCGGCCAGCAGGTCGACCCACTCGTCCGTCGTCCGGGTCTGGAGGACGTCGGCGAGCTCCGTTTCGAGTTCGTCCATGTTGTTCACCCGCGCTGAGTTCGTGGCGAAGCGGTCGTCCGTCGCGAGGTCGGCTCTGCCGATCGCATCGCAGAACTCCTCCCAGAGCTTCTGGTTCCCGCAGGCGACGTTGAGGTGGCCGTCGGCGGTCGGGTACATCTGGTAGGGCGCGAGGACGGGGTCCTTCGTGCCCATTCGCGTCGTCTCCTCGCCGACGAAGCTCTTTCCCGCCTGCTTCGTGAGCCACGGGAGCGCGGCGTCGAGCATGCCGAGTTCGACACGTTCGCCCTCGCCGGTCCGCTCGCGGTTGTACAGCGAGGTGACGATGCCGAACGCCGACCACATGGCGGTGATGAGGTCCGTCTGCGGGAGCCCGACCTTCGCCGGCGGCGCGTCCGGGTACCCGGTGACGCTCATCATCCCGCTCATCCCCTGCACGAGCAGGTCGTACCCCGGCCGATCGCTCCACGGTCCCGTCTCGCCGAACGCGGAGATCGAACAGTACACGAGGTCGTCGTTGTACTCTTGGAGCGTCTCGTAGTCGACGCCGAGCCGTGCCGCGGTCCCCGGCCGGAAGTTCTCGACGACCACGTCCGCCTCGGCCACGAGGTCGTACAGCGCCGTCAGCCCGTCCTCCTTTTTCAGGTTCAGCTCGATGCTCTGTTTCCCGTAGTTCACCGTCCAGAAGTACGGCGATTCCCCTTCGTCGGCCGCCGGCCGACCGGGGCCCTCGTAGCCGTCGACGTCGACGAACGGCGGGCCCGAGTAGCGGCTGTCGTCGCCGACGCCGGGACGCTCGACTTTGATCACTTCCGCGCCCTGGTTCGCCAACATCATCGTCGCGAAGCCGCCGGTGACGAACGTCGTCAGGTCGACCACGACGATCTCCTCGAGTAATCGCTGCTGCTTGCCGTCGGAGCTCATACTACATACTCCGATGACGGAGTGATAAATCTTGGGAGCAGCAGCGCGCTCCGCGTGTCGAAATCGCAGGATCGCACGCGGTCAATCAGTAAACGGGCGAGCGTGAGCGGGGGACGTGAACGGGCGAGCAAGACAGACGTGGGAGATTTCCGAGCGAGACGATCGAAGGGGACGAGCGCACGGCGTCGCTACAGCCGCTTTAAGAGAAGAACTGCGACGCCGCCGAGTCCGGCGATCCCCGCGAGCACGAAGAACAGCACGGCGCTCGTCGAGTGCGTGAGGACGAACCCCGCGAGGGATGCGCCGAGCGCCCCGATTCCGAACATCGCGAGGTAGGTGAATCCGTACGAGAGTCCCTGAACGTCGTCGCCGGAGTTCTCCGCGATGACGACCTGATAAATCGGTGCCGTTCCGTACACGAAGAATCCGAGCAGGAGGCAGATCCCGACGAGCGCGACGGTTCCGAGCTCCCGCACGAGCGGGAAGGCGAGGGCGAGACCGGCCAGCATCGCGAAGAAACCGAGGAGCGCGGTCGTGCTCGGAACGCGATCGGTCAGTCGTCCGCCCGCGTACTGGCCGCCGATACCGACCGTCAGGAGCGCGGTGTAGACGTACTGTGCCGGTTGGATGGTCTGATCGAGCAGTTCGAAGGGCTGGAGAGCCGACGACTCCGCGAGGACGTCGGGCAGGAACGTCAACAGCCCGCGGTAGTACGTCCCGTACAGCAGCACCGCGACGAACGCGACCGTGAACGCCGCGGCAAACAGGGTTCGGGACTCCAGAAACGTCTTTCGCAGCTCGTCGGCGATCGATCCCGTCTCACCGCTCTCTTCAGCCTCGCCCACCTCGAACTCGATGCGCACACCCGCCAGCCCGACGAACAGGGCGACCGCCGAGAGCACGGCCGCCGCGATCCGCCAGTCGACGAACAGGAGCAGCAGCGCCGTCAGGAGCGGACCGAACGCCGTGCCGACGTTGCCGCCCGCACCGTGGTACGCGAAGACGGTCCCCCGAGCGTCCGCGGTCCGGCTGATGAGCGAGAGTCCGGCCGGGTGGTAGATGCTCGCGAAACAGCCCCACAGCAGGACGGCGACGGCGAGCGAGACTGCGCCGCGCGCGAGCGACACGATAGCGAATCCGGCCCCCATCCCGAAGATCGACAGCAGGATCAGTCGTCGAGAGCTGAACCGGTCCGAGAGCACGCCGCTCACCGGTGCGCCAATGCCGATGAAGCCGTATCCGACGCTGACGACGGCTCCGATGACCGCCGCAGACACGCTGAACTCCGCCATCCAGAGTCCGACGAAAAGCGGGATGGAGAGTTCGTACGTGTGAAACATCGCGTGGGCGAGGGAGGTGAACTTCACGAGCGCCCGGTCGTTAGTCTTCATTGACCGGAATTCCGCCGAGGAGGTAAATAAAACGAAGGGGCAGATTGGGGTGAACTGGGGACGGGCGAGCCGCCGTCCCGGATTCCGCGAGCGACGGCGATCGGCCTACACCGAGTGCTCGATGTGCAGCTCCAGCTCGTTGACCGCGCCGAGGACGCGCTCGGGAAGCACCTCGGTGAAACGGTCGTCCGTGATCCGGTTCGCCGGGCCGGACACGCTCAGCGCGCCGATCACCTCCCCGCCGGCGGTCACGGCCGCGCCGACCGCGTGGACGCCCGCGGTGGTTTCCTGCCGATTGAACGCGTATCCCCGGTCGCGGATCCGCTCTAGTTCCTCGAAGAGGTCCGCCCGGGTCGTGATACCGTCGTGACCGTCCTCGAGCCCGTGAGAGTCGATGATCGCCTCGACTCGGTCTCGATCGTAGTTCGCGAGGATAGCCTTGCCGGCGGCGCTCGTGTGGATCGATCCGCGCTTACCCACGTGAGCGCCGGTCTGGACCGCGCTCTGGCCGACTTCGGTGTAGAGGTACACCCGTTGGCCGTTCTCCTCGATGAGGAACTGGGCGCGCTCTCCCGTCTCGTCGGCGAGGGTGTCGACCTTCTCTTTTATCATGGGATACGCCGTCACCCGCCGCTGGATCCCGCCGCCGATCGTGAGGAACTTCAGCCCGAGCGCGTACACGTCACCCTCGCGAACGATATATCCGTGTTTTTTGAGCGTCGCGAGGTGGCGGTGAATTGTGCTCGGCGCTAATCCGAGATGTTCGGATAATTCACCGATCGTCATGCCGTCGGTTCCCCGCAGCACGTCGATCACCTCTAACGACGTTTCAGTTGTCTTTGCGACCGATTTGAGCTCTTTTGTCATACGACGACATTCGTACCGAATCACTTAACTTCCCTGTAACTCGGAATGAGAGAAATATTCGGCCAAATTTGCACCTCGAATTCGACGATTTGGCTCAGTTAGGTGGTGATTTTCCGAATTTTCGAATCGGAAATTTTGGTGAAGGATGCAGTTTAAACACCACACGACGGCGTATGACGGGGTTATCGACCCGTTGTGGTTGATCCGGATATTTCGGAGCAAATCGACTGTGAGCCGTCATTACAAACATAGTATTGTAAGAAAAGTGTGCACATCTTTCGGACATCAATCCCATACCGGTGAACTCGGCACGAAGTTCGCGCCAGAGTCAGAGATCTGATACAGATTCGATTTTTTATATGCGCTCGTGCGGGCTTCGAGTGCGGTTTGAGCCGTCGCCTCGACATCGAATCACACGTACCAACCTGTGCATGCGGCAGGTTCATTCCGATTGGGTCTGTATATCATCAATTATCACGATCGAGTATCCGCTCAGGGCGCTTCGGTCGAGATCACCGCGTTAGGAAGTGAATACTTGCACAATGTAATAGACAGTACATACTCACGGACGTAACGGCGTGAAAAGCGGGGAGCAATCGTATTCCGTGACGGGGGTGCAACGCCATCACTCGCCTCGCTTCGACACCGCGTTCCGTTTTCGACGGGTTTTCTGCCGATTTTACCCGAAATTACCTGAAGATAAGCGCTAAGGCCCCTCCCTCAACGACCGGCCGGAGGGAGCGAGTAGGAAGGGGATACAGCGTCCCCAGAAATCTTTGATTTCTGGTGTGCGAATGAATCGCGGAGCGATTCGTCAACGCCGTCATCGCCTGTTCATACGCCCGATACACTCGGCCCGCAGGCCAACGGTCCAGCATCTTTATGTCCCTACAACGTCTATATATCGTCTATGGAACAGTTCGAACTCAACGGCCACGAAGTCGTAGACGGCGACGCTCGCGCCACCGGCAACGGCGCACACGTCTACGTCCCGCGACGGTGGCTCGGCGCGGATGTAAAAATCGTTCGCGTTTCCGAACCCGACCACGACGACGAATAGGCCATGAACTACAACTACAGGTATCGACTCCGGCCGTCGGACGCGCTCGAAGAGCGGTTAGCGTGGACCGTCGATACCTGCCGGCAGGTCTACAACCACTTTCTCCACCGACTCAACCGAGTAGACGACACGTCGTCCTACTCAGAACAGAAGCGCCTGCCGGACCTCAAGGACTGGTGGACCGACCTCAAGCAAGTCCACTCGAAAGTCCTACAGTCGTGCAACGACTGTACGACAACCTTTCAACGCTCCGAGGGCGAAAAGAGAACGGCTACCGCATCGGGACGCTCAACTGGAAAGCACCGGGCGAGTACCGCTCGTTCACCTACAGTCAATCCGGCTTCGAACTCAAGAACACGAGTGGTCGGACGCGGCTGTGGCTCTCGAAGGTTGGCGAGATACCTCTCACCTTCCACCGCGACCTCCCCGACGACGCCGAAATCAAGACCGTCACGGTGAAACAAGAGCCGACGGGCGAGTGGTTCGCCATCCTCGGCGTCGAAACGCCGAACGACCCACCCGCGAAACCCGACGAGTTGGCCGACGTAGTGGGCATCGACGTGGGTATCCTGAAGTACTCCCATGACACCGATGGAACGGCGGTCGAGTCGCCGGACCTACGCGACGAACGGGAGCGGTTGGAACGCGCCCAACGCAACCTCTCGCGGAAAGAACACGGCTCGAACAACTGGAAGGAACAGCGCAAGGCCGTCGCGCGGCGGCATGCCGACCTCCGACGGAAGCGCCGGGATTTCCTCCACAAGCTCTCGAACTACTACGCCCGGGAGTACGACCTCGTTGCGGTTGAAGACTTGGACGCGAAGGGCTTGGTCGAACTCCCCGGCAACTCCCGAAACCGCGCGGGGGCGGCGTGGGGAACGTTCCTGCGGATGCTCGAATCCAAGTGCGAGCGGGAAGGCACGTACTTCGTGGCGGTCGAACCAGCGGGAACGACCAAGGAGTGCGCGGCGTGCGGTGTCTCGACGGACAAGCCGCTTTGGGTCCGCAAACACTCGTGCCCGTCGTGCGGGTTCACCGCCGACCGGGACTGGAACGCGGCGTACAACATCTTGGTACGCGGTCTGAAGCAAGTAGGGACGGGCTGTCCCGAATCAACGCCTGCGGAGACCGCGCTCCCTACGGGGACCGATTCGGTTCCTGCAAAGCGCGTCGTGGAAACAGGAAGCCCCACCCTCAAGGAGCGAGCCGCGAACGCGGCGAGCGAGTAGGGTGGGGAGGAAGTCACTCCATCAGGTCGCGGCGAAATCTCGCGGCGGCAAGCGTCGCGAGGAGCGCCGACAGCGCTGCGACGGCACCGAACCCGGGCGTGGAGTCGTCCGTCGTCCCGTCGTCTTCGGTGGCCGACGACGAATCGGACGAGGAGTCGGTGGTCGACGCGTCAGAGATCGACGTCGAGGAGTCGGACGGGGTTTCCGGGGTATCGGTCGTCTCCGTCGTCTCTTCCTCGACGACGGCGACGAACGCCTCGCGGTCTTCGCCGGTCGCCGCGGAGAGGTTCAACTCGCCGGTTGTCCAGCTGTTGCTCCGGTACGCGAGCGTCACCGCGATCGATTCGTTCGGTTCGAGAGTCACCGAGCGGGCGTCCATCCGCTGATCGTCGAGGTACAGCGCGACGGTCTGATTGCCGGCGATGTCGCCGGTGTTCGAGACGTTCACCGTCGCGTTGAGCGTCTCGCCGGCCGTCACCGGACCGTTCGTCTCGACGGCGTCGATCGTGATGTTGCTGTGAAGCTCCAGGACCTCGGTCGATCGGTCGACCTGATCGTCCGGCGTGTGCGCGGAGAGGTTCCAGACCCCGTGGCCCTCGACGGGCGTTTCGTGCACGTACGAGACGTTCAGTTCCTCGCCGCGGTCGAGTTCGATCACCGTCTCGTTTAGCGTCCGATCGTCGAGGGTGAACCAGAGGAGCCGCTCGCCGTCCGCCGAACCGGTGTTGGTCACGGTCGCGTTCATCCGGAGCGGCTCCCCCGCCTTGACGGGACCGTCGATATCGAACGCGTCGATATCGAACGCGGGATCGCCGTGCGAGACGGTGGACCCGCCGCCGTGACTGGAGGACCCGTCACTCCCGTCGTCGCCGTCGTTCCCGTCATCGGTGTCGTTTGAGTCCCTCGACGGTTCCTCTACCGTGACGGTCTGCGTGTCGGTGTCGTCGGGCGTCTCGACTGCCAGCGTCCAGTCTTGTGCGTCACCGCTCTTGGTCACGTACGAGAGGTCGACGATTGTCGATTCGCCGGCGTCGAGGGTGACATCCGCCTCGTCCTTGAGGTACTCGTCCAAGCTGAACGAAATCTCATTCGTGGCCGCCTCGTCCCCCGTGTTGGTCACTTCGACAGTCACCGTGACGGTTTCGCCGATCACGGTCGGCGTGTTCGTCTCCACGCTCGTGATTTCGAATCGTGCGGGATCGGTATCGTCGCCCGAATCGGTGCCATCGTCCGTCGAGTTGTTGTCGCCGGTGCTGCCATCATCTTCGGAGCTACCGTCGTCCGTCTCACTGTCGTCCCCTGAGCTACCGTCGTCCGTCTCACTATCATCTCCCGAGCTACTGTCGTCCGTCTCACTATCATCTCCCGAGCTACCGTCGTCGGTCGCGTTCGACTCGACGTCGGGGGCCCCTCCGTCGAACTCTCCCGTCGTCGCCGCGCCGACGGATCCGCTCACCGCCGCGACACCGACGAGCGCGACGGCGAGTACCAACACCACTGCCCACAGTTGTAATCGTGGCATAGTCGTGTGGGGGGAAGCTTACTCCAAAAGTATGGAGCAGATACTGAGAGTACGCTGCTCTTACCGGTCGAAATCCAACGATTTTTCGATTTGACGTGCGAACAGATTCGAGATGGGCCCTCAAACGAAACAACCGTTCGGTGACGATCGTCATCCGATACAACGCGGGAGTGGGGATCGCAGTCCGCCACCGCGGCGTGGTATTTAAAAGGAGCAAGCGCGAGAGCGGCGACTGCTTATAAATAAACGCGCTGTGCGGTGGCGTGCCTCCGAGCGGCCGACAGGCCGCGAGGAGCCCGCGAGGGACGCGGTGAGCGCTCGAAGGGCGCGAACCGCGAGGCTGGGGAGGTGAGAGGTGCGGTCGCTGTGCGGTTGGGGTGGGATTCAAAGGGGCAGCCGCGAGGCGGGCGCAGGCGACGTAAGCAGAGAGGGACCGTAGGTCCCTCATGAAGCCGGTGCTCCGCGCCGGCGACACCGCAACGAGGGAGCGTGAGCGACCGAGTGAGGAGCGAAGCGAGCGTGCGCCCGCCTCGCGGCTGGGGCTTTGTAAGTGTTCACCGCGCCGTCAACGACGTATAAGCGAGCGGCTGGGGCTTTGGAGGAGTTCACCGTCCCGTCCACGACTTATAAGCAATCAACACCAGAAACACAGCAATTCACCGCGCCAGCAACGATGTATAAACAGCCACCGGCAGCATCACTCGTTCACTTATAAACTATCACCCCAACACACTGAGATCCCTACTCCCGAACTCCGTCACTGCTGTTCTCGTACTGATCGCGGGCGCGACTGCACGTGGTACTTACTCGATCAACGAAGCCCGAGATCCCGTCATCGAAGCTCCCGGACCGATAGGAACGATCCCGTCTCGGCGGAGATCCACGCCGTGAGCCGCTCATCGTCATTCGGTTCGATCGGATGGATCGTGCAGACGTCGATGTCGCCCTCGTATCGCTCGATGGTCGCCGTCAGTGGCTCCGAGTCTGTCGTTTCGGACGGCGATTTCGGTCGTGACATCGAATCGAACGGTGTCACGAGGGAGGTATTGTTATGACGCTGATACCCCTCGGCAGTCCGTGAACCCGACGACCGGCGGAACGGTGTCGTCGGTGCCTAGCCGGTGTATACTAAACCGACCGGTCGGCCGATCCGGGGCATGCAAGTCGTCATCCTCGCGGCGGGACGAGGCACCCGGATGGGGCCGCTCACCGAAACCGATCCGAAGCCCATGCTGCCGGTCGCGGACCGACCACTGGTCGGTCACGTCGCCGACGCCGCGGTCGCCGCCGGTGCCACCGAACTCATCATCACCGTCGGGTACGGTGGTGACCGAGTCAGGGAGCACGTCGGCGAGCGGCGCGGCGGCGTTCCCGTCCGCTACGCGGAGCAACCAACGCAGCTCGGCACCGCCGACGCCCTGCAGGCCGCAGCCGAGCACGTCGACGGGGCGTTCGCCGTCCTCAACGGCGACAACCTCTACGACGCCGACGACCTCGCGGTCCTGTTCGAGTCTGTCCCCGCAGTCGGGGCGTTCCGCGTCGACGACCCGTCCTCGTACGGCGTCCTCCGATCCGTCGACGGCGTCCTTACCGAAATCGTCGAGAAGCCCGAGAACCCGGCCACGAACACGATAAACGCCGGTGCTTACGCGTTCCCCGCGGACGCCCTCGATCTCCTCGACGTCCCGCGGAGCGAGCGCGGCGAGCTGGAGCTGACCGACGTGCTCGATCGGGTCATCGAGCGGAACGAGGTCGGTATCGTCGCCTTCGGGGAGTGGCTGGACGTCGGCCGCCCGTGGGAGCTCCTCGAAGCGAACGAGCGGCGGCTCCCGGCGGCCGGGAGCGAACGCCTCGACGGCGGGACTCGACCGGATCCCGGCGGCGACGTACACCCGAACGCGACGCTGCGCGGCGACATCGTCGTGGAATCGGACGCCACGGTTGGGCCCGGAGTCGTGATCGACGGACCCGTGCTGTTGCGCTCGGGGTGCTCGATCGGGCCGAACGCGTACGTCCGCGGCCCGACCCTCGTCGGGCCCGACGTCCGGATCGGCCACGCGGTCGAGGTGAAAAACAGCGTCCTCATGCGGGGCGCGACCGCCGGCCACCTCTCGTACGTCGGCGACAGCGTCGTGGGAGCCGACGCGAACCTGGGCGCGGGAACGAACGTGGCGAACCTCCGACACGACGGTGGACCGGTGTCGCTTACCGTCTCCGGACGTCGGGTGTCGACCGGCCGCCGAAAGTTCGGGGCAGTCATCGGTCCCGGCGTGAAAACCGGGATACAGACCGGGATCGCGCCGGGCGTCACGCTCTCGGCCGGGACGCGAACGACGCCCGGTGAGATTGTGACGCGAGATCGATGAAAAAATCGTCGAGCCGTGCGGTCGTTCGCGCTATTCGAGGTAGATTCCCGTGTCGTCGATGCGCTCGACCGACGAGTGCGGGAGCTCGTACACCTCTTCGTCCTCCGCGGTCCAGCCGAGCGTCTGGCGGATCGCGGTGTCGAGATCGGTCTCGGGCGTGACGTGGACCATGTCGCCGTCGACCCCCTGCACGTGGCCGATAGTGGTTCCGTCCGCGGTCAGTACGCTTCGTCCTTTGTCGCTGTCTTGGAAGTCTCGAACCATTGTTTCACACGGGTACTCCCCGTAGGGGACCTCAGACGTAGAGCGGTGATTGTTATTCCGTGTGATATTCCCGGAAAGCTCATCCTTTCATCGGTCGTCGGCGAGGCGATCGGCGTCGAGATGGTCGTCGGCGAGATGGTCGTCGGCGAGATGGTCGTCGAGACGATCGGCGGTGAGGCGATCGGCGGCGAGGCGATCGGCGATCGGGTCGAGGTGGGCGTGTCCGACGACGGCGACCACCGGTCCCTCCCGGCGAAGCGCGCGGAGCTGATCGGCCATCGACGCCTCCCGCGCGCGGTCGAACGCCTCCATCGACGGCGGTCGGGTGAACGATCGGAGCAGCGCCGTACCGGCGGCGACGGCCTCGCGCTCCGCGGCGGCCTGCGCCGCGGGCGACGATCCGCGATCGGCGGACCGTCGCCGGTCGAGTCCGGGATCGACGTCGATCCCGAACCGGCCGGCGACGTGTGCGACGCGGCACCTGGCGGCGTGAGCGGTCTGTTCGGCGAGCGCGTACCCGGCACGTGCGATGCCGCGCGGAGAGAGCGACGCCGACCGCGCGGCGTCGAGTGCCGCACCGAGCCCGGACGCGTTCGGGAGGTCGATACCGACGACCCGCGCGTTGTCGGAGGCGGCCATCGCCGCCGTCATCTCGCCGCCTGGAAGCGGACCGCCGGCGAGATCGGCGTCGACCGCGTCGATACCACCCGCATCGATATCGCGGGCGTAGGACGCGAACAACGGCAGCGCGAGCGGTGCGAGTTCGACCGCGACGACCGCGGGATCGAGCGTGTCAACGGTCGAAGCGGCCCGAAACGCGCTCGCTGGGTTGCCGTGTACGACGCCGACGAGGGTCACGCACTCGCCGTCCGCTCCGGCGGGCGAGCGGCGGTAATCATCGTGAGACACGCGCGGGTCGTCGAGGGCGGTTACGAGGCGAGAGATCGGTTGAAACGTGCGCTGTCCCATCAGTAATCGTATCGTATCGAACGGTAGGAACCGTGTACTATAAAAGAGTTCCCGCGGACCGCGGCGTCACGGGCTCCGAAAACATCCGATTACTGGGCTCGTACTTAAGCGGTCGGCCGGCGTCGCCCGTAACATGTCCGCACGCTGGGACGACGTCGGCTACGTCATCAGCTCTGCGTACCGGCTCGCGGTGATCCGAGAGCTGTCGGACGGCGCGGCGACGCCGACGGAACTGGCATCGGCGATCGAAACGTCGACGACGCACGTCTCCCGGGCGCTCCGCCAGCTCCGCGATCGGGGGCTCGTCGCACTCGCTGTTCCCGGCGACCGAGCCAAGAATCGGCGGTGCGAGCTGACCGAGCGCGGCCAGTCGGCCTGGGAGACGATTCGAGCGAACGATTTGACGGGGTGACGGCCGGGATGACCGCGGTGGTATCGATTCCATTACAAAGACCGTTTCCGCCCGTGTGAGTCAATACATGAAGCGACGCTCGTTTCTGAGGCGGACCGCCATCGGCGTCGGTGGCGCGGTCGTCCTCGCCGGCTGCGGCGGGGATCCCGGCCCGGGGACAGATGATCGGAGCGACAGGGACGGGGACGACGGGAGCGACGGCGCGGACGCCCCCGACGACCCGCCGGTTCCCGACGGGTTCGATCGCGTCGTGAACGTGGTCAATCGGGGAGCGGACCCGTCCGGAGAGGAGTCGCTGGTGCCGATTCTCGAAGACATCGATCCCGACGGATCCGTCGTGTTCCTCCCGGCCGGGACGTACAGGATGGACGACACGTGGCGGGTGACGGATTTCGAGCGTCTCGCGCTGGTGGGGCGGGACGCGACCATCGTTCCGAGCCCGGAACAGTCGGTGCAGCTGTTCAGCTTCGACGGAGAGGGCAGCGGGACGGAACTGCGCGTCGAGGGGCTCGACTTCGATTACAGTCACGAAGACGCCAGAGGACGGATGCTCCACCTGAAAATTCGCGACGGGCTGCTCGTCAGGAACGTCACGGCGTTCGGAACCGTAACCGAGCGACCGAGCCTCGTGCGCGTGGACGTGACCGATTCCGACGGCGAGGGACTGGTAGACAGACTCCGACTCCCCGACGGTGCCGCGGCGGACACCGGGATCACCGGCTGTTACGTCGGCAACGACAGCCGCGGCGACATCACGTTCCGCGACTGTCGCATCGAGGGGTTCCCCGACAACGGCCTGTACGCGGACCCGCCGGCCGGGAGCATCACCGTGGACGGCGGCTACTTCGCGAACTGCGGGATCTCGAACGTCCGGGTGCGGGGGGATTCGACCATCCGCGACGCGTACGTCCGTTGTGACAGCGACCACCTCGGGTTCGAAAACATGCGCGGTATCAGACTGACCGACTACGAGCCGCAGGACACGCCGGAGCCCGCAGTCGTGGAGAACTGTCGGGTCGACATGCTCGAAGTGAGCCACAGCGACGGCGCTATCGAGCTCTCCGGCCAGTTGGCCCGTGCCGTCGTCCGAGACACCCACGTCCGCGTCAACGCGGACGACGTCCCCGCGTTCAACGCGAAGGAACCGGACTCGGTGTTCGAGGAACTCGGAATTCTCCCGAGCGTCGAGTTGGAGAACGTCACCGTCGAGGGGTCGGCCGGCGAAGGAGACGTGATAGGAATCACGGGGCGCAGCGAGTGCGCGTTCTCCGGGCTCGACATCCACCAGACCGGCCCGAACCGCGACGGAGTCACGTTCAGCGATTCGCGGGACAACGTGATTCGGAACGCGCGCATCGACGTCACCGGAGACGCCATCGTCCTCTCCGACAGCGAGACGGACACGTTCGACGTCGACGTGGTCGAGGACGCGAACGAGAACGACCCGGTGGCGGACGACGACGCCGAGTAATGAGTGCATACCAGCCCGGTACGCTCGTCATAACAAAGCCCGAATCGGCCCCCCGTACCGTCGTTCCATCCACGGGTGGCGAGAGCACTAATGACTGACAACACCGCGGCGGTCGTCCACAAAGCCGCACTGACGGTCGGGTTCCTCGCGTTCGCGTTCGCTATCGTCTCGGCGCACACGACGCCGGCGACAGGCTACGAACTCTCGATATACCGCGCGACGCCGCTCCGGTTCTGGGGCGGCGTCGGCGTCGGGTTCCTCGTCGCGGCCGTGGTCCTGTTCGGTGCCCGCTCCCGCCGGCTCGTCGACGGCGCGGCGCTGCTCGCGGGAGGGTGTCTGCTCGCCGTGGTCTCGATCCCGCTCCTCCGGTCGTACGCCTTCTACGGCGCGGGCGACGCGATGACGCACCTCGGCTGGGCGCGCGAGATCCAAACTGGCGTCATCGGCCCGGACGCGGTGTTGTATCCGGCTATCCACCTGATCGCCGTCGAGCTCGGCGCGCTGTCCGGGCTCGATCTCACCGAGACGCTGCAGTTCGCTCCCGCGTTGTTGTTCCCCGGGGTGTACCTCGTCTCGATACCGCTCTGTCTCGAGGTCCTCTCCGGGTCGCGGTGGGCGGTCCCCACGGGAATCGCGGTCGCGGTGCTGCTCCTCCCCATCAACAAGGTCAGCGTCCACATCCTCGCGCACCCGTCGAGCCAGGCGATCCTCTTCACGCCGTTCGTCCTCTACCTGCTGTTCCGCTACCTCGGATCGCCGGGAAGGGGATTCTCCGCGACGTCGGCGACAGGTGCGGCCTTCGGGCTCGCCGCGCTCGGGATGGTGTTCGTCCACCCGCAGGAGACGATGGCGCTCGTCTCCGTGCTCGTCGCCGTCGCGGGGCTTCAACTCGTCGTCCGCCGCTATCGACCGACCGCGGCAATCGCGAGCCATCGACCGATCGGCGTCCACACCGTCGTCGTCGGAACGGTGCTCGTGGCGTGGCTCCTTCGGCACGAGCGCGCGACGAGTCGGTTCGAGGGCGTCGTTTCGAGCCTGGTGACGAGCGGCGCGACCACGGGCGACGGCACGGCCGAGCGGGGTGCCTCGCTCGTCGCGCTCGGCGGCAGCGTCGAGGAGCTGTTCCTGAAGCTGTTCGCCGTCACCACGATATTCTGCGTGCTCGCCGGTGCGGTCGCGCTGTACAGGGTCGCGGGACGGCCCGATCCGGCCCGGCCGTGGCGAAACGCGGCAGTCACGTACCTATCGATCGGGTTGCTCCCGCCGACGGGGATCTTCGTCGTGGTCTTCCTCGCCGAGCAGGGCGATCACTACTTCCGGTTTCAGGGGTTCATCATGGTGATCGTTACCATACTCGGCGCGCTCGGGATCGTGGCGCTGCTCGAACGGATGACGGTTGACGATCGCCGTCGCGCCGCGTCCACCGCCGGCGCGGTGGTCCTCGGCGTCGTCGTGTTCGCGTTCGTGCTGGCGGTCGCCCTCCAGCTCGCCGCCGTCCACCAGTCGCCGTACATATACCAGGCGAACCAGCAGGTGACGGACGCCGACTTCGACGCCCGCGCGGTCGCCTTCGAGTTCCACGACGGCGAGACGGTGATCGCCGGGATCCGAAGCGGACAGGGACGCTACATCGACGCGCACTTCGGCCGCGAGACCGCCGTGTGGGAGCTGTCGTTCCCGGGCTACGGCGACGACGACGCCGGCGTGACCGGGGAGACGTTCAACACGAACCTGACGACCCGCTACGAGTCGGATCGGTACCTCATGGTCGGCGACCGCCACGAGCGACAGGAGGTCGATCTGTACGACGGGTTCAGATTTTCGCAGGCCGGGTTCGATCGCCTCGATACGGATCCCCGCGTGGAACGAGTACAGGACAACGGCGGGATCCGTCTCTACCGGATCGAGGGAACCGACGAAGACGCCTAAATCGGTGAACGGACGGCGGCCGCGGGCGACGTTAATGGTATCATAACAATGCCCTCGACCGCGTAGGAAGTCGCATGGTAGAATCCGGCAGTTCCCGAGAGGCCGCGGTGATTCCCGTGGGGTTCGAGCCGGGATCGTACGCCTGCGTCCGGTCGCTTTCGCGGCGCGGCGTACACACGATCGTCGCCTCCGAGCGCGAGAACACGCCGGCGGCGGCCTCGCGGTTCTGCGACGAGTTCGTCTCGATCCCGTCCCCGTACGAGGACGTGCTGGCGTACCGCGACGCGCTCGTCGGCCTCGCCGCGCGCGACGACGTCGAGACGATCTACCCGCTCCGCGCGCAGGACGCGTACGTGTTCGCCCGCTACGCGGACGCGTTCGAGCCGTACGTCTCGCTGGTCACGCTCGATTCTGACCTGCTCAAGACCGTGTTCGACAGGGTCGCGCTCGTCGAGGCCGCCGGCGAGGCCGGCGTGCCAGCGCCGGAGACCCGACTGCTCTCCGACGTCGACGCGTGGGACGAGGACCTGATCGTCAAGTCGCGGTACAACCTCCTCACCGAGGAGACCTGCCCGACGTTCGGCCCCCGCGACGCGGCGACGGCGAAGTCGGTCACGCACGTCGCGCCCGGCGAGCGACCGAACGTCGAGGCGATCGAGTCCGAGATGCGCCACACACCGATCGTCCAAGAGTACGTGCCGTCCTCCGACGAGTACCTCTTCGGCGCGCTGTACGACCGCGGCGAGCCGGTGACGACGTTCCAGCACCGGCAAGTTCGAGGCGACTCCTACACCGGCGGCGGCGGGGTCTATCGGGAGGCCACGCGAGACCCCGCGCTGGAAGCCACCGGACGGGCGCTGTTAGACCACCTGGACTATCACGGGATCGCCTGCATCGAGTACATGAAACACGCCGACACGGGCGAGTACGTCCTCACGGAGATCAACCCCCGACTCTGGCAGTCGCTGGCCACCGCCGTGCGGGCCGGAGCCGACTTCCCCGCGAGCTACTGGGAGGTGGCGAGCGACGAGCCCGTCCGGTCGGCGTTCGAGTACGAGGTCGGCGCGGGGACTCACCTGCTGTACGGCGAGCTGGGACACCTGCTGAGCGTCGTGCGAGACGAATCGCCGCTCGTGGATCCCCCGTCGTTCGCGCGGACTGCGGTCGAGATCGCCGCGTCCTGCGTCGAGAACCCGCACTTCGACGTGCTT
>NZ_JBHSXI010000011.1:86704-135923 GCF_042662525.1 Halorubrum trueperi
TACTGCAGAAGTGACACGGTGACGTGGGGATCGATTCCGTCAATTATCTCTCACTCGTTTCGGTTGGCCGCCACCCCGACCGTCTCCCACCCGATCCGGCTGACCCCTACTCGATTCGATCGTTCAGATCCCGGTGGAGCATCGCGTCCGCGATCATCCCGCCGATCAGGAGCAGAGCGCCGACGGCGGCCGATCTCCTCCCTCGGCCGACCCGTTCTGTGCGACCGCCATCTGCGAGCGTCAGAACGCTGTCCGCCTCCGAACCTGCCGCGCCGCCCGTGACATCTGGATCGTCTGCGCCGCTCGCGCCGCCCGCGACATCTGTGCCGCTCGCGCCGCTCGCTGAATCCGCATCGGCCGACGGCACCGCCTCAGCATCCGATCGGAGGGGGTCGAGCGCGCCAACGGCCGCGCTGACCGCACCCCAGATCACGCCGACAGCGCCGGCGACGTACAGCCCCGAGCGAGCGGTCTGTGCAGGCGTCGTCCGCCGGACGGACAGTCGCCAGAGGAACGTCCGGAGGAGCATGAGCGAGACGAGCGGGACGTAGGTCCGGTAGTCGATGTGACTCTTCTCGTCGCGGTATCGCGCCGAGATGGGCACGTCGAGCACGCGGAACTCGTTGGCGCTGAGCCGCACGAGCAGGTCGTTGCAGTAGCCGTAGAACTCGTACATGTCCTCGATTTCAGCGCCATCGAGCGCGGCCGCGGAGATGGCGGTGTACCCGTTCTGCGGGTCGCCAATACGCCAGTACCCGCTGGCGATCCGCGTGAGCAGCGAGAGGACGACGTTGCCGACGTACCGGAGCCGCGGCATCTCCTCGCGGTCCGCCGACGTGAGCAGCCGATTGCCCTTGACGTAGTCGGCCCGTCCCTCGGCGACGGGCTCGATCACGGCCTCCAGCTTGTCCGGGTCCATCTGCCCGTCCCCGGCCATGACCGCGGTGACTCCGATGCCGTCGCGGCGGGCCCGAAGGTACCCGGTCTTGATCGCGCCGCCCACGCCGCGGTTCCGCTCGTGGCGGATCGGTACGACCCGCGGAACGAACGGCTCGCCGTCGGGACCACGGCCGCCGTCTCCGTGGAGGATCCCCTCGACCGGGTCGCGCTCGTCGCCAGGTCTGCCGCTGCCGTCGCCGTCGTCGCTAGGTCTGCCGCTGCCGTCGCCGCCGTGATCGCCGTCGTGATCATCGCCGCCGATATCGGTGCCCTCCCTCCGAACGAGGTCGTGGAGTTCCCGCGATCTGGCGTTGACGCGGTCGGCGACCCGTCGAATCTCGGCCCACGTCTCGTCGGTCGATCGGTCGTCGACGACGTAGACCCTGTCGACGTACGCCGGAAGGGTCTCGATCACCTCGCCGACGAGCCCCTCCTCGTTGTATGCCGGTACGACGACGCCGACCGTTGTCTCCTCGTACATGGGTATGTGCCCGTTCCGTCCCGGGCGTTCGTCCGTATCCGGGAAGCGTTCGCGCATTGTTATGGTCCGGTTGGTCGCCGTCCGTTCCGCTCCACCGGCGAACGGCCGAAACGTCATCGGTCCCCAGAATGGCCGCACTCAACCGCCGTCCCCGTCGTGCGACGGCGTCTCGAAGTAGCATCCGCATAACAACCACGATCGGAACGGTCGGCAGTCGACATGAGCCGCGTGAACGACCCGGACGCCGCGGGCCCGGCCCGCGGACGGTTCAGCGACCCGCCGGACGCCGTCAGGAACGGCGTTCCGAGCTGGACGACCGTCGACGATCCGCCGAGCGAAATCGACGACGACACGTTGTCCGCGCTGACGGAGGCGACCGCCGGCGGAACCCTCAGGGAGGCCCTCGCGAGGACGTTTCCCGGAGCGCAAAACGGCGGCCCGGCCGGCGTTGACGAGTGCGCCGCTCGCGACGCGCTGTTCGTCGATCCGGCCGATGTCTGGCGGATCCCCGTCGCCGACGCCATCGGCGGGCGCTGTCTCGACGTCAACGCCGGTGTCGGGACGCGGTCGCTGCTTCTGGCGGAGCTCGCGGACTCTGTCGATGCCGCCGACACGGAGCTCGAATCGCTGTCGTTCCTCGCCGCGCGCGACGACTACGCCGGCGGAGACCGCGTGATACCGATCCACGCCGAACCGACCGCGCTTCCGAAACCGTCGGACCCGTACGACACGGTCGTCGCCGACCTCGCGGGACCGAATCGACCGGTCTCGCTGTCGAAGACGGTGGAGGATCTGACCGAGCACCTCGCGCCGGACGGCGCGCTCCTGCTGCTGCTCGACGGATGGCCGCGCCTCGCCGGCCTCACCGACGCGGTCGGATTCGGTGCGCCGAATCGGCCGGGAGGCGGCCGGACGCTCTCGCGGGCGTACGGGGCGTTCGGGCCGGGGGGAACGGGCGTCCGCGGCTACGAGCGGCGTCTCTCGTCGCTCGGGTTCGAGGACGTGGATCTGTACGGGTTGGTTCCGGATTCCACCGATCCGTCGTACGTGATCCCTATCGACGACGCCGGTGCCGTCCGCCGACTGTTCGCCGCCGGAAACGCCGGAAACGCCGTCGATCGGCTGGCCGTCCGAGGGGCGGGATTCGCCCGGAGAACCGGCGTCCTCGACGGGTGCTGGCCGGCGTACCTCGCGGTCTGTCGTGGCGGTTCCGGGACGGACTCAAAGTCCGGTGGAGACGACGGAGAGCCGCTCGACGTACGGGAAGGCAACGGCCTGCCGACGCCCGAGATGCGCGGGCTGGTGACTCGCGGCGGCGGTCGATCGACGGTCCTGGTCGACGGAGACGACGGCTCGCTGGCCGGCGTCACGAAGGTGCCGCACAGACGGGCGCACGCGGAATTCGTGCTCGACGAGTGTCGGACGATGCGAGCGCTTCGAGAGCGGGACGGGGCCGGGCCCGATCGGCCGGGAATTCTCGGCGGCGACGAGTCGACGCCGGTCCCCGAAACGATCCCGTCAGGGACGGTGACGATGACGCGGTTCGGTCCCACGTACAGCGAGGAACCGGCACGCGGCGTGCCGCTCTCGGGATCCCTCTCGCGGGATCCGGAGCGGTTTCGACGGGTCCTCGAGCGAGGGCTCGACTGGTTGGCTCGAATGCAACTGCGCTACGGAGGCGACCCGTTCGAGCAGTCTCCTGTAGCCGTCGCAGCGGATCTCCGGTTCGAGGAATTCGGACTGGAGCCGCCGCCGGTCGACGAGCCGATCCGGCTGTTCGAGGCCCCGTGTCACGGCGACTTTCATCCGAAGAACGTCTTCGTCGAGCGGGGAGACGGTCACGGAAACGCTTCAGCGACGGGGGGAGACCCCGGATCGGTCACGGCCGTTATCGACTGGGAGCTCGGCGACGTCGCCGACAACCCGATCGTCGATCCGGCCTTCTTCGTACTTCAGACGGCACGGCTGGCGTTCGGCGGGTTGGAGGAGGGAATCGACGGCGCACTCGCGTCGCCCGGCCCGCACGCGGACGCGGTTCGAGACGCGGTCGGCGACTACTGCGACGCCGTGGGGCTCTCCCGCCGCGCGTTCACGACGTATCTCCCCATGGTGTGGATCCGGCGGCTCCGGCGTTGTTCGGCGCGCGGAGCCACCGCCAGTTACAGCGGTCGCGCGCTCCGTCGAGCGAGCGACGTGCGGACCGTCTGGGACCGCCGGTCGGAGATTTGGGCCATCCTCGACGAGTGATAGGAGCCGAGTGAATGCGGAAAGGCGTGGTATCCGGCCCATACCTTTGGCCGTCGTTCGAGTGTTCCCCGTATGGCCACCGCCAGCGACCCAACCGAACTTCCGCGCGTCGTCGACGACTGCGAGATCGGCGAGGGGACCGAGATCGCCCCCTTCGCCGTGCTCTCCGACTGCGAGTTCGGCCGCGACTGCCGCGTGTGGCGGTTCGTCAACTGCTACGGGGCGGCGTTCGGCGACGGGGTGATGATCGGTTCGTTCGCCGAGATCCAGTCCGACGTCGTCGTGGGCGACCGCACTCGGATCCAGTCGCACGCGTTCGTTCCCTCCCTCACGCGAATCGGTGACGACGTCTTCGTCAGCCACGGCGCGAAGTTCGTCAACGACCTGTACCCGCCGAGCGGCGACCCCGACGCCTGGGAGCCGACGGTCATCGGGAACGGTGCGTCGATCGGGACGAACGCGACGCTGCTCCCGGTAGAGATCGGCGAGAACGCGACCGTCGGTGCGGGTGCCGTCGTCGTCGACGACGT
The DNA here is from genome assembly GCF_042662525.1 of Halorubrum trueperi. Lineage (NCBI taxonomy): Archaea > Methanobacteriati > Methanobacteriota > Halobacteria > Halobacteriales > Haloferacaceae > Halorubrum > Halorubrum trueperi. The sequence goes on from NZ_JBHSXI010000011.1 coordinate 90,902, forward strand.
GCCGCCGAACGCGACCGTCGCCGGGAATCCCGCGCGGATCGTCGGCGACGGCGGAGAATAGACCGATCCCGATAACACGCGAGTTTGCTACGGGAGGTCGCCGGAAAGGCCCCCGTCCGTCTCCGACACGCCGTCGACCTTCGAGGTTCCGTCCGCATCCGACGCCCCACCTGCCTCCGAGACCGTCGGGGGCCCGGATCGCTCCGAGCGGTCGATTTCGACCGCGTTCCGCGTCTCGGCCGAGCGCGTCGCGTCCTCCAGCAACTCCACCGCGCGAGCGCCGACACGGCCCGGAGACCTGAGTGTCGCTTCTCCCCGGCTCGCGGCGACGAACTCTTCGATCTCGGCGCGGAGCGGCTCTCGATTCGGCGCTTCGTGGACCTGCTTTCCCTCGTCGCGGACGGTCAGCGACCCGTTATCCTCGACGACGCGACTGTCGTACAGTTCGACCACGTTGTCCTCGAGGTAGTCGACGTACGCCGCCTTCTCCGAACCGACGACGACGAGATCGCGCCGCTTTCCGAACACGGGGACCTGCCAGGACTCGTTGATGACGCTTGTCGCGCCGTCGTACTCCAACACGAGCGTGGCGGTCTCGTCGATGCCCTCGCGGACCGCGTCGTCGAGCGAGCAGTACACCCGCTCGGGGTCCTCGCCGAGCAGGTATCCGGAGACGTCGACGTCGTGGACGCCGAGCGAGTAGAGAGCACCGGCCGTCTCGCGCGGCGCGCGGAACGAGAATCGGGAGGTGGAGAGGTACTTGATCCGCCCGAGTTCCCCGCGATCGATCCGTCGCTTGAGGTCGATCAGCGCGGGGTGGTGGCGAAAGATGTGCCCGACCGCGAGCGTTCGATCGTGCTCCCGAGCGACGTCGACGATATCCCAGGCGTCGGCCGAGTCGATCGCCAGCGGCTTCTCGACGAGCACGTCGACGCCGGCCGCCAAGAGGTCGGTCGCGATCGCGTGGTGCGACGGTGACGGCGTCGACACCGTCACCGCTTCGACGCCGATCTCCGGCAGCCGCTCGTAGTCGGTCACGCCCCTGACGCCGTAGCTCTCCGTGAGATCGGCGAGGCGCTCCTCGTCGAGATCGCACAGCACCACGTCGTCGATGACGCCCTCCTCGGCTAGCTCGGCGGCGACCCGGACGTGGTTGCTCCCCCAGTAGCCGGTGCCGACGACGCCGTATATCATCGGTAGAACTCCGCGATCGTCCGGGCAACGTACTCTACGTCGGACTCCGAGATGGCGGGGTGCATCGGTAGCGACACGATCCGGTCGACGAGCCGCTCGCTCCGCGGAAGGTCGACGTCGCCGACGCGTTCTGCGATCGCTGGGTGTTCGTGAAGCGCCGTGTCGTAGTGGATCCCGGTCTCGATTCCACGTTCGGCGAGGTGCTCCCGGAGCGCGTCGCGTTCAGGGACCTCGATCACGTAGAGGTGATAGACGTGGTGGCCGTTCTCGGGCTCTGTCGGCGTCCGCACCTCGGAAATCCCGGCGAGTCGTTCGGTGTAGCGGCCGGCCGCGAGGTTGCGGTTCTCGTTCCACCGATCCACCTTCGCGAGTTGGCCGAGGCCGACGGCGGCGCTCGTCTCGTCGAGCCGGTAGTTGAGTCCGAGCGAGGCGTGGACGCCGTCGTCGCCGCGACCGTGGTTTCGGAACTCGCGCATCCGCTCCGCGAGGTCGGCGTCGTCGGTCGTCACCATCCCGCCGTCGCCGGCGACGGTCATGTTCTTCGACGGGTAGAAGCTGAACGCGCCGACGTCGCCGGCAGCGCCCGCCGTCTCGCCGTCTCGGCTGGCGAAGTGGGCCTGACACGCGTCCTCCAGCACGAACAGGTCGTGTTCGTCGGCGATGCCGCGGATCGCCCCCATGTCGGCCATTCCGCCGTAGATGTGGACCGGGATCACCGCAGCCGGGTTCGCGGCCCCGTCGACCGCCTCGGCGAGCGCGTCCGGGTCCATCGTGTACGTGTCGGGGTCGACGTCGACGAACCGAGGCTCGGCCCCGAGCGCGAGGACGGGGCTAGCGGTCGCGAAGAACGTGTGTCCCGGGACGAACACGTCGTCGCCGGCCTCCACCCCGCCGGCCCGGAGTGCGAGGAGAAGCGCCGCCGTGCCGCTGGAGACGCCGACCGCGTGGTCGACGCCCGCGCGCTCGGCGAACCGGTCCTCGAACCGTTCGAGCACGGGGCCTTTCACGTACCGTCCCCCTTCGAGGACGGACACGACGTCCGCGACGGTGTCGCCGTCGACACCGATCCGGGTGAAGTCGACGGTGGTTTCCTTTGGCGCGGCGGTCGAATCGGACGAGTCCGCGGCCGTCTCAGATACGTCCGCGGCCGTCTCGGATACGTCCGCGGCCATCTCGGTCGTGCCCGCGGTCGTTCCGGGTGAGTCCGCGGCGGACTCCGTCGCCTCGGCTATCGGTTCGGTCGGATCGGAGCTGTCTGTCATCGCTCGATACTGCCGGCCGGGGTGGTTTGTTATACGTCGGGTACCCGTCGAATTCCGCCGTGAAGACCGTCGAGCGCCGCGCTCGGCCGGCGGGTAGGAGCCGGGTACTCCGCGCTCGGCCAGGGCTCTGACGCGGGGAGCGGCAGCCGTCACCAGGTACGATCTTCATAACAAACACCCCGTACGGACAGGACCCGATGATGCAAGCAGTTGTACTCGCGGCCGGCAGGGGGACGCGCCTTCGACCGCTCACGGAGGAGACGCCGAAGGGGCTCGTCGAGGTCGACGGCCGACCCATTCTCACGCACTGTTTCGATCGGCTCGAGGCGCTCGACGCCGAGGAACTGATCGTCGTCATCGGCTACCGAGGGGACGACATCGTCGACCACTACGGCGACGAGTTCCGCGGGATACCGATCACGTACGCCACCCAGGCGGAACAGCTCGGACTGGCGGACGCGCTCAACACCGTCGAGGCGCACGTCGACGGGGAGTTCATGCTCATGCTCGGCGACAACGTGTTCGAGGCGAACCTCGAAGACGTGGTCCGGCGGCAGCGCGAGAGCCGGGTCGACGCCGCCTTCCTCGTCGAGGAGGTACCCTACGAGGAGGCGAGTCGCTACGGCGTCTGCGACACGAACGAGTACGGCGAGATCACGGACGTGGTGGAAAAGCCCGACGACCCGCCGTCGAATCTCGTCATGACCGGGTTCTACACGTTCTCGCCCGCGATCTTCCACGCGACGCGGCTCGTCGAACCCTCCGACCGCGGCGAGTACGAGCTCTCGGACGCCATCGACCTCCTCATCCGCTCGGGGCGGACCATCGACGCCATCGGACTGGACGGATGGCGGATCGACGTGGGGTACCCCGAGGATCGCGACGAGGCGGAACGGCTCCTTCGAGCGGCCGACGACCGCCGGACCGCCGCCGAACCGATCGAAGGGGCAACGGACGACTGATGACCGACACGAAGTTCCGCGACGACGGCGCGCGGCGCACCCCATTCAAGTCAAGCGAACCACACGAATTGGGAGGAGATGAAACAGCTATATACTCGGAGTCTTCACGTCTACGCAGTCGAGTAGCATGTATAGCGTATCCGAGCCGATCGGTGGTACACGAGGAGAGCCGCGCGAACGAACGACAGTCTTCGAGCACCCTGGAGACGATCCGATCGAGGTCGTGGTCACCGAGGCCGTCTCGACGGTCGCCGACGTGGACCCGGTACAGTTTGAGACGCGCCTGTACGACGCCGTCGATCCCGACTCGCTCCGGCGAGTCATTCGAAGCGGCGGCGCGGACGTCGAGGTCTCGTTCCGCTTCGGCGACTACCGCGTCACGCTCCTCGGTGACGAGCGAATCGCCATCACCGAGTCGTCGGAAACCGTCGACCGGTAAGCATCGATCGACCGACTCGGTCGACCGGAGGCGATCGTGAGCGAGTGGTTCTCCGACGAGGAGATGGATCGCATCGCTCGCTTCGCCGAGTCTCCCGGATACTCCCGGGATCCGACGATGCTGCTTCCCGAGGAGGATTCAGGCTCTGAGGAATCAGACTCAGAGGAGGAATCCGTCGAGGACGAAGCCGCAGCGGACGCCACGGACGGCGCTGGGTCGTCCAGCGCGCCGTCCGGGGGACCGCCGGCCGAGGAGTGACGAGCGTCTCAGGCGTCGTGTGAATCGTCTAACAGCCCCTGTGTCGTTATCTCGGTCCAGAGCTCCTCGCCGGATTCGGTGATCCCGTACACGCGGCCCTTCCGCCTGTCCTCCGAGACGAGCAGTTCGACGAGACCGCGTTCCCGGAGTCCGGACAGCGCGTGCGAGACGGCCGCGATCTCGACGTCCTCGTCCTCCGCGATCCCGGACGGCGTGGCCGGACTCTCGGCGAGGCGTTCGAGCACCGCCACGCGGTACTGCGAGCTTATGACGAATCCGATCCGGTCCCACTTGTCGGTCATCTCGCTCACTCACCCTCTTCGAAGGGGACGAGTCCGTCGGTCCCCCGTCCTCGGGTGACGTACTGGTAGTGAACGAGGCTCAACGCGGAAAACGCGACAAAAAAGAGCAGTCCGATCTGGATCGGATCGACGAAGTCGGGGTTCAAGAGCGCGACCAAGAGGTAAACGGCGATCCCGAACAGGGACAGCCCGCCGTACGCCACCGCCCACAGCGGCATTCGTGGCGGCGTGTGAAAGTACGAGGCCAGTTCGTCGACGCGCTCGGTGGCGGAGACCGTCCCCGCGTCGCGGTCGTACTCGATGACGCCGGCCTCGACCATCTTCGGGATGTGCGTCTGGTACAGCGAGACGTACGTCCGCTTCCGCTGTTGGGCAGTCAGCTCGTCGACGGGGACGCCGGTTTCCGCCGCCGCGAGATCGCCGGCGAGATCGCCGAGCTCGATGGGCTCGGACGCCTCCTGTAACCGGCGGAGAACGAAACGCCTTCGGGCGTTGCTCAGCAGGTCGAAGGCGATGTCTTGTGAGAGCGTGCGTGTGTCTATGTCAGGCATTCGAGGGTCCGTCTTCGGGCGGTCGTGATGGTTTCGGATCCCGGCAGTTACGCTTTGTTATCGAGACGCTACGTTCGGTATGCTCGTCGTGTCGCCGCGAGATGGACGGGTAAGTCCGTCATTACAATCCGACCGCTCCTCGGGGAGAGTGTCATATGCGCACGCGTTTCGTCTCCGACGGCGAGGGGAGATCCGTCAGCCGACTCGAACCCGCGACCGCAGGCTGTGCCGCCCCGTGGGACGAAGGGCACGGATTGGACGAACGGCACGGATTGGACGAACGGCACGGGTTGGACGCGGGCGGCGGATTGGACGCGAGGCGCGAATTGGACGCGGAACGCGAATGGCACACGAGGCGCGAATGAGACGCGAGTCGCGATTCCCGGCCGATCGACGCGAATCCGGACGCAACGGAATCGAGCGGGAAATTCCGCTCGATCTGGTCGGCGTCGGGGCGGTTCTCGCGGCGACGTTTCTGTCGCTGTCACTCGGTGCGGGCTCGTTTGTCCGGGTCGTTGCGAGCGTCGTCACCCTCTGTGTGCTTCCGGGATACGTCACGGTCGCGCTGTTGTTTCCGCACGTCGGCGGGGAGGGGACGAGCCGGGGGAGCGGGTCGAAGACGCGGATCTCGCTCCGCGAGCGCGGAGCGCTATCGTTCGGACTGAGTGTCGCGCTCGTTCCGCTCGTCGCCCTCCTCGGAAGCGCCGCCGGGTGGCTGTCACAGGGATTCACCGCGCGCGGTACTTTCGCGCTGATCGGCGCGTACGTCGCGGTCGTCGGGCTCCTCGCGGCGTATCGACGGCTTCGGCTCCCGGTCGCCGAGCGGTTCTTCCTCCCGATCGGCGCGTGGACGTCCGAGCTGCTCGACGGCGTCTCGACCGGATCGCGGGCCGAACGAGCGCTCACGATCGGGCTCGTCTGCAGCATCCTGCTTGCGATCGGCGCGTTCGGGTTTGCCGCGGCCACGCCCGTGCAGGGCGAGACGTACACCGACTTCCACCTGCTCACGACCGACGAGAGCGGCGAGTACGTCTCGTCGGGGTACCCGGACTCGCTCACGCGAGGGGAATCCACCGAGCTGTCGTGGGGGATACGGAGCTACGAGGCGGAGCCGGTCGACTACACCGTGGTGGCGACGCTCGAACGCGTCGTCGAGACGGACGGGTCTCTCACTCGAACCGAAACGGCGGAGCTGTACCGGGCGAACGCGACGCTCGCACCCGGGGACCACGAGATCGTCGACCACGAGATCGCGCCGCCGCTGGTCGGTGAGGACCTTCGGATCGCCTACTACCTCTACCGGGGCGACGCCCCCGAGACGCCGAGCGAAGAGACCGCGTACCGTCACCTCCGCGTCTGGGTCGACGTCGGGGTGAACGCGTAACCGTGTGGCCGTGGGAACACGCCGCGGTCGGATACCTGACGTACTCGGTCGCCGTCCACCTGCTCCGGCGACGGTCGCCGACCGGTCCGGAGGCGATCGCCGTCGTCAGCGCCTCCGTGCTCCCCGACGCGATCGACAAGCCGCTGGCGTGGGAGTTCGGCGTCTTCCCGTCCGGGTACGGGCTCGCCCACTCCGTGTTCTTCGCGGGGCCGCTCGCGGCGGTCGTCGTCGGAGTGGCCGCCGCGGCCGGCCGCTCGCGTGTCGGCGTCGCCTTCGCGACGGGGTACCTGCTCCACCTCGCGGGAGACGTGATGTCGCACCTCCTTCGCGACGGGACGCTTCCGGTCTCTCGCGTGCTCTGGCCGGTCGCGACGACCGAGTCCGCGTACCCGGACGGATTCGTCGGGACCCTCCGAGAATACGCCGGTGACGCCCTCTCCGACGTTCTCTCCGGACCGCCGTCACCCTACGTTCTCGTGGTCGTAGGGACTGTCGCCGGCTGCGTGCTTCTCTGGGTGTACGACGGCATGCCCGGCGTCAGCGGTCCAGCGCGGTATCTCCGCGAGCGCCTCGAAAAAAGATAGCCCGTTGCTACCGGCGACAACGGACTGCGTAACAATGGCCGATCCGCGGCGTTTCTCGGATACGATCCGAGTGCCATTCATGTTACCCAGATCCACCATCGGCGGCCGCGAACGAACCGCCACTGACGACTGCGAACGAACCGTCACCGACGACCGCGAACGGGGCGACAGATGACCGTTCAGATGGCTGACCCGCGGATCGGCGTGGCCGAGGTGGACCGCCTCGTCGACGTCGCCGTCGGCGGTCGGATCGCCGACGGACCGGAGGTCCGCGCGTTCGAATCGGCCTTCGCCGAGCGCTGCGGCGTCGGCCGCGGCGTCGCGACGTCCAACGGAACGACCGCGCTCCACGCGGCGCTCACGGGGCTGGGGATCGGTCCCGGCGACCGCGTCGTCACCACGCCGTTCTCGTTCGTCGCGACCGCGAACGCGGTTCGGCTCGTCGGAGGCACACCCGTGTTCGCCGACGTGGACGCCGAGACGCTGAACCTCGATCCTGCGGCCGTGCGGGACACGGTGGACGCGCTCGACGGCAACGTCGACGCGATCCTCGCGGTTCACCTGTACGGGCTGCCCGCGCCGATGACAGAACTGCGGACGATAGCCGACGAGCTTGGCGTCCCGCTCATCGAAGACGCCGCGCAGGCACACGGCGCGACCCTCGACGGCCGACCCGTCGGGTCGCTGGGGGACGCCGCCTGCTTCTCGTTTTACCCGACGAAGAACATGACGACGGGCGAGGGCGGGATGGTGCTCACGGACGACGACGCGCTCGCCGACCGTGTCGAGCGGTTCATCAACCACGGGCGGACGGCCGCGTACGAGCATGCCGACGTCGGACACAACTTCCGACTCACGAGCCTCGGCGCTGGAATCGGACGGGCGCAACTCGATCGGCTTCACGAGTTCGTCGAGACGCGGCGGCGGAACGCGGGGCGATACGACGACGCGCTCGCGGACCAGCCGGCGGTGACCGCGCCGCCGGATCCGTCGAACGGCCGGCACGCGTACCACCAGTACACGGTTCGGACCGAGCACCGCGACGCGCTTCGCTCGCACCTCGCGGATTCGGGGATCGACGCGGGGGTGTACTACCCGGTTCCGATCCACCGTCAGCCCGCCTACGACGGGGTCGACGCGCAGGCACCGGTTGCCGAGCGCGCCGCGGAAATCGTGCTGTCCGTTCCGGTCCACCCGGCCCTGCGACGGGACGAGGTGGAGTCGGTCGCGGACGCGCTCGCGGGGTTCGATCCATGACGATCCCCGTCGGCGTGCTCGGCGTCGGGAGCATGGGTCGTCACCACGCCCGGGTGTACCGGGAATCACCGAACGCGGAGCTGGTCGGCGTGAGCGACGTCGACGACGAGCGGGCCGCGTCGGTCGCGGCGGAGTACGGGACCAGGGCGCTCTCCACCGAGTCGCTGCTCGAGGCCGCGGACGCGGTCTCGGTCGCCGTCCCGAGCCGGTACCACCGTGCGGTCGGGGTGGCGGCGCTCGAGGCCGGCGTGCACGCGCTCGTCGAGAAGCCGATCGCGTCGACGATGGCGGACGCCGAGGCGCTGGTCTCGACCGCGACCGAGGCGGGCGTGACGCTGCAGGTCGGTCACGTCGAGCGGTTCAACCCCGCGATACGGACGGTGAGCGAGTTCGTCGACGACCTCGATCTCATCGCCGTCGACGCCCGGCGGCTCGGCCCGCCGGTCGACGACGGTCGCGACGTGGGCGACGGGGTCGTCCTCGACCTGATGATCCACGACCTCGACATCGTCCGATCCCTGGTCGGAGCGGACGTGGTCGACGTGACCGCGTCCGGGAGCCCGGACGGCCAGTACGTCGCGGCGACGCTCGGGTTCGAGAACGACGTCGTCGGGTCGCTGACCGCGAGCCGAGTCACCCAGCGGAAGGTCAGGGAGCTGACGCTGACGGCCGCCGACTGCCAGATAACCGTCGATTACATCGACCGATCGGTGCGGATCCACCGGCGGACGACCCCGGAGTTCCTCGTCGACGACGGGGATCTCAGGTACCGAAGCGAGCGGACCGTGGAGCGGCCGACCGTCGACAACGGTGAGCCGCTCAAAGCGGAGATCGACGCCTTCCTCGACGCGGTTCGCGACGGGACGGAGCCGGTCGTGACCGGCCGGGACGGTGCCGAGGCGCTCTCGCTCGCGCACCGCATCCGTGCGGCGCTGGCCCCGGTCGATCCGCCGCGTACGGAGATAGACGCCTTGCAGTGAGCCGGCGGGGCGGTAACGGTGATCTAACAATGTCCCGTCGCCACGGGAACCGGCCATGCGACCGAGTTCGCTGATCCCGTTCATCGACCGCGACGGCGAGAAACCGACCCGAGACGAAGAGCGAACGGTGTCCGAGGGGGAACGTGAACTCGACGCCGGGCGCGGAGAGCGAAGCGGACCCGACGGCCGCGGAGGGCAAAGCGGACCCGACGACGTGACCGCGAGGAACATTTCGGGGTTCGACAGCGATGTCGAGGTGGATCGGTACGACCGAAAGGTCCGAGACGGGCTCCTCGCGGCCGAGCGAGAAGTTGTCGATCGGTACTACGAGCCCGGAGACGCCGTTCTCGACGTCGGATGCGGGGTGGGGAGAACGACCGTCCAACTCGACGAGCGAGGGATGAACGTCGTCGGCGTCGACGTCAGTCGCGGGCAGATCGCGCGAGCGAGAGAACGGTTTCCGGAGCTCACCCTCGGCGTCGGCGACGCGGTCGATCTCGTGTTCCCGGACGACGCGTTCGATCACGTGTTGTTTTCGAATAACGGACTCGACTGTATCCACCCCGAATCGGCCCGACTCGACGCGCTCCGCGAACTCCGGCGCGTCCTCGACCCGAACGGGACCCTCGCGTTCTCCTCGCGGAACATGTGGTACCGGTTCCCCGCCCTGCTGTTCGACCGAGGATTCGTCTCCCGGTACTATCTGACGCCGACGAACCGGCGACGGCTGTTCGATCCGTACAAGCGGATTGAAGACGAGGGGGGCACGTTCGAACTCTACTCCACGACGCCGAGACGCCAGTTCACGCAGCTCCGCGAATGCGGGTTTCGACCGCTCGCCATCGTCGGGAAGCGGAGGGGGATCGCGCGGTTTTTCGAGAACCGGCCCTACTACGTCGCGACACCCGCGAGCGAGTGACCGACCGCGCCGCCGGCCCGGATCGCGTGAGCGACCGGTCCCCGGACCCGGAGGCGTGACCGACCGCGTCACCGGTCCCGATCACGACGTGGGCGGCGAGATTCGGTACAGTTCGAGTTCACCGTTGTCTTGAATCCGATCGACGGCCGGCGACGTTTCGACGGTCCGGTATCCCTCCCGCGTGTACCGGACCTCCTGGTACAGATCCACTTCGATGCGCTCGTACCCCTCCAACAGTACCAGGTAGCGGTCGGAGTCGTAGTGCGTCGTCAGCGATTCGGAGAACACCTCACCGGGAATCGCGTCGCGATAGCCGGAGAAGTCGGGGTCGTTTTGTGCGGTGTGGCTCCCGTAATGGGCGTCGGCGTATCGACCCGATCCCGAGCGGAATCCGAGCAGCGGCGTCTCCTCGTCGTGGAACACGAAGACCGTCTCGAAGCCGTCCAGCTCCCCGCCCGTCACCTGCTGGCTCGATTTGTACACGTACGGCGACTGGTGGACCGCGACGGCCTGCAGCGCGAGAAATCCGACGAGCACGACGACCAGCGCGACCCGGAGGTGCGTCCGAGTCACTCCGAGTCCGGACCGACGTGCGCGAGCCTCCAACCGGTCGACGACGCCGACGAGCGCGAGGGTACCGACGAGCGTCACCGGGACCATGATCGTTCCGAGAAACCGGAAGTAGTGATCGCCCTGATCGGCCGCGAAGATGACGAGCGCGCCGAGCGTCGGGGGGGCGAGTCCGACCGCGAGAGCGCTCACGACGGCGTCCCGATCGTCCGACGTCGAGCGAGCGACGCGGATCGAACTCGCCAGAAACAGGCCGGCCGCGAGCAGACAGAACGCCAGCGTGACGGCGAACAGCTTCGCGAACAACTCCTCGAAGCTCCCGCCGAGCAGCCCGAGCGTGCTCCCGCGCGCAGCCGTCTCGCTCAGGGGCTCGTGAGTCTGAAGCAGGAGGCTCTCGATGACGTACGCGACCCGGTCCCGCGCGCGGTCGTACCGCGCAACCCAGATCGCGAGAACGACGCCGAGGAGGATCGTGTGCACGGACAGCGAGCGCCCCGACGCGAGCTCTCCGGTCGGGCGGTATCGACGAGCGATCGTCCCGACGACCGCCATCGCCGCCAGCATCGAGAGCAGCGTCATCGCCTCCTGCGGATGAATGACGATCAGCCCGAGGCAGCCGAGCGCGAACGCCGACCCGAACGGATCGAACAACGGGAACGCGGTGCCGTCGGTCCGCTGGTACCGAATCAAGAGGAACAGAAGGACCGGAAGGAAGAGGATGGCCTGACTCGACGGGTGGGCCAAGGCGTGGACGCTCACCTTGTTGATCGGAACGAAACAGAGCGCGGCCATGGTGCCGATCCCGCGGGCGGACGCCGAGTTGGAGAGGGCGCTCACGAAACGCGTGGACCCCAGAACGAAGACGAGTGGGAAAAAGAAAAGCGGGAAAAGCAACAGCGCGTGCGTGAGTTCGATTCCGGATACCGCCGACAGCGAGGCGGACGCGGTGTGAATCCCCGGATACAACACCGCGTCCGGGTCGATGACGCCTGCTCGCATCTCCCGCGCCCACCCGAGGTGCGTCAGCGAGTCGCCGCCGCCGTAGTAGCGATACGACCGGAGCAGCGGGAGTGCGACTATCGACAGAACCGATAGCGTCCCGAGCAGCGAGGCGGCGTCGAGTTCCCGACGCGATCCGCGTCCGAACGCGGCGATCGCGACGGCGATCGTTCCGCCGACGGCGACGCCCACCCAGTAGCCGATCGGCGTCGACCGGTAGACGTCGATTTCGTACCCGTGGCCCGGCTGCCCGTGCGCGAACGCGACGCCGACCCCGAGCGCGAGGAACCCGGCGGTGAGTGCGGCCCTCCGCGCGGTGCCTGGGGGCGTCCGATCGCCCCCGCACGTCGTCTCCGATCGGTCCCTCACCGATCCCACCGCCGGAGCCGCCGTTCCGCTCGGGCACCGATTTCCTGTCCCAAGCGGTATCCCCGTTTCAGCAGATCGACGGCGGGACCGCTCCGTTCGAGCGAGTAATAGGACGCGAGAGCCGGGTTGAATTTGGCCTTGTACCCGCACAGCCGCGGGTCGTTCGCGCCGACGAGATCGTACCGTTCGATCCCCCGTTCTCGTGCGTCCTTGATGGCGGCCCAGTCGAGGAGGTCGTTGACCGGGAGGTCGTGCTCGTGATCGCCGACCCCCTGCCAAGCTACCATCGTCGTGTCGTTCTCCAGCGTTATCTGTCCGCCGAGGAACTCGCCGTCGGCCCGGCACACGGAGACGCGCACGTCGCCGTCCGGCAGCGCCTCGTACAGGTCCTCGGCGAACGCCGCGGGGAGCGGATACGACACGTCCTGAGCGTCGTGGCGAGCGCGAAGGCGTTCGACGATGCGCTCGATGTCACCGAAGTACCCCGCCGTCAGTTCGTAGTCCTCGTCGTCCGCCCCGCGGACGTTCTCCCGGAGATCGCCGCTGAACGAGGCGAACAGGTCATCGACCGATCGGGTCAGATCGACCACGTACGTGTACCGCGGGACCGGTCGGTAGCCGTTCCACACGAGCGGGCGCGGGTCGTCGTCGCTCGGAGCGGTCCGAACGTGGACGTACCGGGGGGAGACGCGATCGGCCAAGCGGTCGGTCACCGCGTCGAGAAACGCCGCGCGGAGCCGTTCCGACGGGGTATTCGACGCGGGTTCGTCGGGAAGATACGCCGGTCCGAGGTAGCTCACCTTCAGGTCGGGGGGCGGCGAGAACGCCACCGTCACCGGGCCGTAACGCCGAGAGAACACCGGGAACAGACCGATCGGACCGTACCGGGACCGGCCGACGAGGGGGTGCAGTTCGGCCGACGAGTGAGTCGCCATGGCTCTGAGCGCTTCGAATCTGTGGAACGGCGTCGCCGTCGAGGACGCGTCGACCAGCTCGTTCCAGCGGTCCGAGTCGGTGACGGCCTCGATCTCGATTCGGTCGGACGAGTCGGTGGGAGCGGTGTGGGTCACGGAAGGTGAGATGTCGGTCGAGAAAGGCGGGGTGTCGGTCATGGACCGTCACCGCACCCGCAGGTACAGGTTCGCAACGGCGTCCATCAGACGGCCGCTCCGTTGCAGTCGGTAGTGCGTCGCCACGTCCGGCGCGAACTTCGATTTGTATCCGCAGAGCCGCCGGTTGTTGGCACCGACGAGGTCGTAGGTCTCCAGCCCGCGGTCGATCGCGTCGCGGATGACGTGCCAATCGAGGAGGTCCCCCGCGGGGACCGGCGCGTCGAAGTCGGCCACGCTCTGCCACCGATAGGCGGTGTCGTCGTCGGAGAGAACGATGGTGCCGCCGGCGAACACGCCGTCGACCCTGCAGATCTTCGCGGTCACGGCCTCCGGGATCGCGCGCGAGAGGTCCCTGGCGAAAGCCGGTGTCACGCCGTACGAAATTCCCTGTTCCTCGTGTCTCCGGCGGGCGTTCACCACGACCTGCTCCATGCCGGGGCGGCCGCCGTCGACGATCTCGAACGCATCGTCGTCGGTTTTTCGGAGGTTCGAACGCAGGTCGCTGCTCGTTTCAGCGAGCAGCGAATCCTGCCCCGGCGTGAGGTCGACGTGGTAGGTGAACCGCGGGGTCGGCTCGAATCCGTTCCAGACGAACGGTCGGGGATCGTCGTATCCGACGCCGGCGCGAACGGTGACGAACGACGGGGCGATCTCGTCGTCGACGACCGACAGCGCGGACTCCACGAAGCGTCGGTGTCGCCGCTCGCGTTTCCGTCGCTTCATCGCCGGATCGGCGAACGTCGCCGGACCGAGGGACGGAACCTTCAGGTTCGGCGGCGGAGAGAAGGCGACGCTCACCGGTCCGACGCTCCGCTCGAAGACGGGGAACAGCCCGGCAGGCTCCTCGCCGACGTACCCCACGAGCGGGTGGAGATCGGTGTCGCTGTGGGCCGCGATGACGTCGAGCGCGGCGCGACGGTGGAACGGGGTCGTCTCGTCCGCGCGAGCGACGAGCGCGTCCCACGCGCCCGCGTCGTCGAGCCGCTCTACCTCGACGCTCATTCCAAGTACCCGAGGTTCGAGAGGCGGTCGGTTACCTCGGCTCCGACGCGGTCCGCGTCGTCGCCTCCCCCCGCGTACGGCGGGTACGCGGTCGGGTCGGTCTCCTCGATCACCGGAAGCGCCGACCCGTCCATGCGATCGCTGACCGGCGCGCCGAGCAGCGACAGCACGGACGGTGCCACGTCGAGCGCGTGAGCACCGTGTGTCTCGCTCGCCGGTATGCCCGGCCCCGACACAGCGACGAGGCCGTGGAGCTTGTGGGTCCACGGCTCGCGGGGCTCGCCGAACGCGTCGTCGAGCACCGACGCCGAGAGGAAGACGTCGAACTCCTTGGGAACCGTGATGATGTCGGGCGCGTCGTCGACGTAGGGGCCGGAGAATGCGTCCTCCCGGGGGATGACGGCGTCGAAGACGGGGTCACCGTCCGGCGCTCGGAGGTCCGTCAACGCCGCGATCAACTCCGACCGAACGCGGTCGTACGCCTCGGGCTCGACGACGCCGGCGGGCTCGCGGCCTGAGAGGTTGATCCGAACGCCGAGCTCGATCCGGTCGCGCACGTAGGCCTGCGACCGACCGAAGTCGACGTGCTCGGACCCGGCTCTGACGAGGTCGCCCGGGACGAGCCGTAACACCGCGTCGTCGAGCCCGACGACCGCGAGAGCGGCACCGATCCGCTGGCTCGTGAGGCCGACGCGAGCGGCCGCGGAGAGGGCGCGAGCCGCCACCGACGACGACTCCGCGCGGGCGTCGCTCTCGTCGCCCATGCCGTCGGACGGGGCTCGGCGGGGACGCTCGCCGTTTCGAAGTGTCTCCGTGGCGAGCCGCGACCAGGACGGCTTCTCGGCGTCCGCCGCCGTCTCGGCGTACCCGCGATCGCGGAGGAACGCGTTCGCGCGGAATTCGGTGCGCTCGCAGGGGCCGATCCCGTGATCGCTCACGAGCACGACGTTCGTCGGGTCGTGGTCTTCGAGGATGCGAGCGATCTCGTCGTCGATCGCGGCGTAGACCCGCGACGTCGCGTCGTCGTCCGCCGGGAACTCGTGGAACACGGTGTCGCTCTGCTGAAACTGGAGGAACCCGAAATCGGGGTCCTCCCGCGAGAGCAGGTATCGGAAGGCGTCGCCGCGCATGTGGATCAGCTCCTCGTACCCGTCGACCCGCTCGTCGCGTGTCGCACCCTCCGTCAGCTGGGTGTTATACAACCGATACTCACCGATCGACTCGCGAACCTCGTCGAGGAGACCGTCCGGGTGGCACGTGGGGCTCTCCGCCGCGGTGAACCCGGGAATGAGCGCCCCGTCGAACGCGGCCGGCGGCTCCGTCACGGGGACGTTCACGACGACGCTTCGGTAGCCCTCGCGGGAGAGGAGTTCCCAGATCGCGTGTTCGCGAACGTCGGTGGCGTCGACGATCTTCCAGTCGTATCCCTCGAACCGGAGGAACCCGTATACGCCGTGTTTTCCGGGGTTGACGCCGGTGTAGATGGACGGCCACGCGCTCGGCGTCCACGGCGGGAGTTGCGCCTCCAAGTCCCCGCTCGTTCCGCCGGCGACGAGGGCGTCGACGGTCGGCGTGGTTCCGTCCGGGAGTCGAGAGAGCACATCGCGGCTCATGGCGTCGATCCCGACGACGAGCGTGTCGAGACCGGACGTCGAGGTGGCAGTCATACGCCGGGTATTTCCCGATTCCGGCTTTGTTATGGTCGGCCTGTCCGACGTCGATCCGGTCACGCAGGTCACGTTCGGGCACTCGGCTCGACGCGGGATTCGACGCGCCGGCTCACCTCGCGCATCGTTCGGACCTCAAGTCCGGCCAAGTCCCGGCAGTGGGCCACGTGAGCCAGCACCGTCCGGAGCCGCTCGACGTCCTCGTCGGCGATCAGGTCGTTCGGACGGAGCCAGACGTGGAACACCCCGTCCTCCTCGGTGACGGCGTCGATGCCGCGACGGACCGCGGCGACGGCCGGATCGCCGACCACGCGCTCGCAGATCCGCCGTGCGGGACCGTCGAGCTCGAACAGGTGGAGAGACGCCGGGACGTTCACGAGACCGAACTCGTCGATCGTCGGCTCGACGATCGGCGGGGGGCCGACGGTCGCGTCGCCGAGCCGACGCAACAGCGACGGCGCGAATCGCTCGCGATCCGGCGCGGGGCCGCGGTAGCAGGTGAACCCCCACTCCGCGAGCACGTCTCGGTGTCCGACGCTGTCGTTCGGGAACGCGACCGACGTCATCGCGGCCGAAACGGGAGACGAAGCCGCCGCCTCCAGCGCCGCGACGAGTTCGGCTCGGGCGATCTCGGTCGTCGTCGAATCGTCCCCGAAATCGACGTGCGTGAACGAGTGGCAGCCGATCTCGTGATCGGCGTTCGCGTCGTCGATCGCGCGGATGAGGTCGGGGGCGAACCGGAGGTCCGGTCGGTCGGCCCACTCGTCTCGTTCCCGCGCGAACCACTCGTCGCCCGCGGGGTGGGTCGCGTGGACGCGGTCGCACGCGGGTAAAAAGAGGTGGCCGACGACGGCCCACGTCGCCGGCACGTTGTACGTGTCGAGCAGATCGAGCAGCGTCGCCCAGCCGGCCCGTCCGGATTCCAGCCGGTCTGACGGCGGCGATGCGTCGTCGTAACGGCCCCAGCCGAGCTCCGCGTCGATCGACAGGACGAACGTTCCCACGCTCAGATCCCCTCGGGACGGTGGTCTGCCGGGCAGTTGGTCCGCGGGAGCACGCGCATGTACACCGTGCCGATGTTTCGGTGCTTTGTTATGAGGAGCCACGCCACCGGGTATGCCGAGGCACGTCGTCAGGCTCGCCGCGAACGGCGGGCGCGTCCGCCGATCCGATGCGAGGGGCCCGATCCGTCGAGCCGAGGTCCTGAGACTCGGAGCCGACCTATCGCCCGATTCCGACGAACGGGGCGAGCCGGAAAGCGTCGCATAACAAAGCCGTCACCGCGGATCCTCCCGGACACGACTCGCCGCTCGGCGAGCGATACCCAATGTACGGAACGATCCCCGACACCGACACAGAGGAACCGCAGACGGTCCGGATCCGTCGCGAGCGCATCCCGTCGCGTCCGGGTGATCGCCCGTGAGCGACTCGCACGTTGACACAGAGATCGGAGCGGACGCGCCCCCCGACGCCGAGGGCAGAGCGGACGCGCCCCCCGACGCGGGTGCCGGAGTCGTCTCGAAATCCGAACTAGTACTCGGCGAGCGCTGTCTGATCGACGACGGCGTCAGGCTCCGCGCCGGCGAGCCGAGCGCGGAACCGACCCGAATCGGTAACCGGGCTCGAATCCGGTCCGGAACCGTCGTGTACGCCGGCGTCGAGGTCGGGGACGACCTGACGACCGGTCACGACGCCGTGATTCGCGAGGGGTCCGTCATCGGCGACGACGTCGTCATCGGGACGAAGACGGTGATCGACGGCGATACCGTCGTCGGAGACCGGACGAGCCTCCAGACGGGCGTGTACGTCCCCACCGGGACGACGATACGGAACGACGCGTTCGTCGGTCCGAACGCGGTGTTGACGAACGAC
Organism: Halorubrum trueperi; assembly: GCF_042662525.1. Lineage (NCBI taxonomy): Archaea > Methanobacteriati > Methanobacteriota > Halobacteria > Halobacteriales > Haloferacaceae > Halorubrum > Halorubrum trueperi. Next base: position 108,585 of record NZ_JBHSXI010000011.1, read on the forward strand.
CCCTACCCGGTTCGAACCGACGCGCCGCTCGACGGGCCAACGATCGAATCCCACGCCTCGATCGGTGCGAACGCGACGCTCCTCCCCGGCGTCACGGTCGGAAAGGGGGCGTTCGTCGCCGCCGGCGCGATCGTCACCGACGACGTTCCGCCGGCGACGCTCGCCGTCGGAGCGCCCGCGGTCATTCGCCCGCTGTCCGAGCCGCTGAGCGGCCCGAACGATCTGCCGTGACGCACCCGCGAGACACTTCCATGGAACGAACACCCGACTCATCGACGACCGACTCGACCGGCAGCCCGGCTTCCGAGACCGCCCCGACCACTCCGTCCGAAGGGCGCGACGAGGCAGGCGTCGACCGCCTGTACGACGCGTCCGCCGATACGGCGGATCAGCGGCGGGCCCTCGTGGGCGGCGACGTACCGGTCGCCGTCTACGGGCTCGGGAAGATGGGGCTCCCCGTCGCGTCCGTGCTCGCGTCGGTCACCGGAAACGTCGTCGGGGCGGACGTGGACCCCGATGTTGTCGAGTCCGTGAACGCGGGGGAGTCGCACGTGCGCGGCGAGCCCGGGCTCGACGGGCTGGTCGCCGACCGCGTCGACGACGGATCCCTCCGCGCGGTGAGCGACCCCGAGGTCGCGGCCGACGAGGCGTCGATCCACGTCGTCATCGTCCCGACGCTACTCACCGAGGAGAACGAGGGAGACCTGTCGATCGTCGACGCCGTCGTCGACGCGATCGCGACCGGTATCGACCCGGGCGACGCCGTGTTCGTCGAGTCGACGGTCCCGCCTGGCACGTGCGCCGACCGCATCGCCCCGCGGCTCGCCGAGCGGAGCGGCCTCGATCGAGCGGCGTTCGGGGTCGCGTTCTGTCCCGAGCGGACCGCCAGCGGACGGGCGCTGCGCGACATCACGGAGTCGTACCCGAAGATCGTCGGCGGCGTCGACGCGGAGAGCACTCGCGTCGCCGATCTCGTGTACGGCGAGGTGACGGACAACGACGTGATACCCGTGCGCGACGCGACGACCGCCGAGGCGACGAAGGTGTTCGGCGGCGTCTACCGCGACGTCAACATCGCGCTCGCGAACGAGTTCGCCCGGTACGCCGACTCGATGGGGATCGACGTCCGGGAGGCGATAGCCGCCTCGAACACCCAACCGTACAGCCACGTCCTCTCGCCCGGGCCCGGCGTCGGCGGGCACTGCATTCCCGTCTACCCGCACTTCCTGCTCTCGGAGTTCGCGGTGGAGAGCCCGCTCGTTCGGATCTCCCGCCTGGTCAACGACGGGATGCCGACTCACGCCGTCGATCGACTCCGCTCGATCCTTCGGACGGAGGCGGACGTCTCGACCGTGAACGGCCCAGCGGCGGACGCCTCGGCGGCGGGCGAGGGGACGACGGATCGCGATCCGGCCGGGACCGGATCGAGTGAGTCGAGCGCGAGCGGACTCGACGGCGTTCGGGTGCTGGTGCTCGGCGTCACGTATCGCCCGGGCGTGAACGAACTGCGAAACAGCCCGTCGTACGAGCTGATCGAGGAGCTGTCCCGCGGCGGGGCGACGGTCGATGTCTGCGACCCGCTCGTCGGCGACCTGACCGGGTTCGCCGCGACTCCGGTGTCGATGGCGGAAGCCGCGGGATCCGCGTACGACGCCGTCGTCGCCGTGACGCCTCACGAGGAGTTCTCCGCGTTCGACTGGGACGCGCTGGAGCCGACGGTCGTGCTGGACTGTCACGACGCCGTCGACCTCGACGGGACCGATCACCGCGAGTACACCCTCGGAAGGGCGATCGCGCTCGACGGAGAGGGCCCGCCCGCGGGGTCGCCCGACATGGACCGATGAGTCGGATCCACTTCGACGTGACGCACCCGGCGCACGTCCACCTGTTCCGGCACGCGATCCGCGAGCTCGCGGACGACGGCCACCGCGTCGTCGTGAGTTCCAGGGACAAGGAGCTCACGACGGACCTCCTCGACGCGTTCGACGTCCCGCACACCGTCCTGTCGGCGATGGGCGACCGCAAGGCCGCGCTGGTCTCTGAGTGGGCTCTCCGGGGCGTCAGGACGCTCCGGTACGACCGGCGGTTCGACCCGGACGTCGTCGTGAGCCGGCTGAGTCCGACGGCGGTCGCGAGCGCGACCCTCACCGGTGCCGGGAGCGTCGCGTTCCACGACCACGAGGGGACGAACCGGCTGGCCGGAGCGCTCGCGCCGTTCCTTGACCGGCTGTGCACGCCCGCGTCGTTCGAGGCAGACTTCGGCGCTCCCCACCGACGCCACCCGGGCGTTCAGGAACTCGCGTACCTCCATCCCGATCGGTTCGAGCCCGATCGCGATCGGCTCCGAGAACACGGCGTCGACCCCGATTCCCCCTACTTCGTGTTGCGGTTCGTCTCGATGGGCGCGCATCACGACGTGGGGCTGACGGGGATCGGTCCCGCGGCGCGGCGGCGGCTCGTCGAGACCCTCGCCGGGCGGGGACCGGTGTACGTCTCCGACGAGGCCGCCGGCGAGGCGGACCCTCCCGCCGAGGCGGTTCCGGTCCCGCCCGCGCTGATGCACGACCTGCTCTCCGAGGCGGCGCTCTTCGTCACCGACTCGAACACGATGGCGACGGAGGCCGGGCTCCTCGGTACTCCTGTCGTCCGCTCGGGCGCGTACGCGGCCACCGACGAGTTCAGCAACTTCGCGGTGCTCGGGGCGGCCGGGCTCGTCGAGTCGGTCGCGGACGAGTCGGCCGCCGTCGATCGCGCCGCGGAGCTGGCCGCCGACCCGGATTCCGGAGAGCGGTGGCGACGCCGGCGAGACGCATACGTTCGCGGCGCAGTAGACGTCACGGACCACATCGTCGAGACCGTACTCGAGGTCGCGGATGAGTAACTTCGGCGAACCGCAGACGGTCGACGAGCGAGAGGTCGCCGTCCGGCGGCGAGAGGTGATCCCCGACGACGCATCGTTCGCACTGTGTCTCACGCACGACGTTGACCGCCCCTTTAAGACGTATCAGGCACCGTACTACGCCCTTCGGGACCGCGACCTCTCGCAGATCGGGGACCTCCTCCCCGGTCGGAACCCGTACTGGTCGTTCGATCTGATTCGGTCGATAGAATCCGATCTCGGCGTCCGATCGGCGTTCTACTTCCTCGACGAGGAGTCGCTGTTCACGGATCGGCCCCGATACGAGCTGCTCAATCCGACGGCCTGGTCGCGGTATGCCGGGCGGTACGACGTCACCGACCCGCGGATCGCCGAAGTGATCCGCGACCTCGACGACGGGGGATGGGAGATCGGGCTCCACGGATCGTACAACTCCTACCGCGACGAAGCCGCGCTCAGAGCGCAGAAGCGACAGTTGGAGTCGGTTCTCGGCCGGCCGGTGTGCGGCGTTCGACAGCACCACCTCAACCTCTCCATCCCGGAGACGTGGGAGCATCACGCCGCGGTTGGGTTGGCGTACGACGCGTCTCTCGGCTCCTCGACCGCGTACGGGTTCCAGCACGGCTACGGCCTCCGCCGCCCGTTCGACGACGCGTTCGTCGTCTTCCCGCTGACCGCGATGGAGCTCTCCCTCCCGATCGACACGGAGCCCGAGCGGGCGTGGGACGCGTGCGAGGAACTCCTCGCGGAAGCGCACGAGAACGCCGCCGTGATGACCGTCCTGTGGCATCCTCGTTTCTTCTGTGCCGACACGCCGGAGCACGCGCCGATATATCGGCGGCTGATCGAACGCGCCCAAGAGATGGGCGCGTGGGTCGGGCCGCCGAGAGACCTGTACGAGCGGCTGGACCATCCGACGGGCGAATGCGCGGATCGATGTCGATGTTCGAACGGCGCGATCTCGCCGGAGTGACTCTCCTCAAAGCAGCCCGGCTCGACGCCGCGGCCGACGGCGATCCCACGCACCGGAGCGCACGCCGGCGAGGTCGGGGTGCGTCCGGAGTCGTTCCGGAAGGAGCGCGATCCGCGACGGATCGGCCGCGACGCTGTCGCGGACGCGCTGCCAGCCCTCGTGGCGGACCATTATCCAGACCGGAACGGCGTCCAGGTCGAGGAGCTTGGCGATAGCCAGGCGGTTTCGGCCGTCCATGAACAACAGTTCTCCGCCCCGCCCCACACAGACGGCGATCTCGTCCGTGACGGTTCGCACGGCGTTCCCGTCCGAGTCCGGCGAGTCGGTCGCCGACAGCTCCGCCTGCGATCGGTAGCCGTTCGTCGCGATCGCGTCGTACAGGGACTCCACGAACGCGCACCGGCGCTCGAACTCCGCTTCGGTGGTGCAGCCCCAGAGCGGGGTCCCGCCCTCGATGTACTCCACGGACGTCCGATAGAACGCCGTCTCCCGCCACGGAACACGCCGCTCGAATCGGGCCTCGAACCCCCGGTACAGTTCGGTGTCCTCGAACCGGTGGTCGAGCGCGTCCCAGTCGCCGCCGTCGACGCCGCCCGCGTGTTTGAACTTCGGCGGCGGAAAGACGCTTTCGCGTCGGATCTGGTTGGGGTACCCGTCCGACTCGACGAGGAACCGAATCCGGTCGGGGTCGACTTCGACGACGGTGAACGGATCGACCGCGGCCCGGTGGTTCCCGCGGACGGTCGTCGCCAGCGCGCGACACGCGCCGTACGCCAGCATGTACCGGGTCCAAGCCAGAAGCACCGGCGTTCGGAGCGCTGGGTACCGCTCGACCGTCGCCGCACCGAGGCGTCTGACCGCGATCTCGGCCCGCGAAAGCCCCGCTCGAAGCGCCGAGAGGGGATCCGCCGCGTGTCCATCCATGATGTGCGTTCCGACCGCCACGACGGTATTTAGTATGCAGCAGGTATCGACGGGGCGGCATCGACCGACCACGGCCCGACGCCCCATCAGACGGTGGAAACCGATTCTCCTCCCCGAGGCGGGAGCACCGACCGACCCTCCGCCCCGGGTCCGTAGTACCGAGACGAGACCGCCGGCGACGAAGTGATGAGTAAAGGGAGGGGATCGGGTGGGGAAATCGGAGGGGTTGGCGTGTCCTCAGCAGGGAGCACCGCTCCGGTAGGACGGTTTTAACGAGGGGTAGAAGGCTTCTAACAGTAGTTATTAGTGTTCTACCCTGTAGAAGGAACTGACTACGGTTCGGTATGGTGGTACTACTCCGCGCGACGAACGACGGTCAGTTTTCGGCGAGCGAAGAGATGTGATATACGCAAACGACAACGAAACGAATGCGGAGCCAGCAAAATGGTTTTAATCCACGCGTAAATCGGGATCGACTCGAAGCAACCCGTCGATAGCTACAGCATGGTAACGTCATCCTACTCGTGTATGGCAGACCGCCATACTGACGACGAGCCGAGTACCGAACTACGAACCGACGGTGGCGAGCGGAAAGGTGAGCCTACCGACGATCTCGCGGGGGTCGGCCGCCGATCCTTCATGAAGCTCGCCGGAGCCGGAGCCGCCGTCGCCGCGACGGGCGCGGTCGGTGCGGCGAGTGCGCTCGAGAGCGTCGACGCAGACACCGTCGTCGACCTCGGCGAGGAGGGGTTGTCCGACGGCGACCGCATCGATCCCTACCTCGACGAGCACTTCAACGACGGTGTCGAGGTTCACGTGCCGGCCGGCGAGTACGGCTGGGGCGGCGGCGGCTTCAGCGGGGACGTCCAGAATGCCGCGGTCATCGGACAGGGCGAGGTCATCCTCAACACCGTTGAGGGACAGTACCGGAACGTGATCGTCGCGACGGGAGGTACCGTGGCGGTCAAGAACTTCACCGTCCGGGGGAAAGTCGAGGCGTCCCGGGTCCGGATCGAGGCCGAGGAGGGCGCTCGCGTCGTTGTCGACAACTGGAACTTCCCGGACGGGGCCGAGGCGGGAACGAGCGGACGGGCATTCTACTGCCCGGGCGACCACGCCGGCGAGGCCGTCATCCGGAACTGCTACATCAGGGGGTTCGACGACAACGGCATCTACGCCAGCTCGCCCGGCAGGGACGCCGGCGGGCGCGTCGTCGTCGAGAACTGCTTCGTACACAACAACAACATCGCGGGAATCCGCATCGGCGGGCGCGAGAGCGTCGTCCGCAACTGCGTCGTGCTCAACGACGGCCCCGCTCCGGTCGCCGAGTCCGGTCACCGGAACCAGCGCGGGATCCGCATCGCGAACTACGAGCACTCCGTGGATATGCTCATCGAGAACGTCGACGTCATCCACTCGAGCGAGGAGCTCGGCGGCGGCGGCCCGATCCGGTGGTCGAACGATTCCCCGCTGAGCACCGGCCACATGCAGGGCGTGCGAGTCCACAACGCGAACTCGAACGTCGCCGCCATCGGCGAGAAGCGAGAGCGCGCAGAGGGGTGGACCGGCGACGACATCACCGTCAGCGGCGACGGCGACCTCGACGTTCCCGACTGGTTCACAAACGTCAGCACCGGCGACGAGATCACCCCGTCGGACCCGACCGAGGACGGCGATAGCACCCCGAGCGACGGGAGCGACGGCAGCGACGACGGCGACACCGACGCCGGCGATGGCGATGGTTCCGACGGCGACGACGCCGACGGCGACGACGCCGACGACGGCGGATCGACGGACGACGGCGGATCGACGGATGACGGCGAATCGAGCGGATCCGGTGACGCGAGCGACGGCAGCGAGACCGAGCTCGTGCTGGTGTCCACCGACTCCGGTGGCCTCGAGTACACGTTCACCGCGACGGGGCCCATCACTCCGCTGTACGACCGCGACTCGTACCGCGCGAACCGCTCCGCGCCCGGCGACGAGGCCGAGGAGAACGACGACGGCACGTGGACCGCAACCGGAGCCACCGCCGGCGGGAGCGCCGAGAGCGGCGACTCCTTCCTGTTCGAAGGCGGTCTCACGGAGTTCTCCGCCACGGGGGACGTCGACGCGCTCACCGTGTACGCCGACGGCGACGAGATCGGCGTCGACGAGTTGACCGAGGAGTACGGCGTCAGCGACGAGGACAACGACGCCGACGGAGACGACGACACCGCTGACGAGGGGTCCACGGACGAGGACGGCGAGGACGGCGGAGACGGGGACGACGGCAGCGACGAGGGTGACCGCGCCCTCTCGAACCACGTCATCGTCGACGGGACCCGGGTCGAATCCATCGCGAGCTACACGATCGAAGTGTCCGGCGACATCGAGCCCGACGAATCGATCAGCTCGGAGGGCAACTCCCGGTGGGACGAAGCGGACGACATCATCGAGGACGGGACCGTAACCGGCGTCGTCGCCAAGGGGGTGGACGGCTTCCGGTACTCCGGAGAGATAACATCGTTCAGCGTCGACGGCGTCGTCGACGTCGCCGTCGACAGCGCCGAGTTGTGAACATGAGCCCGATGTCGATGGACGACTGGGAACGGGTCACGCCGGATCCGGATCCGATCGCCGACCTCGGCTACGCGGTCGGCGAGTGGACCGTCTCCGAGACGGACCGGTTCGGCCACCGTCACCGCGTGTTCGTCTCGAATCACGACGACGACCACGACCGCGAGGCGTTCATCATCGCGGACGAGACGGGCGTCATCGATCCCGTCTCCAACCGGTGAGCGGCCGTCGAGACTGATTCGGATCGGTTTCGACGGACCGCACGACGCACGACGCGCCGCTCGACGAGGCCAACGCGACGAACAATTCGGTGCGACGAACGATGCGACGAACAAGCAAGTGCGACGAACGCCTCGGCGCGACGAATGATGCGACGAACGCATCAGGTCGAGCGGTCGCCGGCGCGTTCACTCGGCTATTTATCGGCGACGTCGCGATACACGTCGAGCAGCTGATCGGTCATCCGAGTCGTACTGACCTCGTACGCTCGCTCCCGTCCGTCCGATCGACGGCGGGTTTCGAGCGCCTCGACGAGCCCCGCGGCGAGCGTCGCGTCGTCGTCGCTCGCGACCGAGAGCGAGACGCCGTCGAGGCGCTCCGAGACGTCCCCGACCGCCGTCGAGACGACGGGGAGATTACACGCCATCGCCTCCTTCACGGAGTTCGGCGATCCCTCGCGCACGGAGGTCAAAAGCAAGACGTCGGCGGCGTTCATGTACGTCGGCATCGACGAGTGAGGGACGCCGGTGACCGTGTGGATCTCGACGGGGGCGTCGACCTGGCGGCTGGCCGCTTCGACGATCCGCTCGGCGCGGGGGTAGTCCTTGACCGTCCGCTCTTTCGGGTACGGAAACAGCACGTGCCGACGGTCGGGCGACCACCCGAGCAGGTCGAGCGCCGCCTCCCGGTCGGCGGGCGTGAACCGCTCGAGGTCGACGCCGTGCGGGATGACGTGGCAGTCAGTACCGTACCGGACCGCCATCTCCTCGGACATCACGATCACCGCGTCACACCGGCGCGAGAACCGCTCGGTGATAGGACCGTAACGGCCCATCAGATCGGTTCCCCACAGCGAGACGACCGTCGGCAGCCCCTGCTGGAGGACGGCGGCCGGAGCGGTGAGTCCGCTGTTGGCGTGCAACAGGTCGTAGTCGCCCATCGAGTGACGGAGAGTCGGCGGCAATAATCGGAGGTAGTCGACGACGGACCGCCGTCCGTCCCCCTCCTCGAACGGCGTCGGAAGTGCGACCGTCGTCTGTTCGACCCCGCGCTTCTCCAGCACCTCGACCTGTTGGTTGAAGAACCGGGAGTCCGCGTTGGTGACGAGGTTGAGAACGCGCATCAGTCCGCTCCGTCGCCCGGCCGGCGACTGACCGGCCGCTTCCGCGTGTCGGCGTTCCTGAGCATCGGTACCCTGTCTGACCGCTCACCCACCGTTTGTTATGCCCCCCATACGCTTTGACAGCGCCGTCTCACGCGAAGTAGCCCCGTATTTCGTCCGGGTTAACCAGCCCGGACGCCACCGACAGCGCCGCCCAGATCGCGACCCCGAGGGCGACGACCGCGACGAGTGACGGAATACCCGACACGAGCGGCAGCGACGCCGCCACACCGGCCCCCATGAGCGCCGAGAGGACCGTGACGTGAGCGGCGGACCGGGCGACGCGGTCGAACGAGACCGGGAGTTCTCGGGAGATGATGACCACGTTCGCCCCGACGTACACGGCGTGGGTTATCACCGTCGCGATCGCGGCACCGACGACGCCGAACGCCGGGATGAAGAGGAGATTCAAGCCGAGGTTCGTGACCGCCATCGCCGTCTTGACGATCGCTCGCTCGCGTGCGCGACCGAGGAAGTCGAGCGCGTCGCTCGTGATCCGCGAGATCGCGTTGAGGAGCACGTACAGCGAGAAGGCCTGCACGACCGGGACGGCACCACCGTAGTCGACGCCGAACACCTGTCGGACGAGCGGTCCGGCGACCAGGAAGAGGCCGACGGCCGCAGGGACGTACAGGATCACGATCGCTTCGAAGGAGCGCTCGTAAATACGCGCGGCGCGCGATCGCTGGTTCCCCGCGCTCTGCTCGCCGACGGTCGGCGAGATGGTGGCCCCGAGCGACGTCGCCGGCGTGACCGCGACCTGCGACACCTGTTTTCCGACGGTGTAGTACGCGACGGCGAGCGGACCGATCAGCATGCCGACGAGGATCGTGTCCACGCGCTTGTTGAGGACCGACGCTCCGCGCGTCGCGGTCAAGGGAACGCTGTACTCCAGCAGGCGGCGAACGAGGCCGTCTGCGCGGGGGACCGTCGGGTCGTAGGTCCGGTAGAACCGCCGGTATAACATCGTGCCACCGACCGCGGTGGCCACCGCGAAGCCGAGCACGTAGCCGAGGAACGCGCCGACCGCGCCGAGGCCGAGCCCCACGAGCGCGACCACGAGCACGAAGCGGGCCACCGCCGAGACCGCGGCGACGAGTGCGCTCAGATCGACGCGGTTGAGCCCCTGGAACACGCTGCCGACGAGCGTTCGGAGCGACTCGAAGATGACGTACCCGGCTCCGAGCGCGAGGATCGGCGCGAGCCCGGGCTCGTTGAGCGCCGCCGCGATGCGCCCGCTGCCGGCCGAGAGGCCGATACCGACGATCGCGGAGAGCACGAGGAGGTACGACAGCGCAGACCGGATCACGTGCCGCACCTGATCGCGGTCAACCTCCCCGTACTCGGTCACGTACCGGCCCGCAGACGAGGGAATTCCGAGCGCACCGAAGACGGCGATGCCGCCGACGACCGACAGCGCGTAAAACAACAGCCCGTACTCCGCCGGGGTCAACAGGAACCTCGCGAGCACGACGATGAGCAGCGAGTTTGCGAGCGTGTCGAGCAGATTTGCGCCGAGCGACGCGCTGACGCCGCGCGAGATGCGGTCGGCTATCGACATGAGAAGACGACAGTTCGGCGAAGTGGGCTGGCGGGGATCACGTCCGATTCGGTTCCATCTGTCCGGGAGAGCGGCTTTGTAAAGCGGCACCTTCGGGCGGAATCGGTCGATTCGCGGACGCGGAGCGGCGCGGTAGGGCCGGAGTAACAAACGGGTGCGGATCCGGAGCCACGGGTACGAATGAAGCTTCGTCAGCTCTCCCTCGACGAGTGGTCGGACGCGCTCCCGGAGACGGGTATCGAGGGGTTCCACGAACCCGAGGTGCTGTCCGTCCTCGACGAGCACTCCGCGAGCGATCTCCGCCTCGTCGGCGGCTTCAAGGGAGACAGAGCCGTCGGGCTCGTGCCGCTTTTCGTCCGGTCGATCCCGATCGGGACCCTCGTCACGTCGCCGCCGCCCGGGATGGGCGTGCCGCGGCTGGGACCGGTCGTGATGCCCGCGAGCCCCAAGCGTCGCAAGCGCGAGAAGGTGGCTCGAACGTTCGCGGACCTCGTCGTCGAGGAGTTCGGACTCGACGACTACGATACGCTCTGTACGATGAACTGCGGGACGGAGTTCGCCGACCCCCGTCCGTACGTCTGGCGGAATCTCTCGCTCGACACCCGGTTCACGTACCGGCTCGATTTGGAATCCGCCAGCCCCGACGAGCTGTTGGCGGGGGCCAGCAAGAGCCTCCGGCGGGAGATCCGCGACGCCGGAGAGCTCGACGTGACCGTGACGCGCGAAGGGGTCGACGCCGCGCGGCGCGTGTTCGAACAGACCCGCGGACGATACGAAGAGCAGGATCGCTCGTTCCCCCTCGAGTGGCCGTACGTTCGGGACCTCTACGAGGCGTTCGGCGAGATGGCCCGCGTGTACGTGGCTCGGACCGGTTCGGGCGAGTACCTCACCGGAGTAACGGTGTTCTACTCGCCGGACGCGGCGTACTTCTGGCAGGGAGGCGGGCGAACGGTCCACGACGGCGTCGCCGTCAACAGCCTGATCCATTGGCAGATCGTCGAGGACATCGCCGACGATCCCCCCCGCGACACCGTCACTGCGTACGACCTCTACGGCGCGAACACCGAACGGCTCTGCCGGTACAAGAGCAAGTTCGGTGCCGACCTCGTCCCCTACTACACTCTTGGGACAGGCGGCTATCGAATGCTGTTCGCGGAGCGGCTCTATGCGCTGATAACGTGAGGACCGCGTCGACGACGCGTAAATGGGCGCACAAAGTGGATGCGACCGCGTCGACGGCGACAAAAACGGATGTGATCGCGTAGCCGGCGCGTAACAATGTCCCGTCGGGGCGGCCACCAACCGTATGTACGAACGGATTCAGCCGGCGCTGGCGAAGAACGGCGATCGGCACTGGACAGGCGCACAACTCGTCGAATCCCATCGGATAGGCGACCAGTCGTGACCCCGACAGACGAACGGTCCGACGCGATCCGGGCGGGAGAGTCACTCGGAGGCGACGTCGAACTCCGGGGACGGACGGTGCTCGTGACCGGGGGAGCCGGGTTCATCGGAAGTCACCTCTCCGCCCGATTGGCCGTGGACAATGACGTGCGCGTCCTCGACGACTTCTCGACCGGCGATCGAGACGCGGTCCCCGAGACGGCGACTGTCATCGAGGGCGACGTCTCGGACCCGGCGGTCGTGGAGCGCGCGATGACTGGCGTCGATACGGTCTTTCACCTCGCCGCGGTCGTCAGCGTTGAAGAATCCGTCTCGGAGCCGACTCGATCCCATCGAGTGAACGTGGACGGGACGCTCGCCGTGCTGGAGGCCGCCCGCGACGCCGCCGCTCGCGTCGTCCTCGCGTCCAGTGCCGCGGTGTACGGGAACCCGAGTTCGCTTCCCGTGACGGTCGACGAGCCGATGACGCCGCGATCGCCGTACGGGGCCGACAAGGTCGCCGCCGACACGTACGCCCGGGCCTACGAGGCGTCCTACGGGGTTCCGATCGTGGCCCTTCGGTACTTCAACGCGTACGGTCCCGGTCAGCGCGGTCCGTACAGTGGGGTCGTCGAGGCGTTCCTGGAACGCGCGGAGGCGGGACAGCCGCTCGTCATCCACGGCGACGGCGAGCAGACACGCGATTTCGTTCACGTCAGCGACGTCGTGCGCGCGAACCTCGCGGCCGCGACGACCGAGCACACTGGGACGTCGTACAACGTCGGCACCGGCGAGAGCGCGAGCGTGAGCGAGCTGGCCGACATCGTGGCCGACGCGTTCGGAAGCGATGCCGGGATCAGACACGAGCCCGCCCGCCCGGGGGACGTGCGCCACAGCCGAGCCGCGACCGAGCGGGCGCGGACGGAACTGGGGTTCGAGGCGCGAGTCTCGCTTCGTCAGGGGATCACCGACCTGATCGGCCGGCGGGAAAGCGAGGGCCGCGGGGGGACGGTGGCGGAGTCCGCCGTCGCGGGCGGGGGATCGACGAACGGAGAGGATGCGTGACCCGCACGCGATCGACCGTCCGCGGTTCCGGCTTCGGTGGCTGATCGACCGTTCCACGGACGCCGGGGGGCTGCCGGAGTGGTTCACCGATCCGAGGTGGATTCCACCCGGCCAGGGGCGGCTGTACGCCCGCGCGAAGCAGGGACTGTACGCGGCGCTGTGTGCGGAGGACGAAACCGGAACGGTGCTGCTCCCGGCGTACGTCCCGGGCGGCGTCGCGTGGGCGGTGCTCGCGGCCGGCTTCGACGTCCGATACTATCCGGTGAGTTCTGACCTCTCGCTACCGCTCGGCGCGGTCCGCGATCGGATCGAGGACGTCGATCCCGCCGCGGTCGTGTTCGTCCACTACCTCGGGTTCGTCGACGAGGCGTTCGAGGAGCTGGCGTCTGCCGCCCGCTCGCGGAACGCGATCGTGATAGAGGACTGCGCGCGCGCCGCGTTCAGCCGCGACCGGGCGGGCCGGCCGCTCGGATCGATCGGCGACCTCGCGCTGTTCTGCCTGCACAAGACGCTCCCGGTGCCGAACGGCGGACTGATCGTTTCGCGTCGCGCTCACCTGCCGCCGCCCGGGAGGCGGCAGGCGGAGTGGAAAACGCTCCCGGACGCCGCGGCCGTCCGAGCCGCGCGATTTGCGAGGATATCGTTGAGTCCGGAGCCGGAAATAGAGCATCCAGAGCGCGTCACGCTCTCTACTGTCGCCCCCGAGTCACCGAACGCCTCCCCAGGGAGGCTCACCGAGCGAGGGCTGGCGCGGTGCCGTCCCGGCGACGTGCAGTCGACTCGGCTCCGCCGGTACCGCTCGCTGCGCTCCTCGCTCGGTGACGATCCCGTCCTCGACGTGGTCACCCCCGCGGCACACGACATGGCGTCGCCGTACGGCGTGGCAGCGCTGCTACCGGACGCCGCGACCAAGCTCCGCTACCTCCGAGCGCTCCGCCGGCGCGGGCTCCCCTGCGAGGCGTTCACCTGGCCGCCGGTACACCGAGTCGCAGAACAGCGGTCGTTCGAGGGAGCAGAGGCTCTCCGGGAGCGGTTGCTCGTCTTTCCGACGCACCAGCGGCTCACCGAAGCGGACGTCGAACGGATCGCCTCCGCGATCGCGGCCGAATCCGCCGATCGTTGAGTGCCCCCGTCCCGAAAGTCGGATGGGTTCCTCGTTTCGCTACCGAAAAATCCGTGCAGACGGAGAGATCCGTTCTCGTCCGGACGGGCGGATCGAGCGGTGGCTCGGTTAGTCTTCGCTCGGGGGTGTCTCGTTGCCGCCCGGAGGTGTCTCGGTTTCGTTGCCGCCCGGAGGCGTCTCGGTTTCGTTACCGCCCGGAGGCGTCTCGGTTTCGTCCGGAGGCGTCTCGGTCTCGTTACCATCCGGAGGCGTCTCTTCTTCCTCTTCTTCGTCCTCCGGGATTTCCTCTTCTTCCTCTTGGTCTTCCTCCTCTTCCTCCTCTTCGTCCTCCTCCTCTTCTTCTTCGTCGAGCGGACCGACGATGAAGTCGTCGACGGCGTCGGCCACTTCCCCTTGCGACATCGCAGGGTCGAACGCCTCCGGGAACGGCGATTCGCCGGTGAGGCGGTTGAACACCGCGGCGTGGCGTGCCTCGACGCTGTGGATGGAGACGGCAGCACTCACGAGATCCGGACTCTCGATGTACGGTGCCGCGCCCGCGTAGGCGGCGACGCCGGCGTTCTCGAACACGGCCGCGAGTTCGAGCACGTCCGCCACGGACTCGATACCGAAGTCGTACTCCATCGCCGGAGACGGCTCGCCGCCGAGGAGTTCGACGACTTGCGTGAGGACGTCCACGTGGTCCGACTCGTGTTCGCTCACGGTCGCCACGTACTCGTACGCCTCGACCCGGATCTCCTCCTCGAACTCCTCGAGCGCGTCCGATTCAACGAAGTCGTCCTCGTCGAACTCATCGAGCGCTTCGCTATAGAACGCGTCTTCCAAGTTCTCCAGCGTGAGCGCGTAGTTCAGCACGTCCACGTCGGTTCCCGGTTCGTCCGCGAACGCGGCCGTCGACGAGTCCTCCCCGTCCATCGGTTCGTCTTCGTCCTGTGCGACCGCCGTGCCGCCGCCGAGCGCGAGCAGCGCGCCGCCCGCCGCCGCCGAGCGCATCAAGAAGCTCCGCCGCGACCCCTCGGCCTCGGAGAGCTGCGTTCGTACCGATTCGGCTATCCGCTCCGCGCGTCCGTACGTCGTGTCCGTGTCTGTCATGGTTGTGATCGCCGGGTCAGTCGTGCGGTGAGCGCCGTTCGCCGACCGCCGGGTCCCCGACCGGAAGGACCCTCGCGAGCCCGTCGTATTGTTATTGATTATCACTCAATTTCGGAGAAACTATCCGCTCGGCTTACCCTCGACGCCGATACGGTCAGATCGAATTACCGGGAACGCCCCGAACGGTTCATCGCCGTAACTTCGCCTTTCGTCGCCGTAACACCGCCTTTCGTCGCCGTAACACCGCCTTTCGTCGCACCACTCGTCGAAAATATGCTCGATATGATTCCATTGTCGTCGACAAACGAAGCGGAAATTCTCCTCCTGGCAGCAACGTACCTCGATGATCACGATATCACTCCGTTTGACGCACTCCACGCTGCGCACGCACACAACATGGAGGCGAGATCATCGGCACCGATCTTGCGTATGGCGGGCTTTCCGATGTCGAACGCCGTCCTCCCGATCCCAACTGAGTCACTCCCACCTCCGGACCGAGCGCGACAATTTCGATCTTTCGGCTGTTCACACGTTCCATACCGTTGTTAACACTATCCTACCGACTAAATTGGAGCGAAAAGCGTGTGAGGGATTTAATACGTTCCTGTTGTTTGGGAGAAGTGTTACGATGACGATCACAGTTGGATCGGCCGCACGGGACAACTCGTTCGGCGAGCCGGGGTCCCCGTGCGACGCGGTCGAGGTGGTCGTTAAAAGCGAGCTGCGAGGACAGGCAGCCGCTCCTTCACGATCAGTGGTTCGGGCGGGATCCGCGACCGCGAATGGCCGGCGAGAGTTGGTCGGGGTAGTGCAGGCACAGAATCGCCTCTCGAAGGAATCAGAAACGAATATTGTCCGTAGTTACCATGAGTGCTATCAAACAGAGCCAAGAAGTCACACAGACGAACAACGTCGAAACACAATCGGGTACCGAGGGAGCCGCGGACGACAGCCGAACGACGCCTGAGCTCTCGCTCGACGTCGTGTTCAACGTCCTCCGGAACCGGCGACGGCGTCTCGTGATGGAGGCGATCGAGGACCGGGGGGGGTTCCACCACGCTCAGCGACCTGTCCGAACACATCGGCGGTATCGAGAACGACAAGCCGCCGACCGCACTCAACTCTCAGGAGCGAAAGCGCGTGTACGTCGGCCTCTACCAGTGTCATCTTCCCAAGATGCACGACGCCGGAGCCGTGGAGTTCGACAAGAACCGTGGCACCGTCGAGCGCGGACCGATGGCCGACACCTACCACACGTATCTCGAACGGCCGGCGGACGACGGCCGGTCGTGGCCGCAATACTACGGCGGGCTCGCCGGGATGTCCGGCGTCTCGATCGTCCTCACAGCGACGCTGTTCAGCGGCCCCGTCCCGATCGTCGCGCTGGTGAGCCTCGTTGCGCTCGCCGGGCTCGCGGCGTACCACTGGTCGACGGCGGTCGAGCGGTAGGTCACGGTCGGCGGGCGGACGCGGTCAGCAGCCCCGACCGGCGACGTTCTACAGGCGGAGCAGGCCGAGCGCTTCGGGATCAAGCCCCGAGGCGGTTCACGCAAGTCGCGACCACGAGCGGTGTGAATCGTCATCGGCGATCCGGCGGCCGCACACTCCAGCGAGCCGGCTCCGTTGAAACTCTCTTCTGATACAACCGGGCGTTGAACGGGATTCCTCGGTCGATTTCGGGAGTATGGATCTCATTGTGTTGGGTTGTTCATTTATAAGTGGAAGAGTAGTGTTGTTGTCGGCTGTTTATATATCGCTGCTGGCGCGGTGAACACTTACAAAGCCCCAGCCGCGACGAGCTCGCGCGGCTTGCTGCGCTCCTCGCTCAGTCGTTAACACTCCTTCGCTGCGGTGTCGCCGGCGCTGCGCGCCGGCTTCAAGAAGGACCTTTGGTCCCTCCCTGCTTACTGCGCCGGGCTTCGTCCTCGCGGCGTCCCTCGCGGGCTCTTTGCGCTCGCTTTTAAGCGAGCGCTCAGAGGCGCGCCACCACCTCGGTTATTTATAAGCAGTCGTCGCTGCCGCGCGTATTCATTTAAATACCATGTCGCCGACGGCGGTCTGCGATCCCTACTCCCGGAATCGCTCACCGCGATTTCTGTATTAGCGAAACCGGGGCCCGATATGGCTCTCGGTGAGGATTTCGACGGAGCCCGGCGAGTCTCATTCCGTCCGCGTCAAGCGGTTGTGTCCGTATAACAAAGCACCGGACCTTCGGATCTCGCTCCGTCGTTCCGGCGTTTCGGAACGGAGAAACCCAACTCATGATTCGACAGACGAACCCAGACGACACGCGAACGGCCGGCGGCGACGGGACAGCAAACCGAGATCGGAGGCCCTGACATGTGCGGAATCATCGCCCGCGTCGGGGAGGACGACGCGCTCGGGGAGATCCTCGCGGGGCTTCGCACCCTCGAGTACCGCGGCTACGACTCCGCCGGCGTCGCGGTGCGGAGCGACGACGGGCTCGGCGTGTGCAAGCGCGAGGGAGAGACCGACGCGCTCGACGCCGCGCTCGTCGGACGAGACCTGTCCGGGTCGGTCGGGATCGGGCACACCCGGTGGAGCACCCACGGCCCCCCGTCGGACGCTAACGCGCACCCGCACACGGACGCCGACGAGCGCGTCGCCGTCGTCCACAACGGGATCATCCGCAACTACGAATCGCTCCGGCGCGAACTGCGCGAGGAGGGCTACCGATTCACCAGCGAGACCGACACGGAGGTGGTGCCGCACCTCGTCGCCCGCGAACTCGACGCGGGCACCGACGCGGAGACGGCGTTCCGGTCGGCCGTCGATCAACTGGAGGGGAGCTACGCGCTCGCGATGGTCGTCGCCGACGAGGACGCCGTCTACGCGACTCGTCACGGCTCGCCGCTCGTTCTCGGGATCGGCGACGACGCCCGCTACCTCGCCAGCGACGTCCCCGCGTTCGTGGAGTTCACGGACAGGGTCGTCTACCTCGAAGACGACGACGTGGTTATCCTCGACGACGACGGCCACCGGATCGCGACGATCGACGGCGGGCCGGTCGAGCGCGAGACCGAAACGGTCGGCTGGACGGCGGGGGACGCACGGAAGGGCGTGTACAGTCACTTCATGCGCAAGGAGATAGACGAGCAACCGACCTCACTCCGACAGACGATCGAGGGTCGCATCGGTGACGAGGCCGCGCTCGACGCGTTCCCGCCGGGGGCCCTCGCGGACGTGGAGACCGTCGTCTTCGTCGCGTGCGGGACGTCGTATCACGCCGCGATGTACGGGAGCGTGTTGCTCCGGCGGCGGGGGATATTCGCGACGGCGATGCGCGCGAACGAATTCGCGCACGACCCGACGCCCCTCTCCGATCGGACCCTGGTGGTGGCGGTCACGCAGAGCGGCGAGACGGCCGACACGCTGGCGTCTCTTCGCGTCGCGAACGCGTCGCCGGCGCGCACGCTCGCCGTCACGAACGTGATCGGGTCGTCGGCCGCGAGAGAGGCCGACGACGCGGTGTTCATCCGGGCCGGCCCGGAGATCGGCGTCGCCGCGACCAAGACATTCTCCTCGCAGGTGGCGACGCTGTCGTTGTTCGCGAATCGGTTGGAGTGCGACGGGGCGGGGATCGGAACCGCTCTCGGCCGCGAGGAGATCGGTGACCGCGACACGGCCGTCGGGCTCGACGCGTCCGCCGACCGCGACACGGCCGCCAACTCCGACAGATCCGCCGACAGCGACGCCGCAGAGGGGACGATCGCGGCACGGCGAGCCACCGACGGCGGGACGGTTTCGGACGCAATGCGTGCGCTGCCGGATGACGTCGCAACCGTCGTCGCTGACGACGGTGCCGCACGGCTCGCCGAGCGGTACACAGACGCCGACTCCTACTTCTTCATCGGTCGAGGCGTCGGCTACCCGGTCGCGCTCGAAGGGGCGTTGAAGTTCAAGGAGATCACGTACGAACACGCGGAGGGGTTCGCAGCCGGCGAGTTGAAGCACGGTCCGCTGGCGCTCGTGACGCCGTCGACGGTCGTCGTCGCGGTGTTCACGGGACGCGACGACGAGCGGACGCTCCACAACGTCCGCGAGGCGCAGAGCCGCGGCGCGCCGATCGTCGGCGTCGGCCCGGAGTCCGCGACGGAGGTCCGCGACGCGGTCGACCAGTACCTGTCGTTCCCGGACACGGACCCGGAGCTCGCCGGGATCCTCGCGAACGTCCACCTACAACTCCTCGCGTACCACGCCGCGGAGATCCGCGACCGCGCGATCGACAAGCCGCGAAACCTCGCGAAGAGCGTTACCGTGGAGTAGCGGTCTTCGATCGAACGGCCGAGCGTCGACGATTTTGCCCGAGTTTGCGTTCATTCAGGCGGTGCCCCGGCCTACGAGGCGGAGATATTCCGGCCCGTCGATCCGGCGGTATTCCGGCCTACCGATCCGGTGGTTGTTCGTCCGGTACCCAGCGAGCGTGGACACCGGCCGCGTCCTCGTCCGGCCGAATCGCGGCTTCCCCGACCGAGAGCTCCTGACGCGTGAGACAGTCGAGACAGCCGTACACCCCGTCTTTCGTGCCGAAGACGCGAACGAACCGCGGAGTGACGGCCGACCCGCAGCGCTCACACCGTCGATTCGGCCCCGCCGAGTACCCTTGCTCCGACATGGTGCGCCGATGAACGGACTGTCGCTTGGTTAGTCGGGTGGTATCTCGAAGTAAGGCCGGCGATCCGCGTCGATCGACGGCGATTTCCGTTCGATTCACGTCGGAGCGGACGATAGGCTGTTGATAACGAAGGGGATCGCCGGCTTCAGAACTAACGCCCGACCAACCGACGGTCAAATTCCCCCCTCAGGTTACCCCTGTCCAAGCCGTCGGGTGACGGGCGCTTTTGTCGAGAATCGGCGGAACGAATCGCCCGCTAGAGCTATTCGCCCGCCGACAGGTTCGCCGACGGCGCGTGCTCGTCGGACGGTCCGACGATGACGGTGCCGTCGCCGAGCACGGTGACGTCGTGCCCCGCGTGGACGAACGACAGCGTGAGTTCGATCGCCTGCGCTCCGTTCGCACAGATCGCGTCGAGAGCGTCGGTGTCGAGAGCGTCGTTCAGCGTCGGGACGTCGATCGCGTCGACGCCCATGGCGACGCTCAGCGTCTCGACGACCGCCACGGACGGGGAAACGTCGGCCCAGTCGTATCGGCGGATCGTCGAAGCCGACTCGCCGTTCATGCGAGACGGTGTGTCGAACCGTTCAGCTCAATGACTGTATCGTCGGCGCTCGGTACGCGAGAACCAGGTAACGTCATCAGGTGGTATACGTACGGCGAGCCCGCACTTTTAGCTTCTGATTCGCGGAGGAGAGCCGCTGGAACGAAGTCGCAGAGGCATCACGATCCCGGTCCGCGTCTGGGGAGCGGTCGGGGCGATCGACGCGTCGCGCCGCTCGCGGCGAGCGCCTCGGTACCGCCGACGAACGCCCGCTCGACGGTCGGCGTCCCGCTCGCGTCGACGAGGAGGACGTCGGCTCGCGCGCCGACCTCGATGCGCCCCCTGTCGTGAAGTCCGACCGCCTCCGCGGGGTTCCGCGTGACGCGATTGACCCGGACCGGAAGCGACTCGCCGGTATCGACGAACGGGGCCGCGAGCAGGGACGGCGGGTGGTAGTCCGAACAGAGCACGTCGACGATCCCGTCGTCTATCGCCTCGCGGGCAGAGAGGTTGTCCCACAGGCTCCCGCCTCGGACGAGGTTCGGTGCTCCCATCGCGGTGGTCAATCCGCGATCCGCGGCGCGGCGGGCCGCCTCGCGGGTGATCGGGTACTCGCTGATCGACGCCCCGTGGCGGATCATCCTATCGACATCGCGGGCACGCTGATCGTCGTGGGAGGCAAGCGGGACGCCGATCGCCGCCGCCACGGAGGCGACCCGCGCGGACAGCGACGCACGGGCCGACTCGGACAACGCCTCCCGCGCCGCGGCCGTCCGCGCGACGCTCTCGGACGGCCAGTTCCGGTCCTCGATGTAGTGCCGCTCGAACTCCTCGCGGTCGAACTGGCCGTCGTCCGGCGCGTGGTGCATGATCGAAACAAGGTCGACGTCCGCGTCGCCCACCAGACACTCGACGGCGTCGACGCTCTCCGCGACCAGCTCGCAGCGAGCGTGCAGCCTGTTGTCGCCGAGGGTGCCCTCGGCGGTCGTCACCGCGCGGGCCAGCTCGGCGGCGTCCGCGTGCGAGCGGTCGTCCGCCGGCGCGTCCTCGAACGCGATCGCGTGGAACTTCGTCGTCACTCCGCTCATCACGTTCGCCCGGTCCGCCATCGAGACAGCCATCTCCACGTCGACGCGAGCGCCCGACCGCGGGTAGAGGTGCTGTTCCACGTCGTCGCCGTGCAGGTCGACGAGCCCGGGGATCACCGTCGCACCGTTCGCGTCAATCGTTTTCGATCGAGACAGCGGCGCTGTCGTCGTCTCGCCCACCTCGGCGATGCGGCCGCCGGTGATAACCACCCGACCGTCCGCGATCACCTCGTTCGGCGTGACGACGCGACCGTTACGGATCTCGGTGATCCCGGTCATCGGTCGGCGGCTCCGTCGATCGTGAGCGTGATCGTGCGGGCGAGGGCGACGGCGAGCTGTCTGGGAATCATAGACCCGTTCGTACCGACGACTGACGCTTTGTTAATAGCACCCAGACCCCGGTCGGCGGGCGCGTGCCGAAACGGTATGCGGTGCCTACTAAAACGCTCCAGCGCGGAATGCTGCGTTCATGCCCGACGCGTTCCCTGCCAACGATAGCCGGGGTCTCTCCGGGACGACCGGAGCTGCTCGCGGAACGCCGGCCGCTCCGGACGCGCCGAGCGCTCCGGACGCGCCGAGCGCTCCGGCCGCCTCGGCCGCACCGTTCAGATCGAGCGGCGACCCGACCGACCCGCTTCCCCGCGGGGCTCGTGTCGGGGACGGGGGAGTTCGATGATCGACCGGCCCGACGAATCGGCGAGAGATTTCACCCGGATCGAGACGAACGAGGCGCTGGCGCTCCTCGCGAACGATCGACGGCGGCGACTGCTCCTCGAACTCGCCGAGCGCGAGTCCGACGACGATTTCCAAGTGGAGCTCGACGACGCGGAGACCGACGCCGCCGTCGAACTGTATCACAACCACCTGCCTCGACTCGCGGATGCCGGCGTCATCGCGTGGGATCCCGACGAAGGCGTCGTCAAGCGAGGCGGCGCGTTCGCAGATATCCGCCCGTTCGTGGAACGGCTCGACGAGTACAGCGACGAACTCCCCGGCGACTGGCGAGCAGCGCACCACCAGACCGACGACCGACCATGACATCCTCCCCGGCGTGAACGCCGGGGTAGCTCCCGGACCGAACGAGCGAGCGGTTCGCGGGACGACCGATCGCCGGCGGGCGACGTCGGAATCTCGGTGTCACCCAATTACTCAAAACAACAATTACGGTTTAAAATGTCATAAAGATAAGTAGATGGCGATCGTTCAATCGATCATGACTACCGACGATCTCGACGCGTGTCTCCGGCTGCTCGGGAATCAGCAGCGACGACAGATTCTTCGGTACTTGCGTCGCGATCCGGCGGGCATCGCGACGATCGAGGAACTCATCGACGTCGCGGCCGAAGCGCAAGGCGGTTCCGGATCCGTGCGGTCGGGAGAGCGCGATCGGCTCGGAGTGCAGTTGTCGCACGCGCACCTGCCGATGCTCGCGGACCGTGACGTCGTGACGTACGACCGAGAAGACGGGACCGTCCAATATCGACCGGACGAGCGGATCGAATCGGTGTTGGACGCGCTGGCTGAAAACACGCCGCAAGCGACATTTTAAGTGGCGGGCTGGAGCGGTCGGATCTCCGGGGAGGCGACGGGGGTCAGTCGTCGTCTCGGTCGAGATTTCTCGTGAAGATCGCGCTGATGACCGTGACCACGCCGTTCGCGTCGCCGTTCCCCCAGACCGCGGTCTCCGATCGCCGATGGGTCGAGTCCGCTGCGTCGTCCACGAGGGCGCTCACGAGGGTCGTTCCCCCGTCGATCATCGCGAAGCGGCCGACCGACGTCGCCGATCGGGGCCACGGCGGCTCAAACGACTGCACGCCGTCGGTCGTCCCGCGAGCGCGAGCGAGGTCGTCGTCCGAGACGCCCGCGAGTCTGACCGAGACGCCTCGCTCCACAGCCGCCCGGAGCGCGTCAAGCACGTCGTCGGTGACCAACTCGTCGACGGTCGCGTAGACGATCTCCGACTCCGCGTCGGCGAAGAACGTGCAGACGCGCTCGTCGACCGCGGCCCGGCCCTCAACCGTCCAGACGCCCCGCTGTTCCCGGTGGTGGTCGACGGGTTCGAGTTCGGCGAGCGCCGTTCGAAGCCGATTCGCGCGGTTCCGGTACTCGTGGTCGAACGTTCGGATCGCGGTGTCCGGGGAGACGGACCAGAACTGTTTCGGGGAGGACTCCCGGACGCCGACGAGTCCGCGCTCGCGCAGTTCGTCGGCGGCGTCGTACACTCGTGTTCGGGGAACCTCGGTCACCTCGCTCACGTCTCGCGCCGATCCGATCTCGAGGTGGACGAGCGCCACGTACGTCCGCGCGGCGTAGGTACTCAGCCCGAACCGTTCGAGCAGGTCGATCGCAGCGGACGAGGGGGATTCAGTCGGGTCAGGGCTCATCGCGTTCGGATCGGGTGTCGCGGGTCACGCCGCGTGGTGAGTCACAACAGCACGCAACAGGAAGTGCTGGGACACGGTAGTCGCCCGCGTCTGAATGTTCAGTTGTTCCGGGGTGGGATATAGTTGTTGTGATTAACCGAGTAACAGTAGGAGAGCCGCTGAATGCCCCGAATTCGAGGCGGAACATGTCCGACGAGAATCGTCACGAGTGGAATAACAAGCCTAGTCAGTGAGCAAGCGGGCGGGAGATAGTTAGGCGATTTACCGCACTAAATAGCGAATAGTCCCAAGCACGTGTTACGAAATGAGTAACAATACCTATCCGTCCCCCGGGAGAATGACCAGAGGACCCCGAGGACGGGGTGGTTGGGACACATGAATACGACTGAAAACGCGGAGGAAGCGATCGAACTCCTCCAGCAGCTCGGGCTCAAAGAGTACGAGGCCCGGTGTTTCGTCGGGTTGAACCGGCTGTCCAGCGCGACGGCGAAGCGGCTCAGCGAGCTGACCGAGGTTCCCCGGACGCGCGTCTACGACGCGATACGGGTGCTCGAGGCGCAAGGGCTCGTCGAAATTCAACACGCAAGTCCGCAGCGGTTTCGGTCGGTGTCGCTCGAGGAGGCGACGGAGACGCTCCGCGAAGAGTACGAAGGGCGCGTCGATCGACTGTGCGACGCCCTCGAAGCGGTCGACGGCGTCGACGATAGCGGTGGCCACGAAATCCAGCAGGTGTGGGCGATGTCCGGACAGGACGCGATCGAGAACCGGACGGGACGACTCATCGAACGCGCGACCGAGGAGGTTGTCCTCGTGGTCGCCGACGAGGAGTTGGTCACCGCTGAGCTCGTGGAGAACCTGAACGTAGTCGACGAGGACGTCGACCTCCTCGTCGGGACGCCGGCCGAGTCGCTTCAGCGAGAGATCCAGGCCGCGGTCCCCCACGCGAAGACCTTCGTGTCGGGGCTGGAGTGGCTACACGGGGACGACGGGACGGACGCCGAAACCGCGATCGGTCGCCTGCTCCTCGTCGATCGATCTGCGATACTGGTGAGCACGATCGTCCCGGTGTCGAGATCCGAGCAAGCGATCTTCGGCGAGGGGTTCGGAAACGGGCTCGTCGTGATCGCTCGCCGGCTCATGGCGCAGGGACTGTTGACCGTGCGAGATCCCGAAGCCTGACCCAGATCCTCCGCCCTTCCCGACCACACCCAGTCGTCCATTCTATCCGTCGGTCATCCTGCCCCCAGCCCGTCGGTCATCCTGCCCCCAGCCCGTCGGTCATCCTGCCCCCAGCCCGTCGGTCATCCTGCCCCCAGCCCGTCGGTCATCCTGCCCCCAGCCCGTCGGTCATCCTGCCCCCAGCCCGTCGTCCGGAACAACTCTCGGTCGGACGAATCGAACGAGCCCCGCTACTCGGTCACAACGAGCACTCTGAGGTCGTTGACGTTGGTCCCGGTCGGCCCGGAGACCAGGAGCGCGCCCCGCTCGTCGAGGTACGGGTACGCGTCGTTGTCGGCGAGGGCGGCGGCCGCGGCGCGCGCGTCGTCCTCGCCGGCGATCGTCTCGCTCGTGACGAGCGCCCCGGCGGCGTCGGTCGCCCCGTCGATGCCGTCGGTGTCGACCGCGCCGAGGACGACGCCCTCCGGGATATCGGTCGCGGCGCTCAGCGCGAATTCCTGGTTCGGCCCCCCCGTCCCGTCCCCCACCACCGTCACCGTCGTCTCCCCGCCCGAGAGGACGACCGCCGGCGGCGAGACGGGGTTCCCGGTTCGTTGGGCCTCCTCCGCGAGGGCGACGTGCGTCTTCGCGGCCTCGCGCGCCTCGCCGCGGACCGATCGCGAGAGGATCAGCGAGTCGTAGCCGGCGTCCTCGCAGGCGTCCGCGGCCGCCGCGAGTGCCGTGAAGCCGTCGGCGAGGACGTGAACCGAGACGTGATCGAGACCGGGACCCGCCGCCGATCCGCTCGACTCGGCCGCCGCGCGCTCGAGGTGCTCGACGACCGCGCTCGGCGCGTCGACATCGTAGTCGCTCAGGACGTCCAGCGCGTCGGCCGCGTCGGTCGGATTCGGAGAGAGCGGTCCGCTGGCGACGACCGCCGGATCGTCGGAGGTGACGTCGCTGAACACCAGTCCGATCGTCGTCGCCGGCGCGAGTTCGGCGGCCAGCCCGCCCCCCTTCACGTCGGAGATCGCGCGTCTGACCGTGTTGATCGCCTCGATTGGAGCGCCGCTTTTGAGCAGCGACTCGGTGAGGTCGACGAGTTCGTCGAGCTCGATGTCGCCGCTCGGTGCGGTGAGGAGCGCGCTCCCGCCGCCGGTGACGGCGACGAGTGCGAGCGTCCCCTCGTCGCACTCGCGGGCGCGGTCGAGGAGCCGCCGCGTGCCGGTCACGTTCGATTCGCTCGGGAGCGGGTGGGTCCCCTCGACCGTCTCGACGGCCCTCGCGGACGCCGGGTCGTCCGTGACGACGACGCCACCGTCGACGCGGTCGCCGATCTGCTCGTCGAGCGCGGCCGCGACCCGGCCGGCGGCGTTACCGCCGCCGAGCACAACGATTTCGTCGTACTCGGAGAGGTCGACGGTCCGATCGGCGACCCGGAGCTCGTCGCCGTCGATCGTCACGCGAGCCGCGATGACGGACCGCGGATGGGCGGCGTCGATCCCGGCTTCGAGCGCGTCGAGAGCGGCCCGGTTCGGGGGTGCAAGCTCTGCGCTCCTGACACCGTGGTGAGAAGAATGATCGTCGGCAGCAAGGCCGTCGGCAGCACCGTCATCAACGCCGAGATCGTCGCGGTCGAACATATGGAGTCGTGCGCAAGACACCCTGATAAACGTTGACCCGAGGCGGTCGGCGGATCGGAAATCCATCGGCGACCCGGACCGCCTCGCCGAGGCTGCCGAGTGGGAACTGAGCGGACCGGGGCTGGGTCTCCCTCGACGGGAGGGCCGAGCACTCAGTGGAACCCGATTCGGTGTGCCCTGCTCTCTTCGATCTTCGGGATCTCGATACGGCAGATCCCCTTCTCGAAGGACGCGTCGGCGTCTTCGATGTCGACCGCGGCCGGGAGG
The DNA here is from genome assembly GCF_042662525.1 of Halorubrum trueperi. Taxonomy (NCBI): domain Archaea; kingdom Methanobacteriati; phylum Methanobacteriota; class Halobacteria; order Halobacteriales; family Haloferacaceae; genus Halorubrum; species Halorubrum trueperi. The sequence goes on from NZ_JBHSXI010000011.1 coordinate 135,244, forward strand.
AACACCGTCCGCTCGACGCGAAGCAGTCGCTCCCTGACGTGGGGTTGGCCTTCTTCCAGGTCGTCTTCCTCGCGCTCGGCGAAGATACGAACCTGCTGATCGAGCGCTTCGAGGACGATATCGTCCTTTTCGTATCCGGGAAGCTCGGCGAGGATCACGATGTCGTCCGGCGTCTCGATCAGGTCGATTCGGGGTGTCGCCGGGTCCGCGACCGTGGACGGTTGCTCCAGCGGCTGACCCGCTGATACCGCCGGCTGAACCCCGGAACCGGTCGCCGCACTGCTCACCGCCGGGGCTCCCGACGGCGAAGCCGCGGGTACGAGACCCGTCGACGCCCGCGTCCCGACCGGAATCGATTGTGGCCCCGGGGGATACTCAGACGAGCGTGGGTGATTGGACGTCATCGGAATCTCAGTGGGACCACCGCGTGTCCGGTCCGCTCCCCCCGAGTTGGGACTGCTGAGGAGTGCGAAACTGTTGTTCAGCCCCCGCCTGCTGGTCGGCCGTGCCGCCCGAGACCATCGGTTCCGTCTGCGTCGGTGACGCCGTCGCTTGGCCTTGCACCGGCATCGGTTCCGAGACGGGTTGCTGTGCGGACAGCGTCGGTGTCGGCTGTGACTGTGCGGTGGCCTGTTGCGGCTGTGACTGTGCGGTGGCCTGTTGCGGCTGTGACTGTGCGG
>NZ_JBHSXI010000012.1:0-181519 GCF_042662525.1 Halorubrum trueperi
GAGAGAATATTGCTCTCCAGGAAGCTCACGGATAGTGTGTCCGTGGGCTTTTTTCATGTCTTGAAGGCTGTCTGTGTGCTATGCTTTGAAGGCTGTCACCGTACAGCCGAGGCGATCTACGCGATATCGTGAGCGTCGATCAGCATGAAAACTGCAGCCGATACAAATCTCAATATTGAAGCATATACCCGTAAGTTTATCATTTTTGTCGCTGAAGCTAAGATCCTAATGGCTGTTCCGACGGAGCGCGACAGCGATGTCACGGTTCGGATCGCCACCGACGGAAAGCCGTCGGTCCGTGACGGAATCGCGTCGGAACGGGTGGTTTCGGTGCTGTTCTGTACCGGTATCGAAGAGTGGCGACGGGGCTGGAACCGTCGGGCGAGCGGTGCACCGACGCGAGAGGCGATCGTTTCGGCGGGCGACAACACTCGCGGAACGGGTGTTACGACGCAGGTTGTTCCCGACCGACAACTCGCCTACACGGTTCTCGGTGCATCCGCCGACACGGAGCGCGTTCTCGACGCCGTCTCGGAATATCTCGGCGGGGGAGGGTCAGCGCCGTCCGTGGTGATCGACGATGTCGGGCCGTTGCTTTCCGATCGAGGAATCTCATCGGTGGAGGCCCTCGTCGAGGGTATAGGGGCTCGCCTCGCCGAATCGGTTGGGCGCGTCGTGATCGGTTGCTCGTTCGGATCGGAGACGGCCGCTGGGGTCGTGTCGACGTTCGATCCGACCGTCGATATCGGGCGCATCGAGCATCCGGTCGTCGAGGTAATCGAGCAACTTCGTCGCGACGACCCGACGACGTTCGGCTATCTTCGGCGTCACTGGTCGGAAGCCCGGGACGGGATCGAGGCCTGCGATCGGAACTATCCGCAATCGAAGCAGGTTCACGCTGTGCTCTCTGATCCCGAGACGTCGCCGAGAACCCTCGGCGCGGCGTTATCGGGGCTCGTGACGGTCGGCGTCCTCGATACGTGGGGCGAAACGGTCGGATCGACTCGGTACGATCTCACCGCCTACGATCCTGGTCGAATGTGGGCGGTCGGAGCGGCGTTTGAGAGCGGGTCGATCGGGGACGGTGACGAGCCGCTCGGCGTGTGACGCTCGCCGGGCTGCTACGAGCCTCGCTCCGTACGATCGTGTGTGTCGGCGTCCGGAGTACACAGACCGAGATCGTGTTCGATCACCGTTCCATCCGGATTGAGCGCGATCGTTCCGAGTGTCGCGGTCTCACCGGTTTCGAACTCCTCCGCGACCGCTTGTAGTATCGACTGCCGATCGAGTCGTTCCCATACTGCTTCGGCGATACGGGTCTGGAACGCGTCCGGGTCGCTCCAGCCGGAGTCGACGTCCGACGGGACGTGCACGACGAATTGCAGCTCCGTGTCTGTCAGATGGATACCGACGCCGAACGTGTCTGCACACATACTTCGGAATTCACCCCGGACCTTCTAATTCCCGTCGCCCGGTAGGTGCCGTCGTGACGGCGACCGTCTGCTGAAGCCGGACACTCCTCTGGCACCGTCGGCTACGGTTCGAACCGATCTATCGTCCGCTCGTGTCGATCCCGGAACACCCCTTCGAACCCGATCTTGGCGAGCGGGCCGATTACGTCACCGAACGCACCGAGCGGGAGTCGATAGTCGACGGTGTCGACCACTAGCGTTTCCTCGCCGTCTTCGTAGAACGCGTGGGTGTGCTCCCACCGTCGGAACGGCCCCCCGCCCATGACGTCGACGAAGCGAGCGCTCGGTCCGACCGCCTCTCTCCGATCCGGTTCGCGCTCGACGATCCGGGAGATCCATCGCTGTCGTGGCCCCACGCCGAAGGGACGAATCGACATCCGTATCCGCGATCCCTCGACGAGCACTTCCGGATCCGCCGTTCCGTCCGGACCTTCGACGCCGTCGATCTCGAGATTCATCCAGTCGGGTGTGAGCTCTTGGAGCCCGTCGATCTCGGAGTGGAACGTCCACACCTCGTCGATGGGAGCCGGTACGCGGGTCGTCCGCCGATACGTCGGCATACCTCCTGTACGGTGTGCTCGGAGAAAAACCCCCCTCGGAACCCTCATACCGAGGCTGCCAAATCTCCTCCGCCGCTATCGAAACTCGAATACGGCCGTGTCGCTACCGGATCGACCATGGAACGAGGCGCGGTCGACATCGCGAGCCTGTCGGGTCCGTTCGACCTGCAGGCGACCGTCGAGAGCGGACAGAGTTACCTCTGGAACCGCGTCGACGGCGGAACGTACGAGAATCTTCACGCCTACGGCGGGGATCACTGGTACGAAACCGTCGTCACCCCGGTATCCGGTGTCACGGACGAGCGGGTTCCGCTCCGAGTCAGACAGGAGGGCGGCGTCCACGACGGGACGCTCCGGTGGGAGTCGTCTATCGACGCCGAGCCGCTTCTCGAACACCTGTTCCGCCTCGACGACGACCTCGACGCGATCCTTGAATCGACGCCGGACCTTCCGTTACTCGACCGAGCCTACGACGCGTACGAGGGGATGCGGCTCACGCGCGACCCGATCTTCCCCTGTCTGATATCCTTCATCTGCTCGGCGCAGATGCGCGTCGCGCGAATCCACGGGATGCAGCGTCGGCTCCGCGAAGCGTACGGTGACGTCGTCGACTTCGACGGGGGCTCCTACCACGCCTTTCCGACTCCCGACCAGCTCGCGTCGCGGACGGAGGCGGAGCTCCGGGACCTCTCATTGGGGTACAGAGCGCCCTACGTGCAGCGGACTGCAGAGATGGTTGCGTCGGGAGAAGCCCGCCCGCTCGATGCGGCCGACCTCCCGTACGAGGAGGCTCGTGAGTCGCTGACGCGATTCGTCGGCGTCGGTGACAAAGTCGCGGACTGCGTGCTGTTGTTCTCGCTCGGATTCCTCGAATCGGTGCCGCTTGACACGTGGATCCGGACGACGATCGAGGAGTACTACCCGGACTGTGAACGAGGCGGCTACGCGGAGACGTCCCGGGCGATCCGAGAGCGGTTCGGCGGGGAATTCGCCGGCTACGCACAGACGTACGTGTTTTATTACCTACGGGCTGGCGGAACGTAGGAGGTTCTGACCGCGTGGTGACATCCCGTACGAGCGATCCTCGGATCCGGCGCAATCCCGGCGGACGCCCACTCGATCGTCGCTCTGTCCCTATCAGCCGAAGCTTCATGCCGGCTCGCGTGGTACTTACACTCGTGATGGACTGTCGAGTCGTCGTCGAAGCAGCCGTCCCGGTGTACGACGTGGGGACTGCCGACGAGGCGGTCCGAATCGCGATCTCGAAGACCGGCGAGATGTTGAATCCCGATCTCAACTACGTCGAGATCGAGACCGGAAGTCGGACCGCTCCTGGCGGCGAGGAACTCGCTCCGGCGTTCGTTGCAGCGGACGAGGCGCTCGTCGCCCTCGAACTCCGGATGGACGTGTTCAACGTCGATCGGGGTGAGCACGCGAGCCGCGTCGCGCGCAAGGAGATCGGTCAGCGGCTCCGGAACATTCCGCTGAAGGTGCTCGACGTCGAGGAGATCGGGGACGAAGGTGACGACGCGGCCGATGATTCGACCGATGGCTCGACCGGGGGCGCGGCTGGCGAAATAAGTTGATCGATCGCACACGCACTGCGGAGACGAACTGCATCGCTGCCGCTCGTCGGTTCATGAACGGTCTGCAATCGGCAGTGAAGATTCAGTCTGCGGTCGGGGCCAGCGGCTCGGATTCGGCTTCGTCCATCGGCTCTGTGATTCCTTCGGTCAGTTTAAAAACAGCGGCTTTGTGGTCGGTCTTCGATTTGTGGATCGATGTCGGTTTGACGCCGAGTTCTTCGTAGGCGTCGAGGTCGATGTCTTGGTTCCAGAATTCGCACTGTTTTCGTACTTCTGCGAGGAGGCCGTGAAGGTGGATGAGCTCCTGCTTCTTCATGAGTAACAGTCCTTTGCTACCGGAGGTTTATATTATTATCTTGAGTCACGTTACCATGGGTAGTCCGTATACACCCGGTTTGTGGGCCGTAGACGGGTCTTTTTGGGTTATCGATCGGGATGATTCTCACGGTGAGCGTCCACGCTGGGTGACTGCGGATCGGTGACGCGGTTCGCTGGCGCGGTGCTACTGAAACTGCTTGACAGCTTCGAGGTCACGTTCGGTCCGCATGAACTCCGTCAGTCGGCGAGTCGCGTGACACTTGGGACAACTGAAGTTCGATCGAAGATTTTGCAGCTCCGCGGGGTTGTCCTGCCACTCCTTGGTGCACTCCGGACAGACGAGTCTGACGAACGCATCCACCATGGACTGACGTACACGCCACCGGGTTAAAAACGTACGTGGCAGTCCCGACCGAGGGGCGCGCGTCACTCGCTGACGCCGATCACGATCAGGCTGCCAGCCCCTCGCTCGCTTCGAGAAGCTCCTTGTAGCGGTTCCGGATCGTGACCTCGGAGATGTCCGCGACCTCCGACACCTGGCTCTGGGTCACCTTCTCGTTCGAGAGCAGCGCGGCGGCGTACACCGCGGACGCCGCGAGTCCGACAGGCGATTTTCCGCTCGTGATTCCGGCGTCTTTCGCGCCGTCGAGGAGCTCGCGCGCGAGCCGCTGCGTTTCCTCCGAGAGTTCGAGCCGCGAGACGAATCGTGGGACGTAGCTCTCCGGGTCCGCGGGCTGAACTCGCAGGCCGAGTTCGCGGATGACGTATCGGTACGTCCGCGTGAGCTCCATCTTGTCGACGCGTGAGACGGCGGTGAATTCGTCGAGGCTCCGGGGATTCCCCACCTGTCGAGCGGCGGCGTACAGCGAGGCGGTCGCGACGCCCTCGATGGAACGGCCGGGCAAGAGATTCTCGCTCAGCGCACGGCGGTAGATGACGCTCGCGGTCTCGCGGACGTTGTCGGGGAGGCCGAGGGCGCTGGCCATGCGGTCGATCTCACCGAGTGCCTGCTTGAGGTTGCGCTCTTTGGAGTCGCGCGTGCGGAATCGCTCGTTCCACGTGCGCAGCCGCTGCATCTTCTGACGCTGATTGCTCGAGAGCGACTTGCCGTAGGCGTCTTTGTCCTGCCACCCGATGTTCGTGGAGAGCCCCTTGTCGTGCATCATGTTCGTCGTCGGGGCTCCCACCCGCGACTTGCTGTCGCGCTCCCCGGAGTTGAACGCGCGCCACTCCGGCCCGCGGTCGATTCCGTCCTGTTCGACGACGAGTCCGCAGTCCTCACAGACCGTCTCGCCGTGCTCCGTGTCCGTGACGAGGCGACCGCTGCACTCGGGACACGTCGTCGTCCGTTCGTCCGCTGTCGATTCCGTCTCGGATTCCTGCTCGCTCGATTCGGTCGTTCGGTCACGCTCCGTTTCGCCAGTGTAACCGCGTATGTGTGTCTCGGTCATGGGTTCTCTCCGATCGAACTCCCGACAGAAATACTGGCGTCGGGTTCGCCGATTCGTTAACTCAGGGTAAGTTACCCATATATAAAAATGATTCGTGAGGGGTGTTGTCACCCATCTCGGTCATGGGTCCCAAAACCCCCGAGAGCGACGGTTTAGCGGATCGGCTGGGTTCAGTCTCGCTCACCGGACTTTCCGCTTCCGAGTGTTCAGCATATATAAATCATGGAGAAGAGTTCCGTGCGAATCCGTCCCGGCGCTGATCTGGTCTCGATCCCCCGATTCCGAGCCACCGATTTCGACTCACCAATTCCGATTCGCCAATTTTGAGCCACCAATTTCGGCTCACCGATTTTGAGTCACCGATTCCGACTCACCGGGAATGCCACCCGGTTCGGTTCCTCGTTGAACCGTTCGAGGATCCGCTCGTACAACTCGTTTTTGACGCGCTGTCCACGCCGGGGGTGAGTGAGGTATCGCACGCGAAGTTCCACCCACGACTCCCCTTGCGTCACGTTCACCGTCGGCCGGTCGTGAACCTCGAGTTCCACCGGGGTCTCCGCGAGGGCCTCGCGGTACGCCGCGATCCCTGCGGCCATCTCTTCGCCCAGCAAGTCCGTCGTCTCCTCGGTCATAACCGTCCGTGCGAAGTCGAGGTCCGTCTCGTAGGCGACCTGGATTCCGACCTCGTTCCACACGTACGGGGATCCACCGCCGCCGAAATTAACCACGTTCGAGGAGAGCACCACGCTGTTCGGAACCGTCACCACTCGCCCGGACGGCTGATTCGTGGTGACAAGCTCGCCGTTGATCTCCCAGAGCGTCGTCACGAGGAAGTCGACGCCGATGACGTCGCCCTTCGCGTCGTCGATACGAACGCGATCTCCGACGCCGTACGGCTGTTTCACCGTGATGTACACCCACGCGATCAGCGACAACAGGGGCTGCTGGAGGGCGAACGTGATCGCGAACCCGATCACACCGAGCGAGAACAGGAGCCCGAGCCAGTTCTCCGTCAGCACGGCGAGCGTCGCGACCGTTCCCACGAATCCGAACGCGAGACGCAGGACGTTCCGAGTGTTGTGCGCGCGCCGCTTGTTCGCCGACCGCATCAGCACGCCCACCGAGAGGAGATACGATCCGTACGACACCCCGATCACGGCGACGACGAACAGCGCTCGTCCGATGGCGAGCGCCGCCGGATACCCGAGCAGATCGGGCCAGCCACCGAGCGCGTCGGTCGTCACAACGATTCCGCCGGCGACCGCGGCGACGATGCCGACGGCGAGGGATCCGAACGCGAAGGGTCGTCTCACGGTCGTGGATCGCTGCGGACCGGCAAAACGGTTGTGACGCCGCGCTACTTCCCGGTGGCGACGCGCGCCAGCGCGCCGGCCAGCACCGCTGTTGCGGCGGCACAATCCGCCCAGTCGGTCCACTCGCGCGGGCTGTGCGAGATCCCGTCCCGAGACGGAGCGAAAAGCAACGACGCGTCGGTGACGCGCGCGACCCGCATCGCGTCGTGAGCGGCTCCGGAGTGGAGGTCGATCGCCGTCCGTCCGGCGGTCTCGGCGGCGGCGTGTGCGGCGTCCCGGAGCTGGTCGCTCATCGGGGTCGGGTCCACGTCGAACGGGCGCTCGAACCCCGTTTCGACGCCGCGTTCGCGTTCCAGCCGCGAGAGGGACTCTCGGGCGGTCGCGACCAGCGCCTCCATCGACTCTGCCTCGACGTCGCGAACGTCCACTCCCGCCTCGACGCGGCCGGGAACGACGTTCGTCGCGTTCGGCGACACGGCCAGCGAGCCGACGGTGCCGACGGCGGAGGCGCTCTCCCGGTCGACGATATCGTTCGCGGCCGCCTCCACGTCGAGGACGAACTCGCTGGCGGCCGCGAGAGCGTCGGTTCGATCGCCCATCGCCGTCGCGCCCGCGTGGTTCGCCTCCCCTTCGATCGTCGCCTCGCAGTGGGTTATCCCGGTGATCGTCGTCACCACGCCGGCGTCGGCGCTCGCGTCCTCCAAGACCGTATCTTGCTCCACGTGGAGCTCGTAGAACGCCTCCCACCCCGCGGGATCGATCTCGTCGCTGCCGCGGTAGCCGATCCGATCGAGGGCGTCACCGAGCGTCTCTCCGGAGTCGTTTTCGAGCGCGAGCGACTCGTCGAGATCGGTGACACCGGTCGCGACGCTCGACCCGAGCAGTCCGTTCCCGAACGTCGCGCCCTCCTCCTCGGTGAAACTGACGACCGAGATCGGCCGCTCCGGCTCGATCCCCACGTCCTGCATCGCGCGCACCGCTTCGAGCGCGGCGTACACGCCGAGCGGCCCGTCGAATATCCCGCCCTCGGGAACGCTGTCGAGGTGGCTCCCGCTCGCGACGGGAGCGGCGTCGGAATCAACGGAGTCGGGGAGCCACGTCCCGACGAGGTTTCCGACGGCGTCGACGGCGACGTCCATCCCGGCGTCCTCGAAGCACTCGATCAGCCGATCTCGCGCCGCGCCGTTCGCCTCTGTACCGGTCCGGTTCGTCCGCCCGCGTTTCTCGGGATCGTCGTACGCGATCCGTCCGAACGCCGCGTTCGCTTCCAGATCCGCGCGGAGCCGCCCGCCGTCGACTGAGAGATCCATGCCCGATGGCGGAGCCGGTGACGCAAAACGGTTCGTGCTCGCGCGCGGACTGTCCCCTCCCGGAAAGCACTTGTCGCTGGGGACGGAACGCGGTCGCACGATGTCCCCGATACTCCTCCAAGGAGGGTCCGGTGCGATCGTCCTGCTGTTCGGACTCCTCATGCTGCTCGTCCAGATCGCGATCATCGTCTGGGTGTATTCCGACGCACAGACTCGAAGTGACCAACCGGCGTTCCTCTGGGCGATCGTGGTGTTCTTCGCACCGTTCCTCGGACTGGTGCTGTACTGGCTCCTCGGCCGGAACCAGTAGTGAAACGCGGGGTACCGCCAGTCGGAGCACCGAGCTACCGTACGTGGCGTCCGCCGAACTCCCAGAGCCGGTCGGCTATCTCGTCGTCGAGCGCGTCCTCCGTCACACGCCAGTCCCAGTTGCCGTCGACCGTTCCCGGCTCGTTGAACCGGGACTCGCTGCCGAGCCCCAGCAGGTCCTGTACCGTCGTCATCGCTAGCACCGCCTCCGAACTCCACACCTCGTCGAGTATCTCCCACTCGACCGGGCGGTCGCCCTCGGCACCCACGTTGTACCGGAAGCAGTCGCGCTGACGCTCCGGGAGGTCCTCGAAGTAGCCGACCCACGTGTCCGTGTCGTGAGTCGACGTGTACCCGACGGCCCCCTCGGGGTAGTGCATCGGCTGGTACCGGTCGCCCTCGGCACACCAGTTCGCGTACTGCGGCACGCGCATGCCGGGGAAGCCGAACTCCGACATCAGCTCCTCCATCGCCGGGTCCTCGAAGCCGAGGTCTTCGGCGATGAACGGGGCGTTCCCCAGTTCGCGCTCGACCGTCTCGAACAGGTCACGGCCGGGCCCCTCGTGCCACTCGCCGGCGGCGGGATCGTCGGCGTCGGCAGGAATCGCCCAGTACCGTACGAACCCGAGGAAGTGGTCGAGCCGCGCGACGTCTGCGAGGTCGAACAGCCGGCGGAACCGGGCGATCCACCAGTCGTAGTCGCGGTCGGCGAGCCGCTCCCAGTCGTACACCGGGTTCCCCCAGCGTTGGCCGTCGTCCCCGGCGTTGGGCGGAACGCCGGCCACCGCGCTCGGCCGGTTCCGCTCGTCGAGACGGAACACCTCGGGATTCGCCCAGACGTCAGCCGAGTCGAGCGCGACGTAGATCGGCACGTCGCCGACGATCGAGACACCCTCGGCGGCGGCGACGTCGCGGAGCTCGCGCCACTGCCGGTCGAACGTCCACTGAACGAACTCCCGGAACCGGATCTCCTCGGCGTGTCGCTCGCGTGCGTCCGATAGCGCCTCCGAGTCGCGCGTCCGGAGCGGCTGTGGCCACTCGGTCCACGCTCCCTCCGTGCGCGCGTCGGAGATCGCCCGGAACAGCGCGTAATCGGCCAACCACGGCTCTCGATCGCGGAACGCGTTCAGGTCGGTCGTCGCCTCCGCCGAGCCGTCCGCGTCGAACCGTTCGAAGGCCGTCCGCAACAGCGGGAGCTTGTACTCGCGGACCGCGCCGTAGTCGACGCGGTCATCGGGGAAGTCGGGGATCGGTTCGAGATCGTCCTCGCCGAGCCAGCTGTCCTCAGCGAGCCCGTCGAGGTCGATCAGGAGGGGGTTGCCGGCGAACGCCGACGGAGACTGATACGGGGACTCGCCAGCGCTTGCGAGGGTCGGTCCGATGGGGCAGATCTGCCAGTGGCCGACGCCCGCGTCGCCGAGGAACGAGCAGAAGTCCTCCGCACCGCCACCGAGGTCGCCGATCCCGTGTTCGCTCGGAAGCGAAGTCACGTGACAGAACACGCCGCCGGAGCGGTCGAATCGCATGTTCTCCCCTGTGATCCCCACCGACTCAAGCGTTGCGTCCGCACGGCTTCCCCTGGCTTCGGTCTTCACTGGTCACAGCCCCACCTGCTTCGGTCTTCACTGGTTCCCGCTCCTCCGGTCCCGTTCACCGATCAGTCTCCCGCACCACCGCGACCTCGTCGACGCGGACGCGCTCGGTTCCGTCGCCGTCGACGACGACGCACGACTCGTCGGTCACGAGGTCCCGGTCCGCATGGTCGACGTCGGGGAGCGCGACGCTAGCGTCCTCGGGCGCGAAGTTCAGTACCACGACCAGCGATTCGTCGCCGTCGCTCCGGCGGAACGCGACCACGTCGTCGGGGTGGATGTTCCCGCTGGCGACGATCGGCCGCTCGGAGAGATCGCCGCTGGCGACGTGGTAGTCGACCCGTTCGAGGTCGCTCTCGGGCCCGAGCGCCGGGTGGTCGGCGCGGGCCGAGAGCAGTCGCTCGTACCGTTCGCGGACTTCCTCGCGAGCGTGGTCCCACGCGATCGCGTCCCGGCGTCCGCGCTGTCCGATCTCCTGGCCCGCGTAGATCATCGGAACGCCGGGCAAGGTGACCGTAGCAGCTCCGGCCGCGGCCGCGGCGGCGTCGCCGCACTCGACGCGGTAACGCGTTTCATCGTGGTTTTCGATGTACTGGAGGAAGCCGGCGTGGTCGGGAAAGCCGATCTCCGCGCGCTGATCGATCGCGTCGAGGACGGTTGCGGCGGGCTCCGCGCCGCGGCCGACCTGCCGGAGCTGGAAGTACAGCGTCGCGTCGAAGTGGACGTCGAACATCCCCTCGTGGAAGTCGGGGATGTACGGGATCGTCTCGTCCATCAGCAGGAACTCCCGGTCGATATCTTTCACCCGGTCGCGCAGCTCCCGCCAGAAGGAGTCCGGCACCGCCCACGCCATGTCACAGCGGAAGCCGTCGACCAGCGGTGCCCACTCGTCGACGATGTCGAGGAGGAACCGTCGGACCGTCAGGTTCGAGTGGTTCAGGTTCGCGATCAGCTCCCAGTCGAAGTACGTCCCCGGCTCGCCGGAGTCCTGCCACTCGAAGCGGTCTCGGTACGGCGAGTCCGGGTTCCCGTAGGCGTCTCGAAACCACTCGTGGTTGCGCGCGGTGTGGTTGGCGACGAAGTCGAACAGCACGCGCATCCCGTGGTCGTGGGCAGTCTCGACGAGCGCCTCGTAATCGCTGCGGTCGCCGAGGTCGGCGGCGACGTCGAAGAAGTCGCTGATGTTGTACCCGTGCGGCTTCCCGTCGTGCTGGAGGACGGGCGTGAGCCACAGCGTGTCGACGCCGAGGTCGGCGATCTCCGGAATCCTCTCCGCTATCGCGTCGAAGGTCTTCCCCTCGTCGCCGCCGGCGAACGTTCGGACGTACACCTCGTAGACGGTCGCGTCCGTCGTCCACGCGGGCGGCTGGTTGAGCCGGACCGTTTCGAAGGACGGGTGCTCGCGGCCGTCGGGACGCCGGTCGGCCCGCTCCTCGGCTCGTCCCCCGGTTCGTTCCTCGGCCCGCTCGACCGACACCGCGTCGGCGACGCTGACGCGCGGCTCGCGTCCGGGCTCGCGTGCCACCGCGACGGCGTGGACCCGAAGGCGTTCGGGAACGGCGGACGCGGGGATTCGAACCGTCCGCCCCGAGTCGGCCGTTCGAAGCGCGTCTCGCGGATTCGGCCGCCCGTCGGCAACCGCGTCCGCGACGTCGCGATCGTCGACGACGAACGTCACCTCGAGGTCGTCGGCGTCGAGGGAGGACTCCGGATTCGGCTTCGGCGTCGCGCGGACGACGACCTCGAATTCGGTGCTGTCGCCGCCGTCGGATCCGGCCTCGTCCACGGTCGCGTCCAGTCGAATCCGCGGTCGACCGATCCCGTCGTGGGCCCGCTCGGAGCCGTAGTCGATCGCGGCGTGGTCGGCCTCGCGATCGCGCAGGGCCGTACCGCTCCCTCCGGCGACGTCGACGCCCTCGTAGCCGGCGGCGAACGTGCGGATCGTCAGCAGGTGGTCGCCGTCTGGAGCGTCGAGACCGACGATGAATCGACCGGGGACGTCCGGCGTGAAGGTCGTCACGGGATCGTCGCCGACCGTCGCATCGCTGCCGGGCGGGGCGTCGACGACGCGCCACGCGTAGTCCGCGTCCGGATCTGGGTCCCGCGGAGCGAGTTCCGTCGTCTCGCCCGTCGCGAGGAATCGAGGGGGTCCGGGATGGTGCATGCCATGGTCATCGTCACCCGGGGCCTTCGGTGTTGCTCTTCGACCCATCATCCGCCGCTCGAGGGATCGTCCGCCGCTCGATCGAACACGCGCCGATCGCTCGTTGACCCCAAGATCGCCCGATGGCCTCGTTCGTCAGGACTTTTACCGCGGGAATCGCAGGGAGACCATGCGACTGCGAACCGCTCTCACGGAGCACGAACGTCGGCGCGGCGAGCGCTACCCGGCGGAGCGTCCGACCACCGCCGGCGCGTTCACGGGCGACGACGGCCGGCTGGTCCACGTCGGATCGGACGGGGCCGTCCACGACTGTTCGTACTCCCTGTCGGGAGTCGGCGGGGCCGATCGGCTCCGAATGGGGATCACGGCGGGGCGGGGCGTCCGCTGGTTCGACGACCTCACCTCCACCCGCCAACACTACGACGGCGACACGCCGCTCGTCGAGACGGAGTACGACGCCGGCCGGTACACGGTCCACCAGTTCGATCTCGTCGTGGGCGATACCCACCTCACGCACGTCGAACTCCGCGGCGCGCCGCCCGCGGGAGCCGAACTCGTGGCCGCTTGCGCCTTCTCGCCGGACATGGTCGAGGGACGCGTCGGCAACCTCGTTCACGAGGAGGCCGGACCCGACGGCGGGAGCGTCGTGGAGGTGTACCACCGGAACGAACACGATTTCCTCACGGCGTCGACCGGGCTCTCCGCCGCCCACGGCCAACGACTTCGGACGATCTCCGAACTTCTCGGCGAGAACGGGGACGGCTTCCCACACCGCGGCGAAATCGACAAGCGCGAGGACTCCCGGCTCACGCCCGACGTCGTCGTGCGCGCACCCTTTGAGCGGGACGGTCGGACCGAGCGCGTCACCATCGCCGGCCGCGCCGTCGTGGACCGGCGAGAGACGCGAGACACGGGCGACGACGCGTTGGACGCGCTCTCTGACGGCCCCGATCGACAGCGGCGTATCGACGAGATATCGCGGATCGCCACCGCCTATCCCGACGCCGATTCCCTCCGCGAGGCCGCGGACGGTCGCGGTCCGTCCGTGCCCGAAGACGTTCCGCGCCGGGGTGTGATCGCGAGCGACCTCCGCGCGCTCGGCCTGCTCACCGCCGAGTCCGGCGCGCGAATCGCCGCTCCGGAGTTCGATCCGTTCTACTCGACCTCCGGCGGATACGGGTACACCTGGTTCCGCGACGAGGCAGAGACCTCGCTGGCCCTGCTCGGCGCGAGCGAGGAGCTCGGGCTCGACGCGGACGAGGAGCTGCTCGCGACGGCGGCCTTCTTCTGTCGCACGCAGGACGCCGACGGCTCGTGGCCCCACCGCGTCTGGGCCGACTCGGGGAAGGTCGCCCCCGGCTGGGCGAACGCTCGCATCGAAGGCGCGAACGGAACGGCCGGTCCGAACGATCAACTCGATCAGCCCGCCGCTGTCGTCGCGTTCCTCGCCCGGCTCCGCCGGACGACCGACCTCCCGGACGAGTGGCGCGACCGCGTCGACGACACCATCGCCGACGCCGTCGCATTCCTCCGCGAGACGACCGAAGACGACGGGCTACCGAGGCGCTGTCAGAACTGCTGGGAGAACGCGCTCGGACGGTTCACCCACACCGGTGCGACGTACCTCCGCGCGTTCGCCGCGGTCGCGCGCGCGCCGGTCGACGAGGCGATCAGGGCCGACGCCGCGACCGCCGCCGACGCCGCGCTCGTCGGGCTCGACGAGCGCTGGAACCCCGATACCGAGCGGTTTCCCCAGCGCGCGAGCGACGAGAGTCGGGACGACCGCGTCGACGCGAGCACGTTCGCGCTCGCGAGCGCGACCGCCGAGTACGCGGCGCTCCGGGAGAACCGAGGAGACAGTAAGGGACGGAGCGACGATGGTGCGGTCGTCTCGCCAGTCGCGACAGCGGAGTTCGAGACCTTCCTCGATCGCGTGGCGACCCACGTTCGACGGTCGATCGACGAGCTCCGCCGCGAAACCGCCGACGTCGAAGGGCTCGTCAGGTTCGACGGCGACGACTGGCGCACGGCCGAGCAGGGCGGCGAAAAGGTGTGGTCGATCGCGACGCTCTGGGGCTCGACCGCGGCGGCCGAGATCGGCGGGCTCATCGCCGACCGCGGTGGCGACGCCCACAGGCTGTTTTCGGCCGCCAAGGAACTGTACTCGCTGTGCGAGCCCGACGGTCCCTTCGTCAACGACGCCGGACTGTTCGCAGAGCAGGTCTTCGATGACGGCGATCTCGACGGCGCGACGCCCATCGCGTGGTCGCACGCCCTCCGAATCGACGCGACGGTGACGCTGGCCGGTCACGGCGCGCTACCGCTTCCGCACGACAGGCCTCGCGGCCCCGACGAAGCGCCCCACTGGACGACTGGCCGGAAGTTCGGCGTCGGCACGCCCGCGGACCACTCCTCAGCCGATCCGGTGCCGGTCTGGTTCACGCTGACCGAGGGTGCGTTGACGGAGGCTCGGTTCCCGCGGATCGACGTGATGAACGTGCGGACGTTCGACTTCCTCGTCGCCGACCCGGAAACCGGGTACACCGTACGCACCTTCGACGAGACGAGCCACGTGACGGCGACGGAGACGATCGAACGGACTACCGAGCCGACCGTCGGGGACGCGCTCGCATACACGCAAACGATCCGTGAGTCTGGCGACGAGCACGGCCACCGGTGGACGTTGACTGTCGAGTACGCGGTCGATACGGCGGGGAACGCGATCCTCGCCGATATCGACTTCGAAGGGAGTCGCGAGTACGACGTGTACGCGCTCGTGGACACGACGATAACGAACGTCGGGACGAACGACCGCGGGGACCGCGTCGGCGACGAGGCCGGCTACCACCTACTGGCGAGAAACGACGACGCGGCGGAGCGCGATCCGGGGAAGCTCGTCAACGACGAAGGCGAATCGTTCGAGGTCGCGCTCGCGCTCGCCAGCGACGGACGATTCGAGTGGGCGAGCACGCTCGCGGCGGGTAGCGACGAGGCCGACGCGCTGTTCGGTTCCGGCGATCGCGGGGACGGCACCGCCGAAGCGGTCGGCAACGTGGTCCTCGCCGGTCTCGTCGGCAGCGGCACCGATATTTCGGATACGGTGGCGCTCGGATTCGCGGAGAAGGCGGACACGGCGGCGGCACTCGGCGAGGCGCGCGGAGCCATCACCCGCGGGTTCGACGATGTCGCCAATTCGTACGCCGAGACGTGGCGAGAGTGGCTTTCCGAGCGAGAGTTCCCCGCGTCCGTGACCGGTGACCCCGAACTGGAGACGCAGTACCGATTCGCGCTGATGACGCTCGCGGCCGTCGAGGACAAGCGGCACGACGGGGCCGGGATCGCCAGCCCGTCGGTGCCGTGGGGCGAAACCGAGTACGCCGCCGAGGACCGCGGGTACGGCTACAACTTCGTCTGGTCGCGGGACCTCTACCAGGTGTTCACCGCGCTGATCGAGATCGGCGAGGTCGAGCGCGGTGCGGACGCGCTCGCGTACCTGTACAACACCCAGCAGGACGACGACGGGTTCCTTCCGCAGAACACCTACATCGACGGGCGCACGCGGTGGGGCGGCGAGCAGATGGACAACATCGCGTTCCCGTCGGTGATGGCGTGGCAGCTGTACGAACGCGGGTTTTCCCTTGAAGACGCCGACTACGCGTACGATCAGGTCCGACGCTCCCTCGGATATATCGCCGTCAACGGTCCGGAGACTGCCCAGGAGCGCTGGGAGGAGGAGGCCGGCTTCTCGCCGTCGAGCATCGCCGCCGAAATCGCCGGGCTCGTCTGCGGCGCAGCACTCGCGCTCGGCGAGGCCGACCGGATCGACGGCGACGTGGCCGACGATCCCGCTGCCGACGGAGACGCGGTCGACGGAGACGCCCACGGGGCAACCGCCCTCCGGGCCGACGCGCTCGCGTGGCTGGCCCTCGCTGACGACTGGAGCGATCGCGTCGAGGAGTGGTGCGCGACGGCGACGGGAACCGAGCGGCACGCCGAGACGCCGTACTACGTCCGGATCACCGCCGACGGCGATCCCGAATCGGGACGCCCGCGAACGATCGCCAACGACGGCCCGACGTACGACGAGCGCGAGATCGTCGACGGCGGCTTCCTCGAACTCGTCCGACTCGGCGTGAAGCCCGCAGACGATCCGGCGATCGCGAACTCCGTGTCCGTCGTCGACGACTCGATCCGGGTCGACACGCCGCACGGTCCGGCGTGGTACCGCTACGTCGGCGACGCCTACGGCGAAATCGCGAGCGGCGACCCGGGCGCTCCGTGGGCCGGAACCGGCGACGGGCGCGGCCGGCTCTGGCCGATATTCACCGGCGAGCGGGGGGAATACGAGCTTCGCGCCCGCGCCGACGGTCCGGACGGCTTCGGCGGCACCGACGAGGAAGCCCTCGAACCGGCGGCCTTACTGGAGACGATGGCCGGGTTCGGTAACTCCGGCCGGATGCTTCCGGAACAGGTGTGGGACCGCGAACACCCGACCGACTACGGCTGGGAGTTCGGCGAGGGAACCGGGGGAGCGACGCCGCTCGCGTGGTCGATGGCCGGATTCATCCGCCTCGCTCACGGCGTCGACGCCGGCGAACCGGTCGAGACGCCAGCCGTCGTCCGCGACCGCTACGTCGAGAGCGACCGCGCCGACGCGCCCGAACTCACCGCCACCGCCGAGTACGCGGGAGAGGGACTCGTCGTCTCCGGCGAGACTACCGGCGACGCCGTCGCCGTGTACACCGCCGACGGCTCCTCGTTCGTGACGCCCGAGGACGGCGGGTTCGAGGTCGATCTCGACCCCGCGCTCGACGCGCACGCGATCGTCGTCGCGGCCGCGGACACGACCGCCGCTGATGCGCTCGAGGACGGGCTCGGCGATGCGCTCGGCGAGTTCGCTCGGGCGGGCACGGCGGTCGAGCGATTGCGGCTGTGATGAGGCCGTAGATCCGTTTTCAGGTCAGTTCTCTTCAGAAGAGTCCATCCAATCCTGCCTACCCGAGCGCGTTCACGTCGACCTCGCGGTCCGGTCCGTCGTCGACGTCGAGGGCCACCGACTCGACGATCGAGTCTCGCACGCGCTCGCGCCACGCTTCGACTGCTTCCCCGTGAACTCGTCGATGCGTTTCGACGTCAGCGTCCGGATGTTTGGCGGCCGTCTCGTCGACCTCGGGGTATGCCTGTACGTCGGCGACGAGGTCTCGCGGATGGATGCAGATCGGCTCGGGACCCGCCTCTTCGTCCGCATTCGCCCTTGCCGGCGCGGCATCGTCGACGCTGTGCAGCCGCGCGCGCATCCGTCCGGAGAACGGCGGCGTTACGCGGAGGACGACCTCGTGATCGGTCCGGAGCGTCGCTTCCAAGGCGCTTGCGACGTCCTCGCGGTGGACCGCGATCGATCGGAGCCGACCCGGCCCGGACGACCCCGCGGCGGGATCCGGCGGATTGCCGTCGTTTCCGGACGGATCTGGGTCAGTCATCGCCGTCCGACCACTCCGCGTCCGAGAGGGTCCGCTGGACGGCCTCCTCGCCCACGGCCCCGGCGAGGTGCTCGAACCCGGCGCGGACCCCGCGATCGCTCGCGTTCGCGACGAGTCGCGAGACGATGAACTCCGGCGTCGACTTCCCGACCGTTCCAAACCGCGGCTGGTAATCGACGCGAAGGTCCAGGTCGCTCGTGAGCCCCTCGGCGAAGATTCCGTCGATCCGGGCGGCGTCGGGCAGCGGACTCAGGTCGTCGGCGAGGTGGGTAACGTACACGCCGAGCGCGCCGCGGTCGACGGTGAGCGTGACCAGTCCGTTCAGCAGGTCAGCGGCCCGTCCCGGTTCCGTGATGGCCTCGAACTCGTCGACGAGCATCAGCGTCCGCCCGTCCTCGACGAGCGGCGGTACGACGGACTTCAGCGTCGACTCCAACACCCCGGCGTTGAACGAGGCGTGCCGTCGGTGGAAGACGATCCGATCGAATGTGCCGATCTCCGCCTCCTCGGCCGGTACCGGTAGCCCCATCGATGCCAGCAGCGACACCGCACAGAGCGTCTCCAACAGGGTGGTCTTCCCGCCCGAGTTCGCTCCAGTGAGGACGCTCACGCGGTCGCCTGTCGGCGGCGTCTCGGCACTCGCGATTCCGGAGTCACTCGCGAGCGAGTGCGACCCGATCGCGTACGACACCGGCTGGACGTCGGCCCCGATAAAGAGATTCCGCGCGTTTCGAACGGCGATCCCGTCGTCCACCAACTCGGGACGGATCAGGTCACACTCGGCCGCGAACCGCGCGAGCGACAGTAGAAACGCGGCGTCCGAGACGGCAGCGACCGCCCGGGCGACGCCGCCGTCGGCATCTCCATCGGAGTCGTCGTAATCCTCGACCGCCCGAACGCCGCCGATTCGCTCGCGGATATCGGCGGCGACCGTCTCCTCTCGCTCCGCGACCGACGCCTCCAACTCCGCGACGAGATCGCGAAGGGTTCCGGAGACGAAGTCGGCGGCGTCGAGCGCGTCGTCGGGTGCAGCCGCTCGCACCGTCGCCGGATCGACCCCCGTCTCGCTCGCGACGTGTTCGATCGTCGCCGCCTCCAACGCTTCGAAGTCGCGCAGCGAGCCGTCTCGAACCGCGTCGAGCACGTCGAACGCGGCGGTCGAGAGTTCTCTCGCGGCGGCGAGCCGATCGCGCCGCCGGTCCAACTCCTCGTCCGCTCCGCGAGCCACGTCGAACGCGGCGTCGCCGTCCGGTCCCGGCTCGATCGCGCCTCGCACGTCGGCGAGTGCGCCTGCCATATCGCGCAGCGCCTCCCCGTCCAGCGAGCCGATCTCTTCGAACGGAGGGCCGGTGACCCCGACCTCGCGGAGCGCGAGCGCCGTCTCGACGGCCGCGAGGTCCGATCCGTCGGCGTCGTCGTAGGCGTCGAACGCGTCGACGATCCGATCGCGGTCGGCCTCGACGAGGTCGTCCCACGCGGCGCGCGCGGCGACCACCTCGTCGAGCCTGGATTCGATCGCCGCCCGGTCGGTGCTCGGTGTCAACACCCGGATCCTGTCGGCCGCGTGACCCGTCAGTGCGTGACTCGCCGCCAGAGAGAGGAGGTCGTCGTACACCGAGCGCGCGTCCCTCGTGGCGAGGACGTCCATGCCGGCCTCGCCGTTGGCTCGGCGGAGGATCCGGGTGGCCCGGCCGCGGTGCAGCCCGGCGTCGACGAGCGCGCGGACGTCGGCCGACTCGATCGCCTCGACCGCTCGCTCGGTCCCGAGCGAATCGCCCAGCCGCTCGCTCGTCTTCGGACCGATCCCCCAGTAGTCCTCGAGTCGCATACGCGGTACTGTCTCGCGGGCGTCTTGGCGCTTTCGCCGACGGCCGCGACCCGAATCGGCCCTCGCCTACTCACCGGGACTGCCGGTAGATCAGGTTCCGCTGGATGTCGTTCGCCCCCTCGTAGATCACCGGGATGCGGACGTCGCGGTAGACGCGGGCGATCCGTCGGTCGGTGAGTATCGAGCGTCCGCCGTGGAGCTTCATCCCCTTCTCCGCGCAGTCGGTGGCGACCTCCGTCGATTTCGTCTTCGCGAGGGCGGCCCAGTAGCCGGCGTCCTCGTTGTTCGCGACCTTCTCGCAGGCGCGCCAGTTGAGCGCGCGTGCCGATTCGAACCCGATACGCATGTCGGAGAGCGTGTGCTGGACGGCCTGGAACTCGTTGACGGTACGGCCGAACGCGTTGCGACCGTGGACGAACTCCTCGGCCTCCTCGATGGCTGCGGCGGCGAGCCCGAGCCCGTGCCCCCCCACGACGATCCGTCCGTGGTTGAAGAAGTCGGCGAGCACGTAGAAGCCGCCGCCCTCGCTGCCGACGACGTTCGCTTCGGGAACGAAGCAGTCGTCGAAGACGATGTGTCCCTGCTTCGAGGCGCGCATTCCCATCTTCTCGGGGATGTGTTCGGCCTCGTACCCGTCCGAATCGGTCTCGACGATGAACAGCGTGTAGTTCGAGTAGCGGTCCTCGCCGTCACCGGTCTTCGCGTAGACGATGAGCCAGTCGGCCTCGACCGCGTTGCCGACCCAGTACTTCTCGCCGGTGAGTTCGTAGCCCCCCTCGACCGGCTCGGCTTTCGTCGTCATTCCGGCGAGGTCTGAGCCGGTCTCCGGCTCGGAGACCGCGAGCCCGGAGATCTGGTCGTTCTCCGCGACCGGTCTGAGGTACTCCTCTTTCTGTTCGTCCGTCCCGTACTGCTCGACCATCTCGCAGCCGAAGCTCGCGAGCTGGAGCGTGAGCGCGATCCCGGCGTCGGCGCGGTAAAACTCTTCGGCGATGGCGAGGATCTGCGCGAGGTCGTACCCCTCGCCACCGTACTCCTCGTCAATGTCCTGTGCGACGAGCCCGGCATCCATCCCGGCCTCCAGCACCTCCCACGGGTACTCGCCCGAATCGTAGTACCCCTCGGCGTTCGGCGCGATGTACTCCTCGGCGAACTCGCGAGCCTCGCGCTTCACGTCCCGCGCGTGCTCCGGAACGACGCTGTCGTCGAGTAGGTCCATGCCCGATCCGCGGGCTCCGTGGTCAAAACGTTCGTGAAACAACGATAAACTTCGGGGTAGTTCACTACGTTGTTGCGTCGTCGTCCTCTGCGTCTTCGCTCTCCGCGTCGTCGTCCCGCTCGGAGCTCGGGGCCTCGCTGTCGGAATATCCGTCGTCGGCCCGTTCGTCGTCGAACTGTTCGTCGCCGGGAGCCTCGCCGTCGAGCAGTTCGTCGTCGAACTGTTCGTCGCCGGGAGCCTCGCCGTCGAGCAGTTCGTCGTCGAACTGTTCGTCGCCGAGATCCTCGTCGTTATCCCACTCTTCGTCGAACTGCTCGCCGTCGGCGTCCTCCTCCTCGGAAGCATGCTTGCTTCCGCCTCGTTCCCCCGTCCCCTCCGATTCATGGGGATCCGTCGGGTCGGCCGGTTCGAACCCCGCCGTCTCCAGTTCGGCCTCGGGGCCGCCTCGCGGATCGTGCCCCCTGTCCCGGAGGGCTTCCCGCACGGCTTCCCGATCGATCGTTCCGGAGACCGTCCGGGGAAGAGCGTCGGCGTACGCGACCGTCTTGGGTACTTTGAACCCCGCGAGCCGATCCCGGAGGACCGAGACGAGCCGTTCGTCGGCTATCGGAGAAGCCGGCGGAGACCCGTCGCTCGGCGTCGCCTCGTCTCCACCGTCCGAAATGTCCGCTTCTGTCGCATCGTCCGCTTCAGCTGAGTCATCCGCATCGGTCGAACCGCTCGAATCGATCGAACCGTTCGAATCGATCGAGCCGTTCGTACCGGCCTGCCCGTCAGCGTCGCTCTCCGCGGTGCTGTCGCTCTCCGTACCGTCGCCTTCGCCGTCGCTCTCGCCTTCGCCGTCGCTCTCGCCTTCGCCGTCGCTCTCGCCTTCGCCGTCGCTCTCACCTTCGCCGTCGCTCTCACCTTCGCCGTCGCTCTCACCTTCGCCGTCGCTCTCACCTTCGCCGTCGCTCTCGCCTTCGCCGTCGCTCTCACCTTCGCCGTCGCTCTCCGTACCGTCGCCGGTAGCTCCGAGTTTCCCCTCGTCGACCGCGATGAGGGCCGCGACCCGCTCGCCCCACAAGTCGTCGTCGAGCCCCACCACGGCGGCGTCCTCGATGTCCGGGATCGTTCGGATCGCGTCGACCACCTCGCCCGGTTCGACGTTCTCACCGCCGCTGATGATCCGGTCGTCGAGCCGGTTGAGCACGTACAGATATCCGTCTTCGTCGAACCGACCGACGTCGCCCGTGTGCAGTCCGAGAGGTCCGAACGCCGAACGATCCAACCCCGCTGACCTGTCCATTTCACCTGCCCGGTTTAAGCCGTCAGCCCGGTCCATTCCATCTGCCCGGTCCGTGCCGTCAGCCCGGTCCACTCCACCTACCCGGTCCGAGACGTCTGACTCGGGGGTGACGTAGCCGGGCGTTATCGTCGGTCCGTCGACGACGATCTCGCCTGTCTCGCCGCGATCGACCGGGACTCCGTCCTCGTCGACGATCGTCACGTCGGTGCCGAACAGGGGACGGCCGACGGTTCCGAGTCGTCCTTTCGTCTGTCGAGGCGTCGCGGTGGCTATCTGTGAGGCCGACTCGGTCATCCCGTAGGTCGGGTACACCGGGATCGAGTAGTCGCGACACCGCTCCAGGAGATCGTCCGACGCGGGTGCGCCCCCGAGCAGGACCGCCCGGAGCGTGTCCGAGAGGGTCCCGCGCCTGTCGAGCATCCGCTTGAGCATCGTCGGGACGAGCGATACGCCGGTCACGTCGTAGGTGTCGATGTCGTCGGCGGTCCCGCCGGGGTGAAATCCCTCGCGGAGCACGAGCGTCGTTCCGTACAGCGCCGAGCGGTACACCGGCGCGAGCCCGCCCATGTGGTGTAGAGACAGCGACACGAGCCAGCGGTCGTCGGGATCGACGCCCAGCCGAAACGCGGAGGCGACGGCGGAACTGTACACGTTGCCTGCGGTGAGCGGAACCGGCTTGGGATCTCCGGCTGTCCCCGAAGTGAAGAGCATACAGAGGTGATCCGAGAACGCCCACTCCGGCGGGTCGATCGGGTCGGGGTCCACGCCGTGGACCGCCCCGACGGCTTCGTCGGTCGGCTCGTCGACGGAGAACACGGGTGTCTCGTCGATGTCGTCGACCGCTCCGAGCGCGGCATCTTCGGTGGGATCCGCGCAGACGACCGCGGACACCTCGGCTCGATCGATTCGCTCGCCCAGCTCGCGCTCCGTGAGTTCCGTCCCGAGCGGGACGAAGGTCGCGCCGATCCGCATCGCCGCGTGGACGAGCCCGACGGTCCCGACGTACGGCGGCGTGAGAACGCCCAGCCTGTCGCCTTCCTCGATACCCCGCGCGACGAGTCTGCCGGCCGTTTCGGTGACCAGTCGATCGAGATCGGTGTACGTCCACGCCTCGCCGTCTTCGGCCCGCACGAGCGCGGTGTCGTCGGGCGAGGAGACGACGCGGTGGGATAACCAGTCGCGCATGTGATCACTCCGAACGGGGCGACTGCCCCGACGCTCGCTCGGCCGGTCGGGGGCTACTCATCCGTCGGCTGTCGGACCGTCAACACCGGTACGTCGGCGGTCCGGACGACGCGTTCGGTCACGCTGCCGAGGAGATACCGGTCCAACCCTTTCCGGCCGTGAGTTCCCATCACGATCACGTCGATGTCGTTGTCGTCGACGTAGTCGCGGATCGACTGGTAGGCGGTGCCGGTCGCGACCGTCGTCGTACAGTCGACGCCCGCGTCAGCGGCGGCGTCGGCGACGCGTCTCGTCGCCTCCCCGCCCTCGGCTTCGAGCGCTTCGACGACGATCTCCGCACCGGCTTCGAGCGCCGAGTACGCGCTCCCGTCGACGACGTAGAGTGCGTGGAGACGCGCGTCGTACTGCCGGGCGAGGTCGATCGCGTGCTCGATCGCGGCGTCCGACGCGGGACTGCCGTCGGTCGGTACGAGGATCTGAGAGTACATCTCGGCTGTCGCTACGCTCGGTAGCGATTAAAAACCCGATCACACTGCCGCGATCTCCTCCGCACTCCGGCCCCTCTCCGTTCTGTTCCGTCTCGCGCCACCCCGTTTCTCGCCTTCCCAGACCTCCTCCTGTACCAAGCGGTCCCCCGCCGAGCTACCGAAAGCCCATCGCTTCGATCTGCTCCTGGTAGCGGTTGCGGATGGTGACTTCGGTGACCTGCGCGACGTCGGCAACCTCGCGTTGGGTCTTCTTCTCGTTACAGAGGAGGGAGGCGGCGTAGATGGCTGCGGCCGCGAATCCGGTCGGCGACTTCCCCGACAGCAGCCCCTGCTCGGCGGAGACGTCGATGATCTCGGTCGCC
Source organism: Halorubrum trueperi (assembly GCF_042662525.1). NCBI lineage: Archaea > Methanobacteriati > Methanobacteriota > Halobacteria > Halobacteriales > Haloferacaceae > Halorubrum > Halorubrum trueperi. Next base: position 23,926 of record NZ_JBHSXI010000012.1, read on the forward strand.
TTCGACTGAACCTCCTCGCTGAGTTGGAGCGCGGAGGCGAATCGCGGAACGAACTGCTTCGGATCGACCGGCTTCAGTTCGAGTCCGAGTTCCTGCGAAATGTAGCGGTACGTCCGACCGATCTCCTTTTGGGGAACCCGCGAGACGTCGGCGACCTCGTCGAGCGAGCGCGGGATCCCCTCCTGCCGGCACGCGGCGTAGAGTGCGGCGGTGGAGACGCCCTCGATGGAACGACCGCGAATGAGATCCTCGTTGAGCGCGCGGCGATAGATCACGGAAGCGACTTCGCGTACCGACCGCGGAACACCGAGTGCACTGGCCATGCGGTCGATCTCGGAGAGCGCGAACTGGAGGTTGCGCTCGCCCGCGTCCTTCGTCCGAATACGCTCCTGCCACTTCCGCAGACGGTGCATCTGCGAGCGCTTCTCCGAGGAGAGCGATCGACCGTAGGCGTCCTTGTCCTTCCAGTCGATCGTCGTCGTCAGCCCCTTGTCGTGCATCGTCTCGGTGATCGGGGCACCGACGCGCGACTTCGACTGGCGCTCGGAGTGGTTGAACGCCCGCCACTCCGGACCGCGGTCGATGTTCTGTTCGTCCAGCACCAGCCCGCAGTCCTCACAGACGAGCTCCTGATCGGCGTCGGTGACGATGTTCTTCGACTCGCACTCCGGGCAGGAGAGCGTCTTCTCGTCCGATTCTCGCTCTGTGTCTCGCTCCTGTTGGCGCTGGCGGCTCGGACGTTCCATTATAAGGTTTCTGGTTATTGCCGCATTTAAACCTTTGTCCGAACGCCAGTCGCGAGGCGTTCCGCCGACTGCTCCGAGATAGCCATGAGCGACCGATTGCGGTCCTCAGACGTGCGTGTTGTGTATATCTGCGGGTCCGATTCGCCGCGCCGTGACCCGCCCGCGATCGCTCGTCGAACACGAAACGTGACCGACGCCGACGGTCGGAATCGCTTTCACTTCGAGTGGCATTCGGACCGCTCAGCGACGCGGGGGATCTCGTCGCCGGATCCCGCCGCCCGCCAAATAATTACTATTGAGCATTTACAAAAGCTTTTGTATTACCAATGTATATGATGGCATATGAGCACGACGCAGTCCGACGGGATCGAAGCGACGCTCCGCGGCTGTCGGCCGGCGGAGATCGAACCGGTCGTCGTCGACGCGGCGGACCTCGGTAGCACGGCACCGGAACGGCTTCGGGACCTCAAGGCCGAGCTGGCGACCCGCGGCTATCAGCCCGCGACCCTGTCCGTGGCCGCCCGGTTCGACGAGGAGGACACGCTCGCCACGCAGCGAGAGGCGGATCGACTTCGCGACTTCGTCCGCGCCGCCGCCTTCCTCGGTGCCGGGCGAGTCGAAGTTCGTCTCGACGAGGTCGCCGACCGGAGCGCGGTCGATCCCGCGCTGTCGGCGCTGGCGGAGCGCGCCCGTCGCGAAGGGGTCGAACTCGTCCGAACGGGCGGCGACGCGCCCACGGCCTGACGCATGGCATCGAAGCGCTCGCTCGCGACCAAGCTCGGCGTCGTCGCCGGGTTCGAGGATCCTCGCGTCGCCCTTGAACAGTACCCCACCCCGCCAGATCTCGCGGCTCACGTCGTCCATCTCGCCGACCTCCACGGCGACATCGACGGTCGAACGGTTCTCGATCTGGGCACTGGAACCGGGATGCTCGCGCTGGCGGCCGCCCTCCGCGGCCCCGCCCGCGTCTTCGGGATCGAGATCGACCGGGCCGCGCTGACGACCGCGACCGGGAACGAGCGTCGCGTCGCCGCCAGCGCCCCCGTTCACTGGATTCAGGGGGACGCGACGAGACTCCCGCTCGCCGCTCCCGGTCCCGTGACCGTCGTCATGAACCCTCCCTTCGGTGCGCAGGACGGAAACCGAAACGCCGATCGCGGATTCTTGGCGACCGCGAGCCGCGTCGCGACCGTCTCGTACTCGGTTCACAACGCCGGGAGCCGCGAGTTCGTCGAGGCGTTCGCGGACGACAACGGCGGCGAGGTGACTCACGCGTTCGCGGCCGACTTCGCCCTCGACGAGCAGTTCGACCACCACGCCGAGGAGTCGCGCGAGATCGATGCCGAGGTGTATCGGATCGAGTGGGCCTGAAAACGACCCCTCCCGTCGTCCCTCGATCGCGCTCACTGTCACCCTTCGATCGCGCTCACTGTCGCCCTTCGATCGCGCTCACTGACGTCCTTCGTACCGCTCTACCGCCGCGATCCGCACCCGCGTCTCCCCGCGCTCCGCGTACACCCGATCCTCCTCACGGACGAACGAGACCCCCCGAAGCGTCACCGATTCGTTCGCCGCCGGAATCGGAGCGGTTGCGTTCGTTCCCGCGTGCTCGACACGGAGTTCGAACCCGTCCGGCACGGCGGCGACCGTGACGTTTCGGCCGTCGATCCGCGGTTCCGCCCGGACCGGGTCGCTCGCGTACAGCGTCGATCGGGCGTCGTCCCGAATCGCGTCGACCCGGTAGACTGGACCGCCGTTCGCCGTCACCCAGCCGGTCCGCTGGACCCAGACGGTCTCGCGCCACCCGGTCCCCCCGACGTCGACCGCGCGGTAGCCCCAGAACGCGAGGTTTCCCCGGGAGACGGCCGTCGTCCATATCTCCCGGTCTGCGTTCTTCACGATCACCCCGGACGTGTTGACCGAGGTCGATCGCCCGAACGCTTCGATGTCGACGACGTTCACCACCTCGTTCTCGACGTTCTCGGCGTACGTCAACTGGTACCCGTCGACCTCGATCGGGTCTCCCGGAAGGTCGCCGTCGTCGACGGCGACGAGGTTCGGGAGGATCCCCGGTCCGGCGACGACCGCCAGCGCCGACGCGAGCAACAACAGCCCGATCGCCGCGGGCGTCGCCGACCGGATCCTCTCCCGAACCGTCTCCGGTTCGGGGACGGCGAGATCGGGGCGAAGCGGCTCGTCGCGGCCCGCGACCGCGACGGCGACGATCGCCGCGAGGGCGGCGAGCAGCCCGAACCCGACCGCGCGGTACAGCTCGTACCGCTCGTTCCCGAGGTACCAGTAGATCGCCCACAGCCGACGGGAAGTGCCGAACAACAGGATCGCCCCGAACGCGGCGAGCGCGGTCGTTCGCGAGCGTTCGGGTTCGCCGTTCGCGTCGTCTCCGCCGTTCGCGTCGTCTCCGCCGTTCGCGTCGTCTCCGCCGTTCGCGTCGTCTCCGCCGTTCGCTTCGTCTCCGCCGTTCGCGTCGCCTCCGATCTCTCCTTGTCGCCGTCGACGAACGAGCCACGCCGCGGCGAGGATCCCGGCTATCATCCCGAGCACGTGCGCCTGCACGGCGACGTTCGCCCAGCCCGGCGGGCCGTACGACCCGCTCGCCTCGGCGTACACCACCGGGTTTCGGAGCGTCTCGTACGCGACGTTGACCAGTGTCGTTCCCGTCAACGCCGCGACGGCCTTCACCGGATAGTGGATGAGCGCGAATCCCCAAAGCGCGAAGACGACGCCAGAGAATCCGATCACCGGCCCGAGCGCGAACAGCGACGAGACCGCGCCGAACAGCAGCGTCACCCCGGGGACGATCGAGAACGCGCGGACGTACGGATCCGAAGCGAGCGTCCCGGTCGAGCGCTTGGTCCGAACCGTCTCGAAGATCGATCGGAGGGAGCGACGGGACGGAACCGCGGAGCGCAGCGACTTCCGGTCGATGGTGTCGGGGAGGTGAGACCGCACCGTTCCGGTCTCGTCGTCGACATCGCGTCCGCCCGGGAAGTGACCGTACGCGTACTCCGCGAGCGCGCCCGCGACGAGCGTCGACAGGAGGTTTCCGGTGATGTGTCCGCGACTCGAATGCGCGAATCCGGACCAGAGGAGCCCCTCCGGGTAGAAGTACGACCACGATCGGAACGGGATCACGACGGGGCGGTTCGGGTTCTCCAGCCCGCTCTGCACGAGCAGGTAGACGGCGACGACGGCGGCGACGACGACGAGCGTTCCCCACGGAACGCCGAGCAGGAACCGCGATCGGAGGGCGCGGGTCCACGCACCGGCCGGTCGATCCGTTTGATAAACGACCGCAAGTGCGACGGCGACGAGCGCAGCGCCGACGGCGAGGTGTGCGGCGTCGGACGTCAGCGCCTCCGCGACCATGTGGTAGAGGGAGCGGACGGTCGCATATCAATCCGCGGGTCAGCGTTACGTCGTTTGGCGGGACCCGGTTGCAAACCTCAGATCTTGTTCTCGGCGTCGTCTGCGAGCTCTTCCATCCGCTTGCCGACGCGACCGGCGGGGGAGAACTCGTCTTCGCTCATCGCGTTGGCGAGGGCGTTACCGAGGACGAACACGGCGTGTTTGTGCTCGCTCTTCGATTTGTGGACGTGCGAGGGTTCGACGTCGAGTTCGTCGTACGGGTCGAAAAGCGCGCTGTCGACGGTCTCGTGATTCCGGAAGTGCTCCATGATCGTCACCATCTGTTCGTGGAGTTCGAGGAGCTCGTCCTTGTGCATGTCCCCCGATACGGGTCGTAGGCCCTTTAAGCGTTGTTGAGGGGAATACGCACGGTACCGCGTGCTCGGGGTTACATTACGTTCCGAAAACTCAGTGTTTGCGGGTCCTCCGCGTCTTTCCAGCACTTCGCGTCGGGCTCACAACTCGTGGCGCGGAGAACGCGCTGAAGCGACGATTGGATCGTCAGAAAACGTACTCGTCCTCGTGGCCCATCATCCCTTCGTCCTCGAAGCCGCTGGACTCGTCGTCGTCCATGGGGCCACTCGTCTTGTACGCCTTGATTCCCGTCGACAGGAGCTCTTCGACCGCCTCTTCGCGGTTGAGGAACTCACCCTGCTCGACCATCTGGGCGATCTGCATCTCCAGATGCTCCGGCACGGTTATCTCTACTCGTGGCATTTCCTGCCCGGGAGTAATGGTAATGGGTATATAAATGTGGCGTCGACGCTACGGAGATGAGAAACCGATAACGGGGAAAATCGTAAGTATATTTTAGATTGTTCCAATCAAAGACAGTATATCCCAAATTTGTGAGTGCTATCCAATATGACTCGCGTGCAGCGTCGAGAGCGATACCGATACGTGGGTGCAGCCGCTATCCGATCGTATGACCGGATCCGGTGCCACGGACGCCGACGTAGCGATCGAGGGCGACGTCGAGGACCTCACCGGCCTGTACCGCGAACACGGCGATCAGCGACTTCCCCCGGGACAACGAGAGACCGACCGTTTTCCGGTGCTCTCGAAGAGCGGGACGCCCGCGTGGGACCCCGAATCGTTCCGCTTCGAGGTCTGGGGTTCCGTCGACGACTCGCTCTCGTACTCGCTCGACGAGTTCCGCGATCTCCCGTCGGTCACGCAGCGACAGGACTTCCACTGCGTCACCGGTTGGAGCAAGTTCGACTGCGAGTTCACCGGCGTCGAGTTCGCCGATATCGTCGAGCGCGCCGGCGTCCGCGAGGACGCGGAACACGTGCTCTTCCACGCGCTCGACGGCTACACGACGAACCTCCCGCTCGACGAGTGCGCCCGAGAGGGGGTCCTGTTCGCGTTCGGCTACGACGGAGACGAACTCCCCGCGGACCACGGCGGTCCGATTCGGGTCGTCACTCCGCACACGTACGCTTATAAAGGAGCGAAGTGGGTCTCCGGCGTCGAGTTCCTCGCGGAAAAGGAGCTCGGGTACTGGGAGAAGCGCGGCTACAGCGACGCCGCGAACCCCTGGAACGAAGAGCGATACGGCTGACCGTCGCACCGTCGAAGGTGAGGGTGCGGCCTCCGGATTCGTCTCGGCTTGACGGCCTCCGGATTCATCTCGGCTTGACGGTTTCCGGATTCGTCTCAGTTTGACGGTTTCGACCGCGTTCGGCTCGGCGGTTCCCCCGATAGTCAGGATAAAGGTTCCCCGGCACCGACTCGCCGTCAATGGAACAGGTGCGCTCCACGTCGTCCCCCCCGCTCGTGAGCCGCACGACTGGGATCGACGCGCCGCCCTTCGCGGCCGCCTTCGACGCGCTTCCGTCGCCGCGGACGACGTGGAACGCGCCGGACGACGCGCTCGTTCTCGGCAGCGGCGCGGCCGCGACGCTGACCGCGAGCGGAACCGATCGGTTCGCAGACGTCCGCGCCGCCGCCGCCAATCTCTTCGACTCGGGTGACGTTCACGCGGGCACTGAGGCCGCGCGCCCCCGACTCTTCGGTGGCTTCGCGTTTCACGAGGGAGGGTGTGAGGGCGAACCGTGGGAACCGTTTCCGGAGGCACGGTTCGTGCTCCCCCGCGTCCAGATCACGTTCGCGGACAACGGCACCTGGCTCACGATAAACGCGACGGGACCGGATGCATCCGTCACCGCCGTCGAGGATCGACTCGCGAGCGAAGTCGATCGGTTCTCCGGACTCTCCGGAATCTCGGACTCCGCCGACCGATCGGATCGCCCGCCGCGACCCGGAATCACCGCGAGCCGTCGGACGACGACCCGCGAGGCGTGGCGAGAGAGCGTCGAGGCCGCGGTCGGTCGAATCCGTAACGGCGACCTCCGGAAGGTCGTGCTGGCGCAGGCGTTAGAGGCGGGGCTGGCCGCCGACTTCCCGCGGGCCGCGACCCTCGAACGCCTCGCGGAGAAGTACCCAGACTGCCACCGCTACTACTTCGAGCCCGACGACGGCGGGAGCGCCTTCTTCGGCGCGACGCCGGAGCGATTGGTCGCGCTGCGCGGTCGCACCGTCGAGACCGACGCGCTCGCCGGAACCACCGGTCGCGGCGAAACCCCGGCGGAGGACGAGTGGCTCGCGCGGGAGCTGCTCGACGACGACAAGAACGTCCATGAGCACGAGCTCGTCGCCGACACCGTCCGCGATCAGCTCGAGCCCTTCGCGGCATCCATCTCCGCAGGCGAGCGGCGGGTCCGCCGACTCGCCACGGTCCAGCACCTTCACACCCCCATCACGGCGGAGCTGAGCGACGACCGCCACGTCCTCGAATTGGTCGAAGCGCTCCACCCGACCCCGGCTGTCGGCGGGCTCCCGCCGGACCGGGCGCTGGAGACGATCCACGAGACGGAGCCGTTCGACCGCGGCTGGTACGCCGCCCCGGTCGGGTGGATCGACGCCGCCGGCAACGGCGCGTTCGCGGTCGCGATCCGGTCGGCCGTCGCGAGTCGCCGCCGCGCCACCCTCTTCGCCGGCGTCGGGCTCGTCGCCGACTCCGATCCCGACCGCGAGTGGGACGAGGTCCAACTCAAGTACCGACCGATCCTCGACGAGCTAGAGGACGACGATTGAGGGAGGGGATAGGAGGGGCGTCACTGGAACATCTTCAGCGGCTCCGCCTGTGAGCTCTCCTCGTTCGCCTCCTGCATCCGCTCCGCGAACGACCGCTTCGCCTCGCGTATCTCCTCCGCCTGGTCGACGAGGCCGTCGGTCGGCGTGTCCGTCCCCGCGATCGGGTCGATCCCCTTGCGGATGAGGATCCGGGCGGCCTCCGGGTCCGGAAACTGCGGGTCCGACTCGACGACGAGCCCCACCGCGTCGCGGTCGCGCTCCAGCGACTCCGCGAGCATCGCGCCGGTCGGCCCGGAGACGAGTCCGGACTCGTTCGGGTTCTCGACGTCGGCTCGCTCCAGCGCGTCGCCGCCGTTTCCGGTCGCGACGCCGTACAGCGCGGGCGGCTCTTCGCCCTTCTCCCGGCCGAGTCCCGAGAGGAAGACGGGGAAGGTTTCGGTCTCGGCGAACCAGCTGTCGAGGCAATTCGCGACCTCAGTGGCCGCGTTCGGGTGTACCGGTACGTCGCTTCGGAGTGCGACGAGGTCTCGGTCTGGATCGGCGTACAGCCGCACGGGCGTCGTCAGCGCCGGGTTCGACTCGCGGTAGACGGCCACCCGGGGGAGCCCGTCGCAGTGAACGTTGGCGTAGTGGACCATCTCGTGCGCCTCTATCATGTGATCGGTCGCGATCTTCCCGACGAGACCGACGCCGGGAAACCCCTCCACTAGCGTCGGCTCCTCCAGCGATACCTCGTCGTCGAGGACGGATATTCGTGCCATGTGTTCACCTATTCCGGGCAGCGACCTAAAAGTAGGGAGCGATGGGATACCGGTCGGGCGCGTCCCGAAACCGACTAACGGGCCGGCGCGAAAGGGGTGCCATGAATCCGCTTGAGCGGTACGAACCGCTCGTCGACGACGTGACGGCGTTTCGGGCGGCCTGCGATCGGCCGCTGCCGTCGGTCGTCCGCGTGAACGAGATGGCGGCGTCGCCCGCCCGCGTCCGCGAGGCCTTCAACGAGGAAGGTGTCGCCTACGAGCCCGTGGACTGGCACGACGGGCTCTTCCGACTGCCCGACGGCAACCCCGGCGGCAACTGGCCGTACGTCCACGGCTGGACCCACGGCCAGGAGGAGGTGTCGGTGCTCCCGGGGCTCGCGCTCGACCCGCAGCCCGGCGAGCGCGTCTGGGACGCCTGCGCCGCCCCCGGCAGCAAGACGACCCAGATCGCGGATGCGATGGCCGACGAGGGGACCGTCGTCGCCAACGACAACAACCTCGGTCGGCTCTCAGCGCTCCGGCACAACGCCGAGCGCCTCGGCGTGACCAACGCGATCGTCACGAACCAGGACGCCCGGAACTTCTCGACGAAACCGCTCGCGTTCGACGAGTTCGACCGCGCCCTCGTCGACGCCCCCTGCTCGTGTGAGGGAACCTGCCGGAAGAACCCGGACGTCGTCGACCAGTGGACGCTCGACCACGTCCACGGCGTCGCCGGGATCCAGAAGGGAATCTTAGCGCGCGCCGTGCAAGCGACCCGCCCCGGCGGCACCGTCGTCTACTCGACGTGCACGTTCGCACCCGAGGAGAACGAAGCGGTGCTCGACCACGTGATCGGCGAGGAGGACTGCCGGATCGTCGAACTCGACCTCCCGATCGACACGATTCCCGGCGTCACCGAATGGGACGGCGAGACCTACGACGACAGCGTCACCCGCGCGCACCGCGTCTACCCGCACCACAACGACACGGGCGGGTTCTTCTGTGCGAAGCTCCACGTGGGGGACGGTACCACGGGGGTCGAAGCGTGACCGACGACGGTTCCACGGATGACGCTCCAACCGACGATGGCCCCACCGACGACGCTCCAACCGACGACGCCCCCACCAACGACGGACAGCGCTTCGATCGCCTGCCGGATACCCCCGTCGACCGCGAGGTCGAGGGGCGTGCGAGCCGCCGCGAAGTGCTCGACTGGTTCGAAGAGCGGTTCGGGATCGACCCGACCGTCTTTGAGGGGTACAGCTTCTGGGAAAAGGGCGCGGGCAAGATCTGGATCTTCAACGGCGAGGCGATCGACCCGAGTCGGGTCGAAGCGATCGGGATGACCTTCCTCCGGACCAGACAGGAGCACTGGAAGCCCACCGGCCGGGCGGTCACCCGATTCGGTCAGCACGCTACTCGGAACGTGATCGAGCTCGATCCCGAGCGAGCCGCCCGGTTCGCCGCCGGCGAGGATCAGGACCTCCCCGAGTGGGACGGCGACTGGGGATACCTGATCGCGGCCCACGAGATCGCCGGCGAGCGGGCTCCGATCGGCGTCGGACTCTACCTCTACGACGAACTGCGATCCGTCGTGCCGAAGGGGAGCCGGGCGGATCTACCGGTCGTCGACTGACACCGTCTCCGTGATCACTGGTCGAGGAATCTGTTCTCGCAGCGACGGATTTACAGAACACGTCGTCGTCGGTCCGCAACACGCACTCCCGAGATCGCTCACCAGCACTCCCCGTCGAACTGCCACCCTTTTAGTCCCGGCCTGCCGGAGTAACGCGTAATGAGTACGGACGCGACCCCCGAGTACGACCACGAGGAACTGGGGCTCGTCGCCGGGTTGGAGATCCACCAGCAGCTCGACACCGCGACGAAGCTGTTCTGCGACTCACCGACGACCGAGCGCGACCCCGACGAGGCCGAGCGAGAGATCGCCCGTCGGCTCCACCCGACGAAGAGCGAACTGGGCGAGCTCGACGACGCCGCGGTGGAGGAGAGCCGCGTCGACCGCGAGTTCACCTACCTCGGATACGACACCACCTGCCTCGTCGAGGAGGACGACGAGCCGCCCCGGCGAGTCGACGAGGAGGCGCTCTCCGTCGCGATGCAGATCGCGGACCTGCTCGACGTGAGCGTCGTCGATCAAGCCCACGTCATGCGAAAGCTCGTCATCGACGGCTCGAACACCTCGGGCTTTCAGCGCTCGATCCTGCTCGGCCAGGCGGGCGAGATCGAGACGAGCGAGGGGCGCGTGTCGATCGCGGACCTGATGCTCGAAGAGGAGTCCGCAAAGCGCGTCGAGGAGACGGATGCGGGGATCGTCTACTCGCTGGACCGGCTCGGCGTTCCGCTCGTCGAGATCGGCACCGGCCCGGACATCCGCAGCCCCGAGGGGGCCCGCGAGGCCGCAGAACGGATCGGAATGCTGCTCCGCTCGACCGGTGCCGTCAAGCGCGGACTCGGAACGATCCGCCAGGACGTCAACGTCTCTATCGCCGAGGGCGCGCGCGTCGAGGTGAAGGGCGTCCAAGACCTGCAGGGGATCGAGGACATCGTCCGCGGCGAGGTCGGCCGACAGGCCGAACTGCTCGCGATCCGCGACAAGCTCGGTAAGCGCGACGCGAGCGTCGGCGACGTACGGGACGTGACGGACGCGTTCGCCGACACGGACTCCGGCGTGATCCGTGGCGCGCTCGACGACGGCGGGAAGGTCACCGCGGTCCCGCTGTTCGGCTTCGACGGGCTCGTCGGCCGCGAGATCCAGCCGGATCGTCGGCTCGGCACCGAGTTCTCCGACCACGCGAAACGGCACGGGGCGGGCGGGATCTTCCACACCGACGAGCTGCCGGCGTACGGCGTGACCGACGAGGAGGTCGACGCCCTTCGGGAGGCGGTGGACGCCGGCGGGGACGACGCGGTCGCCATCGTCGCCGCCGACCACGAGACGGCCGACCTCGCGATCGAGGCCGCCGCCGACCGTGCCGCCGCCGCGATCGAGGGAGTGCCAGAAGAGACCCGCGCCGCGAACGACGACGGGACGACTCGCTACCTCCGGCCCCTCCCCGGGGCCGCGCGGATGTACCCCGAGACCGACGTGCCGCCGGTCGAGCCGGATCCGACCGACGTCGACCGCCCAGAGCTGCTCGACGAGAAGGCGGACCGGTACGTCGACGAGTTCGGCCTCGACCGCGGGCTGGCCGAGCAGGTCGCGTTCGGTAAGCGCTTCCCGCTGTTCGAGACGGCCGTCGAGCGCGGCGTCGATCCCACCTTCGCGGCCTCGACGCTGGAGTCGACGACGACCGAGATCCGCCGTGACGGCGCGCCCGTCGAGAACCTCACCGACGAGCACTTCCTCGCGCTGTTCGACCTCGTCGACGGCGGCGACCTCGCGAAGGAGGGCGTCCCAGAGGTGCTGACGACGCTCGCGGAAACGCCCGAACTGTCGGCGGCGGAAGCCGTCGAGGAAGCCGGGCTCTCGGGCGTGAGCGAGGAGGAGGTCCGCGAGGCGGTCGTGGCGGTCGTCGAGCGCAACGAGGCCCAGATCGCCGAGGAGGGTATGGGTGCCTTCTCCGGCCTGATGGGCGAGGCCATGGGCGCGCTCCGCGGAAAAGCGGACGGCGAGATTGTCTCCGACGTGCTCCGCGAGGAGATCGGCAAGCGATCGTAGGCGGCTCGACGGCGGTACGACCTCTCCTACAATTTAAAAGTACAAGTGCGAGAGCGACGACTACTTATAAATGAACGTGCAGTGGCGTCGCCGGCGCGAGGGGTGCCGCGAGCGACTTTATAAGGCGAGAGAGCGGCGAGGCTGGGGAGAAATGTTCACCACGCTGTCAACGATTTATAAATAATCGCCAGCAGCACCCCACGCTCACTTATAAACAACCGAATCATTCCATCGAAATCCCTCCTCCTGTCATCGATTACGACGCCGCCACAAATTTAGAGAACTGTAAACGCGATCCGAATTCTCGATCATTTACGAACGATTATCAAAGACTCTGCGGAAGGACGAGGCATGGAGTTCCAGCTAACGGACGAGCAACGACAGCTACGCGAGGAGGTTCAGCGGTTCGCCGACGAGGAGATCCGGCCGGTCGCGACCGAGTACGACGTCGACGAGAAGTACCCTCACGGGGTGATGGAGAAGGCCGCAGAGATGGGATTGCTCGCCCCGCACGTTCCGGTCGAGTACGGCGGCGTCGGCTACTCCTCGCTGGAGAACGCCATCCTCACGGAGGAGCTGTTCGCGGCCGATCCGGGGATCGGCCTCTGCGTCTCCAGCGCCGGCTTCGGTGCTGAGGCGCTGATGGAGTTCGGCACGGACGAACAGAAAGAGCGCGTCCTCCCGGAGGTAACCGCGGGCGACGCGGTCATGGGATCGGCGATCTCGGAGCCGCAGGCGGGCTCTGACGTCACCTCGGTCGCCACTCGTGCGACGAAGGACGGCGACGAGTGGGTCATCAACGGCTCGAAGATGTGGATCACGAACGGGACGGTCGCGGACTACTTCGTGGTCGTCTGCGAGACGGACCCGGACATCGAGGACCGCTACTCCGGCTACTCGCAGATCCTCGTCGAGGCCGACCGCGACGGCCTCACCCGCGAGAAGATCACCGGGAAGTTGGGCATCCGCGCCAGCGACACCGCCGAGCTCCGCTTCGACGACGTCCGAGTCCCCGAGGAGAACTTGATCGGCCAGCGCGGCATGGGCTTTCTCCAGCTCATGCAGTTCTTCGACGAGACCCGGACCGCCGTCGCCGCGCAGGGCGTCGGGATCGCCCGCGGCGCGGCCGAGCGCGCGCTGGAGTACGCCGAAGAGCGGGAGCAGTTCGGTCGCCCCATCTCCGACTTCCAGGCGATCAAACACAAGCTCGCGGAGATGCACACGAACACGGAGGCCGCCCGCTGGCTGACCTACCGTTCCGCGTGGGCGGTCGACAACGAGTCCGGCGACCTGACCGCCCTCGCGTCGATGGCCAAGGAGTTCGCCTCGCGGGTCGCCGTCGACGTCGCAGACGAGGCCGTTCAGGTCCACGGCGGCGCGGGGTTCGTCAACGACCACGACGTCGAGCGGCTCTACCGCGACGCGAAGATCACCCAGATCTACGAGGGCACCACGGAGATCCAAAAGAACATCGTCGCTCGCGAACTGCTCGACGAAAACTTCTGAGCGGTGGCACCGCCGCGGTGGACGGCCTCGGTCCTGGTTGACGGTCCCAGCCGCGCTCACTCCTCGTCGTACTTCATCGCAACCGAGTTGATACAGAAGCGCTTGCCGGTCGGCTCCGGCCCGTCGTCGAACACGTGCCCGAGGTGCGAGTCGCAGTTGGCACACCGGACTTCGGTGCGCCGCATTCCGTGACTCGTGTCGACCGTCGTCGTCACCGACTCCTCCTCGGCGGCGTAGAACGCGGGCCAGCCGCAGCCGGACTCGTACTTCGTCTCGGCGTCGAAGAGGACAGCCCCGCAGGCTCGACAGCGGTACTCCCCGTCGTCGGGGTGGTGATCGACGTACTCGCCGGAGAACTTCGCCTCGGTGCCGCTCTCGCGGAGCACGCGGTACTCCTCTTCGGACAGCCGCTCGCGCCACTCCTCGTCGGTCAGCTCCGTCGGGTCGCGGTCGTCGGTCTCGCTCATACTCCCGGTAGACGCCCCACAGGCAAGGCGGTTGCGGCGGGTCGCCGCCGACCCAACTGGTTTCACCCTCGCGGCGGATCGATTCCCATGGCGCGCGAAATCACGCACGAGGAACGCGGTCCGTTCGTGCTCGACGAGTCGGACCAGGGCGACGACGGCCTGATCTACGTCTGTCGGTGCGGCCTCTCGGACTCGAAGCCGCTCTGTGACGGGTCGCACAACGCGACCGCGGACGAGAAGGAGGGCGTCGTTTATAAATACGCGAACGACGACGCGGACGGCGAGCGGAGCGAGATCGGCGAGATCGACGACGACTGCGAGGAGTGAGCACCGGCGCGTCGCGAGACGACGGCGCTCAGATGACGCCCATCGTGCCGAGCCGATCGGGGAGGTACGTGTCGGTGACGAAGTCGAGCCCGCGACTCGCGAGCGACTGCTGTTCGGACTTCTTGCCGATGTCGAGCTGTAACTCGATCTGTTCCTCCCAGTAGTCGGTCTGGAACCGCGGGTCCTCCAGCTCCGATTCGAGGGCGTTCACGTCCGAGTCGGACAGCGGGTCCGACGGGAGGTCGTACTCGACGATGTCCTCCGGCTGGATTCCCACGAACTGCGCCTCCGGCGTCGCGAGGTACTTCGAGAGGTGCGCCGACTTGATCGAGCCGTACGCCACGGAGCCGTAGATCCGGTAGGACCAGGGGTCGCCGTCGGCGAACACCGCGATGGGAACGTCCAACTCGTCGTGGACTCGCTTCGTGATCCGGCGGGTCGCTCGCGCCGGTTGGCCCTTGAGGTGGATGACGAGACAGTTGTACTCCTCGTCGAACCCGTTCTCGACGAGTCGATCGCGCATCCCGCCGGTCTCGACGGCGAGCGCGAAGTCGATGTCGTCGTCGAGGAACTCGATCATGTCGGGGTTGTTCGGGATCTGGTAGCCGCCCGCGCCCACGTCCTCCTGACAGTGGATTTCGCGCTCACCGCGGCGGGTCTGCTCGCGGATCAAAAGCGGTCCCATCAGGGTCGCGCCCGACTCCTCCGGCCGCATGTGGAAGTCCTCGCGGGTGACGCCCGTGACGATCTCCAGGTCCTCCACGAGGTCGTTCGACTCGTCCTGCGAGCCGAACTGCGCCTCGTCGTTGTCCCACGACTCGGAGAGGTAGTACAGCTCCCGCAGCGTCGACGACCGGTCCTCGTCGAGCTGATTTGCGAGGAATTCGATCGTGTACGCAGCCTTCAACAGCTTGCGCGCGCCCCGCACCGAGTTCGCGCTGCGCGTCGAGGTGCGATCCCCGTACGTCCACACGCCGCTTTCGGTGTCGTACTCGATGTTACTCTTCGTCCGCGTCGGGAGCTCCATCTCTGGGATCGTTCCGCCGGCGAACTGGTCGTAGAAGTCCGCTGCCAGGTCGATGAGCTCGTCTCGTGCGTCGCTTTCCGTCGTCATTTATGCGTTCACCGTGAGTTTCTCCGTTTCCACGCCGCCGACGCTGACGTCGAACTCCGCGTCGTCGCCGACCGCGTACGTCAGTTCCCGCTCGTCGCCCGAGGGCACCTCGGGCTTCCACTGGACGAACCACTCCCCGTCCATGTCGACGACCGTCCCGTCGGAGGGATCCGTCGGCTCAGCCGAGACGATGTCCGTGATCTCCAGTCGCTCGGTGACGTCCGAGTGGTTCTCGACGACCAGCGTCACGGTCCCGTTCGACACCTCTCGCTCGACGCTGACGTTGTTCATGATCCGCGCGAGCGCGCCGTCGATGTTTGGGCGTGGTCGGCCGGTGACCTCCGACACCTTGTCGGCCATCTCCGGGAGGATCGTCCCGAGGACGCTCTGTTTCTCCCGGCGCTGCTGCATTGAGCGCCGCTTGTTGAGATACGACTTCAGCTCGCGGGCGGCCTCCCTGACCGCGAGTTCGATCTCGTCTTCTATCGCCGGCACGTTCGCGAGCGCGTCCTTCGACTCGCTCGTGAACGGGACGTTCGTGGACGCGACGTGGATCGAGATGACCGCCGGACCGTTGGGTAACCCCGACCCGCCGGGCTGGTCGAGCCCGTAGTTGCGCCACCCGATGGACTTGATCACGTCGGTCGTCGCACAGGCACCGCGCTGGTAGACGAGCGGAACGCGGTTCGCGAACCGAAGCAACTCCACGGAGCCGTCTGTGGGGATATCGCCGCCGTAGGCGATCCCCGCCTCGACGATGAACGGATCGCCGCCATGAACCTCGGCGTCGCGGGTCGCGGCCGCATAGAAGTCCGCCTCGTACTCCTTGCGAAGCCCGGCTTCGACCAGCTCGGCCGTGATCGGCGCGAGACAATCCGTCGGCGGCGCGAGGATGTCCGTCTCCCGCATCGCTTCGAGGAGGTCGGCGGAGGCGTCGCGGTCGCCGGCGATATCCCGAACCTTCGGCGGTTCGTCCGGGACCGTGCGCGCCAGCGACCACACCGCCTCGACGACGTTCTCGCGAGCGGTGTCGCCGAACGTCGCGTCGTGTTGCTCTGCGACGAACGACGCCGCGTCCGCGATGAGCCGCACGAGGTCGTCGCGGGCGATCCGGAACGCGTCGCCGTCGAGGTTCGCGAACCGCCTGGCGAGTGCGTCGGCCATCGCCTGCACCGCGGCGTCGTCCTTCCGGGTCGACGTCGCGTCGTCGACCAGCGCGTACACGTCGGCGACGATGGCGGCCTCGACGGGGTCCGCAGGAGCGCCGCCGGCGTCGGCGTCTTCGCTTTCCGACTCGGCCGCAGCGCCGACGCCGCTGATCGCGGTCCATGCGGCGGCGGCCGCGTTCTCGCGAACGGTTCCGCCGAATGTCCGACCCGTCTCGGCTTCCACGTTGTCCGCGATGTTGCCCACTATCTCCGTCACTTCCGAGCGCGAGAGCCGGTCGTTTCCGGCGACCGTCTCGGCCACGCCTCCGGCGAATGCGGCCGTCGCTTCCTTCCCCTTGTTGGCGACCGCGTCCGCGACCGCGGCCTCGACGTCGCGGTCGGCGTGCGCGCGCGGCGGCGACCACGAGAGCTCACGACCGTAGTGCACGTCGCGGAAGCTGTCGATGACGCCGTCCGCGGTCTTCTTGCCAACTCGCGTGAACTCCTCCTGGAGGAATCCGGACACCGAGTACGACTCGGTGGCCTCCAGCATCTTGATCAGCGCGCCGAGTTCGACGCCGTGGGGGTGTGGCCGGATTTCCTCCGTCTCCGCCGGCAGTTCGTCGGTCGCGCGTTCGAACTTCATCGGCTCGGCGAGCCCCGGTTCGCGCAGTTCGATCCGAGCGTGGGGGTTGACGACGGCGGTGTGTTTCACGTAGTCGTGGAGCTGGTTGCGTGCGCGCATGTTCGCCTCCATCTCCAGTTCGATCCGGGTCCCGTGCGGCCGGTCCCACGTCGTCTCCTCGTCGGCCTTGATCTCCGGCTCGTTCGTGTCGGTGTCGATGATCAGCTCGAAGTACTGCGCCCGCGACTGCCCCTTCGGGCGGGAAGTGATCTTCGCCGGCTGACCTGAAGTCAACTGAGAGTACAGTACAGCCGCTGAAATACCGATCCCCTGTTGACCGCGACTCTGCTCCCTGGCGTGGAACCGACTCCCGTACAGGAGCTTCCCGAACACCTTGGGGAGCTGTTCTTTGGTGATGCCGGGCCCGTTGTCCTCGATCACGAGTCGGTAGTAGTCGCCCACTTCCTCGATCTCGATGTAGATGTCGGGGAGGACGCCGGCTTCCTCGGTCGCGTCGAGGGCGTTGTCGACCGCCTCCTTGACGGCGGTGACGAGCCCGCGAGCGCCCGAGTCGAACCCGAGCATGTGTTTGTTCTTCTCGAAGAACTCGGCGATGGAGATCTCGCGCTGACCCTCGGCCAGCTCCTCCGCGATCCCCTCCTCGTCGCCGATCGTCGACTGGAAGGACGTCATTCGGTGTGGGTACCTTTCGCCGAGGGACCTAAAAACACACCGGCAGCGAGGTGAAAGTGAATCGCGGTGTCAGACGCCGTCAGGGGCCGCCTTCCGAGTCCGGTTCCGATCGGGGCGTCGCCGACTCGTCGACAGCTTTCTTGCCCTCACGCTCTTCACGTCGCGTATGGCAGGATGGACGGCCGAGGAGATGCCGCGGTTGGACGGGAAGACGGTCGTCGTCACCGGGGCGAACAGCGGGCTCGGGTTCGAGGGCACCCGGGCGTTCGCCGCGAGGGGAGCGACGGTCGTGATGGCGTGTCGCAGCGTCGAGCGCGGCGCGGACGCCGCCGCCGAGATCAGCGCGGACGCCGCCGGCGACGTCGACGGCGCGCTGGACGTCCGGGAGTGCGACCTCGCCTCGCTCGACTCCGTCGCGTCGTTCGCTGACGGGGTCGCCGACGACTACGACGCCGTCGACGTCCTCTGCAACAACGCGGGCGTGATGGCGATCCCGCGGAGCGAGACCGAGGACGGCTTCGAGACGCAACTCGGCGTCAACCATCTCGGTCACTTCGCGCTCACCGGCCGGTTGTTCCCCCTCCTCGAAGCCGCGGAGGGTATCCGCGGCGACAGCGGGGAGCGCAGGGCAGCTGGCAGCCGGGCGGAGTCCGGCGACGCCCGCGTCGTCACTCAGTCGTCGGGCGCTCACGAGACGGGTGAGATGGACTTCGCGGACCTCAACTGGGAGGACTCGTACGGCAAGTGGAAGGCGTACGGACGGAGCAAACTCGCGAACCTGCTGTTCGCCTACGAGCTCCAGCGCCGGATCGAGGCGGCGGACCGATCGAACGACTCGGTCGGCGTTCGCAGCCTCGCGTGTCACCCGGGCTACGCGGCGACCAACCTGCAGATGCGGACGGCAGCGGAGAGCGGCAACCCGCTGTCTAAGACCGTGATGCGAGTCGCGAACACGCTGGTCGGCCAGGATGCCGCGACCGGCGCGTTGCCGATGCTGTACGCCGCCACGGCCGACGTCGACGGCGGCGCGTACGTCGAGCCGGGCGGGCTGTTGAATCTGCGCGGGGCTCCGGTCGTGGGGAGCTCGAGCGACGCGTCGTACGATCTCGACGACGCGCGACGCCTCTGGGAATTTTCGGTGCAAGCAACGGGCGTCGAGTTTCCACTGTAGCGGTTCGGTCGAACGCGTGGGTGCGGCGACGACGCGCGATCGACGCGATCGTCGAGACCGTCGCAACCCGCGCAGCCGGCGGAACCGACGCGGCCGTCGCGCCATTCGTTTCCAGCGGAATTGACGCGGCTTACGCGACGGGCGTAGCAACCGCTCTGGGGTGTGAATATACGCGAGACGCGTTTCGAGTGCTGTCCGATGTCGCCGGTCGCGGGTACGGCCGAACGAGCTACAGTCGAGTGAGGTTCTTTGCGCGCGGCCCCTTGTCCGCTTCCTCGATCTCGAACTCTACCTCCTGGCCTTCCTCGAGGTCCGGGCCGCCGACGTCTTCCATGTGGAAGAACACGTCCTCGTCAGCGTCGTCAGTCTCGATGAATCCGTAGCCGCCGGTGTCGTTGAAGAAGTCGACCTTGCCTGTCGCCATCGCACCTCGTTAGACTCCCGACTGGGTGATAAGTGTTGTGTGCGTACACGAGCTATTGGCGGGGTCGGCTCGCACCGAATCGGTTCGTACGGACTGCGTGGCACCGAACCATCACCGAATCAGTCGACGTCGAGCCTCCACCGATCAGTCGACACCGAAACGCCAAGGCTGTCCGGCGACAACGTCGCGACATGGTCACCCTCCTCGTCGGCGGCGGCAGCGGATTCATCGGTCGCGAGGTCTGTCGGCTCGGCGTTCGTGACGGTCACGAGGTCCGCAGCGTCTCCCGAAGCGGACGCCCCGCGATCGACGCGTCGTGGACCGACGACGTCTCGTGGACCAGCGCCGACGTCTTTCGGCCCGACGCGTGGCGCGATCGCCTCCGCGACGTCGACGCGGTTGTCCACTCGGTCGGGACGCTTTCGGAGGCCCCGAGCGAGGGGATCACGTTCGAGCGCGTCAACGGCGACGCCGCGATCATCACCGCGCTGGAGGCCGAGCGGGCGGGCGTCGAGTCCTTCGTCTTCCTCTCGTCGGCCGTGAAACCGCCGACCACCCGGCCAGCGTACCTCACCGCGAAGCGTCGTGCGGAGACGGCGATCGCCGATCTGGACCTCGACGCGGTCACGCTGCGACCGGGGCCGGTGTACGGAACCGATCAGCCACACTTCTCGACCGCCGTCAACGCCCTGTTCCGGGTGGCGTCGTCGGTTCCGCCGATCGCCGATCGGCTTGGCGAGTATCGACCGATTTCCGTCGATACTGCTGCGCAAGCCGCGTATCGAACCGCGCTGGCTCCCGACGAGGCGCTACTCGACGTGGCCGACATTCGAGCGGTTGCGCGGTAGCGCCAATCGTCCGATACGCTCTCGTCAGCGGCTCTCCTTCACCATCTCAAGCGAGATGAAGAAGCCGAAGTATGCCGGAATGCCGGCGAGCATGAACATGTACAGCACCCATTGCGGCGAATTCGCAAAGGCGACGTCGTACAGGACCGAGACGACCGTCACCCACACGACGGCGAACGCTAGGTCGTGGAGCATCCCGGTCCGGTTCTCGCTGACGTGCGACCGAACGCGGTCGGCGAGGCTCTGGTCGGTCTCCGCGTCGTCGAGCGAGTCCGTGTCGGTCATGTGTTGACGTGGGCGGCGAGGTACGTCGGTGTTGCGGAAGCGGGCGATCGAAAAGCGGTGCGAGAATTCGTAGTCGGACCCGTTCGAAGGTTAGTTCCCGTTTGAGGGTTATTCCCCGTTCGAGGGTCAGTCCTCGTCTACGTAGTCGACGACGAGGATGGGAACGTGCGTCGAGCGCAGCGTGCGTTCCGTGACGCTCCCAAGGAGCGCGCGCCGGACGCCCGCGCGACCGTGGCTTCCCATCACGATCAGGTCCATCTCGTGGTCCTCGGCGTAGTCGGCGATCAGCTTGTGCGGCCGGCCGCCGGAGACGTGTTCGACGACGTCGATGCCGCGTTCGTCACCGCTGGCGGCGACGGCTCCCGTCGCCTCGTCTGCCCGTTCTTTCAGCTCCTCCATCTCGCCGAACCGCCCCTGCCGGAGTCTGTCGACCTGTTCGGTACCGAGGCTGAGGTTCACCGAATCGATATCGACCACGTACAGCGCGTGTACCTCCGCGTCGTACCGCTCGGCGAGATCCAGCGCGTGGTCGACCGCTGCCTTGGCGACGTCGCTTCCGTCAGTCGGGATCAGGATGCGTTCGTACATGGATCACTCCTCCGTAGCCGCTTTTTCGGCGTCGTGCGCGTCGTCGTCGGCCGCGTCGCGAGCGACGCGGCCGCCGTCCGTCGCTACGTCCTCGCCGCCGTCGGCGGCGACCACGTCCTCCGCGGTCTGCTGCTGGCTCATCGGTTCGGGGCTGTGACACTGTCTGACGATCCGCTTCGTCTCCTTCGGCGGTTCGTCGGTGACCATCGAGACGACGATGGTGACCGCGAAGACGATCGGCACGGCGACGAGCGCGGAACCGATTGCAGGCACCCACGTCGCGAGCGTCGCGTTGAGCGGTGCTTCGAGGCTACTGGTGTACGTCGGCACGACCTCGTTCATCATCGGGATGAACCAGATGACGAGCCCGGTCGTCATCCCGGCGAGCGCGCCCTCGCGGTTCGTGTTCTCCCACCACATGCCGAGGAAGAACATCGGGAACAGCACTGCACCGGCCAGCGAGAACGCGTACGACACGAGCGCGGCGATGGGTGCGGCGGGATCGAGCGCGGCGAGCGTCGTCAGCGCGCCGAGCAGCACGATGCTCAGCCGACCGACCAGCACCTGCTGGCGCTGCGTCGCGTCGGGGTTGATGATGTTGGTGTAGATGTCGTGGGAGATCGCCGAGGAGCCGGCGATGAACAGCCCGGCGGTCGTCGCGATCGCGGCAGCGATGCCGCCCGCCGCGACCAGCCCCACGAACCACTCGGGGAGGTTCGAGAGCTGCGCGGCCAACACGACGATCACGTCGGCCGCCTCGGTCGTCATCCCGGGATCACCGTACACCGCTCCGATGTTCTCGCCGTACAGATCCGTTCCGAACGCCGCGAACGCCGGGGCGCTCAGGTAGAGGATGCAGATGAAAAACAGCCCCCACACGGTCGACCAGCGGGCGGTCCGCTCGTTCTCGACGGTGTAGAAGCGCACCAGCACGTGCGGGAGTCCGCAGGTCCCGACGATAAGCGAGAACGTCGTCGCCATCCAGAGGTAGTAGCTCGAGTTGACGAACGGTTCGGAGAACTCGGAGCTCAGATCGGCGATCAGTGCGCCGTACTCGATCTGCGGCAGGATCGTCGAGTAATCGTTCGTGAACCCGACAGCGAGGAGACCCGCGACGAACGCGACGATGAGGATGACGTACTGGGCGACCATGTTCTTCGTCGCGCCGAGCATCCCCGACAGCGTCAGGTAGCCGACGGTGATCGTCATCATGATCACGACCATCGCCTGGTAGCCGCTGAGCCCGAGGAAGCCGAGGTCGCCGAAGATGTACAGGCCGACAAGCCCCATCCCGCGCGCCTGGCCGATGGCGTAGACGAACCCGATGAGGAACGTTGTGATCGCGCCGATGGCGCGAGCGGTGTCAGAGTTGAATCGGTCGCCGACGAAGTCCGGTGCCGTATACTTCCCGAACCGGCGGAGCTGCGCGGCGAGGAAGATAAGTAGGATGAAGTACCCCGTCGTCCAGCCGACGACGAATACCAGTCCGTAGAACCCGGAGAGGGCGATCGATGCCGCCATTCCGAGGTACGACGCAGCGGACATCCAGTTCGCGCCGATCGCCATCCCGTTCTCGATGTTCCCGATCGAACGACCGGCGACCCACATGTTCTCCGTGTCGGCCACGCGGAAGACGAATCCGATGGCGATGAACACGAGCAGCATGCCGATCACGAGCACCGACGGGAGCGCCTTGAACGAGACGTTAAGCCCCTCTGGGAGCAGCTCGCTCTGCAGCAGCATCGCGGCGAGCGTCATGCCTCACCACCCGAGACGTCGTGATCGATACCGTACTTGTCATCGAGCTCGTCCCGCCGCCGGGCGTACCACGCGGACAGGATCAGCGCGCCGCCCGGCGCGCCGACGGCGACGAGGAAGTAGTGCAGCGGGAAGCCGATGATCGGCATCGTCATCGTCATGGGACCGGGCGCGAGGTAGGTGGCCGTCACCGGGCCGAATACGACGAGGGCCCAGATGACGAATCCCGTCCAGACGATCCGGAGGTGCTCGCGCATGTACGGCGTGCTCGGGTTAAGGAGGTTCACCTCCGAACTCAGGTAGTCGGTCTGTCGATGCTTCTGTGCCGCACCCGTGGCGACGCCGCCGTCGGTGGCCGCGTCGTCAGTTGCGCGACCCCCGTCGGTGACCGCGTCGTCAGATGCGCGACCCCCGCCGGTGACCGCGTCGTCAGCTTCGTGTGAGCTATTATCTGTCATGTGTTGTGGCGTGTATTGTCGCGGTGTGTCTGTGTTCGTTTTTCGTGATGATTCGCCGTGCGTCGTGAGCCGTGTCGCGTTTGTCTGCTGTCGAAAACGGAGCCGCAGGTGGCTACTCGCCGTCCGCCTTCCGTTGGATCTCCTCGACAATCTCCGGATTCCGGAGCGTGCTGGTGTTACCGAGCTCCTTCCCGTCGGCGATGTTCTCCAGCAGGCGACGCATGATCTTCCCGGACCGAGTCTTCGGCAGGTCGGGCGTGAACACGACCTGTTCCGGACGGGCGATCGGACCGATGGCGTCCTCGACGCCCGCGACGATGGCGTCGCGGAGTTCGTCGGTGCCTTCGTACCCGTCTTCGGTCGTCACGTACGCGTACACCGCTTCCCCCTTGATGTCGTGGTCGCCGCCGACGACGGCGGCCTCGGCGACGCCCTCGACGCCGACGATCGCCGACTCGATCTCCATCGTTCCCAGCCGGTGGCCGGAGACGTTGAGAACGTCGTCCACGCGCCCGAGGACGGTGATGTACCCGTCGGCGTCGATCTTCGCGCCGTCTTCCGGGAAGTACACCCAGTCGTCGGGGTCGTCGCTGTCCGTGTCGGAGTACTCTGCCCAATACTCCTCGATGTACCGCTCGTCGTTGTTGTACAGCGTCCGGAGCATGCCCGGCCACGGCTTCTGTACCGTGAGGTAGCCGGCCTTCCCCGCCTCGACCTCGTCGCCGAGCGTGTCGAGGATCTGTACGTCGAGTCCCGGCAGCGGCGGTCCGGCCGCTCCCGGCTTCATGTCCTTGATCCCGGGGAGCGTCGTCACCATCATCCCGCCCGTCTCGGTCTGCCACCACGTGTCGACGATCGGGCACTCCTCGTCGCCGATGTGCTGGTAGTACCACTTCCACGCGCGGGGGTTGATCGGTTCGCCGACCGTGCCGAGTAGCCGGAGCGACGACAGGTCGTGTCGGTCGGGGAACTTCGAGCCCCACTTCATGAACGCGCGGATCGCCGTGGGCGCGGTGTACAGCTGGGTCGCGTCGTACTCCTCGATTATCTCCCAGAGGCGGTCTCGCTCCGGGTGATCGGGCGTCCCCTCGTACATCATCGTCGTCGTCCCGAGCGCGAGCGGCCCGTAGACGATGTAGGAGTGGCCCGTGATCCAGCCGATGTCGGCCGAGCAGAAGTACGTGTCATCCGGCTTGATGTCGAGGACGGCCTGCGAGGTCCACGACACCCACGAGAGGTAGCCACCGGTCGTGTGTTTCACGCCCTTCGGCTTCCCGGTGGTTCCCGAGGTGTACATCAGGAACAGCATGTCCTCGGCGTCCCTGGTGACCGGCTCGACCTCCGCGCCCGCGTGGGCGTCGACGAGGTCGCCGTAGTCGACCTGATCGCCGCCGAGGTCGTGGCCGAAGTCGTCGCCGTTCGGCCCGAGGCGGTCGACAACGACCGTCGTGGTGCCGTGTTCGACGTCCGCGAGCCCCTCGTTCGCCTTGTCGAGGTGGTCGAGGGGATCTCCGCGGCGGTAGTAGCCGTCGCACGTGACGAGGTACTCCGAGTCCGCGGAGTTCATCCGCGTCGCGAGTGCGTCGGCCGAGAACCCGGCGAAGACCACGCTGTGGGGCGCGCCGATGCGCGCGCAGGCCAGCATCGCGATGGGCAGTTCCGGGATCATCGGCATGTACATCGTGACCACGTCGTCCTCCTCGACGCCCTGATCGCGGAGCGCGGCCGCGAACTCGTTCACCTCGCGGTGGAGTTCGGCGTACGTGTACGTGCGATCGGCCTCGTCGACCGGCTCGCCGACCCACTCGATCGCGGCCTCGTCACCGCGCTCGTCGAGGTGGCGATCGAGGCAGTTCGCAGACGCGTTCAGCTCGCCGTCCGTAAACCACTCGTAGAACGGTGGGTTGCTGTCGTCGAGCACCTGGTCGTAGTCGGACTCCCAGTCGAGGAGATCGGCCGCCGCCTCCCAACACTCCGGCCAGTTCTCCTCGAATTCCTCGTATATTCCAGGATCGGAGACGTTCGCCCCCTCCACGAACGATTCCGGCGGTTCGAACACCGCCTGTTCCTCCAACCTCGCTTCCAATTGGCCGTCACCCTCTGTCATAGTACGGGCATACCCAACCGATATCACCATATAAACGCTCACGCTAAATACGAAAAATCGTGATAGATTTGCGGCGATCGGCTGGTCCCGCCAGCATCGAGGCCGGTCCGAAATTGCGCGGCCTCGACGAGATCGTCGGAAGCCGGACGAAGTCACTGGAAAGCCGATCGAAGTCCCTCCGGAGCGGATCGGACCCAGTCTGGGAGCAGTCAGGGACGCTCGTGCCGGTCGCCTTCGAAAAGCCCGTCGAGGAGCGCCCGTTGGGCCTTTCGAAGGTGGTTGTGGAACGTCGGCGACGAGACGTCCATCGCGTCTGCGACTTCCTCGGCGGTGCTCCCGCGGGGCCAGTCGAAGTAGCCGCCGTGATACGCGGCCGACAGCGCTGCCCACTGGCGGTCAGTGAAGCGGTCCGCCACGCCCGTCCGGAACGAGGACTCGGCGTGTGACGTCCGCGCGACCGACTCCTTGCTCGCGAGCCGCGCGTCAGGGAAAGACGCTCGCAGCCCGTCGGCCACCGGCCGGACGTCGGCTCCTTCGGGGAGGTCCGCGACCACGCGGAGCCGCCCGTCTTCGGCCGCTGCGTCGCGAACCGTGGCACCGTGCTCGGTGAGCGTCCGCACGGCCGATCCGCCCTCGACGCGCACCGACACCGAACACCCGTCCTCGCGGGTCTCTCTCACCCTGAGGTCGGAGACGCCGGACGTCCCGTCCACGACGTCCGCGAACTCCTGCGGCATGGCTCCCGTCACTGACAGGTACAGTCGAGAGGCGTCCTCGGTGACCGCGACGGTCGACGCAAGTTCGATCCGGCAGCCGAGCGCCGCGCTCGATTGTGCGAGGAACGCGTCGTCGTCGGCGGTGTGGAACTCCACCTCGGTCACGGCGTCGGAGTGGAGCAGATCGCGCCATCGACCCGCGGTCACCGCCCACCCCAGACACTTCCCGAGCGCGGCCAGTTCGCGCCGTTCGACTGACGATATCGGAGATCCGCCCTCGGCGACGACGCACAGCGTTCCGTGCGTCACGTCACGGTACCGGACGGGAACCGCCAGCGCGTGTCGGTCGTCCTTTACGGATAGGTCGTCCTTTACGGATTGGTCGCCGGTCTCGGATCCCTCATCGATCGCGACGGGCTCGTCGATCACCACGGGGCCGTCGGCGTCGATGGCGTCGCACCACGGCCCGCCCGAGGTGACGCCGCGGTCGGCGAGGGTCTCGCGGTCGACGCCGGCCGCACCCGCGACTTCGACGCGCCCACCGTCGACCGTTCCGCGGAGCACCCACGCCTCGACCCAGCGATCGGCGGCGACCACCCCCTCCGGGACGCCCGCGAGCGGCGTCTCGTCCTCCTCGGCGTCGACGACGGCCTCGAACCCGGCGAGCGTCGATGGGTCCCGCCCACCGATCGGCGGTTCCGCGTCGGTGGGGTGAGGGTCAGCGTCGTCGACAGAGCGCGGTCCCGCGTCGTCGCCTACGCCGTCGGTAGACGAGCGTGCGTCCTCCGATACGCTGTTCGCTTCCGCCCGCGTTCCCGCGTCGATCGCGTCCGCTATCGCCGCGCCGTCGAGCGGCCCGAGGTACCCGTCCAGCGCACCCATCGTCTCCCAGCCGCCCGCCTCGCGCACGACGTGCGGATCGACGCCGCGGTCGACGAGCAGCCGTCGCGCGAAGGTGTGACGGAGGTCACTAGGCGTCACGTCGTCCGCGACTTCGCCGTTCGACAGCGCCGCCGCGCGGTCGGCGGTTTCGTTCACGATCATCTGCACCCGGCGGGGCGACACGTCGACGAACGACTCGGACTTGTCGAGTCCGGCGGTCTCGGCGTACCGTCGAAGCTCCGCCGCCAGCGACGCCGGAACGACCGTCTCGCGGTCTAACGTCTCGCGGTCCACCGTCTCCCCGTCGGCGTCGGGCTCTCCGTTCGCGGCCGGGACCGAGAGCAGGGTCGACCGTGCGGTCGTTTCCGGTTCCCGGAGGTGTCGCGGGGCGACGCGAGGTATCTCACCGGTCCGCAGTCCGGCCTCGCCGGCGAGCCGGATGACGACCGCCGCGCGATACGTCTCCGCGGCGGTCACCAGCGCGTCGTACGCATCGGCGTCGAGCGCGTCGCCCATCTACTTCGTATCTCAACGTAAATCCGAAACAAAATAGTTTCGACTCGATCGACCGCAGTTCGGGCTAATAAAAAGGAATGAATCGTGAGACGAGATCGATCGCTCACTCTCCGTCCTGAACGCCTCACGATACGCCGCTACATCTCCCACATGACTTCGGATACCATGTGAGACACGAAATTTCGTCCGGCGCTACTCCCCCGGGACCGCGTCGGACCGCGAGCGTCGTTCGGCCCGAGAGGTCGCTCGCGAGGCGTCAGTCGTCGGCGTCATGACAGTCTAACTTAACTTCACGTCGACCTCACGTCGACCTCACGACGGTCTCACGTCGCCGGCGAACTTCCCCAGTGAATGTGGTCCCAGATCCGCTCGTATCCGTAATAGGTCGCCGTCTTCACGACGTTCGTGACGAGACCGATGTTCACCGCGTCCCCGACGTCACCGACGACCGCCCAGGCGACGGCGACGGTTATCGCGACCATCACGGCCCGGTAGCAAACCGTCTTCGCCACGGCGCGCTTTCGAGCGTGGATCGCGGTGCGCGAGATCAATCTGCCCATACGAACCGAACGACCGCCGCCGTTAAAAAAACGAATGTAATTACATAATTTACTGTTCGAAACCTATTTTAGTTATCCATTTCGGACGGCCGATTCGATTTCGCCGACGACTTCCGGATTTCGCAGGGCGCTGATGTCGCCGAACTCGTCTCCGCGAGCGATGTCCTCCAGCAGACGACGCATGATCTTTCCCGACCGGGTTTTCGGAAGCTCGGGGGTGAACACGATCCGGTCGGGCCGCGCCACGTCCCCGACGGACGCCGCCAATCGCTCACCGATGGTCTCGCGGAGGGCGGCGTCGGGTTCGATCCCGCTTCGCGTCGTCACGTACGCGACGATCTTTCCGCCGTCGTCTCCGACGACCGCGGCCTCGGTCACCCCGTCGGCACCGACGATGACGGACTCGAGCTTGCCGGTGTTGAACCGGTGCGCGCGGACGTTGATCACGTCGTCGACGCGACCGAGAATGGTTACGTACCCGTCTTCGTCGACGGTCGCACCGTCGCCGGTGCGGTACCGCCAACCGTCCTCGGCCTCCAGCCAGTACTCCCGTCGATAGCGCTCGTCCCCCTCGCGGAGCCCCCGCAACATGCCGGGCCACGGCGACGCTATCGTGAGGAATCCCGGCTCGCCTGGATCGACGGGCTCGCCGTCCTCGTCGACGACCCGCGCGTCGATCCCGGGCAGCGGGGGGCCAACCTTCCCCGGCTTCATCGGAGAGACTCCGGGCAGCGTCGCGAGGGCGATGGCACCGGTCTCGGTCTGCCACCACGTGTCGACGATGGGCGCGTCGCCGCCGCCGACGTGCTCGCGGTACCACCGCCACGCCTTCGGCGTGATCGACTCGCCGACGGTCCCCAACAACCGCAGGGAGGAGAGGTCGTGGCTGTCCGGGTACTCCGCACCCCACTTCATGAACGATCGGATCGCGGTCGGCGAGGTGTAAAAGATGCTAACGGCGTTACGCTCGATGAGGTCCCAGACGCGGTCTCGGTCGGGGTAGTCCGGAGATCCCTCGTACAGGACCGTCGTCGTCCCCGTCGCGAGGGGGCCGTACACGCCGTAGGAGTGGCCCGTGATCCAGCCGATGTCCGCCGCACACCAGTAGGTGTCGTCGGGGCGAACGTCGAGGACGTTTCGGGTGGTCCACGCGACGTGCGCGAGGTAGCCGCCGGTAGCGTGCTCGACGCCCTTCGGGCGGCCGGTCGTTCCGGAGGTGTACATCACGAACAGCAGGTCGGTGGCATTGCGAGCGACCGGCTCGACCGTCGCCCCGTCGTGCGCGTCGACGATCGCCTCGTACCCGTGTTCGTCGCCGCCGAGCGTCACGTCGAGAGCGTCGCCGAGGCGGTCGACGACGACCGTCGCGTCCAGATCGCCGTCGATCCGCAGTCGGGCGTTATCCGCCTTCGATTTCTGGTTGAAGGCGTCCTCCCGCCGGTAGTAGCCGTCGCAGGTGATCAGGTACTCGGAGTCGGCGGCGTCGATTCGGGTCGCAAGGGCCTCCGCGGAGAGCCCCGCGAAGACCACGTTGTGCGGTGCACCGATGCGCGCGCACGCCAGCATCGCGATCGGAAGCTCCGGTACCATCGGAAGGTACAGCGTGACCACGTCGTCCTCCTCGACCCCGAGGTCCCGGAGCCCGGCCGCGAGCGCGTTCACCTCGCGGTGGAGGTCGAGGTACGTGTACGACCGGCGCTCGCCGCGCTTGCCGAACCACCGGATCGCGAGCTGATTCCGCCGCTCGTCGAGGTGTCGGTCCACGCAGTTTGCCGCGGCGTTGAGCGTTCCGCCCGTGAACCACTCGTAAAAGGGCGGATCCCCGTCGTCGAGCACCCGATCGTAGTCGCTCACCCAGTCGAGGAGGTCCGCGGCGCGCCGCCACGCGTCCGGACCCTCGGTCTCGAAGGCCTCGTACACTCCCACGTCGTTCGCGACGGCCCGGTCGCGGAACGCGGCCGGCGGATCGACGGCGTCGTCGCCGCTCGCGATCCCGTCGTCCCTCCCGACCGACCGCCGGCCGTCGACTCCGGCGTCATCCATGATACCCGTTCGAAATCGAAGGAATGTATACTTTGTCCGAAGCCCCGGTCGATGAGAGGGGTCGATTCGTGGTACGGACGAGCGCCACGTCGACTCCGCGGTAGGGGACGAACGCTACGTCGACTCAGCGGGCGCGAGTGCGGCCGCCTTCGACCGCGCGCGGGCCACGATCGACGGCTTGGCCTGGAAGTCGACGGTGACCTGGTCGTTCGCGTACGCCTCGTCGTCGACGTGGCCGTGGTCGTGGATCCACGAGACGAGACTCATCGCATCGTCCGAGACGGGGAGGACGAGCCGCTCGCGTTCCCAGTCGGGGAGTTCGTCCTCGACGCGATCGCGGAGCTCAGCGACGCCCGCGCCCGTCTTCGCCGAGACGGCGACGGGGTCCGGCGCGACGCCCGAAAGAGCGGCGCGCTTGTCCGCCAGCTCTCCGGGGGCCAACTGGTCGACCTTGTTGAACACGGTGACGATCGGCGCTTCGTTGCGCTCGTAGAGGGTGTCGTGGCTCGTAACGAGCTTCTCGCGCATCGCCTCGACCGACTCGCTGGCGTCGACGACGAGCAGCACGAGATCCGCGCGGTACACTGAGTCGAGAGTCGACTCGAACGACTCCACCAGCCAGTGCGGGAGGTCCGAGATGAACCCCACGGTGTCCGTCAGGAGGACGTCCCGCTTTTTCATCTCGGCCCGTCGGGTCGTCGTGCCGAGGGTGGTAAACAGCATGTCCTGTGACTCCGCCGTCGTGTCGAGGTCGGGGTGGCGGTCGGCGTTCTCGTCCACGTCGATTTCGGCCGCGAGCCGCCGCATCAGCGTAGACTTTCCGGCGTTGGTGTAGCCCGCGAGGGCCACAAGGTCGAACCCGGAGTCGCGGCGCTGCTCGCGACGGGCCTCCTCCTTCGACGCGATAGAGTCGAGCTCGTCGCGGATTTCGGAGATCTGGCGTTTGATGTCGCGCTCGACGCTCTCGTCGTACTCGCCGAGGCCCATGAATCCCGGGCGCTCGTCGCGCTTCGCGAGACTCGCCTTCGCCTCCGCGCGCGGGAGCTCGTATCGGAGCTCCGCGAGCTCGACCTGCAGCTGTGCCTTTCTGGTGTTCGCGCGCTGACCGAAGATCTCCAGGATGAGCGTGAACCGGTCGATCACCTCGACGCCCTCGGGGAGCTTCCCGCCGATGTTGAACGTCTGGTACGGACCGACGTCGTTGTCGACGATCACCGCGTCGGCGTCCGTCCGGCGGACCAGGTCACGAAGCTCCGCCACCTTCCCCTCGCCGAACATGAACGCCGCGTCCTCGGTGCGGGTCTGGGAGAGCCCGCCGACGACCTCGTAGCCCGCGGCGGCAGCGAGCTTGGAGATTTCGGTCAGGTCGGCGGTTCCGGCGTCGACTCGCTTCGCGACGATCGCCCTGCGAGCCGTTGACGCCGCCCCGTCGACGTCGTCGGTCGTCGATCCGACCCCTTCGATGTCGTCGGTCATCGATCCGACCCCGTCGATAACGCCGGTCGATTCAGCACCGTCGACATCGCCAGTCGGCGGCGATCCGTCCTTCCGGTGCCGTTGATTCTCTCCGTCGGAGTCGCCGGTCGTCTCCTCAGCGCCTCCGCTCATAGGAGGAGGTCTCGGGCGGCGTACGCGGCGTGGTGTGCTGCCTGCACAGTTTCGCGTTCACCTATGCTCTCGACGTATTTAAACTCGGGTTGGAAGCTCAGGCCCACCCGCTCCGCGGGCACCTCGTAGAACTCGCCGTGCTCCGCGACGATCGGTCCGTTCGGCGGTTCCGGGAGGGTGCCGATCGCGGCCGCCGTGACGCCGAGGGTCGCGTCGAGCGTTGGCCCCTCGTGCGCGACGCCGAACCCTATCCCCTCGACGGACCGAATCCGGGTCGAGTCGATCCGGGCGTGGACCGCGGCCGCGACCATCAGGTACCCGCCGTCCTCCTCGTGCCGGCCGCTGATGTCGATGCCGACGACTTCAGGGGCGGGGGCCCGTCACCTCGATTCGGCCGACCGACGCCGTCAGTTCGGTGTATGTCGCGTCCATACATCGAATAGATCGCCAGCCAAATTGAACGTTTCCGTCGGTGACCCGCGACCGCAGCGGCAGGCCTACCCCCAATGCGACGGCCGGGATTCGGTCCTCCAACCCAACGACCCGGATACGATCCTACAAGTCGATTCGGGATCGAGTGTACGTATGGCACGTGTCACCGTTTGGAACGAGTACCGTCACGAGCGGGAGCGCGACGTCGTCGCCGACCTGTATCCGAACGGTATCCACGCGGAGATCGCGGGGGCCCTGGAGGAGGGCGGCCACGACGTCGGCACCGCGACCCTCGACGAAGGACCGGATCACGGGCTCACCGAGGCGGTCCTGGACGAAACCGACGTGCTCACGTGGTGGGGTCACGCCGCCCACGACGAGGTCCGCGATGTGGTCGTCGAGCGCGTTCGTGAGCGCGTGCTCGACGGAATGGGTCTCGTCGTCCTCCACTCAGGCCACTACTCGAAGATCTTCAAGCGACTCATGGGGACCAACTGCTCGCTGAAGTGGCGCGAGGCCGCCGAGACCGAGCGGCTCTGGGTCGTCGAGCCGGGGCATCCGATCGCCGACGGTCTCGGGGAGTACGTCGAAATCGAGGAGGCGGAGATGTACGGCGAGCGCTTCGACGTGCCCGCCCCCGACACGCTCGTGTTCAACTCTTGGTTCCCGGGCGGCGAGGTGTTCCGGTCCGGCTGCTGTTACCGTCGCGGCACCGGTAAGGTGTTCTACTTCCGGCCGGGCCACGAGGCGTACCCCGTCTACTACAACGACGACGTCCGGCGTATCCTCCGCAACGCGGTCGAGTGGGCGACGCCGGGCGACGGACCGGGGCCGGAGTTCGGCAACGCCGACCCGATCGAGGACATCGACACGAGCGACGACCGGACGGTTCACTGATCGGGAGGGAGCACTCTCGGAGAACGCCGCCGAGTCTCCGTCTTCGAACGACCGAGCCGACAACTCCGAACGACCGAGTCTCCGTCTCCGAACGATCGAACCGACGGCTAGGGGCTGTAGAACGACCGCCGCTACGGTGCGGACGTTGAAAGGCGACTGCCCCACGCGAACGCGGGACAATCGGTGTGTCGCACACCGGCGGCCGGTCAAGTGTGTCTCGGCCGGCTCGACGTATAAACCCTCGTTCACGCGGGCGTCGACTAGGCGCGCGACCTCCGTCGATGGATCGCTACCGACTCACTCCGGCCGGTGCGTCTCGCCGTCGCGGCCGGCCGCGTCCTTCCGCCGGAGCGCTGCGGCCGCGTTGTTGGCGTCGTACCCGAAGAACACGTCCTTCGCGTACCGCTCCGCGACCTCCGTGGCGTGGATCAGTTCGTCGACGCCGACGTCGACCGCGTACAACTCCAGCGAGAACGGCGTCTCCGGTGGTGCGCCGTGGACGTCGTAGTCGCCGCCGAGCCGCGAACGGAATCCGCGAGCGATAGTTTCGAGCCAGTAGGTGGTGGCGTACTCGGTGTCGTACAGCGGGACGACGAACTCGTCGACGTGCGCGGCGAGCCGGTTGAGGTCGAGCCCAGCTCGCGCGCGCAAGTGGCCCGGATAGGGGTCGGGGTACAGCGTGAGCAGCACCCGCCCGGAGACCCGCTCCGCGGCCTCGGCGACGAATTCGGTGATCACGTCGGCGCGCCAGTCTCCCCGATCCTCGCGGTCGCTCCCGGCGAACAGCCGATCGCAGCGGTCGCAACGACAGAATCCCTCGCGCGGGAACCCCACGTCGTCGAGGCGCACGTCGTCGTTCTCGGCGGCGCAGTCCGCGACGATCTCCAGGAGCCCCTCGCGGTACTCCGGGTGGGTCGGGCAGATGTACGCCCAATCGAAGTAGTCGCGGTCGCGGGTCGCCGGCTCGCCGCGCTCGTCGACGGGGACGAGGTCGGGGTTCTCGGCGGCCGCGGCGTTGTCGCCGAAACACGACACCATGTTCACGGCGTTCGGGAGCGGCGCGGCGGCCCGGCCCGTGACGTCTTTGACCTCGTAGAAGCCGAGATCGAACGGCTCCATCTCGACCTCGTCGGCGTTGCGCGTGACGACCCCGTACATACCCGACGCTAGGAGCGTGCCGGATAAAAACGGCGGGCATCCGCCCGCGGAGGGGATCGCCTGCCGTCTCGGTTCGGTCGGCGGGAGGAGCGCCGACGTGTCAGACTTCGACCGGCTCCTTGTCGCCGGCGAACAGGAAGTACGCTAGCGCAACCAACGACAGGACGAGGACAAGCTTGAGTTTCTTGCTCATATGTGAACCAACGGGCGGCGGCCGCTAAAATCTACCGGAAGTGTCGCCTTCCGAGAACGAACCGACCGACCGCCCCGTCGACGGGGAGACCACGATATCAACGTAGAGGCCACGATATCGACGGGGAGGCCACGATATCGACGCGGAGATCACGACATCGACGTTGATCGGTCTAGACGTCGATGTGGTCGGCGATATCAGCGCGCAGGATGGTCGAGCAGTAGTCACAGCGGACGCCGTCGGCGACGACGTCGAATCGCGTCTCGACGGGCTCACCGGCGTTCGTGATGCAGTTGCGGTTCGGACACGAGAGCACGCCGGTCACGCTGTCGGGCCGGGTGACGCGGTTCTTCTCGACGACCTCGAACTCGCGGATGATGTTGATGGACGCTTCGGGGGCGATAAGCGAGAGGACGTCGACCTCCGACTGCGAGAGTTCGCGGTCCTCCACCTTCACGATGTCCTTCCGGCCGAGTCGGTCCGAGGGGACGTTCATCCCCACGGAGACGCCGAGACCCTCGGAGCCGTCGATGCCCAAGATCGCGAGCACGTTGAGCGCCTGTCCGCCCTCGACGTGGTCGATGACGGTGCCGTTGCGGATCTTCGAGACTCGCAGTTCGTGGTCGCTCATCGGTCCACCTCCATCCCTTCGGCCGCCTCGGCGTTTTCGAGGAGGGTGTCGAGCAGGGCCATGCGAACCGGAATCCCGTTGTGCGCCTGTTCGAAGTAGCGGGCGTGGTCGGTGTCGTCGACGTCGGGCGCGATCTCGTCGACGCGGGGGAGGGGGTGCATCACGGAGAGGTCGTCGGGCGCGTCCGCGAGGGTATCCGCGTCGATCTGGTACTCGCCGGCGACGCGGTGGTACTCGTTCTCGTCGGGGAACCGCTCCTTCTGGATGCGGGTGACGTACAGCACGTCCAGTTTCGGCAACACGCCCTCCAGATCGGTGTGCTCGCGAACCTGAGCGCCCGTCTCGTGGAGGTCGAACCGCACCGAGCGCGGGAGCCGCAGGGACTCCGGACTGATGAAGTGCTGATTGGCGTCGAAGTTCGTGAGCGCCGACGCGAGCGAGTGAACCGTGCGCCCGTACTTGAGGTCGCCCATGATACCGACGGTGAGGTCGTCGAGCCCGTGGTTCTCGCGGATCGTGTGCAGATCGAGGAGCGTCTGAGACGGGTGCTGCCCGGCCCCGTCGCCCGCGTTGACGACGGGGACGGAGACGTTCTCGGCGGCCAGCGTCGCCGCGCCCTCGCTCGGGTGGCGGAGGACGAGCGCGTCCGCGTAGCCCTCGATGACGCGGACGGTGTCGGAGAGCGACTCCCCCTTCGAGACCGACGAGGAGTCGACGTCGCCCATGTCGATGGTGTCGATGCCGAGGCGTTTGGCCGCGCTGTCGAAGCTCATCCGGGTGCGCGTGCTCGGCTCGAAAAAGCAGAGCGCGAGCACGCTCCCGGCGTGCCGGTCCGCGTAGGCGGCGGGGTCGTCGGCGACCGCCCGGGCCCGGTCGAGCACCGCCTCGATGTCATCCCGCGAGAGCTGCGTCGCGGTGATGAGGTGGTCCTGACGCATCGTCGGAGAAGGGGACCGGCAGTCTCTTGAATCCCTCGGCTCGACCGTCGACGAGGCTGTTCACGTCCGTGCCGATCGGCCCGGTCTGTCGCTTCGAGATTCGCAATGTGCGGCGTGCATTCACACGATCCGATCGGCGGTCTCAAACGACGAACTTCAACAGATCGTCGCGGTTGTGCTCGTGGAACCGCGTCCGGAGGCACTCCGCCAGCGGCTCGATTTCGCCGCGCTTCGCGGAGATGGGAGCGATCCGGTCGGACCACTGCTGCCACGGAGGGA
The DNA here is from genome assembly GCF_042662525.1 of Halorubrum trueperi. Taxonomy (NCBI): domain Archaea; kingdom Methanobacteriati; phylum Methanobacteriota; class Halobacteria; order Halobacteriales; family Haloferacaceae; genus Halorubrum; species Halorubrum trueperi. The sequence goes on from NZ_JBHSXI010000012.1 coordinate 59,991, forward strand.
ACAGGCCGAGTCGGTCGCAGATCTCGTCGAGCCGCTCGTCGAGGTCGTTGATCTTGTCGGTCTTGTTCACGGCGACGATCGGTTCGACGCCGACGTCCTCCAGGAACCCGTACATCTCCACGTCGTGCGGGACGTTGCCGCGCTCGGCGTGCCGGTCGATAATGTCGACGGCGGCCTTCCCGTCCATCACGACGACGCCCGCCAGAATCGAGTCGGCGTTGTCCTCCAGGTAGCGCACGATGTTCGTCTTGATCGCCTCGCGGTGCTCCTCCTCGACGCCGGACATGAATCCGAAGCCGGGCAGGTCCGTGAACATGAAGTCCTCGCTGGTCCAGTCGTAGTGATTGGGCTGGCGGGTGACCCCGGGCTTGCCCCCGGTCGAGAAGTCGTGGCCCGTCAGCTCGCGCATCAGCGTGGACTTGCCGACGTTCGAGCGTCCCACGAGGACGACCTCGGCGTCGCGATCCGGCCGGTCTTCGAACATACCGGACAGTGGGCGACTCAGCGGTTTAAAAGGCGCGTCGTAAGGTGCGCCGGCAGTCGCGCCGACAGCCGGTTCGTTGAATCGCCTCAGTACGCGACCTCGTCGCCGACTCCACCAACATCGCCGCCGGCCGCTCCCGTCTCGATGGTGTCGTTCACGCTCGCGAACGCGGAGCCGAACATCCGGAAGATGGCGACCTGTCCGTAGAACTGGACGAACGGAACGAGCACTCCGCCGATGACGGTCGCGGTGAGCACGAGCGTCACGACGAACACGATGACGGCGACCACGAACGGCGTCAGCACCGCGAGGAGGTACTCCGTGCTGAGCAGCGTGGGCTTCAACAGTCCGACGTCGAACGCGGCGCTCATCTCGCCGCGGGCGGCGTACGCCGTCAGCGCGGCGGGGACGGCGTAGTAGATCAGGAACAACACCGGCAGGAACAACAACGCCAGCAGGACCCCGACGACGCCGATGAGCGCCCCCACGTCGCCCCCGATTCCGGCACCGGTACCGAAGACGACCGTGACGAGTATCCCGTACGCGATGAGCGGCACGATGGCGTACGCGAACCCGATCACGGTCGCGACGATCCCTTTTACGAGGAGGTCACCCCAGTCGTCGAACTCCGGCGGCACGTCGTCGCCGGCGACGGTCCGTTCGAGCACGCGAACGAGATAGCCGAAAATGGCGAACGCCGGCAGCACGAGTATCGACAGGAACCCCAACACGCCGCCGATGAGTATTCGACCGACCCAGTCACCGCGAACAGGGTACGAGAGTCCGTCTTCGAGCATACTTGTAATCAACACGGATCTGATACATAAACTCGTCGATACATTTTACCGATCCCGACGCTTAACACCGGTCGAGATCACCCTCCCGTATGGACAAACAGGCCGTCCGCGAGGCCGTCTGGAACGCCTTCGACGAGAGCGGAGCGGCGCGGTTTCCGTTCCCGCCACACGATCGGATCCCGAACTTCGCGGGCGCGGACGCGGCGTGCGAGCGGCTGACGGACACGGACGAGTGGGCGGCGGCGTCGACGCTCAAGTGCAACCCCGACGCGCCGCAGCTCCCCGTGCGACGCGCCGCGCTCCGCGCGGGAAAGACCGTCTACGTCGCGCAGCCGCGGCTCCGGGACCCGAACCCGTTCCTCCGGCTCGATCCCGACGATTTCGTTGACGCCGATTCCGCCGACGCCGATTCCGCCGACGCCGTGGACGACGGGCCGACCGTAAACGACGCGACCACCGTCTCGGGAATCTCGACGCACGGGACGCCGGTCGCGCCGGAGGACGTTTCCCGCGTCGATCTCGTGGTCTCGGGATCCGTGGGCGTCACGACGGACGGCGCTCGAATCGGGAAGGGAGAGGGGTACAGCGACCTGGAGTGGGGCGTCCTCAGCGAGCTCGGCGCGGTCGACGGGGAGACGACCGTCGCGACCACGGTCCACGAGCTGTCGGTCCTCGACGGCCCGACGTCAGCAGTCGTCACCGCGGTTGACGCGGGCGAGACGCTCCCGGCTCCCGACGACCACGACGTACCGCTCGATCTGATCGCGACCCCCGAGCGGACGATCCGAACCGAGACGCCCTACGCCCGCCCCGACGGGATCGACTGGAACGCGCTGGACGCCGAACGATCGAGCGAGATACCGGTGTTGGCGGAACGAGCGCCCGAAGAAGTGTGACTGAAATCTGATCCTGTTGAAAGGCGTCTCTTCAGACCTAAGCCGTTCGACATAGCCGGCCGCTGAACAATGCTCGTGATTGAGTACGGGAGTGGGTATTGCAGACCGCCGCCAGCGACGTGGTATTTAAAGGGGCGAAGGCAACGGCAACGACTATTTATAAATGATCGAGGCGGTGGCGTGCCTCTGAGCGCCGCAGGGCGCGAGGAGCCCGCGAGGTCGCCGGACTACGTCCGGCTGCCAGAGAATCTCCGATTCTCGCTGGACGCCGCGAGCGCCTTATAAAGGTGCGAAGCGGCGAGGCTGGGGAGGCGTGAGGTGCGGGGCGGTTGCGGTGCGGGTGGGATTCAAAGGGGCAGCCGTGAGGCGGGCGCAGGCGACACAAGCAGAGAGGGACCTCCGGTCCCTCATGACGCCGGCGCTCCGCGCCGGTGACACCGCAACGAGGGAGCGCAAGCGACCGAGTGAGGAGCACAGCGAGCGTGCGCCCGCCTCGCAGCTGGGGCTTTGTAGATGTTCACCGCGCCAGTAACAATAATCACCTATAAACAATCAACGGCAGAACCACAGCAATTCACCTCGCTAGTAACGATATATAAATAGCCGATAGCAACACCACTCGTTCACTTATAAATGCCCACTCCACCGCAATGAGATCCCCACTCCCGAAATCGATCAGGCGATTCCGCTCAGCGACCGGCTGTTTCACGTGAGAATATGTCTGAAGAAGGGGGTTTCATTCGAATCAAATACATGGCAATGCGTCCATCACTGTCAACGATGGGATTGATACCTACCCTAACTGCTCGTTCCGAGCGGTTCTTCGTCTGACGGGTCTTCTCGGTATTCGACGAGGGCCTCGAAGCCGCCATAGGCCATCCGGGCCACGTCGAACGGCATCTCGATCTCGTCCGCTCCCTCCATCGACTCCATCTCCTCCATCACGGCAGCGTTGACCTCGTCACGGCGCTTTCGGGACTCGTAGACGATGAAGGCGAATATCACCGTCTCATCCTGATCCGCGGCCACGAGATCGGGGAACGTTTCCATCTCCACGTCACCCATGTCCGGTTCGAGGTCATCTCCGAGACACTCGAAGTACTGAAGCGCGCCGTGCGCAATCCAGCTCTTTCCGGCCTCCGCCGCCATCTCCCGGTACTCATCGATCTTGTCGTTCGGGACCGGCAGCACATACCCATCGACGTATTGGCTCATGCGGTAGTCACCCGTTCGATAAACGCCGTCGAAGGGGAAATAGACCGCTGGCGATCCGTTGCGGTTCGAGAAGCTCCGTCAGTCGACCGCTAACTCCTTGTGACCGTAGCGCACACCGTGATCCATGGACGAACACGGCGTCGATCCGCTCGCCGACGAGGACGTCTTCCGCGTGCTCGGCCCCGACGGACGCCCGCTGCCGGACGCGACCGTTCCGGACCTGTCGGACGACCGGTTCCGCGCGATCTACCGGGCTCTGGTGACCACTCGACGGTTCGATGAGCGCGCGGTCAGCCTCCAGCGACAGGGTCGAATCGGGACGTACGCCCCCTGCGCGGGGCAGGAAGCCTCCGCGGTTGGGTCGACGCACGCGCTCGCGGACCGGGATCTGATCAGCTACCAGTACCGCGAGCACGGCGCGATCGTCGCCCGCGACCTGCTCTCCGAGTACCTCCCCTACTGGATGGGCCACGAGTCCGGGACCGAGGCGATAGCCGAGGGCAACGTCTTCCCGCTGAACATCGGGATCGCTGCCCACCTCCCGCACGCGGTCGGAGCGGCCTGGGCGTTCGACTACCGGAGCGAGGACCGGGTCGTCGCCGCGCACTTCGGCGGCGGCGCGACCAGCGAGGGAGACTTCCACGAGGCGATGAACTTCGCCGGCGTCTTCGACACGCCCACGCTCTTCTGCTGTCACGCCAACGGGTGGGCGATCTCGATCCCCGAGTCTGCCCAAACCGCGAGCGCGACCTTCGCCGAGAAGGCGGCCGCCTACGGCTTCGACGGCGTCCGCGTCGACGGGATGGACCCCCTCGCGAGCTACGCGATCACCCGGGAAGCGGCCGAGCGCGCCCGGGGGAGCGCGGACGGTTCGGAGGGCGACGTCTCGCGTCCCACCCTGATCGAGTTCGTCGAGTACCGGTTCGGTGCGCACACGACCGCGGACGATCCGACCGCATACCGCGACCCCGACGACGTGGACCCGTGGCGCGCGCTCGATCCGCTCGATCGGATGGAGGCGTTCCTCCGCGAGACCGGCCGGATCGACGACGAGGGCGTCGAGGCGATCCGGGACGAGGCCGACGAGGTCGTCGCCGACGCGATCGACTTCGCGGAGTCGGCCGAAGCAGATCCGACCGACATGTTCGACCACGCGTACGCGGAACTCCCACCCGAGATCCGTCGCCAGCGGGACGAACTGCTCGCGGCGGTCGACGAGCACGGGAAGGAGGCGTTCCTGCGCGGAGAGTAGGTTGACCTGAGGAGTCGTTCAGAGATACCGGCCCGCCGCCTGCGCCGCGTTCCGTCCACTTTCCAGCGCCCCCTGAATCGACGACCACTCGGTGTAGTCGCCGGCGAGGACGACCGGCCCCTCGGGGTCGTCGGGGTCGGGGAGGTCGGCGTGCACGCCCGGCGGTTGGGAGAACTGTGCGAACCGGATCCGGTGAACGTCGATCGTCTCCAGGTTCGCGAAGTCGCGGTCGGGGAACCACGCGCCGAGGGCGTCACGGACGTCGTCGCGGAGCGCAACTGCGGGCCGGTCCAGCGGGTCCTCGCCAAGGAACGTGGCCGCGAGGAGCGCGCGATCGTCGGGCGCGTACTCGGGCGCGACCTCCGAGATCGGAAACACCGCGTTCGGGGAGTCGGCGGCGGCGTTGAGCAGGATCCGCTTTCCGGTCTCGACGGTCTCGTCCTCGGGGAGCGTGTACCACCCCGTCACGTTCGGGACCACCTCGCTCGGGATCGACTCGACGCCGGTCAGTCGTCTGGCCTCGGGCGGCGTGGCCGCCACGACGACGGCGTCGGTCTCGCGGGTCGATCCGTCTGCGAGCTCGACGGTCGCCCCCTCGGCGTCCGCCCGTCCCGTCCGGAACGGAATCCGACCCTGCCCCCCGGTTCGAACCGACTCGACGTCCTCGCCCGTTTCGATCGCCACGCCGGCCTCGCGGGCGCGGGCCGCGAGCGCCTCGGGAAGCGCTGCCATCCCGTCGGCGGGGACGCCGATCGCGCCGCGGCTCATCGCGCGGAACGTGTACTCGAAGACGTGCTTCGAGGTCGACAGCGACCGATCGAGGGTGATCCCGCCGTAGAAGGGCTCGACGAAGTTCGCCAGGTAGTCGTCGGCGAACCCCCAGTCGCGGAGGTACTCTCGGATCGAGGCGTCGCGACCGGCGAAGAAGTCGGCCTCGTCGCGCTTCGAGAGATCATAGCGGAGCGCCAGCGTTCGGAGCTTGTCCGAGAGGGAGACCTCGTCGTTCCCGAGCGAGGAGATCGCGGTGCGGGGGTCGCGGAAGGGGTCCGAGAGCACCGACCGCGATCCCGGCCGGCAGATCGTCGCCCCGGGGGCGAACCGGCGGAGGTCGAGGGCGTCGGCGTCGAGTTCTGCCGCGACCGCCGGGTAGCCCTCGAACAGCACCTGGAAGCCTCGGTCGAGGGTAAAGCCGTCGACCGTCTCCGTCCGCACGCGCCCGCCGACCTCGGGGCGTCGCTCGTACAGCGTCACGGTCGCGCCCGCCTCGGCGAGTCGGGTCGCCGCGACGAGTCCCGCGAGCCCGCCGCCGACGACGGTGGCGTTTCCGTCCATACACATTCCTTCGGCCGGGACGCTTATAAGCGGCAACGGGTCGATCGCAAGAATCAGCGCCGCGTCAGGTTCTCAAATCGAATATTTAGAGAGTCAGGTTTACAATCTGATTCACACCAATTCGCACGATATGGCCCGCGTACCACGGCTCACCCAGGGGGACGCCGGATCCGAACCGCGCGACGGATCGCGCGGTGGACCGTGCACCGCTTCGTGTGCCGGGTCGGGGTTCCCATGAGCGACCCCCGCGAACGGTGGCTGTACTACGGCGCGATAGCGACCCCGATCGACCGCCCACGGCAGACGTTCGGCTACGTCGACGGCGACGAGGAGCCCCGGTTCGGGACGTTTCCCACGGACTTTCTCGAACGGTCGGACGTGCCGATCGACGAGGGGGACGGCCGAGTCCTCCTCTCCGAACTCGACCGTGACCTCTACCGGCGGTTCGGGAACGGGTTCGATCGCGTCGACGTCGGCGTTCTCGCCGCCGACCTCGTCGAGGAGACGCTCTTCACGCCACGCGAGGCCCGAATCGTCGTGTTGTTCGGCTGGTTTGACATGGACGCCGACGCGACGGCTGCGGCGCTCGAAACGGACGCGGACGGCGTGGTCTCCTCGGTGGCGGCGGTCCGCGGTCGGCGGGAACGGGCCGAGCGAACGGCGGCGATCCGATTCACTCCGGAGTAACCGCCGTCGAGAAGGAAGCGATTAGTCGCCTCCGACGAAACGGCGCGTATGGATTCGACGGAGCCGACCGAGACGACGCTGGCCTTCCGCGGGCTGGAGAGCCGCGCGTCGGGTCGCGTCCACGAGACGGCCGATCCGACGACCGTTCCGGACGAGGAGCAGGCGCGGGGACTCGACCCCGTCTACGACTACGACTCGGTCGATCCCGAGGCGGTACTGGGACCCTCGGAAGGAGGCCCCGCCGGGACGGGTCGCGGCCACTGGCGCTTCGACGCGCTGCTCCCGTTCCCCGCTGAAGAGGCCCTCTCGGCTGGCGAAGGCGCGACGCCGCTCGTCCCGACCGAGCGGCTCGCCGACGAACTCGACGTCGACGCCGTCTACGTCAAGGACGAGGGACGCAACCCGACGGGCACCGTGTTCGACCGCGGGCTCTCGGTCGCGCTCACCGCGGTCGCGGGCCGGGCTGCGGCGGGCGCAGACGTCGAGCCGCTCGCCTGCGCGAGCCCGGGCAACGCTGGACAGTCGATGGCGGCGTACGCGGGTCGGGCCGACCTGCGATCGTACGCGTTCGTCCCCTCGCGCTGCGCGTTCTCGAACAAGGCGATGACGAACGTCCACGGCGGCGACATGCGCGTGGTCGGCGGGCGGTTCCCCGACGCGGCCGCCGCCGTCGACGAGCAACTGGAAACCGACTACACGGATCTGGCCGAGTTCGCGACGCCGTACCGCCACGACGGCGTCAAGACCCTCGCGTTCGAGCTGGTCGTTGACCTCGACGGAGCCCCCGACGTCGTCGTCGTGCCGACCGGTTCCGGCGAGGTAATCGCTGGAGTTTATAAGGGATTCTCGGAGCTGGAGCAGGTCGGCGCGATCGACGCGGTACCGCGGCTCGTCGCGGCGCAGGCTGCGGGCTGTGCGCCGTTCGTCGCCGCGATCGAGCGCGGGCTCGACGAACCGGAGCCGTGGTCGACGCCCGACACGATCTGCGGTGAGCTGGAGATCGCCGACCCCGCGGGCGGCGCACCCGCGATCGAGGCGGTTCATGGGAGCGGCGGAACCGCGGTCGGCGTCGAGGACGAGGACATCCTCGCGAGCGCTGTCGCCGTCGCGCAAAACGAGGTGATGGAGATGGGAGTCACCGGGGGTGCGGCTCCGGCGGGCGCGTGGGCACTCGCGGAGGACGGGTTCTTCGACGGAGACGAGACGGTCGTCCTGATCAACAGCGACGCCGGACTGAAGACGCCGGACGTGTTGCGTAGCCACCTAATGGGACAGGGGATCTGATCGCGATCTGAAACCGATCGCCGGAAACGATCGCGACCTGGAACCGATCGCCGGAAATGATCGCGACCGGGTCCGGCCGTCGGGGAATGATCGCGGCTGCACCGACGCCCCGCGGGGAACGGTTTTTACGTCGCCCCGCGTACATGCATCACATGTACGTCCGCGACGCCAAGAACCGTGACGAGGCGTGGTTACTGGACGCGATCGAGCGGCTGGGGCTTGACGACGTCGCCTTCCGGTCACGGGACTACGTGATCGCGGTCGATCAGGAGTCGGGAGACAGGGCGGGGTTCGGTCGGCTCCGCCTGCATCGCGGCGACGAGGAAGCGGAGAACCGGATCGAGCTCACCGGGATCGGCGTGCTCCCCGAGTGGCGCGGTCGCGGCGTCGGCGCGCACGTGGTCGAGCGGCTCGTCGACACCGCGGCCGCCGACGGCTTCGAGACGGTGTACGTCCTCACCGACCAACCCGAGTACCTGACGCAGTTCGGCTTCGACGAGGTCGACACCGACGACCTCCCGGTAGCCCTCTCCGACCGACTCGACGAGAAGCGGGAGTTCCTCGGCGGCGGCGTCGTCGGTCTGCAGCTCTCCGCCGACGACTTCACGATGCCCGATCGCTTTCGGGAGGCGTTCAAAAAGGCCGAGCCCGCAGACGGCGGTGAGACCGACGCGACCGAGTCGCCGGAGGACTTCGGGATCGATCCAGACTCGGCGACGTACAAGTACGACACCGGTCGATAGGGTCGATGGGGTCGGTGAGATCGATGGGGTCGGTGAGATCGATGGGGGTCGACGGGGCGCTTTCGGCTCGCTCTTGATCGCGACCCGACCGCTTATCGCCCCGCCGGCCAACGATCCCATATGGACCTGATCGAGGCCGCGCGCAACGCGCTCGACGGCGCTCACGTCCCGTACTCCGAGTACCGCGTCGGCGCTGCGCTCCGGACCGCGGACGGCACCGTCTACACCGGCTGTAACATCGAGAACGCGAACTACTCCAACAGCCTCCACGCCGAGGAAGTCGCCGTCGCGGAGGCGGTTAAGAACGGTCATCGCGAGTTCGACCGAATCGCGGTTACGTCCGGCGTCCGAGACGGCGTCACCCCCTGCGGAATGTGTCGACAGACCCTCTCGGAGTTCGCGGCCGACGACCTGATCGTCGTCTGCGACGAGGGCGACGGCGAGACGAGCGAGTACACGCTCGGCGAACTCCTCCCGAACACCATAACCGAGGGGACGCTCGACGACGCGCGACACGACTGATCCGCCGCGTCGCCTCCAGCGGATTGCTTATAAACAATTGCTGGGGATTTGGGTCCCACCCGACCACACCGCCCAGCACCTCATACCTCCCCAACCTAGTCACCGGACCACGTTCGGTTGCAAGCGAGCGCTTTTCTCTCGCTTGAAGCCGGCGGCGGAGCCGTCGGCGACGCCGACCGCCTCGATCATTGATAAGCGATCGTCACTCTCTTGGTTTCACGCGTTCTGCTGCTTCGAACGAAAATGCGTCTGGAGAAGCGGATTTTAACAGACCCGTCGAAGTCGGAATCGCGGTCGCGGTAACGCTCGCGTCGATTCCGTCACTCTCCCTTATAAAGCCGCGTCGCCGTTCGCTCGGGGAGCCCGGCGTCGGTGATGGCCTCGCGAACGCGGTCGACGTCGTACCCGACGCGTCGGAGATCAACCGCGCCGGTCGCGGTGTCGAGCACGGCGTAGGCGGCGTCGGGGTCGCCGTCGCGCGGCTGACCGACGCTCCCGGGATTGACGACCTCTCCGTCGCCGACCGATCGAGCGCCCTGCACGTGTGTGTGCCCGAGGACGATCCCGTCGTACTCGTCCATGTACCGGTCGAGCGTCGAGAACTCCTCCGGACGAACGTACGCGTCCTCGCGCTCGGGTGCCGGATGCGAGTGAACGAGGAGGTACCGACCGCCCGCGATTTCGGCGGACCGAGGGAGCCTTCGAAGCCACCCGAGTTGGTCATCGGACAGCGATGCCTTTGCGTGTTCGAGTCCGGCCTCGGCCATTCGGTTGGCTCGGTAGCGCTCCGGAGTCTCGACCATGCGATCGTGGTTGCCACGGACGGTCGCGCTCGCGACATCTCGCACGCGCTCGACGCATTCGCCCGGCCACGGGTTGTACCCGATCACGTCGCCGGCACAGACAATCCGGTCGACGGCGGGCATGTCGTTCAGGACCGCTTCGAGCGCCGAAAGGTTCGCATGGACGTCTGAGATGAGCCCCACCTTCATCGGATGGAGGTTCGGCGTCGATCCCCGAATAGGTTCGGTCCGTTCGAACCGGTGTACCGGTTCGAGCGAGAGCGTGGCAGCCGCTCGCGTTTGTATACATACCGCGTCGCCGGCGGTCGTCTGTAAGACCGGCTCTCGCCACGATTCGGAACCGAACCGATCGCGGGATGAACCGATCGTGGGATGTCGAGACGCGCGCGGATCAGTCCGAAATAAACTCGTTGTCCCGCCAGTTGACGCCGCCATCGCCGTCGCCCGCTCCCTGCGGGCTCTCGACGACCTCGATGCTCGCGGGGCGGGCTTCGCCCTCGACGATGCGGGTCGCCTCCAGTTTGTCGTTCTCCTCGGTGATCGCGGTCAGCGTCCCCTTCTCCGAGAGCATCGCCAGCTCGCGGAGCACGAGGAACATCGGGTACTGGAGCGCCGAGTTCTGGAGGACGGTCTCGCGGTCGCCCTTGAAGCAGGCGAACTCGACGAGCTCAGAGGGGATCTCCTCCTCCTCGTCGTCCATCCACTGCGGCCCGCCGGCGCGCGGGGGCTCTTCCTCCCACACGCGGGTCTCCGTGACGGACGCCTTCAGCTGGGCGGTCGGCGTGTACTTGCTGATGCTCTCGTCGTCGGACAGGGCCTTGATGATGAGGGTGTTGTTTCGACGCGTGATGTCGATGTCGTCGATCTCCGGGGGGAGGTCGGGATCTTCTTCGAAGTACGTCTCCACGTCTTCGAGGGGCAGTTCGAGCGTCGAATGAAGTCGGAACACGCGGCCTGTCATTGTTGATTGGATGAGATGGGTCGGACCGAACGGCACGGCGGCAGCGGCGTCGCCTGCACGTACCGCATCTAGGCACCGTAGGTTTATAGGGCCTGCCCTTCGACCGACGAGGATCGAGGTCGCCGAACACCCGCGACGGAATCGAGACGACCGGTCACTCTGTGTTGGGGGCCGATCACTCGTCGTTGAGGGGCCGATCACTCGGCGGTAGGCCGGTCGATCACTCGGCGGTAGGCCGGTCGATCACTCGGCGGTAGGCCGGTCGATCACTCGGCGGTAGGCCGGTCGATCACTCGGCGGTAGGCCGGTCGATCATTCGGCGTCGAGTTCGCTCGCCAGTTCGCCGCGCTCGTCGAGCTCAGCGAGCACGTCGCTCCCGCCGACGAACTCGCCGTCGACGAACGTCTGCGGGATCGTCTCCCACCCGCTCCGCGATTCGAGCGCCTCTCGGTAGTGCGGGAGCGCCGGCAGCACGTCGATCGTCTCGAACTCCTCGACGTGCTGGCCGATGAGTTCGACGGCGCGCTTCGAGTAGCCGCACTGGGGCATCAGGCGGTTCCCCTTCATGAACAGGACCACGTCGTTGTCGGCGATCGCCTCCTCGACCCGGCTCTCGATCTCGTCGGAGTCGGCCTCGGATTCGGGCTGAAACGTCATGGGACGGGGTACGCGCCGCCGAGGCAAATGGGTTCCGCACGCTATCGACGCGATCTGGGCGACGGACGCTACGCGACCCCGTCGCCTCCCTCGCTCGCTCACTCTCTCACTCTCTCACTTACTCACTCCTCGCGGTCGACGCGGACGACGTCGACGAGCGAGTACACCGGCACGTCGTCGATCTCGTCGTAGCCCATCTTGTCGACGAGGACGACGCAGGCGACCGGCTCGCCGCCCTGCTCGCGGATCGCGTTGATCGACTCGCGCATCGTCGTCCCCGACGTGATGATATCGTCGACGACGTAGCAGTCGCGGTCCCGGATCCCGGCGAAGTTCCGCGAGAAGCCGCCGCCGTGCTCGTCGATGTCACCCTCCTCCCACTGGTGTTTGGCGGGCGCGTACGTCCCGAGATCAGTGTCGAGCTGGTTGGCGACCGCGGTCGCGAGCGGTGCGCCGGCCTTCTCGATGCCGACGGTCAGGTCGACCGATTCGCCCTCCTTCGCCAGCAGGTCCGCCATGGCGCTCGCGGCGTAGCGGAGCCGCGTCGAGTCGCGGCCGAGCGCCGACCAGTCGACGTGGATGTCGGCGGTCGACGTCGACGCCGCCTCGGTCTCCGTCGCGGCGTCGTTCCCGCCGCCGCGCTCGACGAGCCAGCTCGCGGTCTCTCGCGACACGTTCAGTTCGTCCGCGATCTCTCCCTTCGAGAGCCCCCGCTCCGCGAGCTCTGCCGCGCTGTCTATCAGGTCGTCAACGTTCTTCATATACGTCGAATTCTACCGCCGTTTTAATAGTCGTGTCGTCATCCGCGAACGCGGCCTCGAACTCGTCGAGACCGTACACGCCCGTGACGAGATCGTCGACGAAGCGGTCGGAAAAGCGGCGAAGCGAGTCGACGGCGGCCTCGAAGTGCTCGTACCCGGAGTTGACGCTCCCGACGAGCGCCTTGTTGTGGAGGACGAACTCGCGGTGGAGTCGCCCGCCGTCTATCTCGAACGACCAGTCGGCCGGGACGCCGAGCAGCGCGCCGACGCCGTTGGGCGCGAGCGCCTCGACGGTCTCGAAGGCGTGCGGGGCGTGGCCGGTCGCCTCGAAGACGAGATCCATCGGCTCGTGCGTCTCCGACACCGACGACACGGGCGTTTCGTTCGAATTGACGTACGTCGCACCGAGCGATTCGATGATGTCGATCGTGGGATCCGGGCGCTCGCGCCGACCGAGGCAGTAGATCCGATCGAACGATTCGTCGAGCGTCGCGACCGTGAGCAGCCCGAGTGAACCGTTACCGAGAACCAGTGCGGATTCGGGGTCCCAGTGAAAGGCCGACCGGCTGGCGTACGCGTGCTCGATCGCCTTCTCCGCGATCGACACCGGCTCGACGAGGAACCCCCATTCGGCGAGTTCGGGCGGGATCTCGACGAGGAACTCCGCGGGACTCGTGAAGTACTCGGCCATGAACCCGTGCGCGCCGACGATGCCGCGCTCGTGGTACTGGCCCTCCGGGGCCATGTCGGGCTCGCCGCGGGCGAAGTACTCGTTCGCGCCGTTGGGCGGTCGTCTGACAGTGGGCACGACGATATCGCCGACCGAGAACGGCGTGTCGTTCGGATCCTCGACCACCCCGACAGCCTCGTGTCCCAACACGAGGTGATCCTCTCCCTCGGGAACCCCGCCGTGACCGCCGGCGAGGACCTCGTGGTCGGTCCCGTCGACCCCGACGCGGAGAGTGCGGACGAGCGCCTCGCCAGGGACCGGATCCGGCCGCGGCTTCTCCGTCACGACCGGTTCGTCGGCCCCTTCGTACACGGCAATCGCGTTCATGTCTCGGCTATCGACGCCAGTGACCAAAAGATTTCTTTTATTGTGAGTAAAGAATGGCTCCCTTCGATCGACCGACCCCGGGTTTTTCGTCGCGGTCGCACCGATTGAATACTCGATGTGCACGCTCACGCTCGCGTGGCGAACGTTCGGTGACGCGCCGATCGCGCTCGCCGCCAACCGCGACGAGGCGCTGGACCGACCCGCCGAACTGCCGGACGTCCGCGGCGATGGGCCGAGATACGTCGCCCCGCGCGACGCGGAGGCCGGCGGAACGTGGATCGGCCTGTCAGAGGCGGGCGTCGTCGTCGCGGTCACCAACCGCTGGCTCGACGCCGATCGCGACGGCGACCGCTCTCGGGGGCTCCTCGTGTTGGATTGTCTCGAAGCCGACTCGGCCGAGTCGGCCGTGCGCGCGGTCGAGAGGGAGCTCGACGAGCGGTCGTACGACGGGTTCAACATCGTGATCGTCGACGAGTTCGCCGCCTTCTTCCTCGAGTACGACGGCGAGCTCTCGATCACCCGGCTCGACCCCGGCGTTCACGTGATCGGCAACGTCGGCGGCGTGGTCAACGGCGTCGAGCGCTTCGCGATCCCGAGCCGTCGGCGGGAGTTCGGCGCGGAACGGGCCGACAGCGTGCGAGCGGTCGCGGCGGCGCTCGTCCCGGAACCGGGTGAGTCGGGCGAGGCGTGGCTCGACTGCGCCGGCGACGTGCTCGCGAACCACGAGTACGGTGCCTGTCTCCACGGCGACGGGTTCGGGACGCGGTCGTTCACGCGGATCCGGACGGCTCCCGGTCCGGAGACGCCTCCCGAATTCGCCTACGCGGACGGGCCGCCGTGCGAGACGCCCGCGGAACCAGTGTCGCTGCCGGCGGGGTTCGGGTCGGGCGCGCCGACCGAGAGCGAATAGCGGTCGGAGGACCCCTCGACCGTTCGGTCAGTCGCTGTCAGCGCCGTCACGTTCGCGGTCATCGCGCTGTCATCGCGCCGTCACGTGCGGCGTCACTGGCGGGGACGGCGCGGAAAGCCAGTTTTAAGCGACTCGCGAGCGGCTGTTCGCGCATGAGCGTGTCCGAACTCGAGGCCGAACTGTCGGAGGACGAACGCGCCGGCCTCGAACTCATCCGCGAAACCGGCGGCATCCACCAGAGCGACTTCTGGAAGGAACTCGACGTCTCCTCGCGGAAAGGGAGCCGCATCGCGGAGGCGTTGGAGGAGTCCGGGCTCATTCAGCGCTCCGATACCGTGTACGACGGCCACAACACGTACTACTTGGAGCCCGCCCCGCGCGACCTCGACTTCTCGCTTTTGATGGCCGGCGACATGCTGTCACCGTTTATCGGCGAGGAGGAGGTCGACGCGCAGGCCGACGCCTTCTCGCAGTGGATGATGAATCTCGCGTACGAAGAGTACTGATCCAGGCAGGCCGAGGCGATTGATCCAGGCCGGTGAGATCCAGGCCGGTCGAGGCGATTGATCCAGGCCGGTGAGAGGTTGACACTTCGAGGCTCTCGGTGTCCGGACGCCACTTCGGTGTCGCGAGAGAAGGAACTTCGCCGCGCGTCGGCGGTTCACGGAACGAAACGAACGTCGATTCACCTTATGAATCCGGTTTCAAAACCACAGATCCTCGATGTGACGGGGCGTGTATTATGTCTATAAGGTCATCTACTAGCGTTGGTGTCGTGCGGTTTTTGATCATCGATCGTTCCGCCGGTTCCGGTTCACGCGAGTCGTTTTTGCGATCGGCACAAGGGTTAAGTCCCTGACCGTATTGTCGTCAGTCGATGACAGACATCACGGAGGCTTCGTCGGACACCCCGGCGGATCGAGTTCTTCCAGGGCACGATAGCTTCTAACATCGAAATCGGTCCTGTACGGATCTTCGACACGACGTTACGAGACGGAGAACAGTCACCACGGACGTCGTTCAGCTACGATGAGAAACGCCGCATAGCGGCGACGCTGGACGACATGAACACCCACGTCATCGAGGCTGGGTTCCCGGTGAACTCGGACGCGGAATTCGAGGCCGTGAGCGACATCGCCGCCGCGACGGACACGACCGTCTGCGGGCTCGCGCGGGTCGTCGAGGGCGACATCGACGCCGCCATCGACTCCGGCGTCGAGATGGTCCACGTGTTCGTCTCCACCAGCGACGTGCAACTGGAGGACTCGATGCACGCGACCCGCGAGGAGGCGAAGGAACGCGCCGTCGCCGCCGTCGAGCGGGTGAAAGACGCCGGCGTCGAGTGCATGTTCTCGCCGATGGACGCAACGCGGACCGACCCCAACTACCTGATCGACATCGTCGAGGCGGTCTCGGACGCCGGGACCGACTGGATCAACATTCCGGACACCTGCGGCGTCGGGATGCCGACCAGCTTCGGCCAGACGGTGAAGGCGGTCGTCGATGCCACCGACGCGCGCGTTGACGTCCACACGCACGACGACTTCGGGATGGCCGCGGCGAACGCCATCATGGGCTTCGAGAACGGCGCTCACCAGGCGCAGGTGTCGGTCAACGGGATCGGCGAGCGCGCCGGCAACGCCGCGTACGAGGAGGTCGTGATGGCGGTCGAGTCGGTGTACGGCGTCGACACCGGGATCGACACGACCCAGATCACGAAACTGGCCCGGATCGTCGAGGAGGCCTCGGACATTCCGGTTCCGGCGAACAAGCCCATCACCGGGCGAAACGCGTTCGCTCACGAGTCCGGCATCCACGCGGCGGGCGTCATCGAGAACGCCGACACGTTCGAGACCGGCGTGATGACCCCGGAGATGGTCGGCGCAGAGCGCGAGTTCGTGCTGGGCAAACACACTGGCACCCACAGCGTGCGAAAGCACTTGATCGAGGCCGGGTTCGACCCGACGGACAGCGAGGTGCGGCACATCACCAAGCGCGTCAAGGAGTACGGCTCCGGAAAGCGCCAGGTGACCGCCGGCGACGTCGAGCGCTTCGCCGAGGAGGCCGACGTCGATCGCGAGGAGGAGGAGGTCCGGATCTGATGGCCGCCTCCCTGGACGGACCGTCCGCCGAGCGACGACCGTTCGAAGCGCGACGACCGTTCGAAGCGCGACGACCGTTCGAAGCGCGACGACCGTTCGAAGCGCGACGACCGTTCGAAGCGCGACGACCGTTCGAAGCGCGAACGTCGAACACGCACGCGCGTGACGCGACGTCTTCGCTCTCGCGAGCCGAGACGACGCTGCGAGCGTCGCCCCGTCTCCGAGCGGACGACGGTTCCCGACAGGGATTTATACCCCGAATGCGTTGGTTAGACCGAGATGCGACGGCACCGCGCTATCCCGGCGACCGCAGACGTCGACGGAGCCGTTGCGCCGATTATCGTAGGGGTCTGACCCCCTACATAACCCCTTCCTCACCGACGCGACGTACCGACGAACGCCAGCGGACGATCCGGTTTCCGTCCGGCGATCCGGCGTTCGGAGCGACCCGGTCTCACACCCGCGAGATGCCACACCGAACACCACCAAGACAATGAGCGACACAGCAGCACAGCCACGAGAGGACGAGGCGGACGAGCCCGCCGATCCCGAACGCGCGGCCGATTCGGGGCGATCTATCGACCCCGACGAACCGACCGACGCTGACGGCGGCCCCGCCGCGGGTCCGGTGTCGACCGGTGCCGAGTCGGTCGTCGCCGCGCTGGAGGCGGCCGGCGCGGAGACCGCCTTCGGCGTGCAGGGCGGGGCGATCATGCCCGTCTACGACGCGCTGTACAGTTCGTCGATCAACCACGTGACGATGGCCCACGAGCAGGGGGCCGCCCACGCGGCCGACGCGTACGGCGTCGTCACCGGCGATCCCGGGCTCTGTTTGGCGACGTCGGGCCCCGGTGCGACGAACCTCGTCACGGGGATCGCCGATGCCGACATGGACTCCGACGCAGTGCTCGCGCTGACCGGACAGGTGCCGACGGAGTTCGTCGGCAACGACGCGTTCCAGGAGACGGACACGATCGGCGTCACGCGTCCGATCACGAAGCACAACTACTTCGCCGGCGAGGCCGACACCGTCGGCAACACCGTCGGCGAGGCGTTCGAGCTGTCGCGGTCTGGGCGTCCCGGCCCGACGCTCGTCGACCTCCCGAAGGACGTCACGCAGGACGAGACGGACGAGACGCCCGGACCGGCGTCGCCGCCGGCCGGGGCCGATCCCGATCCGAGCGCGGACGATGACGCGGTCGAGGCGGCGGCCCGCGCGATAGAGGGGGCCGAGCGGCCGCTGTGCCTGTTCGGCGGCGGCGTGATCAAGGCCGACGCGAGCGACGCCGCGCGGACGTTCGCGCGGACGTACGGGATCCCGGTGACGACGACGATGCCGGGGATCGGCTCGTTCCCCGAGGACGAGGACCTCTGTCTCTCGTGGGCGGGGATGCACGGCACCGGTTACGCGAACATGGCGATCACCCACACCGACTGTCTGATCGCGGTCGGCACCCGGTTCGACGACCGGCTCACGGGCGGGATCGACACGTTCGCGCCCGAGGCCGAGGTCGTCCACGTCGACATCGACCCGGCGGAGATAAGCAAGAACGTTCACGCCGACTACCCGCTGATCGGCGACGCGGGACGCGTCCTCGATCAGTTGACCGCGGCGGTCCGCGAGGACCCCGCCACCGAGGCGTGGCGCGAGCAGTGCGCGGAGTGGAAAGAGACGTACCCGCTCACGTACGCGACTCCCGAGGACGAGCCGCTGAAGCCGCAGTTCGTCGTCGAGGCGTTCGACGAGGCGACCGACGACGATACCATCGTGACGACCGGCGTCGGCCAACATCAGATGTGGGCCTCCCAGTTCTGGACGTACACGGAGCCCCGGACGTGGGTCTCCTCGCACGGGCTGGGAACCATGGGTTACGGCGTGCCGGCGGCGGTCGGCGCGCGCGTCGCGGCCGACGCGATGGGCGAAACCGACCGCGACGTGGTCTGTTTCGACGGCGACGGCTCCTTCCTGATGACGATGCAGGAGCTGTCGGTGGCCGTCCGCGAGGACCTCGACGTCACGATCGCGGTGCTCAACAACGAGTACATCGGGATGGTGCGCCAGTGGCAGGACGCCTTCTACGAGGGGCGACACATGGCCTCCGACTACACGTGGATGCCCGAGTTCGACAAGCTCGCCGAAGCGTTCGGCGCGCTCGGACTCCGCGTTGACGACTACGACGAGGTCGCGCCCGCGATCGAGGAGGCGCTCGACTACGACGGCCCCGCCGTGATCGACTTCCACGTCGATCCGGAGGAGAACGTCCTGCCGATGGTGCCGAGCGGCGGTGCCAACGGCCAGTTCGCCACCGCGGAGGACCAGCTATGAGCGGGGAATCCGCCGCGTCCGGGCACGACTCGGACACCGAGTCCGGTGGCGACTCGCGGCCCATGCCCGGAGATCAGCCCGGGCCCGAGGAGCGACCACACCCCGAGGGGCGTCGCAACCTCGAAGGGATCCGCATCGACCCCGTCGTCGAGGCGGAACACGAATCCCGCCGGGCCGTCATCTCGGCGCTGGTGGAGGACGAGCCGGGGGTGCTCGCGCGCGTCTCCGGACTCGTCTCCCGTCGCCAGTTCAACATCGAGAGCCTCACCGTCGGGCCGACGACGGTCGACGGTCACTCGCGGATCACGATGGTCGTCGAGGAGACAGATCCCGGCATCGACCAGATCGAAAAACAGATGGCGAAGTTGAAGCCGGTCATCTCGGTCGGCGAGGTTGCCGGCGACGCCGTCACGGCCGAGCTCGTCCTGTTGAAGGTGCAGGCGGACGACCCGGCAGCGGTCCACGCGGTGTCAGAGATGTACGACGGCCGGACGCTGGACGCCGGCCCGCGGACGATCACGGTCCAGCTCACGGGCGACGAGGCCCGGATCGACGACGCGCTCGACGCGTTCAGGCAGTTCGGCATCATCGAAATCGCCCGGACGGGACAGACTGCGCTCGCGCGCGGCGATATCCCGACGGCACCCGGAGAGAAGCCCGGAACGGCCGGCGAACCGACCACACACGACGACTGACGCAGTTACAGACCCAACACGATACACAATGAGCGACAACGACATGCAGACGGTCGAAGCCAACGTATACTACGACGAAGACGCGGACGGCGAGGCGATCGCCCGGAAGACCGTGGCCGTGCTCGGCTACGGGTCGCAGGGACACGCCCACGCCCAGAACCTCCAGGACAGCGGGATCGACGTGATCGTCGGGCTCCGCAAGAACAGCTCCTCGTGGGACGTCGCCGAGAGCGACGGTCTCGACGTGGCGACGCCGGCGGAGGCGGCCGCCGAAGCCGACATCGTGAGCGTCCTCCTCCCCGACACGGTCCAGGCGAGCGTCTACGAGGACGCTATCGAGCCGAACCTGGAGCCCGGGGACACCCTCCAGTTCGCGCACGGGTTCAACATCCACTACAACCAGATCCAGCCGCCGGAGGACGTCGACGTGACGATGATCGCACCGAAGTCGCCCGGTCATATCGTCCGCCGGAACTACGAAGACGATCAGGGGACCCCGGGGCTACTGGCGGTGTACCAGAACGCCACGGGCGAAGCCCACGACGAGGCGCTCGCGTATGCGGCCGCGATAGGTTGCACCCGCGCCGGCGTCGTCGAGACGACGTTCCAAGAGGAGACCGAGACCGACCTGTTCGGCGAGCAGGCCGTCCTCTGTGGCGGCATCGCCTCGCTGATCAAGCAGGGCTACGAGACACTCGTCGAAGCGGGGTACTCCCCCGAGATGGCGTACTTCGAGTGCATGAACGAGATGAAACTCATCGTCGATCTGATGTACGAAGGCGGACTCGGTGCCATGTGGGACTCCGTTTCGCACACCGCCGAGTACGGCGGCCTCACGCGAGGCGACGAGATCATCGACGATCAGGTCCGCGCGAACATGGAGGAAGTCCTCGAAGGCGTCCAGAACGGCACCTTCGCACGCGAGTGGATCTCGGAAAACCAGGCCGGCCGGCCGGCGTACACCCAGCTCCGCAACGCGGAGAAGAACCACGAGATCGAGGCCGTCGGCGAGGAACTCCGCGGCCTGTTCGCGTGGCAGGAGGAGGGCGAGGACGAGGAGGAGTCGGCCGAGGTGACCGCGTGATGGGCGTACGCGGCGACGCGAATCGAACCCACGCGACCGCACACCGCACGGGTGACTCCCGATGAGCGAGGGGACCCTGTACGACAAGGTGTGGGACCGGCACAGAGTGACGGAGCTGCCGACCGGCCAGGACCAGCTGTTCGTCGGTCTCCACCTCGTCCACGAGGTCACCAGCCCGCAGGCGTTCGGGATGCTGAAAGAGCGTGACCAGGAGGTCGCGTTCCCGGAGCGGACGCACGCGACAGTCGACCACATCGTTCCGACGGACAACCGCGACCGGCCGTTCGAGGACGACGCGGCCGAGACCATGATGGCGGAGCTGGAGGCAAACCTCAGCGGGTCGGGTATCGACTTCTCCGATCCGGACTCCGGAAATCAGGGAATCGTCCACGTCATCGGGCCGGAGCAGGGGCTCACCCAGCCCGGCATGACCATCGTCTGTGGCGACTCACACACGTCGACGCACGGTGCGTTCGGCGCGCTCGCGTTCGGCATCGGCACCTCGCAGATCCGCGACGTGCTGGCGACGGGTTGCGTCGCCATGGAGAAACAGAAGGTCCGAAAGATCGAAGTCACGGGCGAGCTCGGCGAGGGCGTCACCGCGAAGGACGTGATCTTGACGATCATCGGGAAGCTCGGTACCGACGGCGGCGTCGGCCACGTCTACGAGTATGCCGGCGAGGCCATCGAGGACCTGGGTATGGAAGGGCGGATGTCCATCTGTAACATGTCCATCGAAGGCGGCGCTCGCGCTGGCTACGTCAACCCCGACGAGACCACCTACGAGTGGTTGAAGGAGACGGACGCGTTCGCCGATACACCCGAGAAGTTCGAGCGGCTGAAGCCCTACTGGGAGTCGATCCGAACCGACGACGATGCCGAGTACGACGACGTCGTTACGATCGACGGCTCGGCAATCGAGCCGACCGTCACGTGGGGGACCACGCCCGGACAGACCGCGGGAATCACCGAGCAGATCCCGGACCCGAACGATCTGCCCGAGGAGGACCGCGACACCGCCCGCCGCGCCCAGAAACACATGCGCGTCGAGCCGGGCGACACGATGGAGGGCTACGACATCGACGTGGCGTTCTTGGGGTCGTGTACGAACGCGCGCCTGAAGGACCTCCGCGAGGCCGCGGCGTTCGTCGAGGGCCGCGAGGTCGACGACGACGTCCGCGCGATGGTCGTCCCCGGAAGCCAGCGCGTCCGCGACGCCGCGGAGGCCGAGGGGCTCGACGAGGTGTTCACGGAGGCCGGGTTCGACTGGCGCGAGCCCGGCTGCTCGATGTGCCTCGGGATGAACGACGACCAGCTGGAGGGCGACGAGGCGAGCGCGTCCTCCTCGAACCGGAACTTCGTCGGCCGACAGGGCTCGAAGGAGGGCCGGACCGTGCTGATGAGCCCGATCATGGTCGCGGCCGCGGCGGTGACCGGAGAGGTCACGGACGTCCGCGAGATGGAGGAGGTGGCGACCGTATGAGCGCGCCGGAGTTCAGCGCCGGCGAAGCGCCGGCCGAAAAGGTCACCGAGGTCGTCGGCACCGGTATCCCGGTGCGGGGCAACGACATCGACACCGATCAGATCATCCCGGCGCGGTTCCTGAAGGTCGTCACCTTCGACGGGCTGGGGCAGTTCGCCTTCTTCGACCTTCGGTTCGACGACGACGACAACGAGAAGGACCACCCGTTCAACGAGGAGCGGTACCAGGGCGCGAACGTCCTGGTCGTCAACGGCAACTTCGGCTGCGGCTCCTCCCGCGAACACGCCCCGCAGGCGCTGATGCGCTGGGGGATCGACGCGGTCGTCGGCGAGTCGTTCGCGGAGATCTTCGCGGGGAACTGCCTCGCGCTCGGCATCCCGACGGTCACCGCGGACCAGGAGTCCATCGAGGCGCTCCAGGACTACGTCGAGGCGAATCCCGACGCGAACGTCGATATCGACGTTGCCGCGGAGACGATCGCCTACGACGACACCGTGATCGATGCGACGGTTCACGACGCCCAGCGGAAGGCGCTCGTCGAGGGTGTCTGGGACACCACGGCGCTGATGGGCGCGAACGCGGGCGCGGTCCGCGAGACCGCCCGCTCGCTACCCTACGTTCCGGAGTCGGACATTCCGGAGGACGAGACGTGAGCTACGAGATTGCCGTCATCGAGGGCGACGGGATCGGCCGGGAGGTCGTCCCCGCCGCCATCGACGTACTGGATGCCTTCGACGTCGACTTCGAATTCGTGGAGGCGGAGGCCGGCGACGCGGTACAGGAGGCGACAGGCGATCCGCTCCCGGACGAGACCTACGACCTCGCCGCCGAGGCCGACGCGACGCTGTTCGGCGCGGCGGGCGAGACCGCGGCCGACGTGATCCTCCCGCTGCGGGAGGCGGTCGGATCGTTCGTCAACGTCCGCCCCGCGAAGGCGTATCCGGGCGTCGACGCCGTCCGCCCGGAGACCGACGTCGTCTTCCTCCGCGAGAACACGGAGGGCGTCTACGCCGGGCACGAGGACCGGCTCTCAGAGGATCTCTCGACGCTAACGCGGGTCGTCACGTCCTCCGCGTCGCGCGAGCTGGCGGAGTACGCCTGCGAGTTCGTCGCGGACGGGCGCGGTCCCGCGGGCGATCCGGACGAGGGGTTCACGGTCGCGCATAAGGCGAACGTGATGCGCGAGACCGACGGTCGGTTCCGCGAGGAGCTGTTCGCCGTCGCCGAGGAGCGCGGCGTCGACGCCGACGAGGAGCTGATGGACGCGTTCGCGACGAAGCTCCCGCTCGACCCGACGCAGTACGGCGTCGTCGTCTGCCCGAACCTCGCGGGCGACGTGCTCTCGGACCTCGCGGCCGGACTCGTCGGTGGGCTCGGCCTGCTCCCCTCGGCCAACGTCGGCCACGACAACGGGCTGTTCGAGCCGGTCCACGGGACCGCACCCGACATCGCGGGCGAGGGGGTCGCGAACCCGACCGCCGCGATCCTCTCGGCGGCGATGCTGTTGGAGTTCCTCGGCCACGTCGAGGAGGGACAGCGCGTCCGAGACGCCGTGGAGGGCGTGCTCTCCGACGGTCCCCGAACCGGCGACCTCGGTGGGGACGCGACGACCGAAGCGGTCGCGGCGGCGGTCGTCGATCGGCTGTAGGGGTCGCTCGCTCCGATCGAACATTTCCATTTTTGATTGAACGGTTACGTCTCAGAGAGCGCTCTCAGCTGGTGCATGTCGCGTGTCCGACTGGAGCGTTCGTCGATGATCTCAATTGTCGGAGACTCCGATCGCCCGGTACATCTGATCACCGCGGGGAAACCACAAGAAACGAAACCCTGCGGCCCATCGGCTTCGATATGAGCAACTACTCGGTCGCGATGGAGGCAGCCTGGTTGGTCCGTGACGTCGAGGAGACCGACGACGCCATCGGCGTCGCGGTCAGCGAAGCCGGAAAGCGACTCAACGAGACGGACAAGCAGTACGTCGAGGTCGAACCCGGCGTCACCGGCTGTCCCGCCTGCGGCGAGCCGTTCGACGCGGCGTTCCTCGCCGCGAACACGGCACTCGTCGGTCTCCTCTTGGAGATCGACATCTTCAACGCCGACAGCGAGGAGCACGCCGAGCGGATCGCGAAGAGCGAGGTCGGCGGCGCGCTGCGAGACGTCCCGCTCGAAGTCATCGAGATCATCGAGACCGAGTCGGACGACGGCGACGGCGACGAGTAAACGAGAAGCGGCGACGCGTTCGGTCGATTGTGGAGGGATACCGACTTCGGAGCACGCAGACGGTTTCTCCCGTGAGTGACGCTTCGTCCTTGAGCGACGCTTCGCCCGTGAACGATTGACGCACCCCAACCGCTCAGCGCCTCACTTGAACCGGAACGTCTCCAGGTTCTTCGGGGCGAACGTCCGCATGTTGTAGTCGTGGTACAGCGCCGACGAGAGGTCCTGAACGGACCGTTCGTCGCCGTGGACGCAGAGCACCTTCTCGGGGCGCGGGTTCATCGTCTTCACGAAGTTCTCCAAGCCCTGCCGGTCCGCGTGACCGGAGAAGCCGTCGACGACCTCGGTCCCCATCTGCAGGGTGAGCGTGTCGCCGCGGCCGCCGCCGCCCCAGCCGTCGACCGGAATCTCGTCCCAGCCGTTCTGGATCCGGCGGCCGAGGGTTCCCTGCGCTTGGTAGCCGACGAACACGAGGTTCGAGTTCGGGTCGGGACCGATGTGGCGGAGCCACGACATGATCGGTCCGCCCTCGATCATCCCGGAGGTGGAGATGATGATCGACTGGTCGCCGTCGGAGACCTCCTGTCGCTCGTCCTCGCCCGCGTCGATGTGGTTGAACTGGTCGGCGAGGAATGGATTCTCGTCGTCGTGGAAGATCCGGTCGCGGAGGTTGTCGCGGAGGTACTCGGGGTACGTCGTGTGAATCGCGGTCGCCTCCCAGATCATCCCGTCGAGGTGGACGGGCATCGTCGGAATGTCTCCCTCCCGCATCGCCTCCTCCAACACGAGCATGATCTCCTGGGAGCGCCCCACGGCGAACGCGGGGATGACGACCTTCCCGCCCTGCTCGTACGTCTCGTTGATGACCTCTTTGAGTGCCTCCTCGGAGTCGGCCTGATCGGTCTGGTAGTCGTCTCGCCCGCCGTAGGTGGACTCCAAGACGAGCGTCTCGACGCGCGGGAAGTCGTTGACCGCACCGTTGAACAGGCGGGTGTCCTCGTAATGGATGTCGCCCGAGAAAGCGACGTTGTAGAGGCCGTCGCCGATGTGGAAGTGGGTGACTGAGGACCCCAGGATGTGACCCGCGTTGTGGAAGGTGAGCTTCACGTCCGGTGCGATGTCCGTCACGTCGCCGTACTCCAGCGGGATGGTGTGTTTGATCGCGTCGCGGACCTGCGCCGATTCGTACGGCGGAGTCCGTCCCTCCTTGGCGGCGACGTCGAGGTAGTCGAGCGTGAGCAGTCCCATGAGGTCGCGGGTCGGCTCGGTGGTGTAGATCGGACCGTCGTAGCCGTATTTAAACAGGAGCGGCAGCAGTGCCGAGTGGTCGAGGTGAGCGTGGGTCAGGATGACCGCGTCGAGCGTCGCCGCGCCGGCCCCGAGCGCCTCCGGAACCTGGAGGTACGGCACTTCGCCTTCCGCGCCCGGCTTGTCGCCGCAGTCGATGAGGATCCTTGTCTCGGGCGTCGAGAGGATGAAGGCGGCGCGACCGACCTCGCGACAGCAGCCGAGCGTCGTGATCCGGACCCACTCGTCGTCGGACATCTCCTCTCGGTGGATCTGTCGGCCGACGCGTTCGAGGATGTCGCGGCGCTCCTCGCGTTCGTTCTTCAGGAATCCGCGCACGTTGGAGACGGTCGAGGACTCGATCGGGGGCGTCCGAACGACCTCGGGCGTCCAGCCGACCTCCTGGGTGATCTCCCGGAGCGTGGAGCCGCGGCGACCGATCACCATACCGGGTTTTTCGGCCTCGATGACGACCTCACCGGTGTCCTCGTGGAAGTCGAGGTCGGTGACGCCGGCTTCCTCGGGGATCACGGAGCGGACCGCCTCTTCCGCGCGGGTGGGAGGCGAGAGAGCGCTCGGGTCGGGTCGAACCGTGATTCGCTTCCGGAGCTTGGAGGCGAGCCGCCGGATCAGATCGCCGTCACCGGCGAACCGCTTCGGGTCGCGGGTGTACACGACCAGTTCGGGGCCCTCGTACTTGACGTCGGTGACCGTGATGTCGTTCGGAATCTCCTGTTCGATCTCTGATTTCAGGGTATCGAGTTGCTTATCGACTTGACTCATATCTTACCGCGGGTCGTCGGGGTCGCCGTCGAATCGAGCCGCGTTCGGATACTGGGCTCGTCGCGAACGGTCGACCGTGCCGGGATAGGCATAGTGGTAGTACTGTCCGTAGGTGGTACCGTGCGGGAACAGCCAGCGAAAACCCGCTTGGCCCAAGATACATCCCGGCCGTTATAAAACCCTTCGCAAAGGGCAAGCCCCTGCGGGTCGCTATCGGCCACATGCGCGTTACGCCCGAGATGGTTCGCGACGAGCACGCGTGGGTCCGCGACCGAGCGCCGGTCGTCGTCCCGATACTCAACGACGCCCGCGAGCGGCTGGGTCGACTCTTCGAGACCGACGTGGACCCGGTGAGCCGAGACGGCTACCGCCGCGAGGTCGACGCCGTGTTCGCGAACGGCGAGGTCGCCGTCAACGTCGCCGGTTATGTCGCGGTCCTCCGCGATCTCGACGTCGAGGGCGACTATCCGGGGTTCGTCGTCGACGAGGTGCTCGGCCGCGAGCTCGCGGCGACGATCGCCGGCGGCCGTCCGCTCTCACTCCTCGCGCAGGCGACGTTCCACTTCGTCGACATCCACGTCGACGGGGACGGGACCGCCGCCGGAACCGACACCGCGGGTGCCGACGACCTCGACGCCGCGCTCGCGGCCGGCTTCCAGACGCGGCTTCCGGGGTGGGACTGGCGGGAGGGAGAGAATCCGTTCGCCGTCGATTCGCGGTCGCGGCGCTGAGGTCACGACGCGAACATCGCCGAAGTAACGGCGCGAACATCCCCGACGTTACGACGCGAATTTCCGCACGAGCTCGTACCCCGCGTCGAGGATTGTGTCGGGAAGGAATCGCGCGAGCACGCCGACGCGAGCGGCGGTTCCGGGCTGGACGCGGGCCGGCGGCTGGGTCGCGCTCGCGGCGTTGAGGATTTCGGCGGCGACGAGTTCCGGCTCGACCGCGACCGGACCGTCACCGCCGATCAGTTGCGTGTCCTCGAATATCTCGTAGAACTCCTCGTACGCGCCGGAACGATCGAGCCCGTCGTCCGCACCCCCGGTGGTCGGCGCGTCGTCCGTATTCTCGGCGGCCGCCTCGCGGTCGGCGCGTTTCGAGAAGTTAGTCCGCACGGGACCGGGTTCGACGACGACCACGTCGATGTCGTACGTTGCGACTTCGTTGCGGAGCGCGTCCGACATCGCTTCGACGGCGAACTTCGAGCCGCAATAGATCCCGCCACCGGGAAAGGAGACGCGTCCCGCGACCGACGAGATGTTGAGTATCGTTCCGTCGCGCTCTCGCCGCATCCCCGGCAGAACGGCCTTGATGAGCCGGTGCGGTCCGTACACGTTCACGTCGAACTGCTCGCGGACCTTCGCGGTCGGCACGTCCTCCACGGGACCGAACTGACCGTATCCGGCGTTGTTGATCAGCGCGTCGATGGTTCCCTCCTCGTCGAGTATTCGGTCGACGACGCGGTCGACGTCGGACTGGTCCGTCACGTCCAGCGTCGCGAGCTCGCAGCCCGCCTCGCCGAGCGTCTCGATGTCGGCAGGGTTCCGCGCGGTCGCGTACACGGTCCACCCCTCGTCGTTGAATGCGCGCGCCGTAGCCCGGCCGATGCCCGAGGAACAGCCGGTGATGAGTACCGTCTTCTGCACGCGTCGTCGGTCGGTCTCCGGCGGCATAACTCTCCCGACCGGGCACGACTGAGAAGCTGCCGAAACCGAACGCAGGGACGGAATACGGGGAGCCGTTACTCCTCGTCGTCAGCGGCGTCGTCTCCGCTGTCCTCGCCATCCTCGCCGTCCTCGCCCTTCTCGTCCTCCTCGCTCCCTTCGTCCTCGTCGGCCGCGAGGAGACCGCGATCGTCGAGGATAGATTCGAGCTCGTCCGGCGACCGCTCCGTGTAGCCGTCGTCGCCGACGGTGATCGTCGCGACGCCGACGCCGTCGGGGGACAGTTCACCGTCGTTCGACTGCGCGAGGGTGTCGAGCGCGAGCCCGACGGCCTCGTCCGTGGTAATTCCCTCCTCGTACTCCGCTTCGAGGTAGTCGCGGAGGTCGCTCCTGTCGGAGCCGATAGAGAGCGCCTGCCACTCGTAGGGAGTACCAGAGGGGTCCGTCTCGAACAGGCGCGGCTCGCCGTTCTCGACCCCGCCGACGATGAGCGCGACGCCGAAGGGGCGCGCGCCGCCGACCTGCGTGTACTGTTGGATGTGGTCGGTGATCGTCTTCGTCAGGGTCTCGATGCCGATCGCCTCGCCGTAGCGGAGGCGATTCACCTGCGCCTGGCGGCGGGCGAAGTCGATCAGTTGGCGGGCGTCGGCCACGTGGCCCGCGCTCGCGACGCCGACGTGGTCGTCGGCCTTGTGAAGCTTCTCGATGCTCGCCGGCTCCATCAGCCGGGACCGGGCGCGTTTGTCCGCCGCGAGGACGACCCCGTCCTCGGCGCGGACGCCGACGCTCGCGGTCCCGCGTTTCACCGCCTCCCGGGCGTACTCGACCTGGTAGAGCCTGCCGTCGGGAGAGAAGATTGTGATTCCTCGGTCGTACGCCTGCTGTTGGGATTGGCCCTGCATGATATCACTCGATGTCGAACGTCGCCGCGCCGACGTACCCCGAGTCGGTCCGGACGTCGCACGCGTCTCCGCGTGCGACCCCGGGCCGCTCGGTGCCTTCGAACGCGACGTCTCGCTGTGTTAAATTAGCGGCCGCGCGACCCATATATCTTTCCTCACAGGCACGTACCGTCCCCGAGATCCCACGAACGCGGATTCCGACGGGGTCACCATCGACCTCGCTCACGCACGCGATCGCGGCGCGAGCCTCGTCGACGTGTCCGCGTCGAACGCGGACGACCGCCTCGCCTCGGCCGCTTTCGTGTGTAAACGAGAGCAGCGTGAGGTCGGCGTCGGCGCTGCCGGCGTCGCCGATCAGGTTGCCGGCGGCGTACCACAGCGCGCGCTGGAACGGCCGCCGTCCGACGTCGGCATCGGGCCACGTCTCGATCCCGACCGCGAGGTACCGCCGGCGCGGCCGGAGGTGTTTCGGGAGGTGTTTCACGGGGCGATCACTCCGCGCTACCGTCGGTCTCGTTCCGGTCGCCGAACTGCTCAGCGACGATCACGGCGACCTGATCGTGGACGCGCTCGACGCCGGTCACGGCGAACCCCTCGGCCGTGAACGCCTCGACGAGCGTGCCGACCGTCGCCGGGTCATCGACCGCGGGTCCGTAAAAGGGCGCATCGGGGTCCGGCTCCTCGAAGAAGGCGACGTCGCCGAGGACGATCCGGCGGACACCCGTCTCGGTCATCACGCGGATCGCCTCGCGCTTCTCGTCGTCCCCGAGGTGGTGGAGCGCGAAGTTCGAGGTGACGACGTCTACCCGCTGATCCTCGTCGATTTCGGGAGCGCGAAACTCGCCGTACGCGAATTCGACGTTCGAGAGGCCGCGTTCCTCGGCCTTGCGCCGCCCCTCGTCCATCATTCCCTCGCTGATGTCGCGGGCGATCACCCGCTCGGCGTCGGGCGCGAGCGCCAGCGCGATGGCACCCGTGCCGGCACCCAGATCGAGGACGACGTCGTCCGGTCCCGGGTCGGCGCTGTCGATCACCAGGTCCGCGCAGGCGTAGTACTCGTCGCTCTTCGAATCGTCGTACTCGGCCGCCTTCTCCGAGAAGCGCTCGGCGTGCTCCTCAACCGTCTTCTTCATACCGTCCACGTCGGACCCCCGGCTCTATGAAGTCCTCGGAGCGCCGCTCTCGGTTCCGGGCCGCGATCTCGCCCCACGCCCGGAGCCCTTCTCTCACCCACTCGGCGTCGAATCCGACCGTCTCGGCGGCGGCGACGACCTCACGCGGCGCTCGAAGTTCGAGGTGCGATCGCGGATTCGCGCTGACGACGTGGGGCGCGTCGTAGTAGGTCACGATCTCCCGGAGCTTCCGGAGGTCCGCGAGCGCGCGGACCCGTTTTCCCCCGGTCGCGCGGAGCAGCGGTCCGAGGTCGAACTCGACGTGAACGCCGTTGTCGCGGGCGGCCTTCGCGAGGACGTGATTGAAGTCGCCCGACCCGTCCATCGGGCGAGCGAGCACGTCGATCCGGGGCTCCTCGACGGCGAAGCGATTGAGGTCGTCGTCGCCGCCGCCGAGGCAGACGACGGTGCGCTCGGGTCGGTAGTTGCCGACCGCGCCCGAGGCGCTCGTCGCGTCGGCGACGTCGATCTCGACCGCGTCGACGACGTCGACGCCGTACTCCTCGCGGAGGGCGGCCGCCTCCCGGGACCGATCGGCAGCCCTCTCCTGAGAGAGGTCGCCCGACTCCCCGATCGGATCGAGCGCATCCCGCGTGCGGACGACGACGCCCTCGTAGCCGTAGCGCGCCGCGGTGGCGGCGTGACGGGCGGCGGTCGCGTCGCCCTCGGGATGGGCGTGAACGGCCTCGTACATGGGCGCTCGTTTCGGCTCCGACGGTATCGTCGTTGCGATTTCGGAGACGCGAACCCCGGAGGGTTGCCATCTCACGGAACCGGCTCGCCGCCCGAGGGTTTTTTGCGTCCATCGGGGGAACCGTCACTCATGGCCGCCGATCTGGCAGAGAAGACCGACCGCTACGAGCGGATGCTCGCGGACGCGCTCGCGGTCGCGGAGCCCAGACCGCCGGTGGACACGCCGCTCGGCGCGGCCGCGGCCGACGTGGTCGAGATGGCCGAGTCGTACCTCGAAGACGGCCGCCACTTCCGCGCGGACGGCGACCCCGTCAACGCGCTCGCGTCGTACTCGTACGGCTACGGCTGGCTCGACGCCGGCGTTCGGATGGGCCTGTTCGCCGTCCCGGAGGACACCGAACTGTTCACGACGTGACTGTCACCTGCCGTCACGTCTGTTCACGCCGTCACCGTCACGACGAATCCGCGAGTCGCGAGCGCGCCGCATCCGCCGCGTCTCCGACAATCTCTATTGGGGCACCCGGTTCGATGGTCCCGTCAGAGACGATTCGTGCGCGGAGCCCGCCCCGGTGGACGAGCGCGTCGTGGATCCCCTCGCGGTCGAGCAGCCGTTCCAGGTATGAGCACGGTTCACAGAGTTCGACGCCCTCACAGGCGACCTCGCCGACGCGGAATCGTGTTCCGACGAGGCGGTTGAGCCCGACGCCGGCGGTCGTGAGGTTTCGCCGGTGTTCGCCCTGACCGACGGCGACGCCGTAGTCGCGTTCGACGGCGTCGAGCGTTTCGCGTTCGATCAGCGAGAGTTCGCGACTCACGCCGCGCGCCGAGTCCGAGTAGGTCCCGCGGTCGAGAAAGTATCGATCGCCGCGGAGTCCCCGTCCCGAGACCGCCTCGACGCGATCCCGCTCCTCCATGGGCGCGCCCGCCTCCGGTGCCGTGTGAATGGCCTCGATCTGCCCGGTCATGGCCGTGTCTCACGAGCACGACGGACAAAGCGGTTGCGCCAGGGCGTGGATCCGAACTGTCGTGTCGGGTTCGACGGCATCGAGTAGATTTCCGTGATCGACGTTCTTCCGAGACCGATCACGACCATCCGGTCGCTCGTTTATAAATAGTTATCGGTGAGTTGACGGAGAACGCGTTCAATGCCCCCAGCCGATCGTTTATAAGCAGCGTATCGTGCGCTCGTCGCTCATTTATAAATACACGCTGACGCTGGGCGGGCTCATTCCGCGTTCACTCCGGTCTCACTCCGGTCTCACTCCGGTCTCACTCCGCGCGCTCGCGGAGCGCCTTCAGCACGTCCGCCGTCCCGTCCATGTAGGCGTCGTCGAGGACGACGTCGGCGGCGTCGCGGGCGGCCGCGTCCGCGTTGGCGACGGCGTAAGACTCGCCTGTGAGGGCGAACGTGGAGACGTCGTTCTCGCTGTCGCCGACGGCAACGAAGTCGGCGGGGGAGAGATCGAGCGCGTCGGCGACGCGTTCGAGCGCTTTCCCCTTGCTGACGTCGGTCGATTTGACGTGGTACGCGTAGCCGGTGTCCACGACCTCGACGTCGCCGCCGGCGGCCGCGGCGACCTCGCGCAACAGGACCTCGTCGGCGTCGAGCGACAGCGCGACCTCCGTCTCGCGCCAGCGATTCACGGTGTCGCCGTCGCCCCAGCCGACCTCGCCGCCGCGCTCGCGGAACGCCTCGACAACGGCTCTGGGCGCGGCCGGGTCACCGAGAATCGCGGTCTCGCCGTCGACGTACGCCACCCCGCCGTTCTCGGCGATAACGACCTCCTCGCGGCCGAGGAAGTGCGCCAGTGCGACCGGGTAGGGGAACGCCTTCCCCGTCGCGAAGACGACCGGGGCGTCCCACTCTGGCAACAGCTCGAAGACGCGCGGGTCGATCCGGCCGCTCGACGTCGTCAGCGTGCCGTCGATGTCCAGCGCGAGAGGCGGAATCATACCGGAAATCGGACCGACCGAGCAAACTGTCTTGCGTTCGTCGCCGGCGGCTGGAACGCGCCGTGTCCCTTCTCGGCCCGCGCTATCCCGGGCGGTCGAACAGCTCGCGGAACACGAGGGTCGGGAACCGCGGGACGAGCCGACTCGGCGGCCGTCCCTTCCCGTCGCTGCGCGCGGCCGTGACCCGGTCGAGCAGCCCGGCGTCCGCGAGCTCGTACAGCACCCGGCGTACGGTCGACGCCGAGAGGTCGACGGTCGGCCGGGAAGCGATCGTCTCCGTCGCGACGCTCACCGACGACCGGTCGGACTCGGGAAGGCTCACCAGCTCGTAGAGGAGCCGTCGCCGGCTCTCGGAGAGCGCCAGGACTCGCCCCAGCGCTGCGCCGGGCTTCGGAACGCCCTCGATCCCCTCGTCGAGGTCCTGGGGTCGAACCGTGGAAGCGCCCGCGCGCTCCGCGGTGATCGCCGCGCCCGCGATCGCGGCGAGCGCATCGTGAGCGTCCCCGTCCGCCCACTCGCTGATCTCGCGGATCTGGTCGTGGCTAAGCGCGTCGCGACCCAGCCCGGTCGAACATCGACTGGTCAGCAGTTCGACGAGCACGTGACGCCGGTACGGCTCGAACGTCACCGACGCGTTCGGGTCCCACCCAATTTCGGAGGGCGGGTCCCGGCCCAGACACACCGGCGTGATGTCGTCGCCGACGTCGGCGAGCCATTCGACGACGGTCGTCGCCGTCGGCGTCTCCGGCTCGTTGACGTGATCGACCGCGACGACGAGATCCGGGCCCGTCCGAACGGCGTCCCGAAGGGAGTCGGCGAGTTCGCCGGTGCCGATTCCGTGACGGGGGACCGGATCGTCGCTCACGTCGGCGAACGCGGCGTGGTAGAGCCGGAATCGAGTGGACGCCCGTCGCGCGTCCACGTAGACGAATCCCGGAAGTGTCGGCTCGACCGCGCGCGTGGAGGTCTGTATCGCCCGCCGCGGACCGCTGTGCGCCGCGAGCCGATCGAAGAGCGCGGAGAGGCTCGCCGATTTGCCGCTCCCCTTCGGCCCGTGAACGTAGGCGGTCGGGGGGAGCGATCCGGAAAATACCGGACTGAACACGTCGAGAAGTCGCTCGAATGCGGGTCCTCGCCCCACGGGAGACTCGACGTGCGACACCGGCGAGACGGCGTCGAGATCGACGATGACGCCGGCCCCGGCGTCGTAGCCGAGCCGCCGTTCGATCCGGTCGTCGATGTTCACGGTCGGGCCTCCGACGCGCGGAAATAAAACCGACTCGGAGCGGAACGGTCGGGGCCGGAGAACCCCGCTGTTACCAGTGTTCCGGCTTGTATCGGTTGATGAGTAGCGTCGATATCACG
Organism: Halorubrum trueperi; assembly: GCF_042662525.1. Taxonomy (NCBI): domain Archaea; kingdom Methanobacteriati; phylum Methanobacteriota; class Halobacteria; order Halobacteriales; family Haloferacaceae; genus Halorubrum; species Halorubrum trueperi. Next base: position 94,078 of record NZ_JBHSXI010000012.1, read on the forward strand.
AACACGACGGCGCTTATCGCGCCGCCGACCGCACCGGCCGCGACGCGGACGCCGACCGGTCCCTCCGCGCTGAACGCCATGACGATAGTGACGACGACCGCGACCGCGACCAGGTTCCGCGCGTCGCGTCTCTCGAGTCCGAGCGTGTTCATGTCCCGTGATGCGCGCGAACGGTGTTAAATCCCTCTCGGGCGGACCCGACCGCGATCGGGCGGGCTGTTCGCGCGGCGTCGGCGGGGGGCGCTCCACACACTTAACCCGAGCCGCCGCTTCTCGGCGAACATGCCCGACCAGCAGTTCCACGACTCGGTCGTGGCCGCCGGCAGATGGAGCAAGGTCGTCGCGCTGTTCGCCGCGATCGGAGTCTTCTTGGTCGCGGGCCACCTGCTCGGCGACGCGCAGGCGGCGTCGATCGTCGCCGCGGCGGCCGGAATCGGCACTCGGCTGTACATCCCTTACCACGCGAGCATTCGAGTCCCGGAGGCGGAGCGGAAGCCGCTCCGCGATCATCCGACCGCGGGGAACTACCACCACGGCGCGGCCGGTCTCGCACTCGTGGCGGCGTCGCTCGTCTCGCTTTTCGCGTCGCTGGTCCGTCATGGCTTTCTCACCGGTGTTGTGATCGGGGGCATATCTGGTGTCCTCGGCTACGTGGTGTTCGCTCGGCTCCTTCCGTCCGAATAAAAGACCGCCGCGGCCGCGTCGGCCGATCGATCAGACGGCTCCGGGGACCCAGACCGCGGATCCGAGGATACCGACGATCGACAGGATCGCGATGAACGTGTGCGTGATCGCGATCGAGGCGGCGGGCGGGTCGACGTGGGTGTCGCCGTGCGCGTAGAAGACGCGCTGGAACGCCTCGCCGACGAGCGCGCCGAGGACGCCGAACAGCCCGGCGATCACCAGCGCGACGATCGGACTGTATCCCGTCCCGGCGGTCGCGAGGTACGCGGTCGCCGCGGGGAGCGTCATGTGGTGGGTGACGGGTATCCGCTCGACGCCGAGGTTCAAGAACAGGAGCGTCGCCGCGCTGATCCCGAAGCCGAGGAACGGACTCCCCGTCTGGATCGCGGCGTACGCGGCCCCAAGACCCGCGACGAGACCGATCGCCGTGACGTGCGACCACTTGTACATGTTCGGCAGCCACGGCTCGACGGCGAGACGGTCCGCTCCGTCTTTCTCGCCGTCGCCCGGAACCGATCCGGCCGACCGCATCTCCTCGCGCTCGAACGGTCCCATGTCGAAGTAGCCGCTCGCCCTGTCGCTCACGGTGCCGATCACGGAGTACCCGAACACCAGCCGGTGGAGCAGTGCGCTGGCCACGACGGTGAACGCGATCGGGTCCGTCGGAATCGCGCCGTTCCGAAGCACCTGTTCGAGCAGGATGCCGAACACCCCGAAGGCGGCACCGACTGCGAGGATGTCCGGTCGGCTCCCGAGCGCGAAGCCGATGTCCTTCGCGTTGTGGTAGTCGAACCCGGACTCCATGTCGCCCTTCTTGGCGGCGTACGCCGCCGCGGCAGCACCGCCCGCGAAGGAGATGTGCGGACCGAACACCGGTCCGAAGCCGACGCCGACGCCGACCCCCTGGGCGGCGTCGCCGCCCCAGACGCCCGCGATGACGAGGAAGCCGGTGAAGATGAACGCCGGGAGCGCACCGAGCGCTGCACCGAACGCCCCGCCCGCGGCGGCCCCGAGCCAGATCGTGGGATCGAGGAGGACCTCCAGGATCGCGTCGACCGATCCCGCGTTCCACCCGCTGGCCTGTGCGAGCGCGGCGGTTGCGACGAGGGAGCTCATCTACTCGCCCTCCCCGTCGTCCCGCGCCCAGTTGAGAGATCGCTCGACGGCATCCCCCCAGCGGCTGTACAGCGTGTCGACCTCGGCCTGGTCCTTCTCCGGGGAGAACTCCCGATCGATCTGCCAGTTATCGCGGAGTTCGTCGACGGTGTCCCAGTAGCCGACCGCGAGCCCGGCGGCGTACGCCGAGCCGAGCGCCGTCGTCTCGTCGACCTCCGGGCGAGCGATCTCCGTCTGGAGGATGTCCGACTGGAGCTGACAGAGGAAGTTGTTCTTGACCGCGCCGCCGTCGACGCGAAGGCTCGTCGTCTCCACGCCGGAGTCGGCCTCCATCGCCTCGGCGACGTCGCGCGTCTGGTACGCGATCGATTCGAGCGTCGCCCGCACGATGTGTTCTTTCCCCGTACCGCGGGTCATCCCGACGATGGTACCGCGGGCGCGGCCGTCCCAGTGGGGCGCGCCGAGTCCCGTGAACGCCGGAACCATGTAGACGCCGTCGGTCGACTCGACCGACCGCGCCAGCTCCGCCGTCTGCGCAGCGTTGTTGATCAGGTCGACGTCCTCCAGCCACTCGATGGCGGCACCCGTGATGAAGATGGAGCCTTCGAGCGCGTACTGGACGGGCTCGCCGGACATCTGGAAGCCGATGGTCGTCAGCAGGCCGTGGTCGGACGCGACGGCCTCGGTTCCGGTGTTCATCAGGTAGAAGGAGCCGGTGCCGTAGGTGTTCTTCGCGTCGCCCTCGTCGAAGCAGGTCTGTCCGAACAGGGCGGCCTGCTGGTCGCCGAGCGCGCCGGCGACGGGGACTTCCTCGCCGAGGAAGCCGTCGGCGTCGGTGTGGCCGTAGTGGTCCTCGTCGGAGGAAGGCCGAACCTCGGGTACCATCTCCTTCGGTACGTCGAACTCCTCGAGGAGCTCTTCGTCCCACTCTAGGTCCCGGATGTTGTACAGCATCGTCCGCGACGCGTTGGTGACGTCCGTGATGTGGTTGCCCGTCAGGTTGTAGATGAGCCACGCGTCGATCGTCCCCATGACGAGTTCCCCCTCGCGGGCCCGGTCGCGGAGGTCGCCTCCGCGGGAACTCTGCATCTTGAGGGGCTCGGCGTTGTCGAGTATCCACTCGGTCTTGGTCGCGGAGAAGTAGGCGTCACACTCCAGCCCAGTCTTCTCGCGGATCTCCTCGACTTTGCCCGCCTCCTGGATCTCCTCGACGCGGTCCGTCGTTCGGCGGTCCTGCCACACGAGGGCGTTGTGAACCGGCTTACCGGTCTCGCGATCCCAGACGATCGTCGTCTCGCGCTGGTTCGTGATCCCGATGGCGTCGAGCTGGCTCGCCTCCAGTCCCGCGTCGGCGAGCGCGTCGAGGACCACCTGTTGTGTGTTCTCCCAGATCTCGATCGGGTCGTGTTCGACCCACCCCGGATTCGGATAGATCTGTTCGTGCTGTTCGTAGGCGTTCGCGACGACCTGCCCGCCGTGGTCGAACACCATAAAGCGGGTGCCGGTCGTCCCTTGGTCTATCGCACCGACGTACTGTGTCATGTGTTGGATCCCTCCTGTGGCGCTGGTCCGCTTGCGACGGCGACATCGTCACCGACGGCGATGTCGGCTGCGACATCGGCTGCGACGGCGACGTCGGCTGCGACGTCGACCGCGACGGCGACATCGTCACCAACGGCGACCGCGACGTCGCCGCGACTGCGGCCGGCGACGACGACCGAGAGCCGAGCGGCGATCGCGTCGCCATCCGGGCCCTCTCACCGACGCGCGGACCGGATCATCGCCTCCGGCCGAGCGCCGCGTACGGCCCGGAAACCGGTTCTGAGACCGGAATCCGGAATCGTCATCGTCGCCGCCACGACATATCTTCACGGGAGCTACCACGCCGTTCGTGAACATAATGTACTACCATAATAATCTTCCTGTTAAAATCCGGTTTTCGGCGCGTGTGATAAACGAGATATATAAATAACGCCTCCGTGTCGGCACTCGTATTAGTCGATCGACCCTGATTGTTATGGACAACTCGGTGAAGGAGATAAAGTAAAGTGGGCGGAGTCCGACCGGATCGATATGGACCAACAGGTGGACGTCGTCGTCGTCGGCGGGGGGTCGACGGGCTGCGGCGTCGTCAGGGATCTGTCGCGGCGGGGACTCGAGACGGTCCTCGTCGAGAAGGGTAACCTGACGCACGGGACGACCGGGCGGATGCACGGGCTCCTCCACAGCGGGGGCCGGTACGCCGTGTCGGACCGGAAGAGCGCCCGCGAGTGCATCGAGGAGAACCGCGTGCTCCGGGACATCGCGGGCCACTGCGTCGAGGAGACCGGCGGGCTGTTCGTCAAGCGCCCCGAGGACTCCGAGGAGTACTTTCGGGAGAAGCTGGAGGGCTGTCGCGCGTGCGACATCCCCGCCGAGGTGATCGACGGCGAGGAGGCCCGCCGCCGCGAACCGTACCTCGCCCGCGACGTCGACAAGGCGATAGCGCTCCCTGACGCCGCGATCGACCCATTCCGGCTCTGCGTCGCGAACGCGGCGGACGCCCGCGAGCACGGTGCGCGGATCGAGACCCACGCGAAGGTCACCGACGTGCTCGTCGAGGGTGACGAGGTCGTCGGCGTCGAGGTCGAACACGAGACGGGACCCGGCGAGCGGGTCCACCGCGAACCGGGAACGACCGAGGCGATCCGCGCGCGCCACGTGGTCAACGCGACCGGCGCGTGGGCCGGAAACGTCGGCGAGATGGCCGGCGTCGACGTCGAGGTGCGCCCCTCGAAGGGGGTGATGACCGTGATGAACACCCGGCAGGTCGACACCGTGATCAACCGCTGCCGGCCGAAGGGCGACGCGGACATCGTCGTCCCCCACGAGACCGCCTGCATCCTGGGCACGACCGACGAGGAGGTCGACGACCCCGAGGACTACCCCGAGGAGGAGTGGGAGGTCGACCTCATGATCGAGACGCTCTCGGAGCTGATTCCGGCGCTAAAAGACGCCCGGACGCTCCGATCGTTCTGGGGGGTCAGACCCCTCTATGAACCGCCCGGGACCGGCACCGAGGATCCGACAGACATCACGCGCGACTACTTCCTCCTCGATCACGGCGAGCGCGACGACCTCCCCGGCATGACGACGATCGTCGGCGGGAAGCTCACCACCTACCGGATGATGGCCGAGTCCATCTCGGATCACGTCTGCGATCTGCTCGGCCACGACGCGACCTGCGACACCGCCGAGACACCGCTGCCGGGCTCCGAGAACCCCGCCCGAATGGACGAGCTGATGGACGAGTTCGGCCTCCGATCGCCGGTCGCCCGGCGCTCGGGTCAGCGACTCGGGTCGCGCGCGGACGACGTGCTCGGGGGCGTCGATCCGAACCCGGTCGTGTGCGAGTGCGAGGGCGTCACCCGGGCCGAGGTGCGGGACGCGATCGACGAGGCGGGCAGCGATCTCAACGCAGTCCGCCTCCGGACGCGGGCGTCGATGGGGAACTGTCAGGGCGGGTTCTGTTCTCACCGGATCGCCGCCGAGCTCGCCGAGGAGTACCCCGAGTCCGTCGTGCGCGACGCGGAGGACGAGCTGTACCAGGAGCGCTGGAAGGGGCAGCGGCACGCGCTGTGGGGCCGCCAGCTCTCGCAGGCGATGTTGAACCACCTGCTGCACGCGACGACGATGAACCGCGACGGCGACCCGGCAACTCTCGATAACGAGGTCGACTTCGATGCGTTCGATGCGGGGTCGGAAGGGTCCGGAACGGCCGGATCTGGCGGCGAAGGCAGTGATGCCGGAACTGCGGCGACGGACGGCGGCCGCGCAGCGGACGACGCGGCCGCCGATGGGGACCGCGCAGGGGACGACGCGGCCGCCGATGGGGACCGCGCAGGGGACGACGCGGACGTCGATGGGGACCGCACAGTTGGCGACCCGGCGGCGCACGGAGGGACCGATGGCGATCGATAGCGACGTGCTCGTCGTCGGCGGGGGGCTGGCGGCGATCACGTCGGCGATCGCGGCGGCCCGCGAGGGCGCGGACGTGCGGTTGCTCTCCCACAAGGCGAGCACCCTCCGGCAGGCCTCGGGGCTGATCGACGCACTCGGGTACGTCCCGGCTACCGAGCCCGCGAAGCCGCCACGAGAGGGGCCGCCGACCGCGGGCCGCGAGCTCGACCGCGACGAGTGGCCGGATCCGGAGGGGCCGCTCCCGGATCCCTACGAGGCGATCGATCGGCTCCCGGTTGATCACCCGTATCGCGTCGTCGGCACCGATGCGCTCCGGGAGGGGCTCGGCCTGTTCGACGAGCTCACAGGAGACGCGTATCGCGGCGGGCACACCGACCGGAACGCCCTGGTACCGTCGTTCGGTGGGAGCGTGAAGCCGACCGCGCGCTACCCGGCCGCGGCCGAGGCGGGACTCGCGAGCGACCCGCGCCCGACTCTGATCGTCGGGTTCCGGTCGCTCACGGAGTACGACGCGCGGGCCTTCGCCGGACGGCTGGAGGCGGCGGGAGTCCCCTTCGACGTCGCCGGCGCGGAGGTGGAGTTCGCGGAGGCGTTCCGGACCGACACGAAGATCACCCGGTTCGCGAAGGCGCTCGACCACGACGAGGTGATAGACGGGACTCCCGCTCGCAAGGCGCTGGCGAAGGCGGTCGGCCCGCACCTCCACGACGTGGTGGACGAGAAGGGCGGCGTGGACCGCGTCGAGCGCGTCGGCTTCCCGGCGTTCCTCGGCGACGGGGCAGGCGACGAGGTTCGCGCGGAACTGGCGGACCGCCTCGGTGCCGACGTGTTCGAGATCCCGATGGGGCCGCCGAGCCTGCCCGGGCTCCGCTTGGAGGATCGGCTGTACGACGCGCTCGACGCCGAGGGCGTCCGGTTCGAGACGGGCAACCCGGTGGTCGGGATCGACGCGAAGTCCGACGGACGGATAGCGACGGTCGCCGTCGACCGGAAGGGGCGGGAGGTCCCCTACGGTGCCGACGCGTTCGTGTTGGCGACCGGCGGGCTCGTCGGGAAAGGGCTCGACTCGGACCGCGAGGGGGTCAGCGAACCCGTCTTCGGTCTGCACGTCGAACAGCCCGCGGACCGCTACGACTGGTTCGTCGACGACGCGTTCGGCGACCAGCCGTACGCACGGTTCGGCGTACGGATCGGTGAGGACGGGCGCGCGCTGGACGCGGACGGGGAAGCGGCGTATCGGAACGTCTTCGCCGCCGGCGGGGTCGTCGGCGGCGCGGACGCGGCGAGAGAGAAGTCCGCGAGCGGGGTGTCGCTCGCGACCGGGATCGTGGCGGGGCGGCAGGCGGCGACGGAGGCAACCCAATGACACGACACACGGACGACGGAGTGACGGACGACGGAGTGACGGACGACGGAGTGACGGACGACGCGAGCGGAATGACCGGAACCGGCGGTGGCGACCGCGACGGGACGGGAACGCCCGCCCCCGGCGTCCCGGAGGCCGGACGCGACGAGCAGCCGTCGATCTTCGTCCCGGACGACGGAACGATGCCCGAGTCGACCGCGTCTGCCGACCGCGGCGGTAGGCGCGTCGCGGGCCACGCCCCGGCCGCGGACCGCGCCGCCACCGACGGCGGCGTCGAGAGCGCGGGGAGCGGTACCCAGAGCGAGGGGAGCGCCACCACGAGTGCGACCGGCGGCTCAGACTCCGCGGAGCTCGACCCGGACGCCTACGACCCGGTCGACGTGTTCCCCGGCGGCGACCTGGACCTCCGGGAGGGCGCGGACTCCTGTTACAAGTGCACGAGCTGTGACACCTCCTGTCCGGTCGCCGAGGTCGACGAGGAGTTCCCGGGGCCGAAGTTCCAGGGCCCAGAGCAGTGGCGGCTCAAGCGCAAGGACGACCACGACATCGACGAGTCGATCACCTCCTGTTCGAACTGCATGCGCTGTGACGACGCCTGTCCCTCCTCGGTACCGCTCTCGCAGATGCACAACGAGGCTCGCGGCCAGTACGTCGACGAGCAGATGGAGACGCTCTCTCGGGAGTACGTTCGGAACCGCATCCTCTCGAACTACCGATTCTTCGCGTCGATCGCGAGCAAGGTGCCGCGGCTGGCGAACGCTGCGACGAAGATTCCGGGCGCGATGACGCTCGGCGAGAAGGTGCTCGGGATCGCGGGCGATCGCGAGTTTCCCGAGTTCGCGACGCAGACGTTCCGCGAGTGGTGGACGGATCGCGGCGGCGCGCGGATCGAGAATTCGGACAAGCGCGTGGCGTACTTCCACGGCTGTTACTCCAACTACAACACGCCGGAGGTCGGCAAGGCCATGGTCCGTGTCTACGAGCACTTCGGCTACGAGGTCATGGTGCCGCCCCAGAAGTGCTCGGGCACGCCGATGTTCGCCAACGGCATGCTGACGGACGCACGTCGGCACGCGGAGACGAACGTCCAGAACCTGATCGAGGCCATCGGCGAGGGCGCGGACGTGATCGCCTCCTGTACCTCGTGTTCGCTGTCGCTGCGTCAGGAGTACCCGGAGCTGTTCGACATCCACGGGATCGAGGACGTCTCGGAGCACACCTTCGAGGCGCTGGAGTACCTCCGAATCCACGAGGACCTTGAGGGCGAGCTCTCGGGGACCGAGTTCGCCGACGAGCGGGCGTTCGCCTACCACGCACCGTGTCACGCCCGAAACCAGGGGCTCTCGCGCCAGGCCGTCGAGACGTTCCGCGACGTCGACGGCGTCACCATGGAAGACGTCGGCGACTCCTGTTCGGGCATCTCGGGGACCTACGGCTGGAAGGCGGAGAAGTACGAGACGTCGATGGAGATCGGCGCGGAGATGTTCGAACACATGGAGGACGCCGAGGGCGACGTGGGGATGACGGAGTGTCCGACCTGCGCGATGCAGATGGAACACGGCACGGGCTACGAGGTCGAACACCCGCTCCAGCTGCTCGAAGAGACCATCGCCTGAGCGCGGGCGACGAACCCGCGATATCGGGCGCGCACGGTCACCCCGGTTTTCAAACAGGATACGTGCGAGACAATATTTATACGCGGTTCGCTCCGAAGTGGCGCCGTGACCCTCGAACAGCTCTTGGATCGCTTCGACGGCGTCGAGCGGTCCGTCGTCGTCGTCAACCGGACCGACCCCGATCCGGTGTTGAACATGCTCGTCGACACGTTCGGGGACGACGCGGTGCGCGTGGTCGACGAGAGCGTGACGAAATGTCACATCTCCGACGGTGACTCCGTGTTTTCCGGCGACGGCTCCGCCGGTCCTGCGATCGACGTCGACGCGCTCCGACGGAACGACGCCGTGCCGTTCGACGGCGACGATCCGGAGGACGTCGAGAACCTCGCGTTGCTCGTCGAGGGCGACGAGGTCGTCGCCGGGTCGACGCTCGGCGACCTCGGCGACGCGGTGCTGTTCGTCAACTCCGACCTGTACATGACCGGGAGCCGTTCGCTGGACGACATCGACCTTCCGGCAGTGATCACCGGTCTCGACGACACGACGTTCACCCTGCGTGGGTACCCCGAATCGAACCGGCAGAAGCTGCTTCTCATCACCATTTCGCGATTCATCGAGCAGGCCGCGTGGACGGCCGGTGACGGTACGCTTCGGTCGTCGTTCCAGCGGCTCTCGCGGATCGACGACGAGGTGGGCACGCGCGAGGTGTACGAGCGCGTGGCCGCCACCGGAGTCGACACGCACCTCTACGGAGTTCCTGACCACCTCCCGCGCGATCTCGACGCCGTCGTCCACGCCGGGGACACCCGCGATTTCACCGACAGCTGGTTCGTGGTGTACCGACCCCCGGAGGGGACGTCGCCGGTCGACGCCGACCCCGGGAACCACCTCGGGCGCGGGATCGACGGCGGGGTCGGCCTTCTCGCCGTGGAAACGGAGCCGCGGGTCTGGCGCGGGATGTGGACGTTCGATCCCGATCGGGTTTCGGCGATCAATCGCTACGTCGAGCGACGCCTGTAGCGCGGCTGTTTATAAGTGATTGTTGTCCACAGCGCGGTAAGCACCCCCCAAAGCCCCAGCCACTCGCTTATAAATCGTTGCTCGCGGATCGGCGGTAAGCACCCCCAAAGCCCCAGCCGCGAGGCGGGTGCACGCTCGCTGTCGCCCGAAAATCTCCGATTTTCGGGATGACGAGAGAGCTTTGCTCTCTCGAACCACGCTCCTCGTCACTCGCGTTGCTCGTTCCTGCGGTGTCGTCGGCGCTTCGCGCCGGCTTCAAGAGGGACCTCCGATCCCTCCCTGCTTACGTCGCCTGCGCCCGCCTCGCGACTGCCCCGTTGAGTCCCGCCCTACCAGCACCGGCAACCGCACCTCACGCCTCCCCAGCCTCGTCACCGGCGCTTTGCGCCGGTTTCCAGAGGCGCGTAGCGCCTCGCTGCCGCTCGCGCCTTAAAAAGGGCGCTCGCGGCGTCCCTCGCGCGATCTCCTTGGCCCCGTTGGGGCGCTCGGAGGCACGCAGGGCGAGAGCGAAGCTCTCGCTTGCAGCCGGTGCTACGCGCCGGCGACAGCGTGGCGCGAAGCGCCACGAGCAGCCGGACGGAGTCCGGCGACGCCACCGCACAGCATATTCATTTATAAGTAGTCGTCGCTGTCGAGTTCGGCCTTTTATACTCCGCGTCGCCCGCGGGCGGGAGCCAACCCGTGCGTTCATATTCCCCGAGCGGTGACGGACGGCCATGTTCACGGAGCGGTCGGACCTCGTCGCGGACGACGACCCGGTTCGCGGCTACGGCGTCGCGGTGACGCCGGGCCGAGAGGGGCCGCTCGTCTTCGTCGCCGGCTACGGCGAGCCGAACCGGCTGTACGCCCGTGACGGCGACCGCTTCGTCGACACGGCCTGCGGCATCGTCGCCGACGGGACGCGCCACGGAATGGGCGTGTGCGCGGCCGACCTCGACGCCGACGGTTGTGAGGAGGTGTACGTCCACAACTGCACCAAGGGCGTCGACGGCGGCGGGGACCCGGACCTCCTGTTGAATCGGCTCGAATCGGAGCGGTACCGCTGGACCGACGTGTTCGCGCTCGACGTGAACGCGGACCGCCTCGACGTCCGCGCCGGACGGTCCGTCGCCGCGCTCGATCGGCTCGGGACCGGACGGTACGGTGTCGCCGTCTCCGGGTACTCGGCCCCCCTGGCCTTCTACGAACTCGGCGACGACGGGGAGATCACGGACATGGCCGACGCCGTCGGACTGGAGGTCGACGGCGGCTGCCGGTCGCTGCTCGCCGTCCCGGACTGCTCCGGCGAGGGCGACCTCTTTGCGGGCGTCGAGCGCGGCCCGAACCGACTCTTCCGGAACGAGGGGGGCCACTACGACGGTGCCGACGCCGCGGACGGGCACCCTGCGCTCGCGGACCCCGCGGGCGACACTCGGGGAGCCGCCCTGGTCGACGAGGACGGGACGTTCGCGTTCGCGATCGGGAACGAGGGCGGGCCGAACCGACTCCTCCGCCGCACTAACGCCGGCGCGTTCTCGGACGTCGCCCCCTCGTCGCTCCGCGGTCCCGATCGAGTCCGCACGGTCGTCGCCGCCGACTTCGACAACGACGGCCGCGAGGAACTGTTTTACAACGCCTCCGGGGAACCGAACCGCCTCTACGAACGGACCGGGTCCGGGGACGAACCGCTCGCCACCCGCTGGCGGCGAGTCGACCCCGGACCGGCCGCCGAGCCGGACGGGTACGGGACCGGCGCTGTCGCCGTTGACCTCGACGGCGACGGCGTCCTCGAACTCGTCGTCGTCCACGGCGAGGTCGCCGCGCAGCCGATCGCCGTGTACGCGGACCCGACCGCGGCGGACGCCGGCTGGATTCGCGTCCGACCCACCACGCGTCACGGAGCGCCCGCGCGCGGCGCGGTCGTGCGGCTCGAAACGACGACCGGCGTTCAGCGCCGCACGGTCGACGCCGGCGGGGGATGCCTCTGCCAGACCGAGCCGGTGGCGCACTTCGGGCTCGGCGGCTCGGCACCGGTTCGCGTCGACGTCCGTTGGCCGGACGGTCGCGAGCGGACGCTGGCCGACCTAACCGCGGACGAAGAGATCACCGTCGACCACCCGTCGAAGCGGAACGCGAGGCGGGGAGAGGAACGTCGCCGTCCCGGCGAGCGCACCGCAGGACGGTGACGCCGGTCTCGTGGCCGGGTGCATTTGCCCCGGCCAGAACTGCCGCCCTTCGCGGGTTCAAGTGCCCGGAGGTCCACCCAGGAGTATGGTAGATCCGACTTCCGACCTCGAGGAGGACGTCGACGAGGAGTCCGCGCCGCGCTGTGAGACGTGTGGGGGGCCGGCGCTGGGCGTCGGCCGGCGGACCGTCACGTGGGTCGACGGCGAGGACGTGGAACACCGACACTTTTGTTCGCAGGGCTGTCGAAACGGGTGGACTGACGAGCGCTCGACGACGAAGAGCTGAACGCCGCGAAATCGAGGGCGTGTCGACTCCGCTTCGAAGCCGCTTCGAACGCCGCGGCGCGCGGGAGGCTTTTTGACCACGGGGGTGGTATCCCCTGGTATGATATCGCTCGACGAGGCCGTGACGGCTCGACTGGAGTCGCACGGCGAACGATTCGAGGTGCTGATCGACCCCGACGCCGCGCTCGCGATGAAACGGGGCGAATTCGACGGCGACCTGGAGGACGTCATCGCCGCGGAGGACGTCTTCGAGAACGCTTCTCGCGGCGATCGGCCCGCGGAAGAGGACCTCGAGACCGTGTTCGGGACGACGGACCCGCTCGCGATCATCCCCGAGGTCGTCGAGCGCGGGGAGATCCAGATCACCGCCGAGCAGCGCCAGGAGATGCTCGAACGGAAGCACAACCAGCTCGTCACCACCATCACGCGGAACGCCGTGAACCCGCAGATGGACGACTCCCCGCACCCGCCCGAGCGGATCGAGCGCGCGCTGGAGGAGGCGGGGTTCCAGGTCGATCCGATGGAGCCCGTCGAGAATCAGGTCGACGACGCGCTCGACGCGCTTCGACCCGTCATTCCGATCCGCTTCGAGGAGGTGACGATGGCGGTCCAGCTCCCCGCGGACTACGCGGGATCCGGACAGGCGCAGGTCCGAGAGTTCGGCGATCTCGAACGCGAGGAGTGGCAGAATGACGGATCGTGGGTCGGCGTGCTCACGTTCCCGGCCGGGCTCCAGAACGACCTGTACGACCTCGTCAACGAGGTCACGTCCGGCGAGGGCGACGCTCGCGTCATCAAGGACAAAGACGAGCTTCGGACGCGATGAGCGAGGCGCGAGTGAACCGTGCACCTCGAACCCGTGCGGCAGCGAGGTGCGAAGCGCCGCTGGAAGCCGGCGGTTGAACCGCCGGCGACGGAGTCGCGAGTAACGGCCCGGGAGTAACGACCCGCGAGTAACGGTCCGTGAGTAGCAGCCCGCGAGCAACGACCCGCCAGGAACGGCCCGCGACGACGGACGCCGTTCGATCGGCCGGAATACGTACCGCATCCGGGAACTTGATAACACGTCCCGAGCGCCGTACTCGCAGGATGCACGAGCGCGCAGCTGAGTTCGCGGAGCGGGCACAGGACCGGTACGGCGTCGACCTCGACGTGTTGGAGTTCGACGCGGGAACGAAGACGGCGGCCGCGGCCGCCGACGCCGTCGGCTGCGACACGGCGGCGATCGCCTCGACGATCGTGGTGTCGCTGTCGGGAGTCGACGACGGCGGTAACGGCGACGGTGATGGTATCGGTGACGGCGACGACCTCGTCGCCGCGATCACCAGTGGCGCGAACAGACTCGATCTCGACGCCGCGGCACAGCACTTCGGCGCGTCGGCGGCCTCGATGGCGGATCCGGTCCGGATCCGCGACGTCGTCGGCTGGAGCATCGGGGGCGTCCCGCCCCTCTGTCACGACGCCGCGCTCCCGACCGTCTTCGATCCGACGCTCGTAGCGTACGACACCGTCTACGGTGCGGCCGGGACGCCGAGCGCGGTGTTCGCGATCGATCCGGACTCCCTCGCCGACCTCGCCGAAGCGGCAACGGTCGACCTCACCGAGTGAACGGACCGCGTTTCGGTATCGGCGGCGAGGTAGTTGGACGAGTCGCCATCGGCGGTACCGGCGAGTCGCCAGCGGTGGTACCGGGTGAGTCGCCATCGGCGGTACCGGGTGAGTCGCCATATCCCTCGCCGCGTTGACAATTCTCGATCGCTCTCGACGCCGATTTATTAACCTTGAGTTATGAAATAACAATTCTTTTCTGTTAACTGTCCGTAGTCGTTGGTATGGATCACTCACGTCGGTCGGTGTTGAAACGCGGGACGGGGCTCCTCACAGCCGGAGCGGCCGTCACGCTGGCCGGCTGTTCGGACGCCGGGGAGGGCGGACCCGGTGCGTCCGACGAGTTCGACGGCGGGTACGCCGCCTTCTTCACCCTCAGCGACTGGGCGAATCGGGTCGCGGGCGATCACGCGACCTTCGAGGATCCGGTCGACGTCGGTCGGCTCGGCCACGGCTGGTCACCGGACGGGACCCTCTCCGCGGAGGTTGCCTCGACGGACGCGTTCGTCTACCTGGACAGCCCCGAATTCTCGTGGGCGCAGGACCTCGCGGCGACGCTGGAGTCCGACTACGACTCCATCGCCGTCATCGACGGACTCGCCGGATTGGAGGACGACCTCCTCGATTGGGACCACGATCACGAGGGAGACGCCGACGAGGAGGACCACGATCACGAAGGGGAGAGCGAAGACGACCACGATCACGGGGAAGGCGGCGACCGCGACGAGGGTCAGCACGATCCCCACGTCTGGACCGATCCCGTCCTCGCGGTCGAGATCGTCGACACGATCGCGGCAGGGCTCGGGGAGGCCGATCCCGACAACGCCGACGACTACGCGGACAACGCGGCCGCGTACGCCGAGGAACTCGACGCGGTCGATTCCGCCTTCGAATCGATCGCCCAGGACGCCGAGCGCGACGTCGCGGTCATCGCCGGACACAACTCGTTTCAATACCTAGAGGCGCGGTACGGATTCCGGCTCCACTCGCCTGTCGGCGTCTCGCCCCAGAACGAACCGAGCCAGAGCCAGATCGCCGACACCATCGAGCTCGTGAACGCGGAGGGGATCGACACGGTGCTGTACGACCGGTTCGAATCGCCGAGACTCGCCGAGACGATCGTGGAGAACAGTGACGCGACCGAGACGGTCGCTGTCTCGCCGGCGGGCGGCACGACCCGAGAGTGGAACGACGCCGGCTACGGCTACCTCGAACAGATGACCGAGATCAACGTTCCCGCGTTCGAGCGGGCGTTCGGCGTCCAGTGAGCCGTCTCCTCACCGCGTCGCTGTCGGTCCGCCGTCCCGCCGCCGACGAACGCGGACTAAAAGAGCTAAACGTTCGGCCGACGCAGATCCCCCACGTCCAGTGACAGCGATAGTCGACCTCGACGGCGTGACGTTCTCCTACGGCGACACGGTCGCCGTGAGCGATGTCTCTCTGACGGTCGAGGAGGGCGACTTCCTCGGACTCGTCGGCCCGAATGGCTCCGGGAAGACGACGCTGCTCCACCTCATGCTCGGGCTCCACGCGCCCGACGAGGGGTCGGTCGAGCTGTTCGGCCGGCCGGTCGACGAGTTCGACGACGGCGGTCGGATCGGCTACGTCTCACAGAAGGCGACGAGCCGTGGCGGGGCGATGCCAGTCACCGTCCGCGAGTGCGTCACCATGGGTCGGTTCGCGCACGCCGGGCGCGGTCGGCTCTCGGCGGCCGATCGCGCCGCAGTCGCCGACGCGATCGAGACGGTCGGCATCGGCGACCTCGCCGACCGACTGCTGACCGAGCTGTCGGGCGGCCAGAAACAGCGGGCGTACATCGCGCGGGCCCTGGCGAGCGACGCCGACCTCCTCGCCCTCGACGAGCCGACCGTCGGCGTCGACGCTGAGTCCCGAGACGCGTTCTACGCCCTCCTCGACGAACTGAACGCCGACGGGATCACGATCATCCTCATCGAACACGACATCGGCGTCGTCACGGACCGCGCGAACCGCATCGCCTGTATCAACACCGAGCTGTACCATCACGGGGACACCGCGTCGTTCGTGGAGAGCGACGCGCTCTCCGAGGCGTACGGCGCGACCGGACAGGTCGTCCACCACCACCACTGATGAGCGACGAGTCACCCGCGCCGCCCGACGGACCGCCCACCTCCGCCGACGGCACCGTGGCCGACAACGCCGACAGCACAACCGCCGACAGCACAACCGCCGCCAACACCGCCGCCAACACCGCCGCCGCAGCCGACAACGTTGACGAGTCGGCTCGCGGACGACATCGAGAGCGCGGGATCCGACGGACGGTGGAGCTCGCGGCCATCGCCGCGACGGCCGTCGTCGCGGTCGCGATGCTCGGGTTCGTCCTCCTCTACTGGACCCGAGACCTCCCGGTCGCGAGCGACGTGTACGCCGCCTTTCGGACGTTCGGACGCGGGATGGACGCGGCGTTCGGCACGAACGTGTTCCGGCACCCGATCATGTGGCAGTCGATGGCGACCGGCGTCCTCGTCGGCGTCGTCGCCCCGCTGGTCGGCTCCTTTCTCGTTCACCGGGAGATGGCCCTGATCGGTGAAACACTCGCGCACACGGCGTTTGCGGGGGTCGCGATCGGCATCCTCGTCAACGCGGCGACGGGCTGGAGCGGGTCCCTGTTGCTCGTCGCGCTCGTCGTCGCCATCCTCGGGGCGCTCGCCGTCCAGTGGCTCACCGAACGGACCGACGCCTACGGCGACGTGCCGATCGCGATCATGCTCAGCGGGAGCTTCGCCGTCGGCACCCTGATCGTCAGCTACGGGCGCGGGCTCACGGCGATCAACATCGAGGGGTACCTCTTCGGAAACCTCGCCGTCGTCACCGCTGAGGGGGCGCGGCTCATGGGCGGACTGTCGGTGCTCGTCGTCGCGGGGGTCGCGCTCACGTACAAACAGCTGCTGTTCATCACCTTCGACGAGCAGGCCGCCCGAGTCGCACAGCTGAACGTCACCGGCTACAACACCTTGCTCGTGGTGATGACCGCCGTGGTCGTCGTCGGCGCGATGCAGGTGCTCGGCGTCATCCTCGTGGCGGCGATGCTCGTCGTCCCCGTCGCGGCGGCCTCACAGCTCGCCCGGAGCTTCCGCGAGACGACGTACCTCGCCGTGATCTTCGGGCAGCTGTCGGTGATCGGCGGCTTCGCCGTCTCGATCGGGCTCGGACTCCCCTCCGGTGGTTCGATCGTCGTCACGGCGATCGCCGTTTACCTCGCGAGCATCGCCGCCTCCGGCTTCTCCGTGAAGGCGATCTCGGCGCACGGGTAGCGGTCGCCGAACAGCTTTCGGCGGAGCCCGTTCGCCCGCGGCGAACGCTTTCCACAGACCCTTATGTCCCGACCGTGAGTGGGAGGTATGGGAGAGACGGAAACCTACACGATCACCGGTCCCGACGGTGAAGAGGAGTCGTTCGAACTGCCCGCCGGCCTCGTCGACGTGCTCAGCGAGCAGGGCGAGCAGTCGACTCGCGTCGTCAGCGACGTCGTCGTGCAGGCGATGGCCCAGCAGGCGCACGTCATCGTCCACCACAGCGAGGGCGAGGTGCCCGAGGACATCGCCGAGATGAACGACACGGGCGCGGAACTGTTCGAGGAGCGGTTCGGCCAGTCGCTCGAAGACGCGCTCGGCCACTCGCACTGAATCACCCGAGCACCCCACGAGCTCGCTAGTCTCGTCCTCGCCGGCCGGCCGCTTAAGCCGGCGCGCAACGTAGCGATCGGCATGGACGCAGACTCGGACGCGCCGATTTTGATCTTCGACGGCGACTGTCCGTACTGCTCGGTCGCGGCGCTCGCGCTCCGCCGACTGGAGGGCGTCGTCGCGGTGCCGTGGAGCGCCGATCCGGTCGGTCCCTTCCTCGACGCTCAGTTCGGCTCGCGCCCGTTCGCCATGGTGTTCGTCGATCCCGCCGAGCGCCGCGTGTACGCCGGGCGCTCGGCGGCGGAGGAGCTGGCCGAGCGCGCGGGCACGCCGGGGATCGTCGGCGGGCTCGTCCGCGACAACTACGACCGGATCGCCGACGCGGTCGGATCGCTGTCGGGGCGCGAACGCGACCCCGACGAGTTCCACGAGGCCTACCGGCTGACGGACGACGCTCGCGATCTCGTCGATGCCCTTCGACCGGCCGCGAGCGACCCGCCGGAGGCGCGTTCGTGAGCGGTGGCGGGAGCGACACAGGCGGTGGCGGGAGCGACACAGGCGGTGGCGGGAGCGACGCGATCGGAACCTACACCCTCCTCGTCGATCTCCGCGTCTCCGCGACGATCGAGGTCGGCGCGCTCGGGGAGCGGCGGTTCGAGCCGGGCCCGTACGCCTATACCGGCAGCGCGCTCGGCGCGGGCGGCTTCTCGCGAGTCGATAGACATCGCCGGACCGCCCGCGGTGACCACGACGTCCGCCACTGGCACGTCGATCACCTGCTCGGCCATCCCGGCGCACGGATCGACCGCGTGGTGCGGAGCGTCGGCGTCGACGTCGAGTGCGCGGTCGCCGACCGGCTCCCGTCGGGCCCCGCGGACGGCTTTGGTGCGTCCGACTGCGACTGCCGGAGCCACCTTTCTGCGCTTTTGGGCGGCGGAGTGGACGGAGCTGGTCTCGACGGCCTCACGGAGCGGGTCCGAGCCGCGCACGAGGAGGTGACGACACCGCTCGGCGGTCGTGTCGAGGTCACCTCTGGATCCGACCGCAACGCCGGCGCGACGCGGTAGCGTTTGTTCGCCCCTTATCGTCGTGCGTCTCGGTTCGTCGGAGTTGCGGTCGCCGTCCGCAGTCGTGGCATTCGTCTGTCGTCGTACCGCTCCGCCTAGAGATCGTAGCGGTCGACGACCTCGGCGAGCTGTTCGCGCCGTCCCTCGATCGCGTCATCTCGCAGCGCCTTCTCCTCCGCGGTCGGCGCGGCAAGCTCCGGCACGCTCGCGGGACGGCCGTCATCGTCGAGCGCGACGAAGGTGAAATAGGAGGTGGTGGTGCGCCGCTCCTCACCCGTTCTGGGATTCTCGGCGCGCACGTCGACTTTCACGTCGAGACTGGTGTGACCGACGTTGAACACGTACCCCTCGATCACGGCTACTTCGCCCATCTCGATGGGGGAGATGAAGTCGACGTGATCCATCGAGGCGGTGACCACCTGTCGGTTGCAAAAGCGCATGCTGGCGATCGCGCCGCAGATGTCCATCCAGTGGAGGACCGCGCCCCCGAGCGCCCGCCCGAGGTTATTCGTGTCGTTCGGGAGCAGCATCTCGGTCATTTCAGTGTACGACTCGGCGACGGTTCCCGTCTCCGCCGCCGATTCCGTCTCCGTCTCGTCCATAATCGCGCATCCGTTTCGGGGCGACTTGAACCTCCGGACCGGCGGACGGTCGCAGCGGCCGGGCTCAGCGTCCGATCTCAACGACCCTCTCGCGAGCCGTCGTCGAACCGAACCGAGTCTGGCGAGCGACCGGTCTCGTCGATCACCTCGTCGGAGACGACGATCGGGCAGTCGATCCGAACCGCGAGCGCGAGGGCGTCTGACGGGCGCGCGTCGAAGACGAACCGCTCCGGCTCGCCGTCGTCGTACCGCTCGGCGTCGACCTTCGCGTAGAACGTCCCGTCGCGGAGGTCGTCGATCCGGACGCGGTCGATGGCACCGCCGAATTCGGTGAGGATATCGACGAGCAGGTCGTGAGTGAGCGGCCGGTCGAAGGGTTCGCCCTCCAGCGCCATCCCGATCGACTGCGCCTGATCCGCGCTGACGAAGATCGGCACGTACTCGCCGCGCGCGGAGAGGATGACCGCCGGTACGTCGCCGCCGGGCGCGGAGCCCGTCCCGACTCCAACGACCTCGGCTTCGTGGTCCATACCGGATCGTCGTGGCGACGACATGAATAGCTATCCCACGCGCGAGCGCTGACGGCGGGACGCCGTCACTCGCTGATCACCGACCTGCTCCCCAGTTGATCACCGACCTGCTCCCCAGTACCAGTACGCCCACGCGACGGTGAACGCCAGCGCGGCACCGAAGAAGAAAACGACGCCCGGTTCGAGGAGCGAGACGGCGTAGTCGGCGAGCGGATCGACGACGTACTCGACGGTGCCGTCGATCTCCGATCCGCCACCCTCGGCGTCCGAGGTGGTCTCGATCGACGGACTGTCGGTGGATTCGCCGCCCGCCGCGTCGTCTCCCCCCGCGCCGTCGCCGCTCTCGGCGTCTTCGGTTCCAACGTCTCCACCCGCCGTTCCCGCCTCCCCGCTGGTTTGCGTCACCCGATATCGCGTCGGGGCCGCCACCGAGAGGACGCGCTGTGCCCCGAGGGCGGCGAGCCCGATGAGCCCGTATCCGCCGAGCAGACGCATGAGCGCCGTCTTGATCCCGTGCGATTTCTCGGACCCGCCGGCGAACAACACGAGCGGCTCGTCCGCGGCCGCGTACACGTCCATCTCGCGGCCCTTCTCGGAGTACGTCGTGTCGACGACGTCGACGAGATCGGCACCGTCGAGCTTCGAGAGGTGGTACTGGACGTTCTGGAGCGACGTGTCGACGTCGGTCGCGAGCTCGGATTTCGTCGCCGGCTCGTCGTGGAGCCGCGTGAGGATCTCGCGGGCCGTCTCGGAGCCGAGCGCGGCGATGAGATCGTCCGCGTCTTCGTCGTCGACGCCGACCACGCGCGGCTCCCGATCGTCGGGGGTCGCATCCGGCAGGGAGGGCAACAGCCGGGACATACGACCACGTCTGACCCGTGAGGATACAAATTTGTTGGATCGGCGGGACGGGGGTCGCTCCGATACCGACTCACAAACCCTAAACACGGCGACGGAGTAGGTCGTGGCAATGACAGAGACGCCAGGGGGCCGCGGGGACGCGTCCTCGTCCCCGACGGCGAACGATTCAACGCCGGAGCCGACGCGGGGCTCCGCGTCGGGTTCGGACCCGAGTTCCGATTCGGACTCCGATCCGGCCTCGGAGTCGGCTCCCGATCCGGCCTCGGAGTCGGCTCCCGAGCCCGGAACGGTGACGGTCGTCGGCACCGCGCACGTCTCGGAGCGCTCCGTCGACGAGGTCGAGGAGGCGATAGAGCGGGAGCGCCCCGACGTCGTCGCCGTCGAGCTGGACGAGGGGCGGTACCGGCAGATGCAAGGCGAGACTCCCGACGACCTCGACGCCGGCGATCTCCTGACGGGGAACACCGTCTTCCAGTTCATCGCGTACTGGATGCTCTCGTACGTCCAGACCCAGCTCGGCGATCGGTTCGACATCGAGCCGGGGGCCGACATGCGTGCGGCCATCGACGTCGCAGAGGGACTGGGAATCGACGTCGCGTTGGTCGACCGCGACATCCAGACGACGATACAACGCTTCTGGGCGCGGATGTCGATCACAGAGAAGTTCAGGATGGCCGGCGGGCTTGCGTTCGGAGTCACCGATTCGCGGGTCGTCGGCGTGCTGGTCGGACTGTTCGCGGGTATCCTCGCCGGACCGGTGATCGGGTTGTTCGGCGGTGCCGTCGGTGTCACCGACGCGTTGCTGACGAGCGTCACCGGGGGCGTCCTCGCGGCGCTCGCCGTGGCGCTCGTCGTTGACCAGGTCGGGAAGGCCGGACTCTCGCCTGACGCGCGGCTCTACGCCGCGACCGCCCTCGGCGTCGGTTCGGGGATCACCGTCGCGGCGTTCGGCGTCGCCGACGGGCTGGTCTCGGCGTACCTCGGCGGATTCACCGTGACGGCGATCGGGAGTCTCGGACTCGGCATCTCCCTCGGGCTCACCCTCGGCGTCGTCGTGGCGGCGCTCCTCGGACTGGTCGGTCGGAGCGGAGAGCCCGAACACGGTGGTATCGAGGAGCTCGGCGTCGAAGAGCTCACCGACACCGACGTGGTAACGATGATGATGGAGGAGTTCCGCCAGTTCTCACCGGGTGGTGCCGAGGCGCTCATCGACGAGCGCGACGCCTTCATCGCGCACCGGCTCGTCGCGCTCCGGGACGCGGGACACGACGTCGTCGCCGTCGTCGGCGCGGGGCACCGGGCCGGGATCGAGCGATACCTCGCGAACCCGTCGACGCTCCCCCCGATCGAGGGACTCGTCGGCCGCGAGAGCGGCCGGGGGCTCCCGTGGAAGAAGCTGTTCGGCTACGCGATCACGGTCGGGTTCGTGGGTTTTTTCATCCTCCTCGCGCTCGCCGGAGTCGAGAACGCGTTCCTGTTCCGACTGTTCGGCGCGTGGTTCCTGATCAACGGGGTCTTCGCGTTCGCGTTCGCGAAGGTCGCCGGCGCGCGGTGGACCTCCGCGGGCGTCGGCGGCGCGGTGGCGTGGATGACCTCGATCAACCCGATGCTCGCTCCCGGCTGGTTCACCGGCTACGTCGAACTCCGGAGTCTGACGGTGAACGTCGGCGACATCGGGACGCTCAACGACCTGCTGTCCGACGAGACGCTGTCTCCCTCGGAGCTCATCTCCTCGATGCTCGACGTGCCACTTTTCAAGCTCATCGTCGTCGTCGCGATGACGAACGTCGGCAGCATCGTCGCGAGCTTCCTCTTCGCGGTGTACGTCATCCCCGCGATGTTCGGCGCTGAAGTCGGCGGCGTCGACGAGGTCGGCCGGCTGATGATCGAGGGGGCCCGCACCGGAGCCGAACTGATTCGGAACGCGGTCGTCGGCGGGGGTGGCGCGTGAGCGATAGCGGCACCTTCCGCGGTCGGCGTATCGCCGGGCTCTACTTCAGCGGGACCGAGCTCCGGGACCTACTCGTCGCGTGGCTCGCGCTCGGGGTGGCCTTCACGTTCTTCTTCGTCAACGGGACCGCCGGCTTCGATCGGTTGCTCGCTGCGGGCGTCGTCCTGCCGCTCCTCGTGGGGTTACTCACGGCCGGTATCGCGTTCCTCCTCCACGAAATCGCCCACAAGGTCGTCGCGGTCCGTTACGATCAGATCGCCGAGTTCCGCGCGGACAACGGCATGCTGTTCCTCGCGGTGATGAGTTCGCTCTTGGGGTTCATCTTCGCCGCGCCCGGCGCGGTCCACCACCGCGGGCGGCTGACGAACCGCGAGCACGGGCACATCGCGCTCGCCGGTCCGGTCGTCAACCTCCTCCTCACGCTCGTCTTCCTGCCGGCGCTCCTGCTCGGCCCCGTGGTCGGGAGCCCGGTGATCGAGCTGATCGGTTCCCGGGGAATCGCTATCAACGTCTTCCTCGCGGCGTTCAACCTGATCCCCTACGGGCCGCTCGACGGGAAGACCGTACTCGGGTGGAGCAAGCCGGTCTGGGCGGCCGTTTTCGTCCCGTCCGTGCTGCTCGCGGTCGGGCTCGTCTTCGTCGGCGGGCTCGGATTCGGCGGGCCGTTCTGAGCTGGCTTCCGTCTTTCGGGAGATCCGCGCGTTCCTGTCAAGACCGGCGTGAGTCCCGCGGGGAACGGTGCGCTTTTGCTTCGCGGGCGTCCCTCGACACACATGACCGAGGGCGACGGCGCGGACACCAGCCGCCATGACGGAGACGCGAGCGGGGGCGACGGGGACGACGAACTCACCTACGCGGACGCGGGCGTCGACATCGACGCCAGCGAGGCGGCCACCGCGGCCCTGATCGGCGCGGTCGGTGAGGGCGAGGGCGACTACGCCGGCCTGCTCGACATCGGCGACCGCTACCTCGCGCTCGCGACCGACGGCGTCGGGACGAAGCTGCTCGTCGCCGAGGCGCTCGGCGATTACTCGACGGTCGGGATCGACTGCATCGCGATGAACGTCAACGATCTGGTCGCCGCCGGTGTCCGCCCCGTCGCGTTCGTCGACTATCTCGCGGTCGACGAGCCGGACGAGCGCTTCGCCGAGCAGGTCGGAGAGGGACTCGCGCGGGGTGCCGAGCTCGCCGACATGGAGCTCGTCGGCGGCGAGACGGCGGTGATGCCCGACGTCATCCGCGGGCTCGATCTGGCCGGCACCTGCGCCGGACTCGCCGCGAAAGAGGCCGTCTTCGACGGAGCGGCGAAACCGGGCGACGCCCTCGTCGGGTGGCGCTCCTCCGGGATCCACTCGAACGGCCTCACGCTCGCTCGCGAGGCGGCCACGCGGGACCACGACTACGACGATCCGTGTCCGTTCGAGGGGTACGAGACGGTCGGCGAGGCGCTGCTTGAGCCCACCGAAATCTACACCGACCTGCTCGATCCGATGCGCGAGCACGGTGTCCGGGGCGCGGCCCACGTCACCGGCGGCGGCTGGACGAACCTGACGCGCCTCGGCGAGCACCGGTACGTCGTCGAGGACGCCTTCGATCCCCAGCCCGTCTTCGAGTTCCTGCAGTCCGAGGGGGGCGTCTCCAATGAGGAGATGCACCGGACGTTCAACATGGGGACCGGCTTCGTCGCCGCCGTCGACCCGGACGCGGCCGAGTCGCTGGCGGCCGAGACGGACGGCCGCGTGATCGGGCGCGTCGAAAACGCGGGCGACGGCGACGAGGGGAGCGTCGCGATCCGCGGAGTGGAGTTATAAGTCGGTGACTGCGGATCGACGGTGAACTCCTCCAAATCCCCAGCAGCCGTTGCGCTGCGCCGGCGACGCCACCGCACAGCACGACACCGCCCCGTTCAGTTATACAGAGTCGTCATCATTTTGCGCTGCCTCGACGCGGTCAGCCGTCGAATTCAGCGCGTCAGCGAGCGTGCGGGCTTGCGCCGGCGAGAGATCGATCTCGTCGGCGTGGGCTGGAAGCGCGTCGACCGCCGTGTCGTCGAGTTCGACCTGCAGGGTCACGTGCTCGGGATCTTCCCGGGGAGCGGTGACGTTCACGACGCCCGGAGCATCCGCGGCGAACTCGTGACCGCGGGCGCGGCCGTCGACCAGATCGAGCGTCGTGTACGCGTTGACGCGGAGCAGCCGGTCGGACATCTCAGTCGTCCGCCGGCGTCGGCGGCGCGTCGTCGAGCCCGTCGTTTTCGGCGTACGGGTACCACGTCCGCTTCGTGTTGTGCATCATGGGGTCCTCGTAGTCCGTCTCCTCGGGATCGACGAAGGCGTCGAGCTCGTCGTCGTCGTGGCGCGCGACGAACGACCGGAACGATTCGCCCTCGTCGCGTTCGGTGGCGAAGCGATCGACCAGGTTCGCGATCGCTCCCGGAACCTCGTCGGCTGGGACGCGCTGGGTCACCCACCGGGCGAACTGGGGCGTCTCGCCGAGACCCCCGCCGAGGCCGACGTCGAGCGCCTCGACCGGCTCGCCGTCCTTGCGGGTCTTCATCCCGCGCAGGCTCACGTCGGCGATCTGCGGCTGCGCGCACGACGCCGTGCAACCGGAGAGGTGGATGTGGAACTGCTCCACGTCCGTCGGGAGGTCGACGTTCTCCTTCAGCCACCGCGCGAAGCGAACCTGCCGGTTCTTCGTCTCGACGATCGACAGCGAGCAGTATTCGGTGCCGGTACAGGCGACCGAGCCGCGCATGAACGGCGACGGATCTGGCGAGTAGTGGTCGAGCAGCGGCTCGTCGAGGAAGTCGTTGAGGGCCTCGTCGGGCACGTCGGTGACGATGACGTTCTGCCGCTGGGAGAGCCGGACCTCTCCGGAGCCGTACTCCTCGGCGAGGTCCGCGAGGTCCAGCACGTCTGCCGCACCCATCCGTCCGACGAGCACGTTCAGGCCGACGAAGTTCGTTCCGTCCTTCTGCTCGTGGACGCCGATCAGGTCGTTGCGCTCGCCCGCACCGGCGTTGTACGTGTACTCCTCGCGGACGTCGCGACCGGCGGATTCGAGCTCGAAATCGACGTACTCCTCCTGGAGCGTCTCGCGGACCGCCTCCGCGCCCCACTCGTCGACGAGGAACTTGATCCGGGCGTTGTACCGGTCCTCGCGGTCGCCGTTGTCCCGAAAGAGCGCGGAGAGCCCGCCGGCGACGTCGGAGACGTTCTCCGGGCGAACCCAGACGTCGATGTCGCGGGCGAACCGCGGCTCGTTGCGGGCGAGCCCGCCGCCGACGCGAACGTTGAAGCCGACGACGTCCTCGCTCTCGTCGCCCTCTCCGCCTTTGCCTCCGCCGACCGCCTTGTAAGCGGGCTCGAAGGCGAGGTCGTTGATGTCCCCTTGTCCCGAGCCGTCCGCGGACCCGGTGACCGAGACCTTCCACTTCCGGGGGAGGTTCGAGTGGTCGTCGTTCCCCTTGAACGTCTCGTTGAGTTCGCGGATCACCGGCCACGCGTCGATCACCTCCTGAGCGTCCTTTCCGGCCACGGGGTTGCCGACGATGTTACGCCAGGAGTCGCCACATGCCTGCTGGGCCGAGAGCCCGTTCGCCTCCAGTTTCTCGAAGATAGCGGGCACGTCCGAGAGCTCGATCCAGTGCAGTTGGATCGCCTGGCGGGTGGTGAAGTCGGCGTAGGCGTCCCCGAATATCGGGTTCGTTCCCGGTCCGCGGGCGTACTCGTCGGCGATTTCGCCGACGACGCGGAGCTGCCCCGGCTCCAGCACGCCGTTCGGGGTTCCGATCCGCATCATGAAGTACCCTTCCTGTCCGTTCCGCTGATGGTACAGGCCCCACCATTTGAACCGCTCGAACCACGCGTCCCGCTCGTCGTCCGGGATCGAGTCGAACCCCTGTTCGGCGAACTCGAACAGGTGGTCACGGATCTCGTTCCCGTAGACCTCCGATTTCCAGTTCTCGACGTCGGTTGGCATCGAGTGCGTCTACTCTCGGAACCCACATAGCTGACAGCGTGGAGTCAACCTTCCCCGGTGCTTCACTAATCCGGTAAAATTCACCGGTTCGGTTCCGATCTCGGTCGCCTGACTGCGGATCGGTCGATTTCGGCGAACTCACCGCCGCGAACCCGGCCAACCGAGATCCATCCCGTTTCGCCGGTCGTGCCGCAGGCGATGCACTGACCGTACACGCGAGCCTCAATGGCCCCCTCGTCGACGCCGACGGTCTGGAAGTTCTCGACCAGCAGATCGACGAGTTCGCACCCGCAGAAATCGGGCGCGTCGAGCCGCCACAGTTCGCTAACACGCACTTCGCGACTGTCGTTGACCGAGATCCAAGCCCCGTCGTCGAGGACGCGCAAACGGATCGTCACACCCGACGTTGGTCCGCGTCAACCCAATACGTGACGGTGTGCGCAAGCGGCCACCGTTTCGGTGACACCGCTTTCGGGAAAAATCGGCAGACTGCGCGGATGTTTCGACGCTCCGCGCCGTCCGGAGTACCGGACAGGTGCTCCGGTAACCGGGAGTAGTGGTCCGAATTACTCGTGAACAGACCCTTATGACCCGAGAGGGCGAGGGATCGATCGATGACCGATCCGATCAACGGACCAGAGGCACCCTCCGATCTCCGGACGGGACCGGAGCACAGAGAGCACGCCTCGGCAGACGTCGCGCCCGAGCTGTTCGAACGCGGAACGGCTGGAAAGCGACCATGATCCCGAACACCGAACCGCCGTCGACCGACAAACCGGGAGCCGGAACCGAGAGCGAGTCAGTCGACAGCGAGTCAGTCGAGAGAGACGCCGTCGAGAAAGACGCCGGCGAGAGAAGCGTGGGTAAGGGGGACGAGGCCAAGAGAGACACCGACGAAAGCGACGAGGTGCGGTCGACGGACGGCGACGCGAGCCACCTCGACGACCTCGAGGACGGTGCGGGCTGTACGGAAATTTGGGAGAAGCTCTCAGAAAATCGAGAGTGAATTCCCCGCCGACTGCGAGTCAATACACCTTCATTGGCGCTGGTGATCGATTACGGGAGTATGGATCGCATTGTGTTGAGGTGACCGTTTATAAGTGAACGAGTGGTGTTGTTAGCGGCTGTTTATATGTCGTTGACGGCGCGGTGAATCGCTCAGTGTGTGGCGTCGATTGCTTATAAATGATTGTCGACAGCGCGGTGAACACTTCCAAAGCCCCACCCCGCACCGCTCCGCACCGCAGCCTCACACCTCCCCAGCCTCGCGGCTCCTTTCAGTCGCCGCGTCCCTCGCGGGCTCTTCGCGCTCGCTTAAAAGCGAGCACTCAGAGGCGCGCCACCGATTCACTATTTATAAATAGCCGTCGCCGCCACATTCGTCCGTTTAAGTACCACGTCGTCGACGGCGGTCTGCGATCCTCACTCCCGCAGTCGCTCACCGGCGACAGTACGTGCTACGACAGGTGCGCGGCGATGTCTGCCTCGGTGATGATCCCGACCGTCTCGCCGCCGTCGGTGACCATCACCGCCTTGTAGTGATCGAGCAGGTTCCGGACCTCGTCGACCGTCGCGCCCGGCGCGACCGTGGGGAACGATTCGCTCATCACCTCGCTGACCGGGTGATCGCCGACGTTCTCGCCGGCGTGGATCACGTCGCCCTGGCTGATCGAGCCGACCGGAACGCCGTTCTGAAGGACGGGAAGCTGCGAGTACGCCTCGTCTTCCATCAGATCGACAGCCTCGCGCACCGCGTCGTCGGGGGCGACGCTTATCACGGTCTGGTTCATCAAGTCCGTCGCGCGAACGACCTCGCCTTCCGCCTCCTGGAGCGCGTTGACGATCCGACGGAGCGTCGAAAGCCGGGGGTCGACGTCGCCGCCCTCGATCCTGGCGATGAGCGGCTGCGACACCTCGGCAGCGTCCGCGAGCTCGCTTTGAGTCAGTTCGAGCGTCGTCCGCCGCTCGCGGAGGTCCTGTGGCGTCGGGAGTTCCATACGACGGATAACTCGGGGTTATTAGAAAAGGTTTCGGCGGCGACGGATATCGCTGCGGAACGACCCGGGTGGTCCTTTTAAGAGTGTCCGCCGGGATCCCGGGATATGCGCATCGCGCTCATCGCTCACGACGAGCTGAAAGACGAGATGGTGGACTTCGTCACCGCTCACGCCGACGCGCTGGGCGGGTGCCAGCTGGTGACGACCGGCACCACGGGGAAACGCATCGCCGACGAGACGGGTCTCGCGGTGAACCGGCAGGCTTCGGGGCCGCTCGGCGGCGATCTCCAGATCGGGGCGATGATCGCGGACGGAGCGATCGACGGGGTCGTGTTCCTGCGGGATCCGCTCACCGCGCAGGCACACGAACCGGACATCTCCGCGCTCCTGCGCGTCTGCGACGTGAAAGACGTCCCGCTGGCGACGAACGTCGCCTCGGCGAACCTGCTCGTCGACGGCCTCCTCGACGAGGAGTGACCGACCCGACGACGGTGCTCCGTCTATCCGTATCGCTCTCACCGAAATCCGGATATCAGATCGGATAGCGAACCCCGCGTCGTTTTAACCGCGTCCGTCGTAGTCCCCGTCGATGGATCGCGCTCCACGGACCGCGCTCGTCGCCCTCGCGATCGCGCTGTTGCTCGTGTCGGCGACCGCCGCGAGCGGTGCGATCGTCGCAGGTTCGTCGGCCTCGCAGCCCGCGCAGGCTACGTCGACCGCGCCGTCCGTCGGTGGTGCGTCGAGCGTCGATGCGTCGAGCGTCGATGCGTCGAGCGAAGCGCCGGCTGAGAGCGACAGAGTCGATCCCCTCACGGAGTGTTTCGCTGGCGAGGGATACCCCCTCTCGATCGGCGAGACGGGCGCGGCGATCGAGGCGCTCGTCCACCTCTCGGTGCTGACCGATCCCGCCGTCGGCAACGAGTTCGGCATGGAGGCGGCCGGCACCCTCGACGGTGAGCCGATCGTGACGCTCGCGGCGGGGGTCAGACTGACCGCGCGCGAGGCGATCACCGACGGTGTCGATCCCTTCGCGGCGTTCGACGTGCTGTACACCTACGAACTTCGCCTGCCCATGTTCGACGGCTCTATCGGCGATTCCGAGTACCGTGACAGCGGATCGCCGTTCACATCGGGAGCGGGGATCGTCCCCTGTTGAGGTGAGCTATCCCGCGTCCTCGGGTTCGCCTTCCTCCGCGCTCTCGCTGTCTCCAACGTTCTCGCTGTTTCTCACCTTTTCGCTGTCCCCCACGTTCTTGCCGCCCCCTCCACTCCCGCCGGGCGACCGGATCCCGCGGACGATCCGCACCAGCTCACGACGGGCAGCCTCCGCACCGTCGCCGAGCGGGTACGCGCCGCCTCCGAGCAGGTATTCGCCGGCCTCCCAGACCGCGAGCAGCGCCTCGATCGGGATCAGCCCACCACCCTCGTCTCCACTCGGGGCGGCGAAGCGACCTTCGAACGTCGAGAGCGTCGCCCGCGAGGCGCTCGGATCGTCGACCGATAGCTCGCGATCTCCCCGGTGCTCGATGCCGTCAATGTCGCGCTCCGCGAGCCTATCACGAAAGCCGTCCCTCGCCCGGCGTTCGACGAGCCCCGTGAGGGCGGCGTTCGGAGCGGTAGCGGGGCGGATCCGCAGGCGACTCGCGAAGCAGAACGATCGGGGCTGGGGGCCCGTCGCTCGCTCGTACACGACTGTGCCCGCGATGACGGAGACGGGTCCGGCGGCGAACGGACGGTCCGTCGTCTCGGCGACGCGCCGCCAGCCGTCGAGACGGTCGCTCGGCACCACGGGCGGGTCCATGGTCGGGATTCGCAGCGGAGGCAATTAAAAAGAGCACCGCTGGCGATCGGGGGGTGTTTGGCGAGCGGCAGCGGAGGAGTGGCAGCGAACGAGCGGCAGCGGACGAGAGACGACCGCCGATCAGTGATCGTCTTCGCGCCACTTGTGCTCGCACTCGGTGCAGACGAAAAAGCGGGTTTCCGACTCGTCGGCGGAGCGGATCTGCTGCATGTACCAGTACGCCCGGTCGTTGCCGCACTCCGGGCAGTGCGCGGTCGTCTGCGGGAGGCCCTTGTCCTCGGCGTCGCTCACGTCGACGATCTCCGACTCGACTTGCGACTCGGTGGTCCACTCGCCGTCGCCGTCGTCGCGACCGATCTCGTGGCCGCAGGAGTCGCACACCCAGTGGTCCTCGCCCTCGCCGGACTTCATCATCGAGCCGCACTCGTCGCAGAACTTCATGGCGGTACCAACCGCGGATCGTATATAAGCGACGGGATCGCGGGCGAACGCGCTGTACGGGTTTGGATCGCTACCGCACCTCGCGCCGCCCTCACCGATCGCCGTCGACGTGGTCGGCGAGCGCAAACCGGACGCGCTCTTCGCCGCTTCCCTTCGTCTCGCGTCCGGTGACGACGATATCGCCGATCTCGGCGGTGTTTCCGACGTGCGTCCCCGCGCAGGCGGTTCGGTCGTACGGCTCCGCGTCGCCATCGTTGTCATCGCCCCTATCGCCTCCCTCTGTTCCCCCGGACGCGCCGATCTCGACGATCCGGAGCTCCGCGATCGAGTCGGGCAGCAGATCAATACGGGTGCGCTCGGTGTCGAGTGTCGCCTCGGCCTCCGCGCGGTCCATCGCGTAGCTCCGGACGGGTCGCTTGTCGTCCACGAGGTCGTTGAGCCGCTCCTCGATCCGCGCGAGGTCGCCGTCATCGAAACGCTCGTAGGCCGCGTCGAGGTGCGCGTGATCGTCGTAGAGCTGGTTGCCCGTCGTCGGCGCGTCGAACTCCGACAGAAGAAGCGCCGAGAGGAGGTGCTGGGCGGTGTGGTACCGGGAATGCGCCGAGCGGCGACCCGCGTCTATTTCGCCCACGACCGCGGTTCCGGGTTCCGGTGGCGCGACGGCGTCAACCGCTGCGTCGTCGGCCGCTGCGTCGTCGGCTGCTGCGTCGTCGGCTGCTGCGTCGGCGGCTGCTGCGTCGGCGACCGCGGAAATTTCGTTTCCCGCCGGTTCGAGGATGTGGTACACGGTGTCTTTCTTCTCGACGTCGACGACGCGCCAGTGCCGGTCGGCGGCACCGCCGTCCGCAACGTCGCCGTCGGTCGTCTCTGCGTCCGCGACCCGGATCGTCCCCGTGTCGTGCGGCTGCCCGCCGCCCGCGGGATAAAAGTGCGTCCGGTCGAGGACGATCCGGTCGTCGAGAGCGCGCTCGACGGTCGCCTCGAAAGTCGTCGCGTTGTCGTCGGCGAGATACAGCTCCTCTGTCATACCGTCTCGAAGCGCCGCCGCCGATATATATCGTGCGGCGTGCTCCCTATGTGCCAACAAATCTCGTGCATCGACGACTCTCGACGTCACCGATGGAGCGCGATGTCACCGACGACCCCATCGTCACCGACGCAGCGTGACGTCGATCGCGATCCGGGGAACGTAGACCACACGGTCCTCCGTGAGATCGACCACGACCGTTCGATCCGCCGCGTCGGTCGCGGTTTCGTTGACCGGAAATCCGTCCGTCCGATCGAAGTATCGCTCCCACGCGTCGGCGTAGTCGGACTCGATCCGGAGCTCGAACGGTCCCTCGTCGTCCGCGGCGTAATCGGGGCCGGTGTTCGACCGGCGGCTCGCCGCCACCTGCACCGTCCCGTCGCCGTCTACCCTTGGATCACCGTCTCGAATCAGCAGGACAAGCGGGATCGTCGTCCGATTGTCCGCGGCGACGAACCGCGGCTCCGAGCGCATGACTGCAGCTCCGCCGTCGCTCCGGAACCAGGCTCCCGTCTCGTAGGCGATCGTCGTGTCACCGTTCCGGTACGTCAGCGAACGGTACTCGCGTTCGAGCACCAAGCCGCCGGAGCCGTTGTACAGCTCGAACCGGGTCGTCTCCGCGAGCGACAGCGTACCGCCGCTGAGGCGAAGTTCGGTCGATCGGCTGGGGTCGTCGTACCGTTGGACGTCTCGCAGGTTGTCGTCGAGCACGTCGAACGCGCGCTCGACGTTCGCGACGCGCTCGGCCTCTCGTCTGTCCTCGACGCCGGTGATGCCGACCGCGAACACCGTTCCGATAGTCACGGTTACCAGCGAGAACACGAGCACGTATCCGACGACGTTGCTCACACCGCGGTCGTCGTCCCCGAGTGCGTCGAGCCCGCCGTCGCCCACCGCGACCGTCGGCGCGCGCCGTCCGCGTCCGCTCATCGCTCCGTCACCTCCAGCGTCCCCGGTCCGGCCTCCCCGTCATCGACGGCGTACGTGATCCGGAGCGGCCCCCCGGTCACGGTCGTCGACTCGACGTCTCTGGTCGCGGCGTACGGGATCTCGACCCGGGCGTCGGGACGGTCGGTCCGGACGACGACGGCCTCGGCGTCGTCGTCGATCTCGATCCGATACCCCGTTCCCGCGACCCGGTCCGGGACGTCGACCTCGACGGAGACCGTCACGTTCCCCTCGCTTTCCGGCCGATCCGCCGCCGCGGCGCGGGCGAGACGGTCGGCGCTCTCGAGGTTCGCGACCACCGTCTGGCCGGCGACGGAGAGGTCGCCCTCGACGGTCCGCTGCGTCTGCGCGTCGATGACGCCGCCGACGCCCATGACGACCCCCGAGAGCACGATCGCACCGATCGCGAGCGTCAGCACGTAGCCGACCGTGACGCTCACGGCTCGATCGTCGCCGGCGAAGCCGACGGGAGATCTGCCGCCGATCGATCGCCCGCCGGAACCGCCGTCGCCCTCACGCATCGGGCTCACCCGGGGCGACCCGAATCGTCGTCTCGAACCGGAGGTCCGCGGTCCGATAGCGGAGGTCGATCGTCGCGTCGTACACCGCCGGCGTCACTTGGAGAGCGGTGTCGCTCGTCACGCTGTCGGTCAGGACGGTCGTCGTCGCCTCGACGTCGCGACCGTCGGCGTTCGCGAACTCTATCGCGTACGGCTGATCCGTCGCATACGGCTGATCCGGGTCGATCAGTTCCGCGGGCCAGACCGCTGGACACGGCTCGCCGTCGATCTCCCCGCCGGTGAGATCGAGCGACAGGCGGTCCTTGTCGACGGATTCCAATCGACACGCCTCGATCGCGTCCGTTCCGTTCACACCGGTCGCGACCGCGACGGCCGACGAGTCGTCGTCCGGTTCGTACACGTAGATTTCGTGGGTCGTGTTCGCCTCGGAGCGATTCAACGCGACGGCGAGCGCCTCGTCGGTGGCCGTGGACTCACTCGCGTTTGGCAGGCCGTCGACTGCGACGTCGACGGAGAACGCCCGGGTTCGATCGGCCTCGGAGACGACCGTCGTGTCGTTCACCGGCCCGGTGAGATATCGACCCTCTCGAAGCCCCGGATCGTCGGTCTTTTCGAGGTGCGTGACGCCTCCGCGTCCGGCGTACGCCTCCGCGAGCCGCCCGTCGAGCGCATCGATGCCGGCGGAGACTCCGTCAGACGTCGCGGTGTAGTCGTCGAACTGCCGGCGGTTCGTCGCGTCGATCAGGGTTCCGGTTCCGTCCACCGCGGCCGCCCTGACCTCCAACGCCTCGCCGTCGGCGGACTCGATCCCACGAGTTGCGACGTTCTCGCTGTAGATGCTCGCGTTCAACAGGACCACGAGCGTCACCAGCGAGACGGCCATCACCAGCCCGGCGACCAGCAGGAGCTGGCCGCGATCCGCGTCGCGGAGCCGATCCTCGCCGCTAGAACGACCCACGCTCGGGAGGCGATCGTCGTCCGGCGGATCGACGCTCACATCCGCCATACGACGATGCGCACCTCCACGTGATCGTAGACCCCGCCTGCGGCGGTGTCGGACCGGACGTAGAACGCTCCCGGATGGGTCCCGTCCGCCAGCCTCCGAAGGGTCCTATTTTCGTAGTCCGGTGCGGTCAGGTTCGCGTCGTCCGCGAGCGTAACCGTCCGCGTCGCGGTCACCGCGTTGTCGCTCGGCGACCCCATGTACACCATCCGCGTCCGGTTCTCGTTCGACCGGCCGTGTCGAACCTCCACGTTCGCGGCGATCCTTCGGTCGGTGAACGTCCGGTTCAGCGCCTCGCCGAATCCGCCGAGCCCGCTGCCGAACCCCGTCGGTCCGTCGGCCCGCGTGTAGTATTCGAACTCCGGATGGCTCGACTCGAACGTCTCGTTTTCGGGGTTCCAGTAGAGCAGGGCCGCTTCCAGCTCGCCGTTCTCGGCGCTCGTCGCCAGCAGATCGGTCGCGACCGCGCGCTGTTGATTCTCGATGTGCTGGTTCGACGTGCTGGCCGAAAGCGGCGTCACCGCGGTCGCCTGCAGTGCGAACGTCAACCCGGCGACGAGCAGGATCGCCGCCGCGAACGCTTCGAGGGTGTGCGCCTGTCCGCGGTCGTCGGGTTCGAGCGCGGATCTGTCCGGTGGTCCTCGCATTATCACCACACCCGGACCGTGAGTCGGTACTGTTCGCCGTCGAGCGAAACGAGGCGCTGTGACACGGTGACGTCGTCGCCGTCGACGGTATCGGGGGAGGCGCTCGTCCGATTGAGTTTGATGTTCTCGAAGGTTCCGTGTCGCGTCGCGACGGTGACGTTCGCCGGGCTCTCGCTCGGGTTCGATTCATTCAGCGCGTGGATTACGATCAGTACCTCCTCGTCGAGCCCGAACTGCACCGCGGTGTCGTTTTCGATCCCGTCAGGGCAGCCGGCGGCGTCGGCGAGGGTAGCGTTGCCCTCGCCGTCCTCGAAGAACGCCACGGTACAGGCCGGGGACAACACGCCCGGCTCCGCGGGCGACGCGGCGAGGAGATCCCCGGCGACCCCGGCCGCGACGCGGTCGCTCACGATCGGAGACGCCGTCTCGGCGGCGGTGAACGGGTCGAACAGCGTCGGGACGAACGCGACGACGAACGCGAGTGTCAGGAGGAACACGCCCGCGCCGACAGCGAAGTCGATCGGGGTCTGTGCGCGTCGCTCCGCTCGCGGACGCCGGTCGCGACCGCGCTCACCCCACATAGATCCACACCCCCAGCGCGAGCGTCATCAGGATCACGGCGAACTTGACGCCGGAGACGATGTTGGCGTTCCGGATGTAGCCGCTGATGAACCCGGACAGTATCGCCTGCAGCGTGACGGCGTGGAAGAACAGCATCGAGAGGACATCGGGATCGACACCGCCGCCACCGCCGAAGCCGGCCCCGCTAGCCCCACCGGCCGCCGCCCCGCCGCCGTCCGACTGCGAAGAGAGGCCGCCCATCACGTCGATGAACTGGGTCTGGAGGATCGCCATCACGCCGAGCAGCGTGACGTACGTCATGACGATGATCGCCACCTGCATCCGGGTCCGGGAGATCCGCTCGCGCTCGATGTCGTCCTGGTTCTCCGAGGCCTGCGCCGCCGTCGTCAGCACGTCCGTGATCTGCGAGGACGCCTCCTGCGCCTCCGAGATGAGCTTCACGGTCCGAGCCAGCCGCGGAACCGCGTACTTGTTGTTGAACTCGACGAGCGCGTCCCGCAGGCTCATCCCGTAGTTTACCTTCGCGTGAACCACCTCGAACTCCTCCGCGAGCTTCCCGGTCGACGTCTCAGAGACCGTCTGCACCGATTCGAGCAGCGTCTGTCCGGTGTCGTTGGCGGAGGAGAGCTTCCGGAGGCTCTCCGAGAGCTTCCCCGTGATCGCCCGCTTCGAGCGCTGGTCCCACTCGTGGAACACCGCGAGCGGACCCATCACGAGGTACGCGGGGACGTAGATCCACACGAAGGCTGACCACACCGGACGATCGACCCAGCCGTCGAACGTCGTCGGGGCGCTGCCGGCGGCCGCGGCGACGACAACGACGACGATCGCCGTCGGGACCGTTAGCGCAAGGGTGTACAGGGGATTGTCCCGCAAGAACAGGTGCGGCGCGGCGACGATCTGTTTCGTCTTGTAGGTCCCCTCCCGGTTCCGAATCCGGTCGAAGACGCCGAACCGGCCGACGAACGCCTCAACGAGCCCGAAGTGGAACAGTCCTTCCTTGCTGGTCTGTTTGAGCCGTTCGCTGCCGCCGTTCGGCTGAAGGTAGCCGTCTCCCGGCTCGTCCTGTTTAACGGTGGAGACGAGCACGAGGAACCCCGCGCCGGTCAACGGGATGAGGAGGTACACGGTCGCGTACAGGAGCCGGTCGTCGGACTCGCCCATCATCCCCATGATGACGAGGATGATGATGAGGAGCAGGGGGAAAAGCGAGAGCGTCATGTACATCTCGCCGAACAGCTCCAGCGTCTCCAGGGTCATCTCGCGCTCCTGTTTCGACGTGCGGAGGTGCTTTTCCTTCTTGTCTTTCAGGAAGCTCTCCATGTCGCCCCCGGAGTTGACGATGGAGAGCATGTCCGCGAGGAACTGCGAGAGCTCGTCCGACGGCGTTTCCATCGACTGCTGGCGGATCGCGTTCCGGTAGTCGGTGCCGAAGTACTCCGTCTCGTTGACGATGCTCTGGAACTCGCGGGACACCTCGCCGTAGGTGTCCTCGGCGGTCGCCATCGCGCGGAGGATCTCGAGCTGGTTGAGCCCCCCGACCGACAGCGCGTACATGAACGAGACCGAGTCGGCGAGCAGGAGGTTGATCTCGCGCTCCCGGGCGGACGCCCGCGAGTAGGGAACCGCGATGATGCCGCCGAACCCGACCGCGAACCCCACCGACCCGAAGACGAGCCCGCTGACGAGGATCGCGGTCGGCACGACGAGCGACCGCAACAGGTCCTGGATCGCCGGGGTCGGCGCTGGAACCCCGAGCGAGAGGGCGGTGGGATCGACGAGCCCGAGCGAGAAGACGCCGTAGCCGATCAGCGTGCCCAGCGCCCACAGGAGCCCGCCCGCAAGGAGGCCCGCGCCGAGCGACCGCGAGACGTACATTTCGACCTGATCCGGCATGCGCGCCTCCGCGAGCTTCCGCTCGACGTCTCCGACGAAGTCGCCGTCGGGGTCGAACAGCAGTTCGAAGGCCGGGTAGAACAGCTCCGCGAGGACGTCACCGTCTGCGGAGCCCTCGCCGACGCCCGCATCGAGGCTCACCGAACGCACCCCGCTCGGACCATTCGATTACCGCTCCTCCGGGGGATCGACCGTTCCGAACCCCCAGTCGTCGATGTCGTCGCCATCGGTGTCGCTGGCTTCGTCGGCCTCGGTGTCGTCGTCATCGGTGTCGCTGGCTTCGTCGGCCTCGGTGTCGTCGTCATCGCTGTCGGCGGCACCGCTGTCGCTGGCGTCGTCGCCTTCGGCGGCATCGTCTGCGTCGCCGTCGGCGGCACTCGCCTCCGGCTCCGTCGCTCCGAAGTCGGTTGGAGCGGGATCCAAGACGTCGATGCCGTCGTCGAAGGGCTCGTCGAAGTCGATCTCCCCGCCATCTCCGTCTTCTCTCTCCCCGCTACCGTCCCTCTCGTCGCCACCGTCTCTCTCGCCGAGATTCGTCTCGCGGTCCGTCTGCGTTGCGTCCGCGACACCCTCGAAGGCGTCGTGATCGATCGGGCTCGTCGGACGCGTCGATGACGCCGGATCGGCGGTCTCGCCGTCGGGATCTTCCTTCGAATCCGATCCGCTCATCTCGGGAACGACGTCACCGTCGAGCGCGTCGGCTTCGATCCCCACCGCGTCGACCGCAGCCGCGTCGATCGCAGTCGCATCGACCGCCGCCGCCTCCCGAAGCGTCTCCGTGAGAGTCTCGCGGGAGGCGTCTGGCTCCGCCTCGACGTCGCGGGCCGGGGCGACGTCGAGCAGCGCGTCGGCGACGGAATCGGGCATCCGTCCGCGGTACTCGGCGAACAGGTCCTCGGATCCCTCCAGGATCGCGGTCACCTCCTCGCGTCCCGCTTCGTCAGGCTCCGGCCGCGGAACCATCTCCTCCTTGTCGCGGTCGACGTTGATAAGGACCGACTCCATCTCGCGGAGGTCCTCCAGCGAGCGCTCCAGCTCCTCGTTGGCCATCAGCGCGAGCACGGTCTCCGGGTCGTTGATGAACGCCTGGAACGTCGCGGCCACCTGGGCGTAGCTGTTGAGTCCGCGGTCGATGAGGTACGCCAACACGACGCGACGCTTCCGCAGTTCCTCGTCGAGCGTTTGCCGACTCCACCCGCGGTCGAACATGATGTCTTCGAGGGTGTTCGAGTCGCCCATCTGGAGGAACTCGTCCGTCTCCGCCTGCCACTGGAACACGTCCTGGACGTTGATCTCGTCGTTCTCGGCGTCGTAGTGGTTGATCTCGGTCAGCGACTTGTTCCGGCGGACCTTCTTTCCCTGGACCCGCGTCGAGGTCTGAACGGAGACGAGATCGAGGGCGGTGAACATCGTCTTCGAGACGTTGATCGGATCGGTTGTGAACCGCTTGAGCACCTCGCCGACGGAGTCGGCGTGGAACGTCGTGTAGGTGGTGTGACCGGTCGACATGACCTGGAAGGCGGTTCGACCCTCCTCGCCGCGGATCTCGCCCATCACGATGTAGTCCGGGCGCTGGCGGAGCGCGGCCTCAAGCAGGTCGAACTCGTCGATATCGCCCTTGTCGTCGTCGGAGAAGGAGGGGCGCGTGACGGAGGCGATCCAGTTGCGCTGGGGCAGCTCGACCTCGCGGGTGTCCTCGATCGAAACGATCTTCGCGTTCGAGGGGATGAACAGCGAGACCGCGTTCAGGCTCGTCGTCTTCCCGGATGCGGTGCCGCCCGCGAAGATCAGGCTCTTGTGGTTCTCGATGGAGAGCCAGAGGAAGGCCATCTCGTCGAGCGAGAACGTCTTCCAGTTGATCAGGTCGATCGGGGTGAACGGAACGTCGTTGAACTGTCGGATCGTGTAATTGGTCCCGTGGTCGGACACCTCCCGCCCGAGCGTGAGCTGGGCGCGGGAGCCGTCGGGGAGCGTGGCGTCCACCTGTGGGCGACGCTTCGAGATCCCCTTGCCCGAGCGCTGCGCGAGCTTCACGACGAAGTCGTCGAGCTCGTCCGTTCCGTGGTAGACGTTGGTGATGATCTGCTCGTAGTCGGAGTGATAGAC
Source organism: Halorubrum trueperi (assembly GCF_042662525.1). Classification (NCBI taxonomy): domain Archaea; kingdom Methanobacteriati; phylum Methanobacteriota; class Halobacteria; order Halobacteriales; family Haloferacaceae; genus Halorubrum; species Halorubrum trueperi. The sequence continues at coordinate 133,527 of NZ_JBHSXI010000012.1, forward strand.
GAAGACGGGGGCGTTGTACCCGTCACAGGAGATGTCCTCGACGTTGATGTCGTACTTGATCGGGTCGATCCGCTCGTAGCCGATAAAGTCTCGTTTGAGGTAGTACAGCAGCTTCTCTACCTGATGATCTGACAGCGTCTCGGGGTCCTCGGCCAGCACCGCGGGCTCCGGCCGGGCGAGTATCTCCGTCCGGGTCGGCCCGGATTCGATCGACGGCTCGTACCCGAGCGACTCGGATATCCGGCCCGCGATCCCCTCCGTGATGTCGAATCCGAACCGATCGACGACATCGTCCACGAGGTCGTCGAGGATCCCGCGGTCGTCGGCCGCTCGCTCGTAGAGGCCGTACCGGTCGAGAAGCGTCAGCGTCTCGTCGACGATCACCTCCTTCCGGAACGCCTCGTCGCCGCCTGCGATCGACTCGTCGGCGTACTTGATCGAGGTCCGGAGCTTCCCGGTCAGGAACTCGACGAGATCGATCTCGATTTCGGTCCGATGCGGTTGGACCGCGTAGTACTTCACCTCGTTTTCCTTCGTCGACCGGAACACCATCACGAACGCGTACGGCTTGTTCACCCAGTACCGCTCGATCTCGCGGAAGTGAGCCTTCTTCGGCATCGGCACCGCCTTCTCCAGATCGTATCGGTTCGCGAGGGTGGTGTGGCCGTCGTCCGTCGAGAAGAACGCATCCTCGTCGACGTCCGGGTTCACGTTCACCGTGCGCTCGTCGACCAGGTCCGCGAGCCCGGCGGCGGCTCCTCCGCCCGCCCCGAGCAGCTCTTCGGTCCGATCGGGGTCGAACCCCAGCGCCTCGGTCTTGTCCTCATGGGTGAATTCGAGAGGCTCGCCCTCCTCATCGGTCGGCGGATCCCCGTCCTCGTCGAGGAAGTACTCGTCCGCGTAGTCTTCCCACGTGTAGTACCCCTTCAGTACTGGTACCTCGTGAAGGTCGTATCGGGCGGCACACCGGTCCCGGAGCACGTCCCCGACCGCCGCACCAGCCGTGAGGCGCGCGCCCATTTCGTTCGGGTCGAAGCCGAGGAACTCGCCCGGATCGACGTCGACGCGCGCCCACTCCTCTGCGGACGGCGCGCGCCGGGGGATCAGCTCGACCGCGTCACCGTCGACGACGACCGCCCCGGCGACGCCTCCCGATCTATCGACGTCGACGATCGAAGCGGCTTCGGGTTCTGAGGCCCCGAAGTCATCCGCGTCGCTCGCGGCGTCGGCGTCTTTCTCCTCTCTCTCGTCGCCGTCCGCATCGTCCGCTTCGCTCTCCTCGTCCGCTTCTCCCTCCTCGTCCGCTTCTCCCTCCTCCTCCGCCTTGACCGGCCCGGGTCGCACCGCTGTCGACGTGCCGTCCGAGACGACGGCCGCACCGCTGAGGACGACGTCGCCGGTGCCGATCACGGCCGTTCCGGCCTCCGGCGTTCCGTGACCGGAAACCGCGGTGTCGCCGTCGCTCGTAAACGGTTCGTCGACGTCGGCGGCGCGGATCACCCGGTCGATTCCCTCCCCGAAGTGAGCGCGGACCGCGTTCGCCGGGACGACGGGCTCGTCGTCGATGTCCGCAAATAGCGCCGTCGCGGCGTCCTCGCGGCCGCGGTCCGCCAGGAACGACCGCCAGGAGTACCGCCCCACGGCGACGGGCGGATCGGACGCCGACGCCGGACCCGCCGCGTCGTCGAGAGACGGGGGCGAGCACTCGGCGTCCTCGGTTGCCATGACTGCGGCAACGATTCGACCGTTGAAAAAGGTGTCTCGCAAAACACCGCAACTGATAATCGCCGCCCGACGTGCCCGCGCTCGACTGACGGTTTTTAAGGCCGTCGCGCGCCGATCGTATCGCGTGTCACGGTCCGATCGGTCTCGATTGCTTCGATCGTTCCGTCGGCTGCACCGTCTCCGTCGCGCGGCGGTCCGCCGACGCGTTCGCGCGGCGTTCGCCGAGGAACTGCTCGGCACGCCGCGGAGCCTCGCGGTCGTCCTCGCGTTCACCGCGTTCATGTTCGCCGTCGGCGTCGGTTACTATGCGCCGACCGCCGCCGACGTCCCGCCGTGGCTGTGGCCGCTGTACGCCGACTCGGCGGTCGCCGTCGCCCTAGGCGGACTCGTCCTCCTGACGCTCGTTCCGACGGTTCGGGACGCCGGGAGCGCGGTCGACGACGCGCCGACCTCGCGCCCCCTCGCGTACCTGCACACCCTCGCGTTCGTCTGGCTGGTCCAGTTCGGACTCTGGCCGCTCGTCTCGCTGAACCTCGCGTTCGGCGAGTACGTCGCCGCACCCGACGCGTGGATCTACTACTGGGGCGTGCTCGGCACGCACCTCTGTTTCGTCGGACTCGCGCTCCTGTTCCCGGCATTCGGTCGGACGACTCGCGGCGCGCTGACGCTCGCGCTCGCGCTCGGCGTCGTCAACGTGGTGATCGATTACGGGATCGGCTACCACCCGCCGCTGTTGTACGAGCCTGGCGCGCTGCTCGCGAGCGCGACGCTGACACTCGCCGTCGTCGCCGTCGCGCTGGCGAGTCACTCGTTCCGGCGGCTCGGGTGATCGGATCCGCTGTGGGTGACCGGATTCGCTGAAGGTGTTCGAATTCGCTGCGGGAGTGAGCGGACGTGGTATGCGGCGTGAACCTCGCGAGCGCGCCGACGCCTATTTCCGGTCCCGTCGCGACCCATCGGCAGGGATGAAACCTCGCCTCGACGATCGGGCGGTCGCCGTGCCGCTGGCGGCGGTCCTCGCGATCGGGTTCCTGCTCGTCGCCGCGGCGACCTACCAGGTTTCGGTCGTCCCCGCGGAGACGGCCGCGTCCGAGTACGAACACAGCGTCGACGTCCGCGAGTCGTTCGTCGAGGCGGCCGACGCCGTGGATCGCTCGGCGACCGACGGGACGGTGGCACCGACGAGCGTCCCGATCGGACCGCGATATCCCTTCCGGGCGTACTTCGTCGGCCCCGCGCCCGCCGACGGGCGGCTCGAAACGGTCGGGCCGGGAACGATCGAGATCCAGAACGCGAGCTACCGGTGGTCGGAGAACCCCGATTTCGACGGACCTGTCGGGCTGGAGCGGGAGTACGAGACCGCCGGACTCCGGTATGAGCCCGACTACGCGGAGTACGCGATCGGCGCGGAGACGCGGCTCGAACACGGCGTCCCGATGCGACGGTCGCCGTCCGGTTCCGGTATCGCACTCGCCGATCAGTCGCTGATCGACGGCTCGTCGATCTCGCTGATCGCCCTCGACGGCTCGATCTCGCGGTCGGGCGGTGGTTCCGCGGGCTCGACCACGCTGTCGAACAGGCCGGTGAGCGTCGACAAGGGGACGAGCGTCACCGTCGAGAGCGACGGCTCTGACCCCCTTACGCTCGTTCTCCCGACTCGACTCGATGAGTCGGCGTGGAATCGATCGTTCCGGGGGGAACTGACCGAAAACGGGGGGAACGTCGCGAACGTCGCGGTCGTGTCCGGTGGCGCGGGTGGCGCGGACCGCCTCCGCGTCGAACTCGCGCCGGGAACCTACGACCTCTCGCTCGCGAGGGTCGCCGTCGGCGACGGCGCGGCCGAGCCCGAACCGGAGTACCTCTATCCGGTCACGCAGAACCAGTCGGTCCGGGCCGGGTCGACGGTCCCGGTCTCGGTGGAGGTGCGAGACGGGTACGACAACCGGGTCACCGGGGTCGACGTGACCTTCTCCGTCGAGGGCGAAAATCGGACGGTCACGACCGACGAGAGCGGCGCGGCGACCTACGAGTACACCCCGTCCGATTCGGGGTCAGAGACTAGGTTGCTGACCGCTCGGGCACCGACCGCCGCGGGGGTCGAAGCGCCGGTTGAGATCACCTTCACGGTCGTCTCGTAACCCGGCCGCGGCTCCGCGGTCACGGCCGCCGGCTCCGCGGTCGGACGGCTCGGTTGGCGCGCCGATCCACCCACAACGTTATTCCGTCCCGGAGGTGTACCCCCGCCAGTGCAGTCGCTAAGGGCCGACGATCGGGCCGTGTCCGTTCAGATCGGAGCCGTGCTCCTGCTCGGCGTGCTCGTCATCCTGCTCGCGGCCAATCAGGCCGCGGTCGTTCCGGCGCAGAACGCGGACGTCGAGGCGGCCCACAGCGAACGCGTCCAGTCCGACCTGCTGGACGCTCGAAACGCGATCGTACGCGCGGCGTCGAGCGGGAACACCCGACCGGTGTCGGTCGAGTTAGGAACCGAGTACCCCGACCGCTTCGCCGCGGTCGACCCCCCGCCGGCCGGCGGCGCGCTCGGTCCGAGCGACGCGAGCGGGAACGTCTCGCTCGTCGGCGCGGAACCGATCGACGGGAACGCCGCGAGCTACTGGACCGAGAACGGGCCGATGACCTACGACACCGCCGGGGTCCGCTACGAGCCGAGCTATCGGGAGTACGGGTCAGCACCGGCGACGGTGTACGAGAACACGGTCCTCTACAACGACTTCGGCGGCGGAACGACGATCCCGCTCAGCGACCAGTCGATCGTCGACGGACGGACGATCTCGCTGATCGCCCTGCAGGACCCGCCCGAGCGGAGCGGGTCACGGAGCGTCGGCGTCGACGTTCACGCGATCAGTCCCTCTTCCACGGAAGTGCGGTCGGTCGCCGTGCGTTCGGAGACCGACGGCGAGCCACCCGAGATAACCTTCCCGACCGGGCTCGGAACCGAGGCGTGGAACGATCTCCTCGAAGACGAGATCGACGACGGCCACGTCGAGAGCGTCTCCGTCGATGAGACGAGCGACGAGGCGACGATCACGCTGGCGACGAACGTCACGTACAACGTCCGGACCGCGGCCGTCACCGCGGGTGACGACCCCGATTCCCCCGACCCGGCGTACGTCACGCTGATCGACGGTGCCAACCGGTCGGTGCCGGAGAACACGACGAACGCGCTGACCGCCGAGGTCCGCGACCGCTACAACAATCCCGTGAGCGGCGAGCGGGTGAGCGCGAACTTCAGCGAATCGTTCCACGGCGTCTCGCCCTCGAACGCACAGTCGACCGAGCTGGGTCGAGCGTCGTTCCAGTTCGAATCGACCGATGCAGACGCGGACGACGGGACCGCAAGTGTCAGCCTTGACGGCGCGGAATCTGCGTCGAATTCGGGTGCGAGCACGTCGCTTTCGTCGTTCGTCCCTGCCGATGTTGCCGCCGTCCTGCCCGATGACGTGACTCGCGCGTCTGGGTCGAGCGGGCGCGTTCGGATCCCCTACGCGGCGAGCGGAACCGGAGATTTCTCCGTGACGCTCGGCTCGCCCGGAGCGTCTTCGTCGGAGACGGACCTGAATGTCTACAGCCTCGAGGACCGACTCGGTGATCTCGACGGTCCGGTCCGTATCGACCCCGACGGCAACATCACCGAGGTCACACACGAGGACGTCAACGGGGTCGACTATTCCAACGAGACCCTCTACGTTCCGCCGAATTCCACGTTCGGTCCCGAGGACGGCGAGGAAGACATCGATTACACGTTCGACGACTACGACCTCGACGGCGACGTGACGACCGCTGGAGGAATCTCGTTGACTGCGACGGACGGGACGGTCAGCGTCGGCGGAACGGGCTCCGTCATCAGCGGCCGGCAGCTCGACATCACCGCCAACGGACCGAACGGGAGCATCCAACTCGACGGCGCGACGGTGACGACGACCGCCGAGGGCGGGAGCCCCGGACAGGGCCAGGGCGTCATCGGAATCGACTTAGAGACCACGGGCGACATCTCCGCGACCGATGCCACGATGGAGACGGCCGGAAACGTCGAGTTCGACGCCGGCGGCTCGATCGATCTCACCGACGCGAGCATCCTCGTGACCGCGAACAATGACATCGCGCTCACCGCCGACGACGACGTCATCCTGGTCCGAGCGACGCTCGACATCGACGGGAACGGTAACGCATTTGCCGAGGCGGTGACGGGCGTCGTCGACGTTACCGACGCACGGTTCCTCGACGGGGCTGACCCCCTAGAGGTCACCGGAAACGAAACCGGAACGCCGGTGGAGGGCGGGACGGCGTGAGGACGATGAACCGCGCCCAGTCCGAAGTCGTGAGCAACGTCCTCCTCGCGGGGCTGGTCGTTCTCGGCGTCACTGCCGTCGGCGTCGCCGTCGTCGGGAGCATCGACACCGGTGGTTCTCCCCTCGCGGAGCTCGACGAGACTGGACCGCCGGAGACGATCGAAATCGCCCACCTCGGCGGGGAACCGCTGACGAACGACTCAGCTCGGATTCTGATCCGGAACGAATCGTCGTCGGTCGCCGTGGCCGTCTCTGACGGTGCCGTCAACGGCGCTCCCGGCGCGGACCGGGTCGCTCCCGGAGACGTCTGGGAGTACGACGTCGACGAGGCGGAGCTGTCCGGATCACGTCTCGAAGTCGTGGTCGTGGTAGACGACGAGGCAATCTTCAGAGCCGAAAAGCCGATCGGCTGAGCGATGCGGAGGAGCGGGCACGGCGGGATCCTCGCGAGCGAACGGAGTGAGCGAGTGTGGATAAGCCGTGCTCGCTCGCTCCACTCGCTGTGCGCGACCGATAGGGATCGAATGGCTCTGTTGAACTCCTCAGCGGGTGGTATCAGTTGCCCCGATCACAGTCACTACGGGAACGGCGACGACCGATTCCGGGAGTGGGTATTGCACGCGGTTGATGTGGTCATTTATAAGTGATCAAGTGGTGTTGCTGGCGGCTGTTTATAAATCGTTGCTGACGCGGTGAACTGCTGTGTTTCTGGCGGTAAGTGTTTATACGTGATCGTTGCTGTCGGCGACGCGGTGACCACTTCCAAAGCCCCAGCCGGCGGCAGAGCCGCCGGCGACTGCCCCTTGGAGTCCCACCCAACCACACCGCAACCGCACCTCACGCCTCCCCAGCCTCGCCGCGTCGCACCTTTAAAAGGCGCTCGCGGCGTCCAGCGAGAATCGAAGATTCTCTGGCAGCCGGCGGCTCCGCCGCCGGCGACCTCGCGGGCTCCTCGCGCCCGTATCGGGCGCTCGGAGGCGCGCCACAGCACCGCATTATTCATTTATAAGCAATCGTTGCTGTCGTGCTCGCCCCTTTAAATACCACGTCACCGGCGGCGGTCTGCAATACCCACTCTCGCAATCGATTAAGAGGAGTGTTCAGCGTCTCACTGTTTCGGACGAGATTGTGTCTGAAAAGCAGATTTTAACAGAGCCATTCGAATCCATGCGCCACTACTGCTCACGTTGTTCGCAATAGCGGGCACGGCGGGATCCTCGCGAGCGAACGAAGTGAGCGAGCGGGGAGCCAGTCGCGCCCGTGACTGAGCGGAGCGAAGAAACGGGCGCGACGGGATTCGAACCCGCGATCGAGAGGTTAGGAACCTCTCGCCCTGTCCGCTAGGCCACGCGCCCAAAACGGTGGAGAAAACGTCCGGCGGGGATCGGTCGGGATCGCCGAACCGGGTTACGAACTCGTCTCTTTTTCGGCGTCGAGGTCTTCGAGCTCCTCGTCCTCGTCGTCGAGCGTCGAATCGGTGTCCTCGCCCTCGCCTTGCATCTGTTTCAGTTCGTCCTCGACCTCCTCGCGGCCCTTCTTGAATTCGCCCATCGCCTGGCCTGTCGACCGCGCGAGCTTGGGTATCTTGTTCGCCCCGAACAGCAGGACCAACACGAGCAGGATGATGAGGAGCTCCGGACCCGCCGGAATGCCGCCGATCAGTGGAATCGCACTTACCATCTCTATACTGGCGTAGCTCTCTGGCGACTATAGTCTTTTTGGACGATTAGTACGGAAGAGATTCAGACCGCGACGCTACGAAAACTCCGTCTCGAGAAGATGGGTTGCAGAGTCAACATTGAATATTCCAGATCCGAAGAACACGGAGAGTGGCAATTCGCGGTCTTTCATCGCGTAATCTTCTCGCCACCGCTCGGCGAGTTCCTTCAAATCAGATGCCCTTATCAACCGGACGTCCTTCTCGACTTGCATCTCCAACTGTTCAGCGTTCGCAGCCGCTTGTTCGGTGAAGTCTGGCGCGATCAACACGAACCATTCGACGTCGTGTTGTTTATCCTTTGTATCGATGTAGCTCTTGATTTTACTGCGCGTGTCGCTACCGAGGCGAAATTTCTGTCGTCGTCGCTTGTTGTCCCAAAGGAGCCAACGGCCGTCCTGTTCGATCTCGCCGTCTGCAACCATTCCGCTCGCCTTCTGTCCGAGCTGCTTCGTACCATCCAGTCCGAACGTTTCTCGGAATATCTCTGCGGTCGCATCCTCAAATAACACGTCGAGCTTCTCTTCCGGATGGTCGGCGTCAACGAGATCTTGGAGTTGCGGCGGAACCTGGGTGACCGATCCGTCCGCGATGTCCTCGTACGCATCAAGATAGAGATCGACCGCCGGCTCACCGTCGTCGACGGACTTCTGTGATTGCTCGAAATAGTCGATGATTGCGGACACCATCTCATCCGTCTTCCGTTTATGTGCATCCAAGCTGTACCGGTCGACAATCTCTTTGAGATCGTCTTTCTCCACTACGCGCTTGAATAGTTCACTCGGGTAAACACCTGCCTCCACGATTATCTCGCGGCGGTTCTGGTTTCGCCCGTAGGTTTTCCCTTCGACGGCGAATTCTTCAAGGGCCGACATGAGAACCGACTGCCGGTCGAACGGTTCGAGGGTTTCGAGCATCCGAAGGAAGTTCTCATCAGACATCTCGTAGTATAACCACCCCCGTACGATCTCGATGTAGTCCTCCGGGATACCGACAAGCTCGTCGTGATCCGAATCAGTCACCTCGTATACGAGCGCCTGCTCTTGAAGCGACCACAGCCCTTTCTCAATGGTATCTCGTGCGTGTTCTGGACTGTCTGACCGTGAGACCTTCGGAAAACGATCGATAGCGGAGAGCCGCTTGAAGAAGTCGAGCCATGTGTAGTACTCATGTTTGCTCTCTGCTGCGCGGTTGTGAAGCTCGAAGTAACTATATACCATGTGAAGCTCAGAGTCGTCGATCTCGTTTTGGTACTCCACGGCGGCCTGAGCGAGGTGATGGAGTTCGTCGATATCTGAAAAGTCATCGTCTTCGTAGCCTCGAATAAAATCGGTCTGCCAATCTTGGACGGCATCAAGTAACTCCTCTTTTTCCGTGCTGTAGTCGGGCTGCTGGATCAACTGTCGGAGAATTCCGTATCTGATGACCAGCGCCTGATACGGTGAATTATTTATCGAACTGAGGCGTGGCGGCGTAAAGTCCCGTAGCTCAGTTTTCAACCGCCCTTCGTCGGCGAGTGCTGGGACGTACGTTTCGAGATACTTCTCTCGATCGCTGAATCCGTCGTGTTTGAACGCTTCAGGATCGAAATTGTCCGTCTTCGCCTTGGTATTGTCCTTGATGAAGCGTTTCCGTTCGTGGCTCTTCCAATCCTTGTCAGCGAGATCACATAATCGCATGTGTAAACACACCATTATATTCAATAATACTTCAATCCGCGTGTGTTTTAGGAGATAGCCACGCCGAAACCGTGATACGCACCGCCCCCGATCGACCGGTATGGCAGACGTCGGCGACGATGCTCCGACCTTCGAAGCTTCGCTCGTGAATGGCGACATCGAGCCGTTCGACTTGGCCGACCGGCTCGGAGACGATCCGGTGATACTCGCGTTCTTCCCGGCCGCCTTCTCGAACACCTGCACCGACGAGATGGAGGCGTTCCGCGACGAGTTCGACCGCGACGACTGCACGCTTCTCGGCGTGAGCACGGACCTCCCGCACGCGCTCGAAGCGTACCGGGTCCAGTACGACCTCCCGTTCTCGCTCGTCGGCGACCCGGATCACCGGGCGATCGAGGCGTACGACGTGATCGAAGATTTCGCACACTACGGCGTAAACACGGTTGCGCGGCGGGCCGTCTTCGTGATCGACGCCGACGGCGTCGTGACGTACCGCTGGCTCGCGGACGATTCCGGACAGGAGCCCGATTACGTCGCGGTCGCCGAGGCGGTCGCCGAAGCCGCCGCCTGAGAGACCGGGAGTGCGGCCGGCGCGTCCCGCTCCTCAGCGGCTTATTCCGGTATCCCGCCCCAGCGTTCCATCCCAACGTCCCGCTCTAGCACCTCGCCCCGGCGTGCCGTCAATCGGGACTCCGGAGGCCCTCCAGCGCCTCTGGATTCTCCATCGACGAGAGGTCACCCGGGTCCTCGCCTCTGTATACCGATGCGATCGCGCGTCGGATGATCTTCCCGGACTGCGTCTTCGGGAATGCGTCGACGAACAGCAACTCGCGGGGACGGAACGGCTTGCCGTGTTCCTCGCCGACGAGCGTCCGCAGCTCCTCGCGGAGGTCGTCGGTCGGCTCGACGTCCGGTTCGAGCACGACGTACGCGACGACGGCGGTCCCGGTGGTGTCGTCGGAGACGCCGACCGCGGCGGCCTGATTGACCGCGTCGTGGTCGATGAGCACGCCCTCGATTTCGGCCGGTCCCACCTTCCGGCCGGCGACGTTGAGCGCGTCGTCCGCGCGACCGTGGAGGAACCAGAACCCGTCGTCGTCCTTCTGCGCGAAGTCGCCGTGGTCCCACAGCCCCGGCCACGTCGACCAGTACTCCTCTAGGTAGCGCTCGTCGCCCGACCAGAGCGACTTCGTCATTGACGGACAGGAGTCGCGGGCGACGAGGTGTCCGCGCTCACCCGACTCCCTGACCGACTCCCCGGTCTCGTCGACGATGTCGATGTCCATGCCCAGTCCCGGGCCGCCGAGCGTGCACGGTTTGAGGGGTTGGTTCGGCATCGGCATCAGGAAGCAGCCGCAGATCTCCGTACCGCCGGAGATATTGATGATCGGGCACTCGCCGCCGCCGACCGCGTCGTAAAACCACCGCCACGATTCGGGGTCCCACGGCTCGCCGGTCGATCCGAGTATTCGGAGACTCGATAGGTCGTGGCCGTCGATCCACCGATCGCCGTGTTTTCGGAGGGCGCGTATCGCGGTCGGCGAGATACCGAACTGCGTGATGCCGTGGCGGTCGATCATGTCCCAGAAGCGGTCCGGCTCCGGGTGGTCGGGCGCGCCCTCGTACATGACCACGGTCCCGCCGAACGCGTGGTTCCCGATAAGCGTCCACGGTCCCATCATCCAGCCGATGTCCGAAACCCAAAAGAACCGGTCGGCGGGCTTCTGGTCGAACCCGAAGTGGATCTCCTTAGCGCACTGTGTCAGGACTCCGGCGTGCGTGTGGACGATTCCTTTCGGCTCGCCGGTCGTCCCCGAGGAGTACAGAAGCATTGATTCCTGCTCGCTCGGGAGCCGCTTCGTCTCGTAGTCGGTCGGTTGCGAGGCGATAGCCTCGGACCACGTGACGTCACGGTCGACGTCCCACGGGATCGGGTTCTCTGACTCGCCGGTCGGAGTCGCACCCAGCCGGTCGTAGACGACCGCGTGCTCGACGTGGCCAGCCTCGTCGATCGCGGCGTCGGCGGTCGCTTTCAGCCGCACCTCGCTGCCGCGACGGTAGAACCCGTCGCCGGTGAAAAGCACCGACGGCTCCGCGTCCTCGATCCGCGTGGCTGTCGCCTCCGTCCCGAACCCGGAGAAGATGGGCACCGCGATCGCGCCGACCTTCAGACAGCCGTAGAGGATCGAGACGACCGCCGGTACCATCGGCATGTACAGCCCGACCGTGTCTCCCGTCTCGATCCCGACCGACTCCAGGTAGTTGGCGACGCGGTCGCTCTCCCGGGCCAGCTCGTGGAACGTGACTTCGCGGACGTCGCCGGGCTCGCCCTCCCATATCAGCGCGACCCGGTTGCGGTTCGGCGAGTCGACCGCGGCGTGTCGGTCGACGACGTTGTCCGCGACGTTGATCTCCCCGCCGGGGTACCAGTCGGAGAACTGCGGCCCGTCGGTGTCATCTCGGACCGCGTCGTAGTCGGTATAAAAATCGATATCGAGGTAGTCGACGATCTCGTCCCAGAACCAGTCGACGCCGGACTCGGGCTCACCCTCAATCTCCGAAGTGGTCCGGGCGATCAGTTCCTCGTAGCCGTCGATCCCGTACTCGCGCATGAACGCGGCGACGTTCGTCGACGCCGCGAACGCCTCGCTCGGCTCGTGTACGATCTCGCCTCTCCCCTCGTACTCGTCCATCTCGTCCGGCCGTTTTCGCGGTGACCGTAAGTAATTTTCCTGATGTTCCACGAACCGCGGCCGCGTCTTCCACCGGCGAGCCCTCCGGCGACGGCTTACCGCGGATCGACGCACTCGCCGGCGACCGAGACGTTCCCGGCATCGACGGTGACCGTCCCGTCGAACAGGCCACAGACGGCGGCGTCCCACGCGAGTCGCCCCTCCCAGTCGTCGCCCGTCACGACGACCTCGTGACGGCCCGTCGCCCCGACGGTCGCCTCTACCGACCGGGCAACACCGGGTTCGATCTGATCGGTCTCCTCCGCGTAGGTCGTCCCGTCGTCGCCGCGGACGACCACGTCCGCGTCGATCGGTTCGTCGCCGTCGTTGCGGACCGTCAGATCGATCCTTCCGGGGTCGCCATCGTCGAGGCCGAGACAGCCCGCGACCGTGCCCACGCTCGCGGTAGCGCTCGCCGCGGCGAGGACACCGCGTCGTTTCATACCACCGAGTCGCCGCCACGGAACATGAATCCCGCGCACGCGACTACTACCGAACGCGGCGCGGGCCGGAAAAAAAAACGGCCGAACTCACGGGATGCGTCGGCTCCGGGCCTCCGGTCGGCGTCTACTCGGCGTCGGAGTCGGTCGTTTCCCCGTCCTCGTCCGCGGCCGCGGCCGCTTCCTCGTCGTCGACGTACGCCGACTCGGGGACGATGTCCACGGAGGCGACCTCGTCGTCCGGTTCCAGGTCCATCACGATGACGCCCATCGTGTTGCGTCCGACCGTCGAGATCTCCTCGACGCGAGTCCGCATGATCTGGCCGTCGGCGCTCATCGCGAGCAGGTGGTCGCCGTGCGTGACCGCCTCGATGGCGACGGCCTCGCCGTTGCGGTCGCCGGTCTTGATGTCGATCAGCCCCTTCCCGTTACGCGACTGGAGCCGGTACTCGTCGAGATCGGAGCGCTTCCCGTAGCCGTTTTCGGTCACGGTGAGCACCCAGTTGTGTCGGTCCTCGTCGACGCCGGCGACGCCGGCGACCGCGTCGCCCTCGCGAAGGTCGATCCCGATCACGCCGCGAGCGGTCCGACCCATCGCGCGAGCTTCGGCCTCGTCGAACCGGATCGCCATCCCGTTTCGGCTCCCGATAACGATGTCCGTCTCGCCGTCGGTCACCTCGACGTCGACGAGCTCGTCGCCGTCCTCCAGCCGGATCGCGCGGATCCCGGTCGAGCGGATGTTGCCGAACTGGTCGACGGCGGTACGCTTGATGTACCCGTCGCGAGTCACCATCGTGAGGAACTCGTCGTCGGCTAAATTCTCCGTGTTGACGACCGCCTCGATCTCCTCGCCGTCGTCGAGATCGAGGAGGTTGACCGCCGACTTTCCGCGAGCGGTCCGAGACATCTCCGGGATCTGGTACGTCTTCAGCTCGTAGATCTGCCCCCGGTTCGTGAACACTAGCAGGTAGTCGTGTGAGTTGGCGGCGAACACGGAGGAGACGCGGTCGCCCTCCTTGAGCCCGGTACCGATGATCCCCTTCCCGCCGCGATTCTGCGCCCGGAACCCGTCGAGCGACATCCGCTTGATGTAGTCGTCCTCGGTCATCACGACGACGCACTGCTCTTCGGGGATCAGGTCCTCGTGAGTCACGTCGCCGACGTCTTCGATAAAACTCGTCCGACGCTCGTCGCCGTACTCGTCTTTCATCTCCTCCAACTCGTCGACGATCACGGCGTCGAGTTCGTCGGAATCCCCGAGGATCGTCTCCAGCCGCTCGATCCGGGCCGTCACGTCCTCGTACTCCGATTCTATCTCCTGCGTCTCCAGCGAGGTGAGCGAGCCGAGCTGCATCCGGACGATGTGTTCGGCCTGCGCCTCGCTGAACTCGTATTCGGCCTCCAGCGCCGCCTTCGCGGCGTCGCGGTCCACGGAGTTCTGGATCGTGTCGACGACGCTGTCGACCTGTTCGAGCGCCTTCAGTCGGCCCTCGAGGATGTGCGCTCGGTCCTCGCGCTCGTCGAGCTCGTGTTCGGAGCGCCGACGCACCACCTCGCGTCGGTGTTCGACGTAGTGTTCGAGCGTCTCCTTGAGGTCCAACACCTGGGGCGCGCCGTCGACCAACGCGAGGTTAATGACGCCGAAGGTCCGTTCGAGGTGGCTCTCCAACAGCTGATTTTTGACGACTTCGGCCATCGCATCGCGCTTGAGCTCGACGACGACGCGAATCCCGTCGCGGTCGGACTCGTCGCGGAGGTCGCGAATCCCCTCGATCGCGCCCTCGTTGACGTCCTCCGCGATCCGCTCGACGAGCCGAGATTTATTCTGCTGGAAGGGGAGCTCCGAGATGACGATCCGGCCCTCCTCCTCGTCGACCTCGAACTCGGCGCGAACGCGGACCCGCCCGCGACCCGTCTTGTACGCCTTATGCACCGCGTTCCGGCCGACGATGTTCGCGCCGGTCGGGAAATCGGGACCCTTCACGTGATCCATCAGGTCCTCGACGCTCGCCTCGGGGTTCTCGATCAGCTCGACCGTCGCGTCGATGACCTCGCCGAGGTTGTGCGGCGGGACGTTCGTCGACATCCCCACCGCGATCCCCGACGAGCCGTTGACGAGCAGGTGCGGCACCGCCGAGGGCAACACCGCCGGCTCTTCCAAGCGGTCGTCGTAGTTCGACTGGAAGTCGACCGTGTCGCGCTCGATGTCGGCCAACAGCTCCTCGGCAATCGGGGCCATCCGCGCCTCCGTGTACCGCATCGCGGCCGGCGGATCGCCGTCGACGGAACCGAAGTTCCCCTGTCCGTCGACGAGGGGGTACCGCATCGAGAAGTCCTGGGCCATCCGCGCGAGCGTGTCGTAGATAGCGCTGTCGCCGTGCGGGTGGTAATCACCCATCGTCTCTCCGACGATGGAGGAGGACTTCCGGTGTGCGGAGTTGCTGGTGACGCCAGCCTCGTGCATCGCGTAGAGGATCCGCCGGTGAACGGGTTTGAGCCCGTCGCGCACGTCGGGGAGCGCACGCCCCGCGATCACCGACATCGCGTAGTCGATGTACGACTGTTCCATCTCGTCTTCGATGCGGGCGTTCGTCACCTGCGCGGCGCGGACGTCGTCGGGATCGACGTCGGGGACGTCGGAGCTCATATGTCCACCCACTCCGCCTCGGTCGCGTGCTCCTTGATGAACTGCTTTCGGGGCTCGACCGCGTCACCCATCAGCACGTTGAACATGCGATCCGCGGCCGCCGCATCGTCGATCGTGATCTGCTTGAGGATGCGGTTTTCCGGGTCCATCGTCGTGTCCCAGAGCTGGTCGGGATTCATCTCTCCGAGGCCCTTGAACCGCTGGACCTGATCCGGGTTGCCGTCGCACTTCTCTTCGACGACCCGGTCGCGCTCCGCCTCCGTCATCGTGTCGTACGTCTCGCCTTTATACCGGACGCGGTACAGCGGCGGCTGAGCCGCGTACACGTAGCCCGCTTCGAGCAGGGGCTTCATGTGGCGGTAGAGAAGCGTGAGCAGGAGCGTCCTGATGTGGGCCCCGTCGACATCGGCGTCCGTCATGAGAATTATTTTATTATATCTTACATCTTCGATGTCGAACTCCTCGCCGATCCCCGCTCCGATCGCGGTGATCAGCGCGCGGATCTCGTCGTTTTCCAAGATGCGGTCGAGCCGGTGTTTTTCGACGTTGAGAATCTTCCCTTTGAGCGGGAGGATCGCCTGATTCTTGCGGTTTCGCCCCTGTTTGGCTGAGCCGCCGGCGCTGTCGCCTTCCACCACGAACAGCTCCGCCTCCGTGGGGTCGCGCGTCTGGCAGTCGGCGAGCTTGCCGGGCAGCGCCGTCGATTCCAGCGCGGACTTCCGGCGAGTGAGCTCTTCGGCCTTCTTCGCCGCTTTGCGCGCTCTCGCCGCCTCGGCGGCCTTGTGAACGACCTTGCGGGCGGTGTCGGGGTTCTCCTCGAAGAAGGTCCCGAGCTTCTCGTGCGTCGCGGATTCGACGATGCCGCGAACCTCGCTGTTGCCGAGCTTCGTCTTCGTCTGGCCCTCGAACTGCGGGTCGGGGTGTTTCACCGAGATGACCGCCGTGAGTCCCTCGCGCACGTCCTCCCCCTTCAGGTTCGCGTCGAGGTCGTCGACGAGTCCGTGCTCGTTGGCGTAGTCGTTGACGGTCCGGGTCAGGGCGGTTTTAAACCCGGTGAGGTGGGTGCCGCCCTCGCGGGTGTTGATGTTGTTCGCGAACGCGTGGACGGAGCCCTGCAGTTCCTCGGTTGCCTGCATCGCGACCTCGACGTGGATGTCCTCGTCCTCGTCGGCGAAGTAGATGACGTCGTCGTGGATGGGCGTGCGCGTCTCGTTGAGGTACGCGACGAACTCCCGGATCCCGCCGTCGTAGAGGAAGGTCTGCTCGTCGCCCGCGTCCGCGGCGTCAGCGGCGTCATCTCCCTCGCCACGCTCGTCGGCGAGCGTGATCGCGACGCCGGAGTTGAGAAACGCCAGTTCGCGCAGGCGATTCGCGAGCGTCGAGAACGCGAAATCGGTCGTCTCGAAGATCTCGGTGTCGGGCCAGAATCGGATGTACGTGCCCGTCTCCTCGTCGTCGTCCATGTCGCGGACGCGCTCGAACCCGTCTTCGACGGGCTCGCCGCGGGCGAACTCGTGGCGGTAGACGCCGCCGTCGCGTTTGACCTCGACTTCGAGCCGCTCGGAGAGGGCGTTGACGACGCTGACGCCGACACCGTGGAGTCCACCGGAGACCTGGTAGGACTTGGAGTCGAACTTGCCGCCCGCGTGGAGGACGGTCATGATCACTTCGAGCGCCGGGCGGTCGTACTTCTCGTGAACGTCGACCGGAATCCCGCGCCCGTCGTCGCTGACGCTAACGGAGTTGTCGGCGTGGATGGTGACGGTAATATCGTCGCAGTGCCCCGCGAGGGCTTCGTCGATGGAGTTATCGACGACTTCGTAGACGAGATGGTGTAATCCTCGATCGTCCGTGGACCCGATATACATCGCCGGACGTTTACGGACGGCCTGTAGGCCTTCGAGGACCTGAATCTGGCCGGCTCCGTACTCATTCTGCTCTGGCATAGAACTTGAAGGAGATAGTCAATGGCGGGTTATAAAGCCGGCGCACGCGCGCGGGCGTGTGAGCGAGTACAGTCTAATCGACAGCCTATCGTCGTTGGTCTGTCTAATCGACAGCCTATCGTCGTTGGTCTGTCTAATCGACAGCCTATCGTCGATGGTCTTTCAGTCTGACCGTCAGCCTATCGTCGATGATCTGACCGGTAGCCTATCGTCAATTTCGGGGCATGGCGACCGAGTATCGTCGATGTCGAATCACCACTCGTCGGTCCGATCGTCGATGAACGACTGTGCCCGTGGGACCACGGCCGATCGGATTCCCTCCGGATCGACGCTCGCTCGGGTTCCGTCGCCGAGGCTGACAGGGGTCTCGCGAGCGAGCGATTCGACGATCCGGTCCGTGAGCGAATCCACCGTCACCGGGTCGCCGTGCCGTTCGATGGCAGCGACGACCCGATCGAAGCGCTCCCGGGTCGCGTGGCTCTCGACGAGCGCGTCCGGGTCGTCGGCGGCGGCGATCGATTCGTCGTCATTCGCCGGTTTGCCGCCGTTCGCGGGTTCGCCGTCGTTCGCCGGTTCGGTCCCGATTTCTCCCGTTATTTTTCCCCGTCCGCCGCGCTTGTTCCGGACGACGACGCCGGCGGCGGGACCGTCTCGCCACGCCGAGTCCGGGATCGCGTATGCGTCCGGATCGAAGTCGCGGGCGTTCACCTCTCGTTCGACGGCGTCGACGGGCGCGAGCCCCACACCCTCGAATATCGCCGCGGCGGCGTCCGGCGGGCGGAACGCGCCCTCGCGGCCCTTCGCATCCTCCGCGGACACGTCCGCTGTGTCCACGTCCTCCGTATCCACGTCTTCCGCGTACACGTCGGTCCCGAGGAACGGCGGGAGGCGAGCCCAGTCGTAGTCGGTCCCGCGGCGGTGGGTTGCGACGCCGAAGAAGGTGATCCCTTCGGGATCGTTCACGGCGGCGCGGAGCGCCTCTCGGTCGAACTCCTCCCGGACGTGGCGGACCGCGGGTCGGAGTTCGAGCGGGACCTCCCCGTCGTCCGCGTACGTCGCCTTCGGGTCGCCGAACCGGAGCAGTCCGGTCTCGTCCATCCGAAACCGGAGGCCGGTCCCGTCGATCAGTTCGAGGATCCAGAGGTGGCCCCGGAGGAGGTCGTCCGGCGCGGCACCGTCGGTGACCGTCGGGAGCGGGGAGAACGCGCGCATGGTGGGAGCGGTCGGTGTCAACCGTATCGAGACCTGCGTCCTCCAGCGGGTTGGCTCTTTGGGGGTGTGCCGAGGTCACCGTACTCGGCTCCGGCGACTGCTCCCACAGCTACAAACCGCTCCCCGGCGTATCGCCGTCCCATGCTACCGATCGCAGACGCCTTCGAACACGACTACCGAGGCTGTGAGATCCTGTACGGTCGCGGCCGAATCGGTGACCTCGGCGAGTACCTCGGCGAGCGGGACCTGACCGACGCGCTCGTCGTTTGCGGGTCGAACGTCGGTGCGAACGACGACCTGCTGGACCCGATCCGGGAAGGACTGGGCGACCGTCTGGCGGGCGTCTTCGCCGGGACGACGCCGGACAAGCGCGTCGAGAGTGCCTTCGATCTCCTCGACCGGCGGGCCGAGGTCGGTGCCGACGTCCTCGTCGCTGTGGGCGGCGGCAGCAGCCTCGACACCGCTCGGCAGGCACCGATGCTCGACGCGGACGGCCGCGACCTCGCCGACCTCCGCGGCGACGCCGAAGCCGGTCCGGACGCTCTCGGCGAGCTCGCGCCCGAGTCGGACCCGGCGCTCCCGGTCGTGGTAATCCCGACGACGTTCGCGGGCGCGGACCTCTCGACCGGCGGGTCACTGGAGGTGCTCGCGGCCGACGCGTCGCCGACCGGTCAGCCGCTGACCGTCAGCGGCGACGCGCCGATGCCGATCGCGGACCTCGCGGATCCGGCGCTGTTCGAGACGACGCCGGAATCGGTGCTCGCGGGCTCGGCGATGAACGGGTTCGACAAGGGGATCGAGACGCCCTACGCCGCCGACGCCACGCCCGTGAGCGACGCGGCCGCACTCCACGGACTGCGGCTCCTCCGCGACTCGTTGCCCGTCGTCGCCGGCGATCGCGCACACGCCGATCCCGCGGCCGCGATGGACCGCGCTGTAGTCGGCGCGCTGCTCGTGCAGCTCGACCGGAAGATCTCGGTCATCCACGCGTTCGGCCACGGCTTCGCGCGACGGTACGACCTCCAGCAGGGCGACGTGCACGCCGTCGTCGCCCCGCACGTCCTCGCGTACCTCTTCGACGAGGTCGACGCGAGCCGCCGCGCGCTCGCGGCCGGGCTCGGCGTCGACGCCGAGGGCCGGTCGGACGAGGCGGTCGCCGAGGGCGTCGTCGAGGCGGTCGCGGCGGTCAGAGACGACCTCGCCGTCCCGTCCCGGCTTCGAGACCTTCCGGAAACCGACGAGGCGGACCTCCCCGCGATCGCCGAGTACGTCGTCGACGACTGGTGTATGAGCCGCGCGCCCGACGGGCTCGACGCGACGCCGGCGGCGATCGAGGGGGTCCTGCGCGCGGCGTGGTGAGCTATTTTGGGAGTGGGGATCGGAGATCGTCGTTAGCGACGTGATATTTAAAAGAGAACCCCCGCAGCGACGATTGCTTATAAATGATCGAGGCGGTGGCGTGCCTCCGAGCGCCCGTTAGGGCGCGAGGAGCCCGCGAGGGACGCGGTGAGCGCTCGGAGAGCGCGAACCGCGAGGCTGGGGAGGCGTGAGGTGCGGGGCGGTTGCGGTGTGGGGTGGGACTCAAAGGGGCAGCTGCGAGGCGGGCGCAGGCGTTCACGAGAGCAGAGCTCTCGTGAGCCAATCAGAACGCAAAGCGTTCTGATGACGACGTAAGCACTGGAGGGAGCGAGTGAAATGAGCGACTGAAGTGCGTGGTTCGAGAGAGCTTTGCTCTCTCGTCATCCCGAAAATCTTCGATTTTCGGGCGACAGCGAGCGTGCGCCCGCCTCGCAGCTGGGGCTTTGGAGGAGTTCACCGCCCCAGCAACGATTTATAAACAATCAATGCCTCAGACACCGCGATTCACCTCGGAGTCAACGATATATAAACAGCCGCCAGAAACCACATTCGAGCACTTATAAACGCCGACTCCAACGCAGTGAGATCCATACTCCCGAAATCGATCAGGAGCCACCGTTCAGCGACCGGCTGTTTCGGACGAGAATG
Organism: Halorubrum trueperi; assembly: GCF_042662525.1. Lineage (NCBI taxonomy): Archaea > Methanobacteriati > Methanobacteriota > Halobacteria > Halobacteriales > Haloferacaceae > Halorubrum > Halorubrum trueperi. The sequence continues at coordinate 153,939 of NZ_JBHSXI010000012.1, forward strand.
TACCAGAAAAAGCGGATTTCAACAGCGCCCCGCAAACGTGTACGACCGCCAACGTCTGGCTTCGCTCATATATTGGTTATGAACAGTTGAACGGCCTTCGGAAGTACGATACTGATCAGGAGCTGTGACCAGATGGAGAACGTTGCTGGATACTCGTTAGTTTCGCTCACGATGCTCATTCGATGTCTGATTTCCTCGACGACGTCTTCCTTGTCCTGTGAGACGGTGTAGGTCGCGATGTCCCACGGGTTGTTTGTGTACCGTTTTCTGACCTCCTCTAACCGGCGTAGTTCGCGTCGTTTCTCCCGATGCATGAACCGATGAAGGATGAAGACGCCGAATCCGATCGTCGCGATCGTTCCGACCCACGCGAGCGTGAAAAACAGGTTCGTCGCCGCCGTCACTTCGACCGTCGGATCTGAGAGCATCGGCTCATAGACGATGAGTGCGACGATGATCAGTCCAGCGACCATATAGTAATACGCGTGTTTGATGAGCTCTCCGAGCGGCCGAAGTCCGCCTAGTTGTTCGGGGTCGAGAAAGTGGATCCCGATGTCGGATTTCCAGAGACGCCACGGTGCGATGAGAACGATCGAGAGGTAGATCGCGAAAAACTGAGCGGCCATACTCAACCAGATCGGGTTTGCGACTGTGAATCCGAGGAACCCCGAAAGTCCGTAGTCACGGTACACAGCAACCGGCCCACCGAGCGAGAGCATCCGGATATAGGGCACGCTGACCGTTCCAAGGAACAGTCCCCACGGAAGCCAGTTCGGCACGATACGAATCAGCCGTTCGGGGGAACTGGCTCGCTCCGAAATGTTCATTTCCTCCATCACCTGCTGATACCGCTCACATAGCGCCCGTGAGCCGTACACCGCGCCGAGTAGCCCGATTGGCTGGAGAATGAAGAACGGGTTCTGAAAGATGTGTGCCGTACCCGAAACCAGGTAGGATCGTCCCTGCAACGCGATCTCGATGCCGAGAATCATCACGATAGCGTACAGGTACGACGGCCGTATCTGGCCCGGTAATCGGTCGGCGATCCAGCCGAATCCGATTTGCCGGGCCAGCCTATCTAACCACAAGTCCTCGTCGAAGGTCACCGAACGGTCAGCGTCGTCGGCAGCCTCGTTCACGAGCGCACTTTCTTTCCAGTCAAAGGAATCGGGGGATGCGTCACCGGCGTCGCTCATAGATGCCGGTTCACCGACGGAATATAAAAAACCGGTTCCAGCACCGTAAGCGGAGTTACCCGGTCGGGCCTCATCGCGAGCCGTGCTCCGTTCGGGCCCTTCGCGCTCAGCCGTCCGCGGATGCGTCCGGTCGGTACGCCTCGCTTATGGCCTTCCACTTGCCGGAGCGGAACCGCCAGTAGTTGATCGCGGCGGGTATCGTCGTCTCGGCGAGAAACGCCAGGTAGAGGCCCCACAACCCGATCGCGGGCAGCGCGATCTCGGGGATCGTGAGTCCCGTGAGCGGCACGTCGATCGCCGGCGTCGTGTCGTATGCGCCGACGTACGCGAGCGGGATCGACACGCAGAACATCCCGAGAAACTGGCTCGCGAAGGGGATCTTGGTGTCGCCGGCCGCGTCGAGGGGACCGGCCGCACCGCCCGAGACGCCTTGGAAGACGACGGCGACGCAGGCCGCGTACACGAGGTCGACGGCGATCGGTATCTCAGGACTGTCCGGCGTCTCGGCGAACAGGGTGACGATGTCGGTCGCGAAGACCGCCGTGAGCGCCGCGAACACCACGTACGTCGCCACCGAGAACCGGATGATATCGCGTGCGTACGCCGCCGCCTCCGCGGGGTCTTCGCCGCCGAGTTCCTGCCCGACCAGGCTGGAGGAGGCGAGTCCGAAGCCCCAGCCAGGGGCGTTCATGATCCCCCAGATGCGCCGCGCGATGACGAACGCCGCGACGGTGTTCTCGCCAAACACGTCGAGGATGGCTAACATCGGGAACTCCGCGACGGTCCACACGAGGTTCCGAGCGCCGACCGGGAGCCCGATCTCGACGAGGTCCCGGAGCATCTCGGGGTTCAGGTACGAGCCGAACGGGTCGATCGAGATCGGAAACTCGCCGAGACCGGGGAGTCGTCCCCACGCGAGGCCACCCGCGAACGCCGCGGCGGCCGCGACGTTCGAGAGCACGGTCCCGAGGGCCGCGCCCTCCACGCCCCACCCGAATCCGAAGATGAAGAGGGCGCTGAGCACGATGTTCGCGAGTGCGCCGCCGGCGCGGACCTGCATCGCGGTGTAGGCGTCGTCGCAGCCGACGAGCACCCGGCTCCCGACGAGGTTCAACGCCGCGAAGGGGACGCCGAGACCGACGACGCGCAGGTAGGCCGCTCCCAGCTCGATCGCTCGCTCGTTGCTGCTCAGGACGTCGATGAGGGCGGTCGAGTGCGACCAGAACGCGACCGAGACCGGAACGGTGACCAGCACGACGAGGAGGACGCTCGCCCGGACGGCGTCACCGAGCTCGGCGAACGCCTCTGCACCGTATCGCTGGGAGACCAACGCGATGGTTCCGCCGGCGACCCCGCCGCCGATCGCGAACGCGAGCCCCCAGTAGGGGCCGGCGAAGCCGACGCCGGCGACCGCGCTGGTGCCGACCGCGACGCCCACCATCGCCACGTCGACCGCGTTCTTCGACATCCGGGCGATCCCCGTGACGATCCGCGGCCACGCGAGGTCCGCCGTCCGAACCACCCGGTGACGGTCGATCAATCCCGCCCTGGCGAGGGCGAAACCGATGTAGCATATCGCGGCACGGAAGGGGTTCGGAAGGCGGGCCACTGCGGATACGGGCCTTTCTCCGTCGGTAGTAAAGGGATTTCGTCACGCGGCGGGCGTTTCCGGATCGGCCGCGAGGTGCGGCGCTCGACGTGCGTTTCCGGGTCGTGGTCGACAGCTCGCTTGACGAGCGGCGACGCCGTGGATCACGCCCCGGAAACGAGGTACACCGACGCGGCGGCGAGGGCGATCCCGAGCGCCTTCCGCACGGTGAACGACTCTCCCAGAACCAGGAAGCCGATGACGGAGGAGAACACCAGGAACATCGCGAAGATCGGCGTCACCACGCTCACTGGACCGAGCGCGAGCGCGCGGTACAGCGCGAGGATCCCGATGCCGAGGAACACGCCCGCCGCGAGCACGTACGCGATCTTCGGCGAGCCGAGGTGCGCGGTGAACCCCTGATTCGTGTACGCGAGCACGCCGAGCGCCATGCCGACGAGCAGGACGTTCGAGACCACGACGGCGACGTCGCTCGGAACCGCGTCCGGTCCCGTGGTCGCGACCCGCATCAACGGCGAGACCAACGCGTACGCGGCCATCGCGAGAAGGGCGTACGGGAGGTACGTCGGTTGCATACCCGCACCGTCGACGCCGCGCGCGAAGTGCCTATCGGAAGCGGTAGAGACGATGGGGAGTGTCCGAGACGAGGGGGAGTGTCCGAGACGAGGGGGAACCGATCGGTCCGCTCGGGAGCGACCCGCGCTCCCGATACCTACAACGTCGGTTTGTGTCTCCCGTGCTCTTTTACCACGCGCGTCTGTATCGCCGGCCATGGTACGACCCTCCAGACGGGGCTTCCTCGGCGGAAGCGCCCTGACGCTCGCCGCGCTGACCGGTTTCGTCGACCCCGCGACCGACGCGGACGCCCGCTCGCGCTCGAATGACGCGCCGACCGACCTCGACGTCGACGTCTCCGCACCGTTCGCCGACGCGCTCCTTCCGGTGCCGGCGGCGGACGCGCTGTCGACGACGTACGCGACCGTCATCGCCGACCGCGTCGACGCCGACGCGACCGAGGACCTGTCCTATCGCGCCCGGTCCGCCACGGAGACGCTCGACGTGGACGCGGACTCGCTGTCGGCGACGGTCTCGATCGCGCCGACCGACCGTGGGGTCCGGCTGTTGACCGCGGCGGGCTCGTTCGGCCGGATCGACGGCGGGGAGACGCTCGCGGTCGGCGAGGGCGGAGACGATGGCGGCGACGCCGAAACGACGGACGACCTCCCGACCGGCTGGCGGCTCGCGGACGACGGCGAGGCCGCGTTCGTCGCGGGCGACGGCGTGGCGGCGGCGACGATCGGCGGCGGCCCGACTCCGGCCGCATCCGGCGGCGGGGCCGCGTCGAGAGACGACGGGGACGACCGGCGCGTCGAGACCGCTCGAACGGCCGGCCGCGCCGCCGTCGGCGAGGTCGACCGGCTCGCGGAGGGGCCGCTGGGCGAGGCGGCGCTCCCGCGTCTCGGCGGGTTCGAGACGGTTCTTCTCGTCCCCGACGCCGCAGAGGGGCCGTTCCCGTCGGCGGTCTCTGGCGGGGTCGACGCGTTCGCCGCCGGCTTCGAGACGGCCCCGGAGGACCTCCGCGGGTTGGAGGGGACCGCCGAGAACGCCTACGTGATCCGGCCCGACGGCGACGCGCTCGACAGTGGGGGCGGGGCGAACGCGCTCGCGGACGAGGCGGTCGAGCGGCTCGTTCGCGCTGTCGACCCCGCCGTGCCGGTCGAGACCGACGTCTCGCGGACGGACGGACTGGTCCTCGTCGATGTCGTGGTCGAAGCGCCACCGGAGCTGGACGGCGAGGCGGCTCCCGACGCGCGCGTCGGATCTCAGTTCGACCGTGAGGCCGGCGCGGTGACGTTTCACCACCGCGAGGGCGACGCGGTGCCAGCCGACGCGCTCGAGGTGTGGCACGACGGTGAGGAGGTGAGCGACGCGGTCCTCGACGGCGAGGCGTTCGAGGCGGGCGACGAGTTCGTCGTCGACACCGGCCGGATCGGGACCGTCACGCTGCGGTGGTTCGACGCCGAGGAGAACGCCTACTACACGTACGCTCGCCGGCGCGTCGACCGCGAGGCGTTCACCTTCTCCTACGACATGGAGGACGAGACGCTGGAGCTGGCCTACGACGGCGAGAACCCGGCCGATCCGAGCGACCTCCGGCTGGTACACCGCGGAGACGACGGCGTCCGGACGGTCGGCGAATCGTTCACCGACGGCACGCTCGAACCGGACGACGCGGTCACCGTCGAGGACGTGTCGATCGGCGACCGCGTGCGGCTGGAGTTCGACGTGGAGACCCCGCCGGGCGTCGGTGGCGGTTCGCTCGCGCACTACCGCGCGTCGCCGCCGCACGTCTGGATCCACTCGCGCGCCGAGGCGGGGACGGTCGTCCGGTACGGCGGCGAGGCGTCCCGCCCCGCCGACGCGTTCGTGACGCTGGTCGACGGGGAGCCGACCGACGCGCAGTTCGCCGACGAACACGACACGCTTTCGGACGGCGACGAAGTGGCGCTCGACGAGCTCCCGCTGGGAAGCACGGTCGCGGTCGAGTGGCGCGAGCCCGACGACCCGGTTGTCGTCGCCGAGCAGGAGGTCGTCCCGAACACGCGCGCGTCGATCAACTACGACCCGGAGGCCGGCGAAATTGAGGTGCGCCACCGGGGCGGGCGGGCGCTGTCCGCGTCGGAGCTGGAGCTGCAGGCCGGCCGGGAGCCGACCCAGGTGCAGCCCGAAGACGAACTGGACGAATTCGGGGACGGAGACTCCTTCACCGCTTCCGTCCCGCCGCTCTCGCGGGTGCGGCTCGTCTGGGTCGGCGGGCAGCGAGAGCACCACCTCGGCGGAACGACCACGGCTCGCGACGCGGTGACCGCGCGCTACGACGCCGCCGCAGAGGAGATGTCCGTCGAGTACGTCGGCGAGCAATCGGTCGATCCGGAGCGGCTGCGGATCTCGGCGAACGGCCCGGGCTCGCCGCGGAATCGCGAGCGCGAGTCCCTGTTCGCGGCCGAGTACGACGAGCTGACGGCCGGTGACGCGGTGACGGTCGAGGGCGTCGGACTGGACGACACCGTGATCGTCAGCGTCCACACCGAGTTCGAGAACGGCTCGGCGACGAGCTCGATTGCACACTTCTCGGCGTCGCCTCGCCGCGGATTCGTCGTCGAGTCCGACGAGGGCGGCGCGGGGACGACCCTCCGCTACGTCGGCGAGGTCCGCCGCGATCCCGAGACGTTCCGGGTCCTCGTCGACGGCGAACCCGCCGACGCGCAGCCGGCCGACGAAGCGGATCAGTTGACCGGCGGCGAGACGCTCTCGCTCGGCGAGCTGTCGGCCGGGACGGCGGTGACCGTGGAGTGGACCGCCGGCGGCGAGACTCGGACCGTGACCGAGCACGCAATCCCGCCGCAGGCGACGTTCGAGGTGGCGTTCGACCCGGCCGAGGAGGACGACGGCGGGGACGTGACGTTCACCCACGCCGGCGGAGACGCCCTCGACACCGAGCGCGTCGACGTGGTCGTCGAACCCGGGAGCGACGGGCTACGGCCGTGGGACGCCGACGGCGACGAGGTGACGGACGGCGACGAGACGACCGTCGCGGTCGACGAAGAGCCGCACATGGCCGTCGTCGTCTTCGACGAGCGCGAGTCGCTTCACCGGGAGCGGTTCGACCGGGAAGGGTAGCTCGCGGGGCGCGCGAACCACCGACCGCGATCCGCGGCCTTCAGTACGCTTTTGAGGCGAGCGACCGATCTATTGGGTGTTATGGACGGAACCTTCGACCACGTGATGATCCGCGTCGAGGACCTAGAGGAGAGCCTCGACTGGTACCAGACCCACCTGAACTACGAGGAGAAGGGCCGCTGGGAGGCCGACACGTTCACGAACGTCTACCTCGGGCCCGAGAACATGCACGAGGACGGCGCGCGCCTCGAACTCACCTACAACCACGGCGACCACAGCTACGAGATCGGCGACGCGTGGGGCCACATCGCCGTTCGCGTCCCCGAAGACGCCCTCCAAGAGTCGTACGATCAACTGCTGGACGAGGGCGTCGAGGACTATCGCGATCCGGAATCCTGCGGGAACCGCTACGCGTTCGTGAAAGACCCCGACGGCCACGAGATCGAGATCGTCAAGCGGGACTACGGCGCGAAGTGGAGCATCGACCACACGATGGTCCGCGTCGAGGACGCCGACGAGGCCCTCGGCTACTGGACTCGTAAGTTCGAGCACTCGGAGGCCCGCGACCGCTGGGAGGCAGACACCTTCTCGAACTACTTCGTGGCCCCCGAAGACGCCCCCCAAGAGGCGATGACGCTCGAACTCACCTACAACTACGACGGCCGCGAATACACGATGGGCGACGGCTGGGGACACCTCTGTGTCCGCGTCGAGGACCTCGACGAGGCGTGGGATCGGCTGATGGTCCGCGAAGCGTCCGACTACCGCGATCCAGAGTCGTGTGACCACCGGTACGCGTTCACGAAAGACCAGGACGGCCACGAGATCGAACTGCTCGTCCGCGACTGACGCCGCCGATCGACGGCTTCCGACGGCCGCGATCGGTCCGTACCGATCAGTCGACGGTCTCGACGCCCGTCACCTCGAACCGCGCGCCACCGCTTCGTTCCGCCGTGACTTCGACGTTCCAGCCGTGGGCGTCGGCCACCTGCTCGACGATGCGGAGCCCGAAGCCGGTCCCGGCATCCGAAGTCGAGTAGCCGACGTCGAAGACGGTCTCGCGCTCCTCGGGCTGGATCCCGGGTCCGTCGTCCTCCACGAAGAACCCGTTCGCGCCGTCGAGCGATCCAACCCTCACGATCACGTCGTCGCCGCCGTGCTCGACGGCGTTCCGGATCAGGTTCTCTAGCACCTGCTGGAGCCGACTCTCGTCGGCTCGGAACGTCAGATCCCGCTCGACGATCAGCTCGGCGTTTGCGGTGTCGACGTTCGCCCAACAGGACTCGAAAACTGCGGAGAGCCGGACCGGGTGCGTCTCGTTCACGCGCTCGCCTTCCCTGGCGAGCGTGAGCAGATCGGCGATCAGCGTGTCCATCCGCTCGTGGGCCGCCAGCGCGATGTCGAGGTGTTCGGAGTCGCAATCGTCGCGCGCGAGTTCGACCCGCCCCTGCGCCACATTCAGCGGGTTCCGGAGGTCGTGCGAGACGACGCTGGCGAACTCCTCTAACCGGTCATTCTGTCGCTCCAGTTCCGCGCTTCGCTGGTGGAGTCGCCTGGTTCGTGCCTCGGACTGGAACGCGGTCTCCGCCGCGGTCGCCAGTATCTTCGCGAGGAACTCGTCGGTCCCGTCGAACACGCCGGCCTCCGTCTCGCCGATGGAAATCGTCCCGTACTCGCCGATCGGCAGGATCATGAGGCTTCGAAGTCCGGTTCCGGAGTCAAGCGCGCCGGCGGTCTCGATGTCGTCGTACACCGCCGGCTCACCCGCGTCGAACGCCCCCCAGTTGAGGCTCCCGTCATCCGGCGTGAAGATCCCGCGGGGCGGAAGCAGGTCGTCCGCGATCTGCGAGACTGCAACGGGAACGAGCCCGCCCGCATCCTCGTCGTACAGGCGAACGGTCGCCACCGAGAACCCGAGCACCTCATCGGCGGCGTCGATGACCCGGTCCGCGATCTCCTCCCGCGACCCCGCTCGGATCAGGCTTCGGGTCGCGTCGTGGAGCCGCTCCAGCCGGGACTCCCGGGCGACGCGGTCGAGGGCGGCCTCCAAGTGGTTCGCCAGGATCTCGGCGATGAGGACGTCCGTCTCGGTGAACGCGTTCGCGGTCGACGCCGAGATGACGAACAGCCCGTGGCCGCCGATTGGATGGAGCACGAGGCTCTCCGCGGGCGTGTCCTCGTCGATCCGCCCCGACGTCGACAGCTCGCCGATGGCGATCGGCTCGTCGCTCGCGTACGCCTCCCACGCGAGGGCCGCGCGGGTCCCCGGCGGCGCGGCCCGGTCGTAGGACGGAAGCTCGTCGAAGAACGCCGGGACCGACTCCGCGAGCGCGTTCGGTTCGAGCGCGTCCCCCTCGTCGTTCAGGAGGTGGATCCCGCTCAGCTCCGCGCCCACGATCTCGTCGACCGCGTCGACGGCCAGCCGAGTCGTCTCCTCGACCGTTCGGGTGTAGTTGAGTCCGTGCGTCCATTCGCGGAGCTGCGTCAGCTTCTCCTCGCGCCGTTTCCGGTTGGAGATGTCGCGAGTGTTGATCACGTATCCCCCCACCGCGTGCTCGTCCAGCCGGTTACTGCCGATGGACTCGACCCACCGGTAGCCGCCGTCGGAACACCGAAGCCGGTATTCCACCGTCGGGTTTCCGGTCACGTCGGTGAGCGATCTGTTAAACACCTCGACGACGGACTCTCGATCGTCGGGGTGGACGTATTCGAACGCGTGCTCGCCGATCAGTTCATCGGGTTCGAACCCGAGCACTCGCTCGATTGACGGGCTGAGGTACCGAAACGTCCCATCCGCATCGAGGACCGAGACGATGTCGCTCGAGTGTTCGACGAACGCCTTGGTTCGTTCCGCTTCCCGTTCGAGACGGCATTTCTCGACGGCGTCGACGATCCGGTTCGCTAAGAGTTCGTACTGTTCGGTGCCGCTCTCCTTCTGGATGTAGTCGGTGACGTCGGCCGAGATAGCCTCGCTCGCGACCGACTCCGACCCCTTTCCGGTGTACAGGATGAACGGGAGATCGGCGTCTCGATCCCGAACGGCTTCGAGGAATTCGATCCCGTTCGGACCCGGCATGTCGTGGTCGGAGACGATACAGTCGATGTCCCGTTCCGCGATCCACGCGAGCGCCTCGGTCGCGTTCGACGCCGTCTCGACGGCGATCCGATCGTCTTCGCGTTCGAGAAACGATGAAACCAGTTCCGTGAGGTCCGGATCGTCGTCGACGTGGAGCACGCGGATCCGGTCTTCCATGGCCCAAGGTACTGACGACTGCGGTATAACTATTTTGACACCGTAAGCGGATCGTCGACGAGCACACGCCCGCGGCCCGTCGGTCGAGCGTCCGCGACCCGTCGGTCGAGACGCCTACGTCTCGTCGGCCGAGACTCCTACGTCCCGTCGGTCGGCCTGAATACGACGAGCGGCTCCCCGTCGGTCGCCCGCTCCGCGACGTCGACCGCGACCGAGTCGCCGACGTCGACGGCCGCCGCCTCGGAGGCGACACCGCGAACCACTCCAGTGAGACGGACGGGTCCGACGTCGACGATCGCGGTGACGTACGGAGCGTCGTCGGCGAACCGCGGCGAGGGAACGTGGACGACGGTGTACGATTCGACGGTTCCGGTAGCCGGGAGGGACTCCCGCGGAAGGTCGGTCGTCCCGCACTCGGGACACACCCGTCGCGGCGGAAGAGACCCGTGTCCGTCAGGACAGACAAGCGCGTACCCCTCCCCCTCGGCGAGCGCGTCGAGCCACTCGTCGTAGCCGGCGTTGCGGGCGGGGGCCGGGCCCTTACCGCCGTATTCGCCGTCGCTCATTCCGCCACCTCCAGCACGTGGACGACGGCGCTGGCGACGGTCCCGCCGGCGTTGTGGGCGACGCCCACCTCCGCGTCCGCCACGTGCTCGCTGTTCGGGTGATCCCCGCGCAGGAGCCGGGTCAGCTCCGCGATCTGCGACCCGCCGGTCGCTCCGACAGGGTGGCCCTTCGCCTTCAGACCACCCGAGAGATTCACCGGCACGTCGCCGTCCGCGGTGGTGAGGCCGTCACGGGCGGCTGCGATGCCCTCGCCGCGCTCGGCGAGCCCGAGCGACTCCACGGCGAACACCTCCGCGATGGTGAAACAGTCGTGGACCTCGGCGACGTCGACGTCGTCGGGCCCCACGCCCGCCGCCGCGTACGCCGTCTCGGCCGCGTCGTCCGCGGCGGCGGTGCGTGCGAGGCGCTCGCGGTCGGCGAGCGCCAGCCGATCGGTCCCCTGCCCGACGCCGGTCACCGCGACCGGCGCGTCGACGCCGCGTTCGGCGGCGTACTCCTCCGAGACGATCACCAGCGCGCTTGCGCCGTCGGTGATCGGACAGGCGTCGTAGAGGTGTAGGGGCTCGGCGACCGGCGGCGCGTCCATCGCCTCGGCGACGGACACCGCCCGACGGAACTGCGCGTACTCGTTCGGCAGCGCGTTCTCGTGGTTCTTCGAGGCGACGTGCGCCAGGTCGCGGCGGCTTCCGCCGTACGCCTCGAAGTACGCGTTCGCCATCAGCGCGTACGCTCCGGGGAACGTCACCCCGGCCCGGACCTCGAACAGGTCGTCGGCGGCGATGGCGAGTCCCTCGGTCGCCTCGGCGGTCGGGAGGTGCGTCATCCGTTCCATGCCCCCGGCGAGGACCACGTCGGCGTCGCCCGCGCGAACGGTTCGGACCGCCTCGCGGACGGCGACTCCGGCCGAGGCGCACGCCTCCTCGTAGCGCGTCGCCGGGCAGCGCACGCCCGCCGCCTCGGCCATCAGCGGGGCCTGATGACCCTGGTGCTCGGAGAGCGAGCCCATGAAATTGCCGTAGTTCAGTTCCTCGACGTCCTCGCGCGGGACGCCGGCGTCCTCGAACGCCCGGAGCGCGGCCGTCGCGAAGAGGTCGCGGCCCGTCCGCTCCGGGTGGCTTCCGAAGCTCGTGAGGCCGACCCCCGCGACGCGTACGTCTGTCATACACGAACGATGGTTGGGGACCGGTTTATCGGTGCCGAAAGCGGTGAGCGTGCGACGGTCGCGACGGCCCCGGAGTTCGAGCCGGTCGGCCGCTTCGAGCCGACGCGTGGACCGCTGTTCGCGGCGGCAGGCCGCTCACCCGATGTACCGAAGGTCGTCGTCCGGGACCGCCGGCCCGTCCTGCATCTCGCGGATCTTGCCGACGACTTCCTCCATCTCCTCGGCGCGGTCCTCCAGGCTCTCGTAGTCGACGGAGAAGTCGAGCAGGGTCTCCAACGTCTCCAGCACGGCGCGCGCGCTCTTCGGATCGACGAGGTAGCCGCTCGTCTCGCCCATCAGGCACGCGGCGTCGAGGCCGCGGCGTCCGCCGAGCCCGAGCACGAGCCCCGAGACGCCGACGATGCCGCCGGCGGGTTCGTCGGGCCGGAACTCGACGCCGGCGTCGGTCAGCTCGTCGATGAGGCCGCCGCCGGAGACCGCGCCGAGGACCGTGTACTCTTCGACGAGTTCGCCCGTCGGCACGCCGCCGAGGGCGAACGCGCGCCCCGCACCGAACTCCTCCGCGACGTCGAGGAACGTCGAGGTCAGCCGGTAGTGGCCGGCGTTGGAGCCGGCCTGATGGTCGCCGGTCAGCACGAGAAGGTCGGCACCGTCCGTCTCGACCGCGTGGAACTCCGCGCAGGTCAGTTCGGCGACCCCGTCGCCGTCGACGTTCACCTGCGGCGGAAACTCGGTGCTGTACACGCGACGAACCAGCTCCCCGTCGAACTCCTCCAGCAGGTACTCGGCGGCGAGCTTCCCCACGTGGCCGACGCCCGGCAGTCCCTCGATCAAAACCGGGTCGTCGAGCGCCGGTTCCGCGACCTCGTCGATCTCGATGTCCTCCATACCGGATCCGTCCGAGGGGCGCTCACAAGAGGGTGGCTATTCCGGCGTCGCGACGGGGCGGCGTCTCGGCCGCGTCGACGGCGTCATCGGCAACGTCGACGCGAACCTCGACCGGCAACGTCGACGCGAACCTCGACCGCGCTACTCCGCGGTGCGTCGACGAGCCCGGCGTCGGTATTCGCCGTAGGGATCCTCCGGGCTGAAGGGGGCGGGAGCGCTGTTTTCGGTCGGACCGCCGCACTCCGGGCATCGGTCACCGAGCGCGTACACCGGACGGTCGTGGACGGTCTCCCAGTTCGCGCAGACGCGGATATCTGATTTCACGGTGAATTTGTAGAATTAAATGGCGAAACGCCAACCGCGGGTGACTACTCGTCGTCCTCGTGTCGCTCGCGGTGGAATCCGCCGACGCCGCCGGCGGCCTCGATCGCTTCGCGGGCTCGGGCGGCGGCGGCCTCGAGCTGGTCCTCGGCCGTTTTGTAGTCGGGTGCGCGGACCTTGATTCGGTACTCGGGCGAGCCGACGTAGCCGACTTCGAGGTCGACGCCGTCGGGAATCTCGCCGTCGCCCTCGGCCGCTTCGAGGGCGGCCTTCACGTCGTCGACGCCGTCGGAGGCCGCCGATTCGAGGTCGACGTAGCCGGTCACGTCGACGTACGGGACCGAGACGTTGTCGCGGGCGGCCTCGACGATTGCATCGAGGGCCTCGTCGTCGATTTCGACCTCGTCGAGCGCCTCGTCGCCGCTGATCGCGGCCGCCTCGAAGGCGTCGTACAGCGAGTCGTACTCGACGAGGAGCGCGTTGGCGACCTCCGTGTAGCGGTCGTCGTCGACGTCCTCGCCGAGCGCGATGAGCATCCAGTTGTCGGCCTTCTGCGCGTTCTTCCAGGCCTGTATCTTGTCCTTGCGCTGGTGTTCGTTGACGTCTTTGATCGAGAGATCGATCTGGCCGGCGGACTCGTCGACCTCCAGCACCTTGGCGACGACCGTCTGCCCCACGCGGACGTGATCGCGGACGTTCTTGATCCAGCCGGAGGCGACCTCGCTGATGTGACAGAGGCCGCGTTTGTCCTCGTACTCGTCGAGATCGACGAAGACGCCGAAGTCGGCGATCTCGTCGACGTCGCCGACCACCAGCTCGCCGGGTTCGGGCCAGCCGCTGTACTTCATAACGGGGTGGTGAGGCGGTTACCGCGCCTCAACGGTTTCGACGATCTCGCCGTGCAGCTCGGCCTCCCCGCCGGTCGGGGTCGCGAGCGTCGTGCCGCAGACCGCACACGACACCGTGGAGGAGGCTTTGCCGAAGACGACCTGTTCGTTCTCGCAGTCGCCGCAAGCGACGCGGTGGAAGTCTCCCGCCATGCTCACTCCTGGAACGTGAGCCGACCGGCGCGCCAGCCCTCGCGCATGTGGGCCTTGCCGCAGTCGCCGCAGCGGTACTTCAGGTGGGTCTTCTTCGTCGGCTTGTCGCCACCGGGAACCTTCGAGTACCCGCCGGCGTTGCCGATCGTCGCGAGCGCGCGGCGTCGCTGGCGCGCGTCCCGCTTCATTCCGGTCGCTCGACCCGATCGAACCTTCTCCACCTCGTGCTCGTGATGCGAGTCACAGTGCGGACAGTACGTGTTGAAACGACGTGGCATTTCCATGGATATCTACCTTGGAACGCGGTTCGTCGCGGACGCTTAAAACGGGTTTGGTCTGCCCCGGAACCGCCGACTCCCGGAGCGGAGCCTCACACCGATCCAAGCGAGACGTCGCACCTCCCCGAGCGAGACGTCGCGCTCACTCGTCCCACTCAGCGACCGCCCGCACGGGGGACCCGTCTCCGTCGCGAAGCCGGAGCGGGAACGCGTACAGCCGGAACCGCTCCGGGAGGTCGTCGAGCCCGCACAGGTTCTCGACGATAGGCAGGCCTCCACGGAAGAGCGCGTCGTGCGCCGGGGTTCCGACGGGCTGGTCGCCCGCGCCGGTCGCTCCGTCCACCGCCGAACCGGTCGGCGTCGGGTCCGGCCCGAACGCGTCGAGACCGACGCCGACCCCGAGGTCGCGACACCGCTCCGCAGCCGCCTCGGTCAGGTACGGGTGATCGCGGTACCGCTCCGTTCCCCAGTGTGCCGCCCAGCCGGTCCGGACGACGAGTAGGTCGACAGCGTCGAGCGTGTCCGACTCGGGCAGCATCCCGGGTTCGATTGGCTCGCGATCCGAGAGCGAACCGGGGTCGACGAGCCGCGCGTCGAACGCGAACTCGCCCACCGCTCGCTCGTCGATCCCGTCCCCGTCGGAGAGCGTGTGGCGCGGCGCGTCGACGTGGGTTCCGGCGTGGCTTCCGATCCGGAGTTCGCTCGTCGCGTAACCGTCCGCCGCGTGGGTAGCGTCGGGCGAAATCGTCACGTCGGGGTCGCCGGGGTACGTCGGCATGCCCGTCTCGATCGGTCGCGAGAGATCGCGGAACACGCTCGCAGATAGGACCCCCGCGGCTTAAACCGTCTCGTCGTTGCGGGCGGCGCTCACGCCTCAGTGCTCGACGAGCTCCACGAGCACGCCGCCGGTCGAACGCGGGTGCAGAAAGGCGACCTCGTGGCCCCACGCGCCGGGACGCGGCTTCTCGTCGACGAGATCGACGCCGAGGCCGCGAGCGCGGTCGAGCGCCGCCGGGAGGTCGTCGGTCGCAAGCGCGACGTGGTGGATCCCCGGTCCTTCGCGGTCGAGGTAGTCGGCGATCGCGCCGCCCGCGGCCGGTTCGAGGAGTTCGAAGTATCCGCCGCCGTCGAGTTCGAGGAAGACGACGGACATGCCGTCGAACGTCTCCTCGTGGGCGATCGGCGCGTCGAGCAGTCCGTCGAACAGGTCCGCGAGGTCGGCGGCGTCGCGCGTCGCGACGCCGACGTGATCGAAGCGCATACGGGGTCCGTTCGCCAGCGAGGACTTATAAGGACGGGACCGACCTGTCGTCTTCCCGAATCCCCGTTACCCAAAGGTTTGGGTATCAGCCGAGCCGAGCACTCGAACGGAACTACCGTGACCGACTCACGATCCGACGCGGCGACGGAGCAGATGACCTCGCGGAGCATCCTCGATTCGCTGCTCGACAGCGGGCTCCACGAGATGAACCGGGAGCGGTCCGGACTGCTGCTTTCGGGGTTGTCGGCGGGGCTCGACATCGGATTCGGTCCCTTGATGATGGCGGTGGTACTGACGCTCTCGCCGGGGGGCTTCGGTGACCTCACGACCGAACTCCTGCTCGCCAGCGTCTACTCGATCGGGTTCATGTTCGTGATCATCGGCCGGTCGGAGCTGTTCACCGAACACACGACGCTGGCGGTGATCCCGGTGCTCGACCGACAGGCTTCGCTCCGACAGCTGGGACGGCTCTGGGGACTGGTGTACGTCGGGAACATCCTCGGCGGTCTGCTGTTCACGCTGCTCGTGACTCTACTGATGCCCGAGCTGGGGGTTGTCGACCCCCAGTCCTTCGAGACGATCGCGTTGAAGCTGGTCGATCACGACCTCCGGTGGCTGTTCGTCGGCGGCGTCTTCGCCGGGTGGCTGATGGGACTTCTGGCGTGGCTCGTGACCGCGGCCCAAGACACGACCGCCCGGATCCTCCTCGTGTTGATCGTCACCGGGACCATCGGCCTTCTCCACCTCCCGCACTCGATCGCGGGCAACGTCGAGGTGCTGTTCGGGCTGTTCGTCTCGCCCGCGATCACGCTCGCCGACTACGTCGGATTCCTCGTGCTGGCGACGGTCGGCAACGCCTTCGGCGGCGCGGTGTTCGTCGCGCTGCTGAAATACGGCCACGTCGTCCGCGGCGCGAACTGAGATCGGCGACGCGGCCGGACCGCGAGCGGACGATCATCGTCGATATTTAAGTTGGAGCCGCCAAATCGGGCTGGTATGGAGCTCTCCAACACCGACTCGATCGCCAGCAAGGAAGTGGTCGAGACGCTCGGGCTCGTTCGCGGGAACACGGTCCGCGCTCGAAACGTCGGCCGCGACATCACCCAGAGCCTCCGCAATCTCGCGGGCGGCGAACTGAAGGGGTATAGCGAACTGATGACCGACGCCCGCGATCAGGCGCAGTCGCGGATGGTCGACGAGGCTGAGACGCTCGACGCAGACGGCGTCATAAACGTCCGGTTCACGACCTCCTCGATAGCCGACAACGGCGCGGAGATCCTCGCGTACGGGACGGCAGTGCAGCTGCGGTAGGCCTGTCGACTTACCGTCCAGGCTTGTACTCTCCGAACTCGTCGCGAAACACGTCCGAGACCTCCTGGACCGTCGCGTAGGCCTTCACGGCGTCGACGATGTGGGGCATCACGTTCTCCGATCCACGCACGGCCTCGCGGAGCGACGCGAGCGCGTCGTCGACGGCGTCGCCGTCGCGGTCGGCCTTCACTTCTGCGAGCCGTTCGCGCTGCGCCTGCTCCTGCTCCGGATCGAGCTCCTCTAAGTCCATCTCTGGCTCCTCGTCGACCTCGTACTCGTTGACGCCGACGATGATCCGCTCGCTCTCTTCGATCTCCTCCTGCCGGTCGAAGGCGACGTCCTGGATCTGCCGCTGGACCCACTGGCTCTTGACCGCCTCCAGCATGCCGTCGCGGCGGTCGACCTCCTCCAGTATCTCGAAGGCGTCCTCCTCGATCCCGTCTGTGAGGCTCTCGACGTAGTACGACCCGGCCAGCGGGTCGATGGTGTCGGCCGCGCCCGACTCGTGTGCGAGGATCTGCTGGGTGCGGAGGGCGGTCCGGACCGACTGTTCGGTGGGGAGCGCCAGCGCCTCGTCCTTCCCGTTCGTGTGGAGGCTCTGTGTGCCGCCGAGCACGGCCGCGAGCGCCTGGTAGGCGACCCGCACGACGTTGTTTTCGATCTGCTGGGCTGTCAGGGTGGAACCGCCGGTCTGGGTGTGGAACTTGAGCTGCTTCGATTTTGGATTTTCCGCGTTGAACCGCTCCTCCATGATCTGCGCCCACATCCGACGGGCGGCCCGGAACTTCGCGGCCTCCTCGAAGATGTTGTTGTGCGCGTTGAAGAAAAACGAGAGCTGGGGGGCGAAGTCGTCGACGTCGAGGCCGGCGTCGATCGCGGCCTGAACGTACTCGATCCCGTTGCCGAGCGTGAACGCGACCTCCTGAGCGGCGGTTGAGCCCGCCTCGCGGATGTGGTACCCCGAGATGGAGATAGTGTTGAAGTTCGGGACCTCGGCGGCGCAAAACTCGAAAATGTCGGTGATGAGCCGCATCGAGTGTTCGGGCGGGTAGATGTAGAGGTTCCGCGCGATGTACTCCTTCATGATGTCGTTCTGGATCGTCCCGCGGAGCTGCTCGCGCGGGACGCCCTGCTCGTCGCCCATCGCCACGTACATCGCGAGCAGGACGCCGGCAGGGGCGTTGATCGTCATCGACGTGGACACCTCGTCGAGCGGTATCCCGCCGAAGACGGTCTCGAAGTCGTCGAGGGTGTCGATGGCGACCCCCGACCGCCCCACTTCGCCCTCGGCCATCGCGGCGTCGGAGTCGTAGCCCATCTGCGTCGGGAGGTCGAACGCCATCGAGAGCCCGGAGGAGCCCTGATCGATGAGGTAGTTGAAGCGCTCGTTCGTCTCCGCGGCGGTGCCCATCCCCGCGTACTGGCGCATCGTCCAGAGCCGTCCCCGGTGCATCGTCGAGTAGACGCCGCGCGTGTACGGCTCCTCACCGGGGTTCCCGACGTCCTCCCGGTAGTCGTGGTCGGCGACGTCCGCCGGCGTGTACAGCGGATCGACCGCCTGCCCGCCCGTGTCGGTGGTGAACGTCTCCTTGCGTTCGCCGAACCGGTCGACCGTCTCGCCGTAGGTCCCCGCCTCCCACGACTCCTTGGCCTCCCGGATCGCGTCCAGTTCGTCAGGATCGTACATTACTGAACGAGTCGGCGGAACGCGACTTAACAGTTTTCAGCGCCGGCTGATCGCGACCGGTAGTCGCGGAATGCCAGCAACCGATGGTTGCGGGACGGCAGGGATCTCTGGCTGCGCCGTTCCGGCGACCGGTTTCAAGTGTCGCGCGACCGAACGGACGGCATGGACGTCCGCTCTCACCCCATCGAGCGATTCCTCGCCGCGACGGCTCCCGAGCACACCGCGACGCAGGCGGAGATGGCCGAGCTCGCGGACGACTGGGGCTTTCCCACCATCGGACCGGAGGCGGGCGCGGTGCTCCGGCTTCTGGCTCGCCTGACCGACGCCGAGCGCGTGTTCGAGTTCGGGTCCGGGTTCGGCTACTCCGCCACGTGGTTCCTGCGTGGCGGCGCGGACGCCGTCATCTGCACGGAGTTCGACGAGGACGAGGCGACGCGCGGCGTCGCCTTCGCCGCCGACGGCGGGTACGCCGACCGGGTGACCTTCGAGGTCGGCGACGCGATGGAGACCATCGAACGGTACGACGGGCCCTTCGACGTGGTGCTCATCGACCACCAGAAACACCGCTACGCGGACGCCTACCGGACGGTCCTCCCGAAGGTCCGGACTGGCGGCGCGATCGTCGCCGACAACATCACCCGGGGACCCATCGACTTCCCCGATCTCGTCGCGCACTTTGAAGACGGCGCGCCCCTCCCCGACCCCGAGGTCGACGAGGAGACGCGAGGGATCGGGGAGTACGTCGGCACCGTGCGCTCCGACGACGCCGTCGAGACGGCCATCCTCCCTGTCGGCTCCGGAATCGCGGTCTCGACGAAGGTGGTGTGAGACCGCGACGACCACGATTGCTTATAAATGATCGTGGCGGTGCGGTGGCGTGCCTCTGAGCGCTCGCTTATAAGCGAGCGCGAGGAGCCCGCGAGGTCGCCGGCGCTACGCGCCGGCTGCCAGAGAATCTTCGATTCTCGCTGGACGCGGCGACCGTAGGGAGCCGCGAGGCTGGGGAGGCGTGAGGTGCGGGGCTGTGCGGTTGGGTGGGACTCAAAGGGGCAGTCGTCGGCGCTACGCGCCGGCGACACCGCAGCGAAGGAGCGTCAGCGACCGAGTGAGGAGCGCAGCGAGTCGCGCGAGTAGCGAGGGCGACCGGAGGGAGACCCTCGTAGCGAGCGGTGAAACCGCGAGCTCGTCGCGGCTGGGGCTTTGAACGTGTTCACCGCGCCAGCAACGATTTATAAACGAGCGGCTGGGGCTTTGGCAGTGTTTACCGCTCCGCAGACAGAGACACGCTCATTAGTAACACCGCACCCACGGATACCCGCCCACTCCGCCTGAATACACCGGACGGTCCCGCTGTCGTTCCGGCATCCAGATCCGTGTCACTCGTCGAAGTAATCCGCGAGTCGTTCGGCGGCTTCGACGGTCCGGGGCGTCACCAGCGCGAACCGGATCCAGTCGCCGCGGGCCGTCCCGAACGCGTCGCCGGGCATCCCCGCGACGCCCGCCTCGTCGATCAGGCGCTTCACGTTCTCCATGGTACCGGGGAAGCCGTCGAAGCGAGCGAGCACGTAGAACGCGCCCTCTGGGCGGCTGTACTCTGCGCCGGCCGCGTCGAGCGCGTCGGTGAACGCGTCGACCCGCTCGGCGAGCAGCGCTCGGGACTCCGCGAAGTACTCCGGGTCGGTCTCCGCGAGCGCGTGCGTCACGGCGTACTGCGAGGGCCGCGGCCCGGCGACGTTCACGAGCATGTGCCGCGCCTTCGCCTCGAAGACGTGATCGTCGGGGAAGACCCCGTACCCGACGCGGAACCCCGTGATCGCCATCGACTTCGAGAAGCCGTTCGTGACGATCACCCGGTCCGACCCGAGCGTCAAGGCTGACTCGAACTCTCCCGTCAGATCGAAGTGGTCGTACACCTCGTCGACGAGGACGAGCGCGTCGACCTCGTCCGCGATCGCGACGACCTCCCAGACCGCGTCGATATCGTAGATCGCTCCGGTCGGGTTGTTGGGGGTATTGAGCGTTATCAGCGCGGTCTCCTCGCTCGCGGCCTCCCGGATCGCGTCCGGGTCAAGCCCGCCGTCTCGGTCGGTCGGGACGAGCGTCGGTTTCCCGCCGAGCAACTGCACCTTCCCGGGGTAGTACGGGTAGACCGGGTCCAAAAGCAGCGCCTCGTCGCCAGCGTCGCGCTCGAACGCCCGCGCCATCGCGAGGTAGTTCGCCTCGCCCGTCCCGTTCGTGACGACGACCCGATCGACGTCGACGCCTCGCCGCTCGGCGATCGCCTCGCGGAGTTCGCGGAGCCCCTCGCTCGGCGGGTACTGGAACACGTCCGGCGGGAGACCGGCGTACTCCCGGAGCGCCTCCCGGAGCGCTCCCGGTGGTTCCCAGTCTGGGTTGCCGCTCACCATGTCAATGACGTCGCCGTCGGCCGCCCCCGCGTACTGCATCACGTGGAAGAACTTCGGCTCCTCGTACTCCATACCGACGCGTCGGCGTCGGGGTCCGTGGCTCTTTCGGCCGGTGCATAGCGTCGATCGGGACAGTCGGATCGGCGTCGATCGCGGGCCGCCGGATCGGTGTCGATCGAGGGCCAATATCCGGGTACGGCGTCCCCGATCCGGAGGGTTCACTTACCGTCACGGCCACCCCGTCGTATGAACAAACGCGGCCACGTTCTCAATGCTCTCCTCTTGGCTCTCGGACTCGGTTTCGTCATCGAGCCGGGACTCGACGCGGCCACGGCGCGGACCACCGCGCAAATTACGGTCCCGATCGTGTTGGGCGCGCTGTTTCCGGACGTCGACACCGCCTTCGGTCGCCACCGCAAAACGCTCCACAGCCTTCCGGTGCTCGGGATCTTCCTCGCGTACCCGATCGTCTTCGGCAACCTCCGGTACGTCTGGATCGGCGTGTTGACGCACTACATCCTCGACGTGGTCGGAAGTCGCCGCGGAATCGCGCTGTTTCACCCGCTGTCGGACGCGGAGTACGGCTTCCCGACCGGCGTGACGACCAGCAGCAAGTACGCGGACCTCGTCACCGTGGTGGTCACCGCGATCGAGCTCGCGGCCTTCTGGGCGATTCATACCCACGTCGTGGCCCTCGATCTCGACCTCTCGGCCGCGTCGGAAGCCGCGGCCGCGTTCGGGCTCTGAGACGGGCGCGTCGGTGACTGCGGTCGTCACGACGGCCGTCTCACCGCCGCCGGTTCACTTCGGGCGGAAGTCGGATAGCGACCCGGAATAGACGCTCACGTCGTTGAACTTGCCCTCGTACGCGACGTTGCTCGGGAGCGTCGGTTCGTCGCCGGAGAGGAACAGCCTGTCCAGCTTCTCCCACGTGTTCTCGTATCCGAGGTGGGCGAACTCGACCAGCCCGCGGAGCTGGTGGCCCGCGCCGCCGCGGTGGACCACCGTCCGGGAACCGCCCTCCCGGAAGGCGTCGACGACGGCGTCGGCGTCGTCGAGCGCGGCGTCGAACTCGGTCCACGCCTCGCCGACGGTGCCGCGCAGGTGGGCGTACGACGATCCGAACCCAGGCTGGCCTGTCTCCGCGGCGATGCGACGCGTCCGCGCGTTCTGGTGTGGGAGGAGCTTCGTGTTGTACGTCTCCACCGCATCGAGCCGGTCGGCGTGGGCCGCGATCTCCGGGCGTGTGAGCGAGATGGTGGCGAACCCGGGATGCGGCACGAGCACGGCGGCGTCCTGTCGCTCGAACTCGGTCATTGCTGCCTCGAACGTGATGTAGTCGGGGACCGGCTCTGACAGCCCGAGAACGAGGAGGTGTCTTCGGTTCCCCCAGTCACCGGTGAACACCTCGCGCGCGGGGACGACCGTCAGCTCGTCGTCGGTGTACCGCGCCGCGCGCTCTCGGATTGTCGGTAGCCTTGTGAAGTGCGGCGCGTACACGAGCGCGTCGATCCCCCGTTCTTTCGCGAGGGCTACGACGTCGTCGTCGAGCACCTTCACGTGTGCGTCGACGCGCGTTCTCGATCGGGTCACGAGTGGATGGTGTGCGTCGTCGAGCAAAGGCGTATCGTTCGACCGGGAGCGAACCGGGGAAGGATATCGGGCGGCGCGGCGGTCCGACTCGCGGGGGAAACCGTTAATCCCCCTCGGCGGAGATCACAGTGCATGCCCCGCTGGACGTGCGGAATCGACGACTGCGACGCCGCCTTCGACGACGTGGAGTCGGCCATCGTCCACCAGACGAACGGCCACCAGCGCCACAAATGTCAAGTCTGCGGCACGATCGTCCCCGACGGGTACTTCGCGATCCGGCACGCGTTCGACGAGCACACCCGCGCCGAGTTCGTCCGCTCGTACGACGCCGACTCCGCCGCAGTCCGCCGTCGCGAGGAGATTAAACGCGAGATCGAACGCGAGGCGGACCTTCAGCGGGTCGTCGAACGGTTGGACCGCGACGAGTGAGGCGGTCGGTGCGACGACTCTGTCCCCGAACTCGAACCACTGCTTCGCCTCCGAACCCGGACGACCACACCGGCCGCGATCCCCGGTCTACAACACCCGTTTTCCGAACGCGCTCGCGGCGAGTTCCGTCGCGAGCGCCGCGGTCTCGTTGTGCTGATCGAGCGTTGGATTCACCTCGACGAGCTCCATCGACCGGAGGCAACCGGCCTCGTCGACGATCTCCATCGCGCTGTGGGCCTCCCGGTAGGTAGCCCCGCCGCGGACGGGCGTCCCCACACCGGGTGCCTCCTTGGGGTCGAGCCAGTCGAGATCGAGGCTGACGTGGACCCCGTCGACGCCGGCCGACGCGACCCCGAGCGCCTCCTCGGTCACGTCGGTGATCCCCCGCTCGTCGATGTCGGACATCGTGTACGCAGCGAAGCCGTGGTCGCGAATCACGTCCACCTCGGCCTCGTCGACCGAGCGGAGCCCGACGAGCGCGACGTTCTCGGGCGAGAGTCCGGGCGCGTTCGCCCACTCAGTGTCGGCGAACTCGTCCATCCCGAGCGCGGCCGCCAGCGGCATCCCGTGAACATTTCCCGATGGGGTCGTCGCGGGAGTGTTGAGGTCGGCGTGGGCGTCGAACCAAACCGCGCCGATCTCGGCGTCGCGCGCGGACCCGACGAGCGAGCCGATGGCGATCGAGTGGTCCCCCCCGAGCACGAGGGGAACGTTCCCAGCGACGAGCGTCCCGCTCACCTCGTCGGCGAGACGGCGGCACACGTCCTCGGTCTCCCGGAGGAACTTCGCGTCGCCCTCGCTGGGCGTGTGCGTGTCGGGATCGCGCTCCTCGGCGCGGGGGACCGCGAGATCGCCCGCGTCGACGGTCTCGACGCCCGCGCTCGCGAGCTGTTCGGCGAGTCCCCCGTACCGAATGGCTGACGGACCCATGTCGACGCCGCGGCGGTTCGCTCCGTAGTCGGTCGGCGCGCCGATGATCCTGACGGTGGTCATACCGGAGACCCGGCGCGACGGCGCTTGAATGGTGGGGGATCCGCACCATTCGCGCGTCGGAGCGCATCACGTCCGCCACGACGAGGGATCGCACACGACTTTCACGCCGCGGTGCGATCGGCGCGCATGAGCGCCCCCGGAAGCGACTCCAGTCCGTCCGATGTCGAACCCAGTCCGTCCGATGTCGAACCCAGTCCGTCCGATGTCGAGCCGATCGGTGCCATGATCGTCGTCGCGTTCACCGGTGCCGTGATCGGACTCGCGGGCGCGAGCGTCTCGTTTGTCTCCGCCGACCTCGGAATCGCCCTTGTCGGCGTCGGCGTCGTCGTCGCCCTGTCGAGCCCGATCGCGTACGTTCGGCTTCGCAGACGGCGCGAAAACTGAGCGCTGCGTACTTGCTTTTATAATAGGGTTCCATCGCATTTAAGCGGGGTCGCCATCTATTTGGACCTATGTCATCGATAGAGCTCACGTCGAGTCAGAAAAGCATCCTCACGGCTCTCATCAATCTGTACGGGGAACAGGAGGACGCAGTCAAAGGCGAGGCGATAGCCGAGGAGGTCGACCGCAATCCCGGGACGATCCGCAATCAGATGCAGAGCCTGAAGGCCCTCCAGCTGGTGGAGGGGGTACCCGGACCGAAGGGCGGCTACAAGCCCACCTCGAACGCGTACGAAGCGCTCGACATTCAGCGTATGGACGAACCCGCCGACGTCCCCATCTTCCACCAGGGCGAGGAGCTAACCGGCGTCAACGTCGACGGGATCGACCTCTCCAGCGTCCACCACCCCGAGCTTTGCCGCGCCGAGATCCACGTGCAGGGCTCCGTCCGGGACTTCCACGACGGCGACTCGGTCACCGTCGGCCCGACGCCCCTCTCGAAGCTCGTCATCGATGGGACCGTCGACGGGAAAGACGACACCGCTAACGTCCTCATACTCCGCATCGACGACATGCGCGCGCCCGACGAACCCGCCGAGCACTGAGGCCGCCACGCGTTCTCGACGCGGATTTGACATCCCAGCGACCGACGTCCCAGCGAACGCCCCGTCACGGGGCGGTAACGCTCTCCGATTCTCTTCGTTCTCGGTTCGGTGAGCGGCTGCGCTGCGCTTCAATCGAGGGCCGAGGGCCCCCAGTCGAATGTCGTCGATCGGGAGTCGGCAGTGAGGGTCACTAGGTGGTCGATGGTCCGTCCGTGAGAGAAATCGGGCGAACGGGTTCGATTGGCCGTCGGCTGCGGTCGGACTCCGTCCCGTCTACATGTCGCCGAACGCGCTCACGCCGCGTCCAGTCGAGGAGACCTTCGCGATCCAGCGCGTGGCGATGCCCTTCTTCAGGAGCTTCGCCGGCGTGCCGCCGAACGTCTTCATGGGCACTCCCATCACGTCGTGAGCGACGGCGTCTTCGCCGACAGAGATGACCGTTCCCTTGTCCTCGTGCGTCCACGATTTCAGGGGCGCGCCCCGGGCGGCGCGCGCGAGGTTCTCGCCGGCGACTTCCGCGGCCTGCCACGCGGCCTGCGCGGTCGGCGGCGCGACGTCGTCGTCCCCCTGCTCGATCAGGGCGGTGTCGCCGATGGCGAAGACGCGGTCGTCGCTCGTGGTGAAATCGGAGCCGGCGTGAACGCGGTTGGAGCGTTCGTCCTTCTCGACTTCGACGTCCTCCAGCTCCGGCTGGCCCGTGATACCGCCGGTCCAGATCAGCACGTCGTAGGCGAGCTCCTCGGACTCCTCCTCCTCGCCGCCGCCGAGGTAGACGGCATCCTCGTCCGCCTTCGAGATGAAATCGCCGGTGAGGATATTCACGTCGGCGTCCTCCAGTCGCTGTCGCAGCGCGCCCTGGATCTGCGGATCGTTTCCGGGGAACACCTCGTCGAGCCCCTCGACGAGCGTGACGTCGATCGGCGCGCGGTGCTTGTCGCGGTACGCCGCGATCTCGCCCGCCGTCTGGATCCCGGAGAGCCCGGCACCGCCGACGATCACGTTCACGGGGTCCGAGCGCGTCGCCTCGGCGGCCGCCGAGCGAATCTCCTCGTGAATCGCCTTCGCGTCGTCGAGGCCCTTCAGTTGGTGGGCGTTCTCTCTCAGTCCATCGATGCCGAAGAAGGCCGTCGTGGAACCGACGGCGAGAAGCAGGTAGTCGTAGTCGACGGTGGTCCCGTCGTCGGTCTCGACGACGCACTCGTCGGTGTCGACGTCGACGACGCGACCCTGCACGAAGTCGGATTGGGAGGACTTGATCTCGTCGACAGGGATGGTGATCTTGTCCGCGACTGCGGGGTTGCGGATCGCGCGATGAACCTCGTGTAACACGAGGTGGTAATCGTGCTCCGAGACCCACGTCAGCTCCGCCTCGCCGTCGCCGACCTCGTCCTCAAACGCCTTCACCGCGCCTGCGCCGGCGTATCCGGACCCGACGACGACGATCTGTGTGGTCATAAATGTCGGTCGGCGGCCCGCGGGTAAAGTCGCTTTGGAACGACCGTGACGAGTGGTGTGGAGAACGGACGCGACGGATGGCGTGCGGAACGAAACTCGACGCGCGTGTTGTTCGACGGATGCGACTCCTCGACCTACAGCGAGAGTCCCGCGTGCCACCGATCCGCACCCGCCTCGCGTTTCACCTCGTCCATACGCGCGAGGAGCTTCACGGCGAGGCTCGCCGTCTCGGCCGCGCGCGACTCGCCCTCGGTCCGGAACTCCCCGGTGACGCGGTTCGCGTAGACGGAACAGACCGCGCCGGCGCGCAGACCGTACACGCTCGCGATCGTGAGGATCGCCGACGCCTCCATCTCGATGTTCTTCACATTCGCGTCGCGGAGTTCCGCGACCAGTTCGTCGGAGCCGGCCGCCTCGAATCCCTCGAACCCGGGTCGGCCCTGTCCCGCGTAGAAGGAGTCGGCGCTCATGGTGACGCCGGTGTGGTAGTCGTAGCCGAGTCGCTCCGCGGCCGCGACGAGCGCGGAGACGACCTCCCCGTCGGCGGCGGCCGGGTAATCCTCGCGGACGTACTCGTCGCTCGTCCCCTCCTGTCTGACCGCGCCGGTCGTGATCACCAGGTCGCCCACGTCCATCCCGGGCTGGATCGCTCCGCAGGAGCCGACCCGGATGAAGGTTTCGACGCCCACCCTGGCGAGTTCTTCCACCGCGATGGCCGCCGACGGCGAACCGATCCCCGTCGACGTCACGGAGATTGGCGCGCCGTCGTAGGAGCCCGTCGCGGTGCGGTACTCCCGGTGGCGCGCGATCTCGTCGTAGTCGTCCCACAGCGCGGTGATCTTGTCGACGCGCTCCGGGTTGCCGGGGAGGAGCACGGCGTCGGCGACGTCGCCGTCGCCGACTTCAATGTGGTACTGGACCTCGTCGTTGGGATCCTCGCTCTTATCGGGCTCGTCGGTCATGTCCCCGACCTTCGACGAGCCGTTTAAAAGTAGTTCCGCCTCGCGGTCCGACCGGATCGCCGGGTTGCGTTCGGCGGTTTCACTGAGCTGACAATTTTCAGACCCGTTCCCAACTGAACAGCGTCCGTCGACGACTTTTGATTACGAGCGGGAGTGAGTATATCAATTCGGTCGACGGGTCGTTTATAAGTGAACGAGTGGTGTTGTTAGCGGTTGTTTATATATCGTTGACGGCGCGGTGAATCGCTCAGTGTGTGGCGTTGATTGCTTATAAATGATTGTCGACAGCGTGGTGAACACTTACAAAGCCCCAGTCGCGAGGCGGGCGCACGCTCGCTGCGCTCCTCACTCGGTCGCTCACTTCGTTCGTTCCCTCGTTGCGGTGTCGCCGGCGCTGCGCGCCGGCTTCAAGAGGGACCTCCTGTCCCTCCCTGCTTGTGTCGTCATCAGAACGCAAAGCGTTCTGATTGGCTCACGAGAGCTCCGCTCTCGTGAACGCCT
>NZ_JBHSXI010000012.1:181707-409358 GCF_042662525.1 Halorubrum trueperi
GCGGCCGCGGGCTCCCTCGCGGGCTCCTCGCGGCCTATCGGCCGCTCGGAGGCGCGCCACCGACTCTCTATTTATAAATAGCCGTCGCCGCCACATTCGGCCGTTTAAATACCACGTCGGCGACGGTGGTCTGCGATCCTCACTCCCGCAATCGCTCATCGCTATTTCTGGATTGGTGTCCCGAGAGACATATCACAACTATCGAGGATTTCACCAGCGCAACTTCGGCCTCCTTCCGTACGTGCGGTCCCGAGCAACTCCCGTATCTGCGTTTCAGCCGCAAGATCGCACCCGCCGTCCCGTTCCTGCGGCGCTTCGGCTCGATCACGTCCAGAACCCGGCGAAAAGAAGGAGGTTCCGCGCGGCCACCCCGAGCGAGATGAGGCCGATTCCGGCGCACATCACCGTCGCGATGAGCCGGCGGGTCCCGCCCGCGATCGCGACTGGAACGCCGATAACGACCATTCCGAGGACTTTGGTGAGCGCCATCCCCGGCACGAGTCCGAATCGGGTGATGAACGCGCTGCCGATGGGCGACCCCTCGACGTACTCTCCGCCGGCGATCGCGACGTAGGTCGATCCCGCGTCGGCGGCAGCGCCGACGACGAGAAGCGCGGCGGCGACTGCGAGTCGAGAAACCACTGCCACAGGGCACGCGACGGATCGATATAAATGGCAGGGAGGCGACCGAAAACTGACCGGCCCACAGCGATCTGCAGTTCGTCGTCGGAGCCCTCAGTCGAGCGATCGCTTTGCGATGCGGGGCGGTCGTGCGGACGACGCGAGGCGATAGTACCGATCCGTTGGGTGGTCGCGGAGCGCGCACACCACGACGCCATTTAAACCCGAGGCGCTCGTAACCGGCGCAATGAGTTCGTCCGACGACGACTACGACGTCGCGGTGGTCGGCGGGGGTCCCGCCGGACTGACGACCGCCCTGTACGGGGCCCGATTGGGCCACGAAACGGTGCTTATCGACCGCGGCGGCGGCCGAGCGGCGATGATGGCCGACACCCACAACGTGATCGGCGTCACCGAAGAGACGTCCGGCAACGAATTCCTCGCCACCGGGCGCGAACAGGTGCAGTCGTACGGCGGGACCTTCGAGCGCGGCTTCGTCACGGACGTCGAGGGCACCGACGACGGTCGCTTCCGCCTCTCGACGAACGACGCCGAGTTTCTCGCCGATCGGGTCGTGCTCGCGACCGGATTTTCCGACGAGCGACCCGACCCGCCCCTGCCGCGGACCGGGAAGGGACTTCACTACTGTCTCCACTGCGACGCGTACATGTTCGTCGACGAGCCGGTGTACGTGATGGGCCACGGCGAAGCGGCCGCTCACGTCGCGATGATCATGCTCAACGTCACCGACGACGTTGACTTGCTCACCCGCGGCGCGGAGCCGACGTGGAGCGAGGAGACCGCCGCTCAGTTGGAGGCGCACCCGATAGAGGTGATCCGCGAAGAGATCTCCGGCGTCGAGAACGACCCGAACTCGGGCTGGCTGGCGGCGCTGGAGTTCGCAGACGGCACCACCCGCGAGTACCGCGGCGGCTTCCCGATGTACGGGTCGGACTACAACACCGCGCTCGCGGAGGGGCTCGGATGCGATCTCACCGAGAGCGGCGAGATCGACGTCGACGACCACGGTCGAACGAGCGTCGATGGCATCTTCGCGGTCGGCGACGTGACGCCCGGACACAATCAGGTCCCCGTCGCGATGGGGCAGGGTGCAAAGGCCGGGCTCGCGATCCACAAGGAGATCCGCGAGTTCCCCCGCTCGATCGAGGCCATCGCCCGAGACGGGCCAGTCTCTCCGGACGAGGTGCCGGCCATCTCCCCCGAGCTACTGGCGACCGCCGTCGTTCACGAAGGACACGCGGGCGGCCCCCGCGAAGGTGTGGAGGTCGACGCCGAAAAGCCGACCGCTGCCGACGACTGAGTCGATAGCGCCGTTTGCGTCGTTGACGACGACTGACGGATGTCGGCAACTATTTGACGAATTCGGTGGGGCGGATTCGAACCGCCCTCAGCTCAGGACGAACACGAACAGCGCGACGCCCGCCGCGAGCGTCAAGAAGAGGACGCTTCGGCCGATTCCGGTCCGTATCTCGACGTCGACGCCGGCCCGCGCGAGGGCCTCCCGCGGGTGCATCGCGGTCCACTCGATGACCCCGACTAGGTCCATCACGAAGCGGTCGACCGCGGCCCACAGCTCCGTGACGCCCCAGACCGAGCCGCGGCCGAGGTAGAACGCCGCCGGGTACGTCACCGCGTCGACGTCGGGCATCCGGTGAGCGAGCCAGCCGAGCGGCCGCTTCAGCGCGAAGAAGCCGACGAACCCGGCCGCCATCAACGCGGCGCTCTCTGTCAGGTGACTCGTGCTGTAGGGGTGTAGCTGCGGGGCGATCGCCTCGGTGAACGGCATCAGGTCGACGAGATAGCCGTAGGTGGCCGGCGTGCCGAAGAAGACGCACGCCCCGCCCGCTAACGCCATCCCGACCGTCTGGAACCGGGTGGCGTCCTTCGGGTTCAGTGTCGCCGACCCGTGGAAGAACATGTAGTATCCGAGCTTGATGAACGACATGAACGTCCCCACGCCACCGAGGATGAGGAGCCACCAGAGCAGCCCCTCGCCGAGCAGCAGCTCGTAGTTGTGGACCTCGTGAGCGGAGTCGATCACCATCCCCTTCGAGATGAACCCGTTGAATCCGGGAACGGCCGTAATCGAGGCCGCGCCGACGAGGTACACGAGGAAGGTGACCGGCATCACCCGCCAGAGCCCGCCCATCTCCTTGATGTCCTCGACGCCGGTCCGGTAGATCACGACGCCGACTGCCATGAACAGCAGGCTCTTGTACAGCACGTTGTTGAACAGGTGCGCGAACCCGCCGGTGACGGCGAAGTCGCCGACGTAGGTGGCGAGTCCGAGCCCGGCCAGCATGTAGCCGACCTGCGCCTGGATGTGGTACGACAGCAAGCGACGCGGATCGTACTGCAACAGCGCGAAGAACGCGCCGTAGACGGCCATGAACCCGCCGAGGTACGCGAGCCACATGCCGCCGTCGGGGAACGCGCGGTACATCACGTACACCGCGGTCTTCGTCGTGAACACCGAGAGGAACACCGACGCCGCGACGTGCGGGCGCGGGTAGGTGTCCGGCAGCCACGTGTGCAGGAAGATGAATCCGCAGTTGATTCCGATCCCGATCGCGGCGAGCAGCGTCGCCGAGGCGTGGATCCCGGTCGCTTCCGCGAACAGGAAGATCTCGTCGGCCGGGACGCTGCCGAGCATCGACGCGCCGTGGACGACGACCGCGCCGAGCAGGAACGTCCCGCCGATCCCGTGGAACAGGGCGTAGCGGTACCCCGCCCTGACCGCTTTGCCGCCGTACTGCCACACCAACAGCGTGCTGGTGACGGCCATCAGCTCCCAGAAGAAGATCAGGGTGAGCCAGTCGCCGGCGTAGATCGTCCCGACCGTCGAGGAGACGTAGATCAGCGCGAACGCCGTCACCCACGTCGGCGCGTCGCTGCCGTACGCGTACAGCACCGCGGCGGTCGCGAGGAAGCCGACGACGACGCCCATCAGCAGCGAGAACTGGTCGACGTTGAACAGGACGACGTCGAAGCCGAACAGCTGCGTCGCGAGGTGCGCTCCCGCGCCGCCGTCGCCCAGCAGTACCGCCTGCGCGAACGTGAACGCCGTCGCCAGCGCGGCAGCCGCGTGACCCGCCCGACGCGGGAGCGCGAGCACCGCGAGCGCCGCCACCGCGAGCACGAGGTACGGCGGAATCGATGTGAGAACCGGGTTCATGGGCGCATCGCCTCCTCGGGAAGCCGCGTGTCGACGATGAGCTCGATCAGCTCCAAGAAGCCCATCTCGTAAGGGATGATCCCGAGCAGCACCGCGAGACTCATCGCGGTGAGGATCGGTCCGAGGGTGAACCACGTGGACTCGCGCCCGCGGAGGGCGTCGAGCCCCGCGACGTGCTCCCAACCGCCTGCGGGCGGGCCGCCGGCGTGGTCGTCGTGGTCCGTGGAGTGATCGCGGTTCTCCCCATCATCGCGGTTCTCCTCACCAGCGTGGCTCCCGTCACCGTGACCACCGTCGTCGCTTCCGCCGGCGTGTGAACCCTCGCCTCCGTCCCGGCCGCGGTCGTCCTCACCGTCCCCCACGCCGAACGGTACGTCGACGTCAGAGGGCCGCTGATCGACGGCGTAGTCGCCGGTGTCGACGCGCTCTGCCGGCTCCGAGAAGTTGCGCTCGCTCGTGGCGAAGTCCGGCCGCACGACGCCCTCCTCGTCGGTCGGGAGGTCGCCCAACTCCGCGTCCGGGATGTCGGCGTCGTCGGGAGCTTCGGCGTCGTCGGGAGCTTCAGCGTTGTCGAGAGCTTCAGCGTCGTCGTCGGAGGGCGACTCTTCACTCCCGCCGTCCTCCGCGCTCTCAACAACCTCGTCGACGGCGTCGAGGTTCTGCTCGTCGGCCGATTCGTCGTCCTCCGGGCTGCCTCCGTCGGTCGCCGCGTCGTCCGCTGTGCGCCCCCCGTCGTCCGCTGCGCGGCCCCCGTCCGTCGCCGGGAGCGTCGACCGCGACTCGCCGCCCATTCGGAAGTCGACGAGCGGTTTCGCGTCGTGAGCGTCCTCCGCTTCGAAGAAGGCGGTGTAGATCACCGGCCAGAAGTACGCGATGTTGAGCACGCCCGAGAGCAGCAGCGCGCCCACGAGATAGTACGCGACCGGGGTCAGCTCCGCGCCCATCTGTACCCCGCCGACCAGCATGTAGTACTTGCTGACGAATCCGGCGAGTAGCGGGATTCCGGCCATCCCGAGTGCGGCGACCGTGAACGCGCCCATCGTCAGGGGCATCCGCTTTCCGATCCCCGCCATCTCGGAGATATAGTCGGTGTGCGTCGACACGTGGAGGTTCCCCGCACAGAAGAACAGGGTGAGCTTCATGAACGCGTGTGCCGGGATGTGCAGCAGCGCGCCCACGAGCCCGTACCAGCCGAACAGCCCGAGGCCGAGGATGATGTAGCTCAGCTGGCTCACCGTCGAGTAGGCGAGCCGCTGTTTCAGGTGGTCCTTTCGCATGGCGATGATGGACGCCGCCGTCAGCGTGCTCGCACCGATGGTCGAGAGAACGAGTCCGGCCGAGAAGCCGAACGGGAGCGACAGGTCGAAGACGAGTTCCGGGCCGAACACGTCGAGGACGACCCGCGAGACGCCGAACGCGCCCGACTTGACGACCGCGACCGCGTGGAGCAGCCCGGACACCGGCGTCGGTGCGACCATCGCTTCGGGGAGCCACTGGTGGAGCGGCATGATGCCCGCTTTCACGCCGAATCCGATCGCGAGCAGGAAGAAAGCGAGCATCGCGAGCCCGGGGTCGGCGTTTGCCAGCTCCTCGATACCACCGGCGGTAAAGGAGACGTTGCCGGCGATCAGGTAGACGAGAGCGGTACCGGCGAGCACCAACACGCCGCCGCCGAACATCGTGTACGCGAGGTACTTTCGACCGGCCGAGCGCGCCTCGTCGGTCTCGTCGTGGGCGACGAGCGGGTACGTCGCGATCGAGAGGAGCTCGTAGAAGACGAATATCGTCACGAGGTTGCCCGCGAACGCGATTCCCATCGTCGCCGACAGCGACACGGCGAACGCCGCGAAGTATCGGGTCTGGTTCACCTCGTCGTTGCCGCGCATGTAGCCGATGCTGTAAAACGAGGTGACGATCCACAGCCCGCTCGCGAGGAACGCGAACAGCATCCCGAGCGCGTCCGCGCGAAGGACGAACTCGATACCCCCCGGCAGGAACGCGCCGAGAGACCATTCGAAGACGGCACCGCCGAGGACGGCGGGCAGCATCGAAGCGACGATCCCGAACTTCGCGACCGCCGCGGCGATCGTCCACCCCTCGCGGACGTTCGGGGAACGGTACGACGCGACGATGACGAACGACGCGACGAACGAGACGAGAACCGCCAGTAGGGGACGTAAGTCGGTGATTGGAGCGTCAGTCATGCGAACACCTCCGTGATGTAGGGGTCGAACCACTCGAACAGCGCGAATCCGCCGAAGCCGAGCGCGACCGTCGCGAGCGCCGCGGCGATAAGGACGGCCAGCGACGCCGGCGGAACTCGATCGGGCATCCACGACGACCGCGGTGCGCCCTCGACGGGCGTGACGATGCGACCGGCAGCATCCTCCGCGGACGAGCGCTCGCGACCGCCGTCGGCCGCGGCGACGTCGTCGCCGTGATCGGGGGACACCTCGTCGCCGTGATCGGGACCGTGACCGTCATCGTGACCGCCTGGAATCCCGACGCCGGCGAAGTAGAACCGCTCTATCAGCCGCGCGACGTACGACAGCGTGAACAGCGTGCTGACGAAGATCACCGCGGCGATGCCGATTCCGGCCGCCCCACCGCCTCCCAGGCTCGATTCGACTGCGCCCACGCCGATATACCACTTGCCGAGGAAGCCGATCGACGGCGGGATGCCGACGAGTCCGAGACCGAGCACGGCTATCGCTCCGGACGTGTACGGCGCCTCCCGTGCGACGCTCGCGAGGTCCTCGATCCGGCGGGCACCGTAGCCGAACGCCAGCAACCCGACGCCGAGGAACAGCCCGAACTTCAGCAGGCCGTGGCCGACCAGGTGGACGATCGCCCCGAGGAGCGCGGTCTCGTTCGCGAGCGCGACCGCGGCCACGATCATCCCGAACTGGGCGACCGAGGAGTACGCGAACATCCGCTTCAGGTCAGACTGCATCGCCGCGAGTACGGACCCGGCCAGTATCGACGCAGCGGCGGCGATCAGCATGACCGTCGTGATCGCCTCGTTGGCCGCGAGGAAGTCGACGGTGAAGACGGTGTAGCTCACCCGAATCAGCGCGTATGCGCTCGCCGTCGACACCAGCGCCGCCACGATCATCGTGACGGCGTCCGGCGCGCGCTGGTACGCGTCCGGCTGCCACGCGTGGATCGGGAACACGGCGATCTTCAGACCGAGTCCGGCGACGATCAGGGCGTAGCTCGCCCGGATTAGGGGGTCTGCGTAGCTCGCCTGCGCGACGATCTGCGTCTGCATGTCGAGCATGTTCAGCGTGCCCGTCGCGAGGAAGGCGTAGCCGACGCCGAGCAGGTACAGGGAGGCCCCGACCGTCCCAACCACGAGGTACTTGAGCGACGCGTACGCGCTCGCTCCCGACCGGTCGGCCGCGATGAGCGCGTACGTCGAGATCCCGACGATCTCGAGGAAGACGAACATGTTGAACAGGTCGCCGGTGAGGACGAGTCCGGTGAGCCCGCCGACCAAGAGCAGGTAGCCGCTGTAGAACGGGTTCCCGCGCGGCCCGGCGACCCGCGCGAACGCGAGCGTCGCCAGCGAGACGACGGCGACCAACGCGAGCACCGCGACCGACAGCTCGTCGGCGACCAGTTCGATCCCGATCGGCGGCTGATAGGTCCCGAGCGCGTGCGAGACCGGGCCGCCGAGGGCGACTTCCGAGCCGATCGCAGCCGTGAGACCGGTGAGAGCCGTCGTCGCGGCCGCCGCGACCGGCCACCCGACGTCGTCGTACCGACCTCCGAGCGCTATCGGCAGCGTCGCCGCGACGAGCGGCACGGCGATCGCGACCGGGAGAAGGACGTCAGTCATCCGTCACACCTCCGTCGGCCGCGGTGGCTCCGACGTCTCCACCGCTCCCGTCGCCGCCGTCGCTGGCGTCTTCGGCGTCGAGCGCGGCGTCGGTCCCGATCCGGGCACGCTCCGGCAGCGACCCCTCGTCGCGAAGCAGCTCACGGAGGGTGTCAGTCCGGAGGGTCCCGTACTCGTCGTAGATTCGGATACAGAGCGCGAGCCCAACCGCGGTGAGGCTCACGCCGACGACGATGGCCGTAAGTACGATCACGTGCGGGAGCGGGCTGACGTACGTCCCCGTCTCGGCCGCGCCCTCCGCGACGATCGGGATCGACCCGCCCTCCACGTATCCGGAAGTGATGAACAGCAGGAATATCGCCGTCTGGAACAGATTCAGCCCGATTATCTTCTTCACGAGGTTGGGGTTTGCGATCATCATATAGAGCCCGATACACAACAGCATCGCGAATCCGACGTATGCGTGCCGCGTCGTCAGCACGTCGACCGCCCCAGCTGTTGCAACCGTCGCCATCCCAGACGCGACTGTGGCCGCGATATCGGCTCCGACTGTGGCCGCGACATCGGTCGCGACGGCGGCCGAGACATTGTTCTCGATGGCGGCCGCAACATCGACTGGGACATCGGCGAGGAAGCCCGTCATCGGTCACCTCCGTCGTCCGCCGTGTGGCCGCCGTCGGTGATCGCGTCGTCCGCTGTGCGGCCATCCTCGGAACTCGGTTCGTCGAGGTCGTCGTCCTCGAAGCCGTTTCCGTCGGACGCGAAGCCGTTGGCGAGCAGGAAAAACAGTCCCATGAGCACGCCGCTCACGATGGGGGCGATCCCGAGGATCTCGACGGCCTCCATCCCGTACTTGACGGGATCGAGGATCGGGATGGGCAACAAGTCGTACTGAAGGAACGCGCCGCCGAGCGCGGCCGGAACCAGCCCGATACCGGCGAACACCAGCGTTCCCCCGACCGCGAGGGCGACGACGACGGTATTCGCGAGCCAGTCTCGGGTCGCCTCGATGCCGAACGCGAACGCGATCATGAACACGACGGCGGCCATGATCGCGCCGCCCTGGAACCCCCCGCCCGGAGACCCGCCCCCGTGGAAGGTGATGAACAGCCCGAACGTGAACGCGAACGGCGCGACTATCTTCACGGTCGGCATGATCACCTGACTCTCGGTGTACGGGGTTCCCTGCCGCCGCTCGGAGTCGAGTCGCTCCGACCGTTTGACGGCCCGGTGCGGCGCGACATTGGTCGCGTCGTCGTCATCTACAGCCACCGAGCCATCGTCGACGTCGGTCGTGTCGTCGACGTTCGCGTCGCTCATGCGAACACCTCCCGGTGCAGCACGATCAGTGCGGCGATTCCGCCGGCGAAGACGACGACGGCCTCGCCGAAAGTATCGAATCCGCGGAACGCCGCCAGCACGGCCATCACGGTGTTCTCGACGTGGGTCTGCGCGTACGTCTCCGCGAGGTACCACTGGCTCACGTCCGGGTTCGACCACACCGGAGCGTCGGGCGATCCGACCGCCGGAATGTCGCCCATCGTGAGCAAAAGCCCGGCAAACAGGAACCCGGCGGCTCCCGCGGCCGGGAGATTCACCGACTCGAAGGCGGCCTCGTGGTCGATCCGCGTCGTCTTCGCGAGGGTCAACAGCAGGAGCACGGTCGTCACGCCCGCGGAGATCGCGGCCTCCGTCAGCGCCACGTCCGGCGCGCGGTAGAACGTGTACAGCGCCGCCATTCCGAGGCTGTACGCGCCGAAGACGATGACGGCCGCGAGCACGTCTCGCGCCAGCGCTGTCGCGAGCGCCGTGAGCACGACGAACGCGAGCAGGCTCGCTTCGATCGCCGTGATCTGCGCGACTGCCGGCGTCGCGAGGGCCGTCGAAGGGAGCGACGCGCCGATAGCGAGGGGAGCCGATCCAATCGCGAGGAACGGACCTCCCGTCATCGGCGATCGTCCCCCTCCGTCCACGGGACGATTCCCTCCTCGAAAGCGGCCCGAGCGATGGCGTGCGCCGCCGTCGGGTTGGTCACGAAGATGAAGAACAACAGGAGCACTGTCTTGAATCCCGCTCCCTCCCAGCCGACGGTGAGCGCCACGGCCGCGAGCCCGAAGCCCGCGCCGAGGGTGTCGGCCTGCGAGGCGGTGTGCGCCCGGGAGTACACGTCCGGAAGCCGGAGCACGCCCGTCATGGAGACGAACGAGAAGAACAGCCCGAGCAGGATGAGGACCACGACGAGCACGACGCGGGCCGTCTCGATCGCGGCGATCACAGGACGCCACCTCGTTCGACCGTGAACTTCGAGATGGCGATCGCCATCAGGAAGTTCAACAGGGCGTACACGAGCGCGATGTCGAGGAACGTCGGTTCCTCGAGCGCCGCGCTCAGGATGGCGAGGATGACGACGGTGTTCGTCCCGAGGACGTTCACCGCGAGCACCCGATCCTGCATGGTCGGCCCCTTTACAGCGCGGTACAGCATTCCGATCGCGAGCACGGTGAACCCCGCGGCCGAGAGCAGCAGGAAGTCGCCGACCGTGTAACCCGCGGCGACCGTGGCGTCGACGAGGGTCATTCGTCGGTCACCTCTGAGGCGTCGCGAGCGTCACCGATTCCGGAACCGCCTGCGTCGGATTCATCCGTGCCGAGATCGTCTGCCCGAGAATCGCCCGATTCGACACCGATGTCACGCTCCGCCGTCGGGCCGCCGTCGGTCGCGGCGATCGGTAGCTCTTCCGTCGCGTTGGGCCCCTGCAGGATCGCGCAGTCGTCGCGTTCGCGCGGCGTGGGAAGCCGGGCGGACGAGCGGCCGTAGTAGACGAACCGCGTCCACCGTTCCAATGACCCGTCGAAGAGCCCGTCGCGGGCCCACGGGACGAGCGAGTGGACGTAGAGGTCGCTGTCGCGGGCGCGGACCGTCAGCGTCCCCGGCGTCAGCGTGATCGAGTTCGCGAGCGTCATCAGCGGAAGCCCGCTTCCGACGATCACGCGCAATCGATTCATCGTCGGTTCGATCGGGAGTCGCGGGTCCAAGATCACCCGGGCGACCACAAGGTTCGCCATGAGGATCTCATAACACAGGACGGGAACGTAGATCGCGCCCCGGACGAGCCGCATCGGCGTCCGCGGAATCGCCGGATCGGCGTCCAAGCTGATCCGTGAGAGGGTGATGGAAACGACCGCCGCGGTCGCGACGCCGGTCACCAAATCGAACCAGTAGAGCGGATCGCCGAGCACGAGGTAGAACGCGAGCGAAAGACCGAACATCGTTGCGAATCGGATACCGGTCGCCTCGGTCCGGAGCCGCTCGCGTCGCGTGGGTCGAGTCACGGGAGCCGTTTCCACGTCGAGGGACGTGTTCGAGAGCGCGAACTCCAGCGGTTGGAGCAGCGTCGTGTTTCCGACTGGAGTGTACTCCGGATCGAGGAGAACCGCGTCGGCACCGTTGGCCTCGGCGTACGCCGCCAGCACACCGACGTAGTCGTCCGGGCCGAAGAGGTATTCGTCGCTCCCGATGAGTTCGGTCACAATGTCGACATTCACGGCGTCCGCGTCGGAGTCGTCGAGGTCGGCTTCGGCCCACGCGGCCACCCGTTCGAGGACGCGCTCGGCCTCGGCGGCCCGCCGGTCGCTCTCCGGGTCGCCGTCGCGCCACGAAGCGATCTCCACGAAGTGGACCGCCGAGAACTCCCCCTCGGCGGCGGTCTCGACGGCGTGCGCGACCGTCGCGCGGAGGGTCGGCGTGGGCTCGACGGGAACGACAACCGCCCCCGGCGATCCAGCGCCGACTTCGTCGCCAGCTGCGGTGCCGCTTTCGATGTCGCTCGAATCGACGCCGTCGCCGGTATCAGCCACCCACCACACCTCCGACGGATCCGGGGATGACGGTCTCTGTGTGCATCGATATCTCTACCCGGATCGTTTTCCTACCGCCTCAAAACAGTTTGTATCCGAGCGGATATCGGGACGGAACCGTCGCTCGAACCTGCGAAACCCCCCGGCAGCCCGCGGGTCGGAGAACCGCTCAGTCGCCCCGTCCGAGCGCCTCGGCCAGTCTGTCGGCGATCAGCCCAGCGACGACGACCTTCGTGCCGGCGACCTCCTCGGGGGCGGTCCCCTCGTCGCCGACGAGGAGGACGCGAGTCTCGTCCTCGCCCATCACGGTGGCGTCGTTGGCGACGACGAACGCGAGACCGACGCGGTCCCGGATCCGCTCGGCCTCCGCGATCATCGCCTCGTCGTCGCCCGACGTCTCGGCTTTGAACCCGACGATTGGGAGGTCCGGGTACGCCTCGCGGACCGAGTCGATAAGCTTCGGGGTCGGCTGCAGGTCCACCGACAGCGGCGACCCCGACCGGATCTTCTCCTCGACGGCGTCGGCGGTAAAATCGGAGATGGCGGCTGCCGAGATCAGCGCGTCGGCGGTGGCCGCGGTCTGACGACATGCGCGCATCATCTCGTCGGCAGTCTCGACCGCGACCACGTCGGCGTACGGGACCTCCGATCCGTCCTGGACCAGCGTCACTCGCGCGCCGCGGACGTACAGGGCGCGGGCGACCGCGCGGCCCGTCTTTCCCGATGCCCGATTCGTCAGGATCCGGATCGGGTCGATCCGCTCTTTGGTCGCGCCCGCGGTGACGACGACGTGCGTCCCCGAGAGCGTCTGCGGCGTCGTCGCCCGGGCGACCTCCGTCACGATCTCCCGTTCCGCGGCGATCTTTGCCTTCCCCTCCTCGATCCGCGGGTCCGCGAACGTCACCCCCCACGCGTCCAGCGCGTCCAGCGCGTCGATCACGCCGGGATGGTCGTACATGGGCTCGTGCATCGCGGGTGCCATCACGACCGGCACCCCCGCGCCGATAGCGGTCGTCGCGCAGGTTGTGACCGGCGTGTCGTCGACCGCGGCCGCGACCTTCCCCGCGGTGTTCGCGGTCGCCGGAGCGAGCAGGAGCACGTCGGCCCAGCCGTCTCGGCCGCACAGTTCGACGTGTTCGACGTCGCCGGTGATCTCGGTGACGACGGGCTCGTCGGACGCGAAGTCGACCGCCCACGGGTGGACGATATTCGTCGCCGCCGGGGACATGACGGCGCGGACGCTCGCGCCGTGGCGGCGCAACTCGTGTGCAAGTTCGACGACCTTCACCGCCGCGATGCTCCCCGAGACGCCGAGCGCGACGTTGACCCCCTGTAGCATTACCGAGTCGGTTTCCGCCCCGGCGGCTTATAAGGTGTCGTTGGTGACCGCCTCCCGGATCGCAACGAGATTCTACACGGCATCGGAGATTTATAAGCAACCGATCAGACAAGCCCGTCGATTTATATACCGAATGTCGCACGGAGCATATCCCGACTACCGGGACCCAGCCCGACGGCGAGTACGGTGATAAGTAGCATCAGCGTGTATCGCGGCGACTCCTCGAACATTTCACCGTTGAACACCCAGACGACGAACGTCGCCGCCGCGAGCTTCACGAGAAGGAACGGCCACGCGTCGCCGGTGACCGAGACGACGGACTGCGGAAGCAGACGCCCGGTCCAATCGACGATGAGGGCGTTGACGACGTGCTTCGGGACGAGATTCGCCGTCCCCGTCAGCGCCGGCATCCAGTTGAGGCCGATCACGTTCGCGACACCGTCGATCGCGTGCCCCCAGATGATGAGGATCCCGGCGACGCCCGTTCCCTGCCGTATCGTCGGCTCGTAGGCGGTCGCGAGCTTCCACGTGACCGCCGTCGCCGCGGTCGAGATCACCAGCGTCAACGCGAGGATGATCGGGTAGAAATCGACGTAGTCGGTCGCGGCGGCGAGGTACGAGAGGTAGCCGAACGCGGCCGCGAGCGCGACGGACCCCATCGCGAACAGCGGCCGCGCGTAGTCGTCGACGATCCCGCGACCGGCGAGCGCGTACGCCGCGAGGACGCAGAGGAGCGTGAACCCGAAGACGGTGAAGTAGATGAACGGGCTGATGAGGAGCGCGCTCGCCGGGAACGGGATCAGCGGCTCCGTGCCGGCCCGCAGCGCCGCGATTCCCGAGTCCTCGACGGTGCGGAGCGCGCCGCCGAGCAACATGAAGGGAAACAGCGCGTAGAAGAATCGCAGCTCGTTACCGATGTCGAGCCGCCGGAGGAGGAAGACGACGCCGATCAGCATCCCGAGGAGGATCACCACGTAACTCACGGTCGAGACCGTCGTGTACCCCGGGAAAGCGACGACCTCGCCGGCGTCGACGGCCGCCGAACACGCCCCCGAACTGGCCAGCAGTTCGGTCCCGCTCGCGTCCCGAACCGCGCACTGCGCGCCCTGTCCGTCGGCCGCGACCGGCCCCCAGAAGTACTGCCAGACGAACCGGTCGTAGACGACCCGCGGGAACAGCAGCGATCCGACCGCGAGAATCGCGGTGACGATACCGACGACCGCCGCCCACGCACGCTCCGGCGACAGCCCGAACCGTCCCTCGACCCGTGTGCTCATGTTCTATCGATCGGAGTGTTCCCGAGTTGAGCGTTCCGGTCCCGTCTCACGCCGATGACCCCTCTCGCCCACCATCCCTCACACCGGCGGTCCGTCCAACTCGTAGTCGGTGCCGAGGATGATCATCGTCTGCGACCGCGAGAATCCGTCCATCTCGGCGATCTGGTCGAACATCAGCTGGCGGAGCCGATCGGTGTCCTCGGCGACGACCCGGAGCATCACGTCCCACTCGCCGGTCGTCAGGTGGATTTCTCTGACGCCCTCGATGTCTCGGAGGCGGCCGAGTGCGTCCTCCTCGCGACCCTGCTCGACCCGAAGGCCGACAAACGCGCTGACGCCGTAACCGACCGCCTTCGGATCCACGGCGGCGTGGTATCCCTCGATGACGCCCGCGTCCTCCATTCGTCCCACCCGGTCGTGAACGGTCGCGCTGGACATGTCGATCCGGCGCGCCACTTCCGAAAACGGCGTCCGAGCGTCCTCCTGGAGGATACGAAGGATCGCACGATCCGTCTCGTCGAGTTCCATGCGTGCGATACGTTGCCAGCGGACTTGGCCCTTCCGACATCCGAGATGACGACGGCGACAGTCGTCAGGCGGATCGCTCGAACTCGCCCTCGCGGATGGCCGCTTCGGCCTCGGTCAGTGCCTCCTCGGCGTCGAACGAGTCGACGATCGTTCGGAGATCCGCAGGCGATACATCGGCGAGATCGCGCGCGTGTGTCGTTACGTTCGGCACCGCGCGGATCAGGTTGTCGATAATGGGGATATCCGCCGTCCGTGGCGATCGGCTGCCGGGGTTGAGGTCGATCACGATCTCGGTCTTCCCCATCGCGTCGAGCGCCGCCGCGCGGTCGCCGTCCTCCAGCGGGACGACCACGACGTCGGCCGACTCGATCCCGTCGGCGTCGACGGTTCCGCGGGCGTGCTCCAGTCCGGGGATCTCGCCGTCTCCGACCAGCCCTTTCACCTCGTCAGCACCGTGCCCGCGCAGGTGGTCCGCGATCCGGCGAACGCGCTCGTCGGTGTGATTGAAGAGGTTCACTTCGAGATCGGCGTCGACCGCCGCCGCGAGATCGACCGTTTCGGCGGGTGCCAGCGCGGCGACGTTGCCGTTCACCGAGAGCGCGGGGTGGTCGGCCGCGAGGAGGGCGGCGGCCGCGGCGCGCGCGGCCGCGTCGGCGCTCGGAAGCGTTCGTTCGCCGAGGAGGTAGTCGAACGCCTCGCCGCGACCCTGGGCGATGAGCCCCTGCTTCGAGGTGATCCCCTGCTCGACGCCCGCCTCGATCCGGTGACGCGTCACGAGCGACGCGTAGCGCGGGTGGTCTTCGGGAATCTCCGTCTCCGTCATACCGTGATCTGGCGACGCGCGGATTAAAAGGAGCCCGTTCCCCCTCGCGAACCGTATCGAATCGTCCGAATCGATCCGGTCGGGCGATCCCGACCCTGTCGAGCGCCTCCGATCCGGTTGAGTGACACCGATCCGGTCAGTCCATCCGATCCGATCAGGCGACCCCGACCCGCTCGCGGTACGTGCCGTACTCCGCTTCGAAGATCGCCATGATCTCGCCCATCGTGGCGTACGCCTTCACCGCGGCGACGATCGCCGGCATCACGTTCTCGTCGGCGTCGATCGCGTCGCGCAGGTCGTCGAGGGCCGACTCGACCGCGTCGTCGTCGCGCTCGAATTTTACGGATTCGAGGCGGTCGAGCTGCCGCTCGCGGGTCGTCTCGTCGACTCGGAGCAGGTCCGGCCGCGTGTCGTCGTCGATCCGATAGGCGTTGACGCCGACGACCGTCTCCTCACCCTCGTCAACGCGCTCCTGGTACTCGTAGGACGCCTGCTGGATCTCGCGGTGGAAGTACCCCTCCTCGATCCCGCGGAGAACGCCATCGCGGACGGAACCGTCACCCAACTCCCTGATCTCCTC
Source organism: Halorubrum trueperi (assembly GCF_042662525.1). Lineage (NCBI taxonomy): Archaea > Methanobacteriati > Methanobacteriota > Halobacteria > Halobacteriales > Haloferacaceae > Halorubrum > Halorubrum trueperi. The sequence goes on from NZ_JBHSXI010000012.1 coordinate 197,770, forward strand.
GACGTACGCCGTCGCCGCCGCCTCGATTTCGTCGGTGAGCGCCTCGACCGCGTACGAGCCCCCGAGCGGGTCCACGATGTCGGCCGCGCCCGACTCGTCGGCGATGATCTGCTGGGTGCGGAGCGCGACCCGCACGGCTCGCTCGGAGGGGAGCGCCAGCGCCTCGTCGAAGGAGTTGGTGTGGAGGCTCTGGGTCCCGCCGAGCACGCCCGCCAGCGCCTGTATCGTGGTCCGCACGACGTTGTTGAGGGGCTGTTGGGCCGTCAGCGACTGACCCGCGGTCTGCGTGTGGAACTTCAGCCGCTTCGAGGCGTCCGCCTCGGCGTCGTACCACTCGTCCATGATCCGCGCGTACAGCCGGCGGGCGGCGCGGAACTTGGCGACCTCTTCGAAGATCGAGTTGTGCGAGTTGAAGAAAAACGAAAGCTGCGGGGCGAAGTCGTCGACGTCGAGGCCGCGGTCGAGACACGCCTCGACGTACGCGAAGCCGTCGGCGAGAGTGAAGGCAAGCTCTTGGGCCGCGGTCGAGCCCGCCTCGCGGATGTGGTACCCCGACACAGAGATGGGCTTGAACGTGGGGGTTTCGGTGACCGCGAACTCGATCGTGTCCGTCACCAGATCGAGGGAGGGTTCCGGCGGTATTACCCACTCCTTTTGGGCGATAAACTCTTTGAGCATGTCGTTCTGGAGGGTCCCGCGGAGTTCCTCACGAGGGACGCCCTGCCGGTCGGCGATGGCGACGTACATCGCGTAGATCACAGGCGCGCTCGGGTTGATCGTGAACGACGTGGACACCTCGCTCACGTCGATGCCGTCGAACAGCACCTCCATGTCCCGGAGCGTGTCGACGGCGACGCCCTCCTTGCCGACCTCGCCCAGTGACATCGGGTCGTCCGAATCGAGCCCCATCAGCGAGGGCATGTCGAAGGCCGTCGAGAGGCCGGTCTGCCCCTCGTCGATGAGGTAGTGAAACCGCTCGTTCGTCTCCTCGGCGGTACCGAAGCCCGCGAACTGCCGCATCGTCCACGTCCGGCCACGGTACATCGTCGGGTAGACGCCGCGCGTGTAGGGCTCCTCGCCGGGGAAGCCGAGATCCTCGACGTAGTCGAGTTCGTCGACGTCGGCGGGGGTGTACAACCGGTCGACCTCGTGGTTCGACACCGTCGCGAACCGGTCGCGCCGCTCTCCGCGTCGGTCGAGGGCCGGATCGAGCGTCTCCGCCTCCCACTCCGCGTGGGCCTCGCGGATCGCGGAGAGCTCGTCGTCGTCGTACATGCTCGAAACTACCCGCCGGCTGCGTATAAATATTCATTACAGTTCGTGCCGACGGCCAGCCGAGGATCGTCCCCCTCGAGGATCGACGTTACGGTTCTTCGACCGGTGGGTTCGACGCCTTCACTCCTCTTCGACCGGCGGGTCGACGCCTTCACTCCTCTTCGACCGGTGGGTTCGACGCCTCGGGCGAAACGCCGGTGTCGGCTGCCATCTCGGTGCCACCGTCCGGGGCGTTCTCCCGGGCACCGCCTCCGAACAGCCGTCCGAAGAGCCCGCGGTCGCTGCGTTTCTCGGCGAGCAGCACGGAACACTCGACGTCGTCGAGCACCTGCAACACGAGCGACCCGCGGACCAGCCGCGAGAGCAGCCCCTTCTCGGTCGCCCCGATGATCAGCATCGTGGCGTCCCGCGCGGCGCGGTCGATGGCCGCCTCCACGTCGCCGCTCTCGATCCGGAGCGTCGCGTCCGAGAGGTCGTGATCCGCGGCCCACTCCGAGAGGAACCGCCGTCCGGCCTCCTCGTCGTCGGCGACGTGAAGCAGGGTGACCTCGCCATCGAACTCGGCCTGGAGCATCTTGGCGACAGCTCCGGACAGGTCCGAGGCCGGGCCGCCGGCGGTCGGTACGAGGATCCGCGAGGGGTCGAACCCGCGGTCGCGGAACACGAGGAAGTCGGAGGGGAGCGAGTGCGCAAGCTCGTCGACCGCCGTCTCGGCGCGCCCCGGCGCTCCGTGAGAGTCCGCTCCCCACCCCATCACGGTGAGGTCAGCGCCGTACGTCCGAGCGGCGTCGAACACTTCCTCGAACACCCGGTGTGACAGGACGACGTGCGTCTCCACGTCGACGCCGAACGTCTCCGCGTCGTCGCGGGCGCGATCGAGCAGGTCGTGCGCCGCGGTGTGCGCGCCGCGGTCGCGGGCGGCCTCCAGCGACGTCTGGTCGGGGACGTTCGCGATGTTGACCGCGACGACCGTCCCGTCACGCTGCTTGGCGATGGCCGACGCGAGAGTGATCAGGTGTTCCTCGGTCGCGGGATTCGCGAGCGGTACCATCACCCGGTAATCGCCGCCACTCGGTTGAACCGACGTGGCCGCCGACACCGCGGACTCGGGAAGCTCGTCGGAGCGGTCGAGGACCCACGTCCCCAGCACCCCCCTCGACTCGACCTTTCCGCGGGCGTACACGAGGTACCAGATCGCGGCGAACACGACGAGACCGAACGACAGGAGGATGATCGTCGGATCGATGTAGGCGATCAGCGCGAACGACGACACCGCGCCGATGGCCGGCACGAACGGGTAGAAGGGGACCTCGAAGTCGGGGTCGTACCCCTCGACCTCCGACTCGCGCATCACGATAAGCGCGATATTGAGCAGTCCGTAGACGATGAGGTGAAGCACGGAGCCCATCGTCGATAGCGACTCGACACCGCCAGCGACGAGGAACACGAGGATGAGCGCGCCGGTGAGTCCGATCGACTTGTAGGGAGTTCCAAACCGCTCGTGGATCTCGTTGAGCGTCGGCGTAACGATCTTCTCGCGTCCCATCGCGAAGTTGATCCGTGACGAGGAGAGGATCGACGCGTTCGCGGAGGAGGCGGTCGCGAGCAGCCCGCCGATGAGGAGCATCCCCGCGCCGACGGCTCCCATCGAGTAGCCGAACACCTCGTAGTTCCCGAACAGCAGGCGGGCGGCGTCGACGACCGCGGTCTCGTTGTTCGCGACGAGATCGGTCGGGACCGCCGCGAGCAACACGACGAGGAACAGCGCGTACACGACCGTGACGATGACGACCGATCCAAGCACCGCGAGCGGGAGATTCCGACCGGGGTTCTTGATCTCCTCGGCCACTGACGTGATCTGCACGAATCCGAGATACGAGACGAAGATGATCCCCGTCACCGGGAGCACTTGGCTCGTCGTCCCCGGCGGTGCGATCGGCCGTAGCGACTCCATGTCCGCGTTCAACATCCCGACGACGGTGAAGACGGCGAGGATCCCGAGAAGCGACATGACGATGACGATCTGAAGCCCGCCGGTCTCCTTCGCGCCGAAGTAGTTGACAGCGATGAACAACAGGGCCCCGGCGAGCCCGATTACCTGCGCGGCCTCCAGCGTCACCGGCCCGAGCCCGACTGGACCCAGCCCGACGAGCGCGTTGACGTACTCGCCGAATCCGTACATGTAGAAGGCGGAGGCGAACGCGAGCCCGAGCCAGTTCGCCCAGCCCGCGATCGAGCCGAACAGAGGACCGAGCGCGCGGTTGACGTAGAAGTACGCCCCGCCGGACTTCGGCATCGCGGTGCCGAGTTCCGAGGCCGATAGCGCGGTGAACAGCGCGATGACGCCGCCAAGGACGAACGTCGCCGCGGCGAGCGGTCCCACACGAGCCACCGCAGTCCCGGGGAGGACGAAGATACCAGCGCCGATCATCGTCCCGATCCCGATCGTGAGCGCGGCGAGGGGACCGAGGTCCTTCGCGAGCTCCTCGTCGCTCATTCGCTCGATCCCTCGCGCGGGAGCGCGATGACCGGAACGGTCGCGTTCGTCACGAGCTTCACCGAGAGGTCGCCGGAGAGGAACTGCGTGAGTCTGTTCCCCTCCCGTGGTCGGTAGGCGACGGCGCTCGCGCCAACCTCGTCCACGGCGTCGAAGATCGCGCCGACGACGTCTCGGGCGTACGCGGTGTGGTCGGCGGCGTCGGGGAACACCGTCCGAACCGCGGCGTACGACTCAGTCGCGAGTTCCTCGGACTGCTCGACGGGCGTCTTGTCGGGGACGCCATCGCCCTTCTCGACGACGTGGAGCGCGGTCACTCGCTCCGGCCGATACGGTTCGAGCGCGCGCGCCGTTGCCAGCGCGTCGGTCTCGTTGGCGACCGGAAGAAGAACGTGGTCGAGCAGATCCCGTCCGTCGGTCTGGTCGGTGCTCGTCATACCGATCACTACTTCTCTCGGCAGTTAAGAAGATGTGTTCTCCACGCTCAACGGATCATCGACGGTTATAGCTCCTCTCAACGGGAGAGCGCTCGCTGTCTCTGTTCTTCAGTCAATTGTCACCGACTGTCTATCGCCGAGATAAACACCGCGAGCACCGGAACGATCTCCAACCGGCCGACCCACATCAAGAAGATCATCAGGAGCTTCGACGTGTCGGGGAAAAACAGGTAGCTCCCGAAGGGACCGAGACGTCCGAACCCCGGCCCGATGTTCCCGAGCGTCGCGAGCGACGCGCTGATCGACTCCACCACCGACAGCTGGATCCCGATCCGCGCCGTATCGAGCGCGATGAACACGGCCGAGAGCGCGAACAGAACGGCGTACAGGAGGGTGAACACCATGATACCACGGATCGCATCCTCGTCGACGACGCTCCCGCCCAACCGAACCGGCTTGACGACGTTGGGGTGCGCCGTGGTGAATAGCTCCCGGCGTATCGCTTTCACGACGATGAGCCATCGAACGATCTTGACCCCCCCGCCGGTCGAGCCGGCAGATCCGCCGATGAACATCGCGAACAGGAGAACGATCTGCGCGTGCGTCTCCCACTGCGCGAAGTCGGCGGTCGCGTACCCGGTGGAGTTCAGAAGCGATCCAATCTGGAACGCGGCTTGCCGAAGCGAGTTTTCGGGGACTCCCTGTGTCGCACCGCCGAGCTCGATCGCTGGAGCGGCACCACGGAACAGCAGCACCGCGAGAATCGCGGTGATGACGGCGAGCGCACCGGCGTAGGCCCGAAATTCGGCGTTCTCAAGCATGACATCGACCTCGCCACGCAAGACGTGCCAGAACAGCGCAAAATTGACGCCGGCGACGACCATGAACGGGATGATGATCCACTGTACCGCCGCTGAAAACGCGCCGATGCTATCCGCCTGCGGTGAGAACCCGCCGGTCGGGAGTGTGGTGAAACCGTGTGCGACCGCGTTGTACAGGTCCATGTTCGGCGCAGTGCCGAGGAGGTGCAGCCCGTACAGGAGCAGGACCAAAAGAACGGTAAACCCGAAGTAGATCAACCAGAGCGCCCGCGCCGTCTCCGCGATCTTCGGCGTGAGCTTCTGGAGCTCCGGCCCGGGTGCCTCGGACTCCATCAGCTGAGCGCCGTTGACGGCAACCTCGGGGAGGATAGCGATCATCAGGACGATGATCCCCATCCCGCCGAGCCACTGCGTGAGCTGACGCCACATCAGAAGCGCGTGGGAGTGTCGGTCGGTGCTGATCTCGCCGAGGACGGTCGCTCCGGTCGTCGTGAACCCGCTCATCGACTCGAAGAGAGCGTTGACGATCGACCCCGTGAGCGCGCTGACCGACCCGGTCTGGAGCCCGACCGTCGACGCTGTCCCGTATCCGGCGAGCATGTACGGGATGGTGCCGATGACCGCCGCCGCGAGCCACGCGAATGAGACGAAAAGCAGCGCCTCTCGGGGACCGAGATCCGGATCGGGATCGACGCGTTCGACGGCGAATCCGATCGCGGCGGTGAGGACCATAGAGACCAGGAAGACCCAGACATCCTCGCCGTACGCGACAGCGACGACCAGCGGAACGAGCATCGTGACGGCGAGGTACTTGATCCCGACGCCGAGGAGACCGACGCTTGCTTTCCAGTTGACGCCCCACGACATGATTGTTCGAACGATATGGGAGTAGCCTGTTCGCTGTATTAAACTGTCGAAGGGACGATTGCCGGTCGGCCGCCGCTAAACGCGCTTCCCTCCGTTCGACGCCCTCAGTAGGTCTCGTGTCGATTCGCCCTCAGGATGTCCAGAACGCCTTCGTGAACAGCACGAGCACGGGGATGATCTCGATCCGGCCGATCCACATCAGGACGATCATCACCACTCGCGTGCTCATCGAGAAGCTCGCGAACGTTCCGTAGGGGCCGGCGTCACCGAACGCGGGCCCGATGTTGAGGAACGTCGTCGCCGCCGCGCCGAGTGCCTCGAACTCGGTCACTCGGAGTCCGGTTCGCTCCGCGTCGACGACGATGACCACGGTGAGCAGAAAGAAGATGACGATGCTCAAGAGGAGGTACGCGTAGATGTCGCGGATCGCACCCTCGTCGATTGGTTTTCCCGATATCCGGACCGGCCGCACCGCTTCCGGGTGGATGGACGTGTAGAGGTTCCGCCGAAACGACTTCAGCGCGACCAGCCACCGCAGCGACTTGATTGAGCAGGTGGTCGACCCGACCATCCCGCCGACGAACATGCCCATGAACAGCATGTGCTTCGCCGCGGGTGCCCACGCCACGTAGTCGGTGCTGGCGTACCCGGTCGTCGTCACCATCGACGAGACGTTGAACACGGCGTGGCGGAGCGTCGCCTCGGCACCGAATGTGCTGCCGGGATCGAGGAGCAGCGCTCCGGCGACGATAGCAGCGAGAGTGGCCATCGCGCCGAGGTAGAAGTGAAACTCCTCGTTGCGAAGCAGCCGCATCGGCTCGCCGTTAATGAAGAAGTAGATGAGGACGAAGCTCGTCGATCCCACGATCATGAACGGGACGACCGCCCACTGGATGAGCGGGTGGAACGCGCCGACGCTCAAAGGCTCCGGCGAGAACCCGGCCGTCGAAACCGACGTGAACGCGTGTGCGACCGCGTTGTACAAGTCCATCTGCGGATCGACCGCCAGCCCGAGCAGGTAGTAGACGACGACCGCGAGCCCGGTGAGTCCAAAGTATATCCCCCAGATGAGCTGTGCGGTCCTGGATATCTTCGGTGTGAGCTTGTTGAGGTCCCGCGTCTGCGTCTCGGTCTCCATCAGCTGTGCCCCACCGACGCCGACCTCGGAGAGCACCGCAGTCGCGAGGATGAGAATGCCGAGACCTCCGAGCCACTGGATCACCTGCCGCCACATCATGACGGACCGAGAGTGGATCGAGAAATCCTCCAGCACGGTCGCTCCGGTGGTCGTCAGTCCGCTCATCGCCTCGAACATCGCGTTTACGGGGTGTGCGACCGTCCCGACGCCGGCGACGACGAAGGGGATCGCGCCGACAGCGGCGACGAGGAACCAGATCAACGCGACCGCGAGGAACGCCTCCCGCGGACCGAGGTTCTCCGCCGGGTCCTGTATCGATCGGAACGCGGCTCCGAGCGCGAGCGAGACCGCGATCGCCACGAGGAACGGGAGCGGCGACTCACCGTAGTAAAACGCTAGGAGCAGCGGGAACGCGAGCGGAACTGGGAGCGCGGTGAGGACATCACCGGTGAGGCCAACGCTCGCCCGCCAGCCGACTCGTATCCTCCATCCGGAGAACATCTCAGGCCATCGAGGCGATGTCGCTCACGGAGTCGGACTCCACGAGTAAGATCACGTGGTCACCGGCTTGGAGAACTGTGTCCCCCCGGGGGGTGACCAGTTTGTGATCGCGGGTGATCGCGCCGATGACGAACCGCACGTCGGTCCCGGCGACGATTTCCGAGATCGGACGGCCGGTGAGCCCGCATCCCTCGGTGAGTTCGAGTTCGAGGACCTCGGCCTGATCGTTTTCGAGCACCGCGATGTTCTCGGCGACGCTTTCGTACGTGAACCGAGTGATTTCCTCGGCGGTCACCGTGCGGGGGTTGATCGCGATGTCGATGCCGATCTCCTCGAAGACGGTCACGTAATCGGGGCTGTCGACGACGGCGATCACTCGATCGACTCCCAATCGCTTAGCGAGCACGGAGACGAGCAGATTCTTCTCGTCGGACCGGAGCGCGGTGACGAGAATGTCGGCGTCGTCGACGTGTTCCCGGGAGAGGAACTCGGTGTCGGTGGCGTCGTGCTCCATCACGACAGTGTTCGGGAGGTTCTCTGCGAGCCACCGCGCGTGGTCGGCGTCCCGCTCTATGAGCCGCGGCTTGAAGTCGCGCTCTTCGAGCAGCCGAGCGGTCTGGTACCCGATTTCGCTACCGCCGACGACGACGATCTCGTCGGCGTGATCTGGGGTCGTCTCCGGTGCAACGTCGGTCGCGAACGACTGGACGCTCTCCGGGCTCCCGATCACGACCGCGCGGTCCCCGACCGCGATGTCGGTGTCGCCGCGCGGGATGGTCATCTCCCCGTCGCGGAACAGGCCGACGAACGTGAGCGACTCGAAACGGTCGGCTTCCGAGACGGTCTGTCCGGCCACCGGGCTCCCATCGGCGATCTCGAACTCGGCCATCTGAACGAGCCCGCTGGCGAAGGGGTCGACGTCGATCGCCGCCGGCAACCCGATGACGCGGACGATATTCTCGGCGGTCAAGAGGTCCGTACACACCATGAAGTCGACGCCGAACGCTCCCTCGTTCCCCTGCCAGGTCCGGAGGTACTCCGTGCTCTTCACCCGGGCGATGGTGAACGCGTCGCCCATCGTCTTCGAGGTGCCGCAGGCGACGAGGTTCGTCTGGTCGTTGTCGGTACAGGCGATGACCATGTCCGCGCGGTCGACTTCGGCGGTCGACTGGATCTCGCTCGTCGTTCCGTCGCCGGCGATCGTGAGCACGTCGAGTTCGTACTTGAGCTGTTCCGCGCGGTCGGGGTCGACGTCCACGACGACGACTTCGTGGTCCGATGCGAGGCTCGCAGCGATGCTCGTTCCGACCTCGCCGGCCCCGATGATGACCACGTGCATGGACGCAACGAGTTTCCCGACCCTCAAGTTCGTTACTATCGATTGCGGGTCGAACAGCCGAATCGCACCCAGGGGTCGCTACTGCGCGCCGTCAAACGATGCCGGCTGCTCCCACGCGTCTCGGCCGGAGACGGTCCGCTGCGGGAAGGGGATCGTGATGTCCTCCTCGTCGAACCGCTCCTTGACGGCCTTCACGTAGTCCGCGCGCGCCTTCACGAAGTCGGCCCGCGAGGGGTCGTCGATCCAGATGCGGGACTGCAGGCCGACGTACGAGTCGGCGAGTTCCGTCAGCCGCACCGAGGGCGCGGGGTCGTCGAGGATGGCGTCGCTCCGCTCGGCCTCCTCAACGATGATGTCGGTCGCCGTCTCGACGTCGTCCCCGTAGTCGATCCCGAAGACGAACTTCAGCCGGAGCGTCTTCTTGGCGACGGGATTCTTCACGACGTCGCTCGTCAGGGTGTGGTTCGGTACTGTGAGCAGTTCGTTGTCGAAGGTACGCACGCGGGTGACCCGGAACGAGATGTCCTCGACGATCCCCGAGTTCCCCTGCCACTCGATCCAGTCGCCGATGCGGAACGGCTTGTCCGTGTAGATGAACACGCCCGCGACGAAGTTCTTGATCACGTCCTGGAGCGCGAGGCCGATTGCGAGCGTCGCCGCGGCGGCGATCGTCGCCAGCGACCGTAGGAACCCCTGGTATCCCGCCGCGCCGAACGCAACCGTGACGCCCGCGAACAGCACGAGGAACGTGACGATCTTCTGGAGCGGCCGTCGCGCGTGCTCGCCGAGCCCCTGCTTGTCGAACAGGCGTCCGACGAGTGGCGCGATGACCGCCTTATGAAGGGTGTACGCCGCCGCGACGACGGCGAGGAAGATCCCGGCGTCGACCGCGAGGCCGGTCGCCGGTCCCAGGTACGGCCGCACCGCGCCGGAAACCGCGACGGTTCCGAGCGCCCCCGCGGGGGCGGCCATCAGTGGAGCACCGCCGTATTTCCGCGCGTCTCGATCAGCTCCGCGTCGACGGCGTCCGCGAGCTCCGCCGCGAGTTCGTCGGTCGTGGTCCCGCCCCGGGCCGCCCGGAGGAACTTCACCTTCACGAGCTTGCGGTCGTCGAGCTGGTCGTCGAGTTCGTCGACGACCGAATCGATTCCGTGTTTCCCGACCCAGACGGTGACGTCGAGGTCGTGCGCCTCCTTGCGAAGCTGTTGGTCGCTCATACGCCGAGGAGTGGCCCGCGCGCATTGAAGCTTGAGGTTCGAGGGCGAGGCTGAGGCCTGCGAAGAGAGAACGATCCGCGGACAGACCGGGATCCGGACGGATCGGGATTTGAACGGATCGGGATCCGGACGGACCGGAATTCGTGCGGGACACCGACGATCAGCACCTATTTTTAGATTAGTCTAATCTTTTTCTTTGATCCGCTAGCTGAGGCAGGTGCGGTTGCGCCCGCGAGCCCGACGGCGATGAGCGCGACGGCGGCGGCGCAGACGAGAACAACGGTGCGGAACCAGCCGCTCCAGCTCATCTCGTGCCCCCGGTACCGAATCGGTCAGTCGCGGGGACGTCTCCGTCCGCCGCCCGCCCGCCCGCCGCGTCGAGTCGAGTCATACGGTCGCGTCGGGCGCTCGTGGCATAAGCGTGTTGAATGAACGTTCAATCAGGACAGCTAAATCCCTCGGCGCGGTACGTCGCCCATGCACGACCCGTTCGCGGAGCCGACCGACACCCGACAGGCCATCCTCGGGGCCGCGTTTCGTGCGCTCTGCGAACACGGGTACGCCGATCTCACGATCAGTCGGATCGGCGAGGAGTTCGACAAGAGCCCCTCGCTCGTCTACCACCACTACGACGGGAAAGACGACCTCCTAATAGACCTCCTTGAGTTCCTGCTCGACGGATTCGAGGAATCGATCTCGACAGGCGCGTTCGATCTCCCCCCGCGAGAGCGGCTCGACGTCTACGTCGCGGCGACGATCGATCCGACCGCCGTCGACGCCTCCGAGCGGGCACCGGACGCGCAGTTCGTGATCGCGATCGTCGAACTCAGAGCGCAGGCCGCCACCGACGACGCCTATCGGGACCACTTCGACCGCAGCGATCGCGTGTTCGGCTCGTTCCTGAAGCGAACGGTCCGGGAGGCGGCGGCCGATATCGATGCGACCGCTCGCGACGTCCAGGGCGGCGACTCGGTACCTCCGATGGAGGTGGTTTCGACGCTTCAGACGCTGGCGATCGGCGGGATGTTGCGCTGGGCGACGACGACCGATCGCGACTGGACCGGCGCGACGCGGAGCGGCGTTCACCGGTATCTGGAAACGGTGCTTCCGCGGATCGACGTCGAAGGGTGAGAAAGGACTCGCGAAGGGGGATGAAACGGGACTCGCGACGGGATCTACGGGTCTACCTCAGCGGTCGGTGACGCCCTCCGCGTCCATGCGGGTGACCTCCTCTTCGAGCCACTCCCGCAGCCACTTCACGCGCTTTATTCGCTGGTGGGCGATGCTCTCGGCGCTGTCGGAGACGACGCGATCGGTGTGATCGTGCGCCCGCTGGAGCACCCGGTCGACCATTTTCGCGGCGTCCATGTGCGTCCGGGATTCGTAGCCCATCCGGAGCAGCATCAGGACCGCACCGTTCGCACCAACCTTGTCGAGCACGTCGGCTTCGATCAGACACCGGCTCTCCAGGGGGACGTCCGCGAGATCGCCCGTGTACGAGTGGTCGACGATCGCGCCGCACACCTCCTCGATGAACGATTCGGGGTAGTTTCCGCGGCTCTGGAGGTACTCCCGGGCGACGCGGGCACCGGCCTCGGCGTGGACGTCCTGTTCGGCCTCCAGCTTCGCGACGTCGTGGAACACCGCGGCGACCCGGACGACGTCGACGTCTGCGCCCTCTGCTTCGGCAATCTCCGAGGCGAGGTCGACGACGTTGAGGATGTGATTGAACCGGTACGACGACGAGTGCCACGGATACCACCGCATCCGTCCGCCGTCGTCCTCGCTCTCGACGCTGGCCGAGAGGTAATCTCTCACAAACCCTTTCATCTCCGCGAAGTCCTCGTCGCTCACCTCCGTTTCCTTAATCTCGACGCCCACGGGGACCACCTCGGACGAAAAACTCGTAATTCATTATCCTACCCGAGGAGCGTTTCGTTCTTAGTCGTTACGACGGGGGGATCACGCTCGATCGTCGGCCGGATCTCGGGCCGAAAACGGCGTGTGAATTGAACGACACCCCCCACGAGTGTCAATCGAACTGTAGCTCCACGACGTTCTCGCTCACGTGGAGGTACGTGATGGGATTCTGTCCGGCACCGCCGGTGACCGTGATCTCTCGACCCAGCAACGACTCGTCGTGCTCGATGGCGAATGCGTTACTTTGGGTGGTCAGGCTGTTGAACACGAAGCCACCGCTGAGGGCCACGTTTCCACCGAGTTCCGTGTCCGAGTTCGGCGCGTACACGACCGCGTCAATCTCGATCGTGCCGTCGGTCTCTTCGAGGAATCCGTCCCGGACGTAGAACTGGTTTCTGTACGACTCGGTTTCCGCGTTTGTCGTTCCGACGACGGCGTTCCCGTTTGCGAGTACCGACCCGTTGACGTAGTATTTCACAGAATTTTCGCTGGAGTCGTTCACCTGCAGATCGCTGTTGCCGATGTCGAGGTCACCGTTGACGACGATGGTGACATTCCCGCCGCTCGTGTCGAAGTCGGTGTCTCCTTCGAGGTCGACGTCATCGGGCGCGTAGTACGTCCCGTTCTCGCACGGCGACCCGTTAAGGCAGTCGCTGAGGTTGCCGCCCGACTCGCCGACGCTCTCCACGTTGGAGTCAATAAGCGACTCGACGCCGGGATGGCTCTCCCCCTCGGAGTAATCCGACTCGTCGAGCCCGCTCCCGCCGCCGTCGTGCGTGTAGCCTCCGGAGCCGAGAGAGATCGGCCGCTCGAACGTGACATCGTCCGGCACCACGAGCCGGGCGGTCGTCGTCCGATTCGCGTCGTCTTTGGTCACCGAGCCGTCGGCGCGCTGGCTGAAGAAGTCGTACCAGCCCTCGTAGTACTCGCTCTGGATCTCGACGACGACAGTTCCGTTCTGCAGCGGGTTGTCCGTCACGTTGACGGCGTCGGGATCGCCGGGGGACCGACGGACAATCCCGTTCCCGCTCCGGGGATACCGTTCCTCGCCGGTCAGCCGTACGATCGGGAACGTGAGCGTTGTCCCGCGGTAGTGGTACTCCGGCGGCGAGATCATCCGCCCGTGGCCGCCGTCGCTCGCCCAGACGCCGCCTCCCTGCAGCGCGACCGTGCGATGCTCGCCGACGTACTCCAGCGTGCCGAACGATCCGTTGTAGACGCTGTCCGTCTCGTTTTCCGTCTCGATCCGAACCTCCACGCGCCCGGCGTTCTCGTCGAGCCTGAGCTCCCCGCCGTCGACGGAGCCGAGATCGAACCGTCGCGCGTCCGCCTCTCCGAGCGCGACGAGGCTCCCCTGCGAACTGAGCTGCGACATCCCGTTTTCGACGCCCGAGGACTGCGCCTCGTCGGTAACCAGACCGAGCGCCACGCTCCCCGTCGCGACCGTGACGGTCACGGCCGCGATCGTGATTCCCAGGAGGAGCACGACCCCGATCACCTCGCTCTGGCCGCGCTCTCCGGAATTCATGCGGAGGGATACTCCGTCAGCGTATTTAAAATACGACCGCCAGTAATCAGCGTTGATACGCCGAGACCGCGACGTGACGGGAGAGACGCAGGGGGACGAGATCTCTCCCCGTCGTTCATGAGCGCCAGTCGTGGCACCCGAGAACTGGTGTGTCCGTAGGGGTCGGTTATCAAAAAGCCGTGGACGGCGTGGTGAACGCCGCGAAATCCCACCCGCTCGCTTATAAGTGGTTGCGGCTGGCGATTCCGACGTGATGACCACCTCCAAAGCCCCAGTCGCTCGTTTATATATCGTTGCTGGCGCGGTGAGCATTTCCAAAGCCCCAGTCGCGACGACTCGCGCGACTCGCTGCGCTCCTCACTCAGTCGCTGACGCTCCTTCGCTGCGGTGCTTACTTCGTCGAGCTTCGCCCTCACGACTGCCTCTTTGAGTCCCACCCCGCACCGCACCGCAACCGCACCTCACGCCTCCCCAGCCTTGCGGCTCACTCCGTTCGCCGCGTCCCTCGTGCGGGCGGTTCGCGGCCCTCCGGGCCGCTCACCGGCGCACGCCAGCCGTAATCATTTATAAATAATCGGTGTCGCCGTTGCGGTCGGTCACACAACTCCGTCGCCTGCCGTCCACGAGGTTCTTAAGCGCGGCCGTCGACGACCCGCACGTATGTGGCACCCGTGGGGTGACGGCGATAAGGCGCGATTCCGACGAGCCGCGGGGATGAACGTCCTCGGCAACGCCGTGAAGATCCTCGTCGAGGGCGCTGCCGGGCTCACGTTCGGGAGCGTGGCGCTGGTCGCTGACGCCGCACACTCCGTCGCCGACCTCGTCGCCAGCGCGGTGGTGTTCGTCTGGGGCGGTTCGCGGTACGACGACGCCGACGAGACCCACCCGCACGGTCACCAGCGAATCGAGCCCCTGACGGCGCTGTTCGTCGGGGCCACGATCGTCCTACTCGGGCTTCTCTTGCTCCGCGAGTCAGTCGCCGGCCTGATCGGCCCGCACGACGTCGCCGCGAGCCCGATTCTCGTCGTCGCGCTGCTGTTCGCGGTGGCCGACATGTACCTCCTTTACTGGTACACGGAGCTGGTGAACGCGGACCTCGGGTCCACGGCGCTGACCGCGCTCGCGGCCGACTGCCTCAACGACATCTACACCACGATCGCGGCGCTGGTCGGAGTGTTCGGCGTGCTGCTCGGATTCCCCGTCCTCGATCCGGTCGCAGGCGCGCTCGTGAGCCTCCTCGTCGTCTACCAGGGCGTCGAGATCGCCCGTGAGAACGTCACGTACCTGGTCGGAGCCGCGCCGCCGGCCGGCGACCGCGAGCGCGTCACCGAGGCGCTCCGCGATCACCCCGCCGTCGAGGGGGTTCACGATCTGACGGTGTACTACGACGGGACGGATCTCGAAGTCGAAGTTCACGTCGAAGTCGACGGCGGGATGACGCTCCGAGACGCCCACGACATCGAGACGGAACTCGTCACCGGGCTCCGAAGCCTCGATGACGTCGGCGACGTCCACGTCCACCTCGACCCGTCCGGAGTCGGCGAGTGGAAGGAGGCCGAGGAGGCGTTCGATCGGTAATGTGCGGTCCCCTCAACGGGTTCAACGCAGGCGGGAGCGACTTCGCTTTCTGACCGGACGTATCCGTCGGCGTCGACAGTTCGGCCGGACTTATACGTCGGCGTCGACAACGGGGCGTCATGACCCACGATCACGCGACGGGTGAACACCGATGACGGCACAGTCGCTACACCCCCGCGTTCAGGTCGTTTGGATCCTCCGTTCGGTCCTCGCCGCGGCGCTGTTGACGGCTCCGTTCGCGGGCGGGGCCTACTTCGAGTACCTCCCCGTGTGGACGCCGATCGTGGCCGGCACCGCCTTCGTGGCGCTCGGGGCGGGCCACGCACTCTTAAAGTACCGGCGGTGGAGCTACGAGATCCGTGAGGACGCGCTGTACCTCGACCGGGGCGTGATCACCCAGGTTCGGACGACGGTGCCGCTGGTGCGGATCCAGCACGTCGACTCCCGGCGCGGCCCCGTCGAGCGGACCGTCGGCCTCGCGTCCTGCGTCGTCTACACCGCCGGCTCCCGCGGGGCCGACGTTCGAATCCCGGGGCTCACGCCCGACGGTGCGAGCGACCTACGCGAGGAGCTGAAACGGCTCGCTATCCGCGCGGACGGGGAGGACGCGGTGTGAAGTTAGCCCCGCAGTCGGTCCCGTACCGGGCGCTTCAGAAGGTGTCGGGGTTCGTGGTGATCCTCCTGTTCCTCGCCAACAGCAACGACTGGGGGCTGCCCGCGGCCGTCGGGCTCTCCGGCGCGCTGCTCCTCGCAGCACTCGCGTACGAAACGGCGTACTACCGCCGGTTCGACTACCAGCTCACGGCCGACACGCTCGATATCGCCTCCGGCGTGATCTCCCGGCGCGAGCGCGAGATTCCCTACGGCCGGATCCAGAACGTCGACGTGAGCCAGAGCGTTATTCAGCGGGCGATCGGCGTCGCCGCGGTCGACCTCGAAACGGCCGGCGGCTCCAGCACCGAAGGGTCGATCCGGTTCGTCACGCCCGACGAGGCGACGAGGCTCCAGCGCGAACTTCAGCGACGAAAGTCGAAGGCGTCGGGTGCTGGCGGCGATGCGTCGAACGGCGCGTCGAACGGCGTATCTGACGCGAGAGCGAGAGCGAGAACCGGTTCGAGACCGGAAACGATCGAGGATGACGCCGGACCCGACCCGGCCGGTCCGGCGGAAGAGGAGCTGTTCGCGATCTCGCCGGGCGAGCTCGCTCTGGTCGGCGCGCTGTCGTTCGACGGGCGGCTCATCGGTCTGCTCGCTTTCTTGGGATCCGGATCGTTCCCCGTCCTCTCAAGTTTCGTCCCGGAGGCGTCGGCGGCGGCGATCACTGCGACGGCTATCGTCGCCGTCGGGGGCCTGTTCCTCGTGTCGTGGGCCGTCGGCGCGGGGATTGCCTTCTCGAACTACTACGGATTCACGCTCTCCCGCGCCGGAGACGAACTGCGCTACGATCGAGGGCTGTTCCGCCGGTACAGCGGGTCGATTCCCACCGAGAAGGTACAGACGCTGACGATCTCCGATAATCCCGCGAAGCGGGCGCTCGGGTATGCGAGTCTCTCGATCGAGACTGCCGGCTACGCTCCCGGGCAGGGCGGCGATCAGGGGAGCCAAGCGGCCGTCCCGATCGCGACGACCGATCGCGTCTACCGGCTCGCACGCGAGGTCGAATCGTTCGGAACGCCGACGTTCGAACGCCCCCCGAAGCGGATCCGGTGGCGGTACCTGTTCCGCTACGCGCTCGTCGTCGGCCTACTGGTCGCCGTCGCGTTCGCGGTCGATCGATACCTCGCGTCCGTGCCGTGGTACGGTCCCCTCGCGCTGCTGCTCGCGGTGCCCCCGGCCGCGCACCTGAAGTGGAAACACCGCGGGTACTGGGTCGGCGAGGACCACCTCCTCACCCGGAACGGCTTCTGGAGTCGCACGGTGACCGTGGTCCCGTACTATCGGATCCAGAACGTCATCGACAGCCGCACCATTTTCCAGCGTCGCTGGGGCGTGGCGACGATCGTCGCTGACACCGCCGGAAGCGGCTCGCTCACCAGTAGCGCCGCCGCAGCGGTCGACTTTGAGGTCGACGAGGCGATCGACCTGCGTGAGACGCTCCGAGAGCGGCTCCACGACGCCGTCACGGAGCGTCGGAGCCGCAGGAGCGCATTCGAGTGGTTCGAGGGGGACACGGCGGCGCTCGACGCCGACGTGACCGACCGAGCCGACGCGACCGATGGAACCGACACCACCACACCGGACGAACCGGACGCCCAGGACGAACCGGACGCGCAGGACGACGGCGTGATCCGGCCCGACTTCTCGGCCGGCGAGCGCGACTACTCCGAACCGGCCGAGCGCGTCGACACGGGCGAGTACGCCGTCGATAGGTACCCATCCGACGCCGACGTGGCGAACCGGTGCCAGCGCGACGACTCGGACACCGAAGCCGCCGCCGAGAACGGTGATGGAACCGACGATTCCGGTACCGAAACGGATGCCGACGGCAGCGACGCCTGACATTCAGGGTGTCAGACTGGTCGATCGTGGCCTACTCGTCAAGCAGCCGCTGGGCGATCGTGTTTCGAAGCACCTCACTCGTCCCCTCGTAAATCTCGTTCAGCTTCGCGTCGCGATAGAACCGCTCCGCTGGGAAATCCTTCGTGTAGCCGTAGCCGCCGTGGATCTGGATCCCCTCGTTGGCGACCTCTCGAGAGATCTCGGAGGCGTACAGCTTCGCCTGCGCGGCCTCCTTGATGAAGTCCTCATCGCGCATCTTCAGATCGGCCGCCTCGTGCATCAGCAGCGCCGCAGCCCGGACCTTCGTGTCCATGTCCGCGAGCTTGTGCTGGATCGCCTGGAAGTCGGCGATGGGGCGGTCGAACTGCTCGCGCTCCTGTGCGTACGCCTTCGCCTCGTCGAGGGCGGCCCGCGCGATTCCGACCGACCGTGCAGCGATGGTGATCCGCCCACCGTTCAGCGTCTTTAACGCCTGCACGAACCCATCTCCCTCCTCGCCCAGTAGGCGTTCCTCGGGGATCCACATGTCGTCGAACCGAAGCTCGGCCGTGGGACATCCCTTGTCGCCGAGCTTGTCCTCC
The DNA here is from genome assembly GCF_042662525.1 of Halorubrum trueperi. NCBI lineage: Archaea > Methanobacteriati > Methanobacteriota > Halobacteria > Halobacteriales > Haloferacaceae > Halorubrum > Halorubrum trueperi. The sequence continues at coordinate 215,968 of NZ_JBHSXI010000012.1, forward strand.
GTCCCCTCCACGACGAACCCGTCGTCAGCTTCGGGACGGACGACGAACGCGGAGATCCCATTCCGGCCCGCGTCGGGGTCGGTCTTCGCGAACAGCGTGACGGTGTCCGCGACGGAGCCGTTCGAGATCCACAGCTTCCCGCCGTTGACGACGTAGCCGTCGCCGTCGCGCTCCGCGGTCGTCGACATCGCGGGCACGTCCGAGCCGGCCTGCGCCTCCGAGAGTGCAAACGCCCCGATGTCCTCGCCGGTGTTCAGCGGCGTGAGGTACCGCTCCTTCTGGTCCTCGTCGCCGAAGGCGTACAGCATGTTGCCGGCGAGGGAGGTGTGAGCGGCGACGACGGTTCCGAGGCCGCCGGATCCGCGCGAGATCTCCGCCAGCCCGATCGCGTAGCCGTGGTAATCGAGATCGGCTCCGCCGTACTCGACGGGAAACGGCATCCCCATGAGTCCGAGGTCAGCCATTTCGTCGACCAAGTCGGCCGGAAACTCGTCGGTCTCGTCGATCTCCGCGGCCCGGGGAACGACCTCCTCGTCGACGAAATCGGCGACCGTGTCGCGGATCTGACGCTGCTCCTCCGAGAGCGTGAAGTCCATGTCGGATCGCTTCCCGCAGTGGAACTTAGCCGTTTCCACACGGTTGTACACGGATCCGGGCTCACCGGTGCGCCGTTGCCCGGTTGGCACCGTTGCGGCGTTCCACGAGGCTTTTTATGCGTTGTGCCGTAAGTGTCCATAACCGAATGAGCGGACGAGCACGCGGTCCCATCGAACCCGACCTCTCGTGGTGTCACGAGGCGGTGCAGGGCGTTTCCCGGACGTTCGCGTTGACCGTCGACGTGTTAGAGGAACCCATGGCGTCGCAGATCTGCGTGGGATACCTCCTCTGTCGGGTCGCCGACACCGTCGAGGACGCCGGGCACATCCCTCCAGCGGCCCAGAGCGACGTACTACGGACGTACCGGCGAGCGATCGACCCCGACGACGACGTCGATATCGCGGCGTTCCGCGACGCGGTCGACGAGTGGCTCCCCGAGCCGACGGACCGCGACGACGACTGGGAAGTCGTCGCCGAGGCACCGACGATCGTTGCGACGTTCGAGGACTTAGATCCCGATGCCCGCGAGGCGATCGTTCCCCCCGTCCTGGAGATGGTCGACGGGATGGCGATGTTCGTCGACCGGCACGCCACCGAGGGCGGGCTGCGGATCGACGACCGGGACGAGTTGGAGCAGTACTGCTACTACGCAGCCGGCACCGTCGGGAACCTCATCACGAACCTTCTCACCCGCGGCGACGTGACGGAGGACCGCGCGAAGCGGCTCCGCGACACCGCAGAGGAGTTCGGACTTCTCCTCCAGCTCGTGAATGTCTCGAAGGACGTGTACGACGACTACACCGAGGAAAACAACGTCTACCTCCCCGCCGAGTGGCTCGACGATGAGGGCGTCGACCAGGAACGAGTCGTCCACCCGGAAAACCGCGAATCGTCCGCCCGCGTCGTCGGACGGACCGCCGAGTACGCCCGATCGTTCCTCGACGACGCGCAGGCGTACCTCGAAACGATGCCGCTCTCGAACGGGAACACGATGGAGGCGTGGACCGTCCCCTACCTGTTGGCCGTGGGCACCCTCCGCGAGCTCCGCTCGCGGCCCGAGGACGCACTCACGGAGACGGGAGTGAAGGTCTCCCGTCAGGAGGTGTTTGCGGTGATGTCCGTCGCCGGCGAGGCGGGTCGCGATTCACTCGCGGAGCTCCGACAGACGATTGCCCGCACGCCGTTCCACCGCGCAGTCGGGGCCGCCGACTGACGGGGACGGGTCGCACTTTTTGGTCGCCGGTCACAGTCGGGAACGCGCCTGTGGAATCGCCGGTACGGCGACGCCGACGGTCTCCGCGAGCGCCTCCGCCGCGCTCAACAGCCACTCCGCGCGCTCGACCCGCGAGTCGAGGTCTCCGGGACCGATCCGATACGCCTCGACGAGCTCTTCGACCGTGGTGCCGCCGATCCACTCGTCGAGGATCCGCGCCGTCTTCACGGACTCCAGCCACTCCTCGAAGTCGTCCGTTTCGTGCATCGCGGTCGTCAGCTGTTCCGCGTTCGACCGCGCGAACCGATAGATCTCGGCCCGCTCCTCGTTCCCGAGGTACGTGTCCTGCATGTCGGGCGTGTCGCAGATCACCTCGAACACGGTCAGGGTCGTCGTGTTCAACATCCCCGCCGCTGTTCGGAGCCCCGAGACGATCCGCTCGCCGGTCTCCGGTCTGACGTACTGCTTCGAGGTGGTCTCGCCGACCGGCGTGGCGACCAGTCGGTAGTCCTCGACGCCGCCGGTCTCGCGACGCACCATGCCGGCGGCGACGAGGTCGTCGACCGCGACCGCGACCGCGTCGGCTAGTCCGCCCGCGCCCGCCTCCCGGGCGTAGAACGTCCCCTCGAACACGCCGAGGATCTCCTCTTCGGTCTCGGCGAATCCGGTCGCGATCGCGGAGAGCACGTGGGTCCGGAGTGACGCGGGGTCGGCGAGCGTCGATTCGACGGCCTCCGGCTCGCCCCCGACGTACCGGTTGACGAGCGTTTCCCTCGTGTCGTCGTCGCCGACGAGTACGGCCTCGCCGTGCGGATCGAGCCCGGGACGCCCCGCGCGGCCGCACATCTGGTGAACCTCCAGCGTGGGGAGCCACTCCATGGCCGAACCGGCGTACCGCTTCTGATCGCGGACCACGACCCGGCGCGCGGGGACGTTGACCCCGGCGGCCAACGTCGGAGTGGCACAGATGCAGGCGACCTCGCGATCGCGGAACGCTGACTCGACGACGGCTCGGTGGCCGGACCGGAGCCCGGCGTGGTGGAACGCCACGCCCGACCGGAGGCAATCGGCCAGCTGTCGGCCGGTGACCGTTCCATCGACGTCTGCGGCCTCATCGCCCGCGTCAGCCGCGACCGACTCGATATCCATCCGCTCGGCGAGCCCGTCGTCCGCGAGCCGCTGTGCCAGCGTCACCGCCTCCGTCCGCGAGCGGACGAACGCGAGGCACTGCCCGCCGTCGGCGACGGTGTCGGCGACCAGGGCGGCCGCGATCTCCGTGTCGTCGAGATCCTCGTCGTCGACCTCGTTCGGTCCTCCCCCTCCGCCGTCTACCTCGTTCGGTCCTCCCCCTCCGCCGTCTACCTCGTTCGGTCCTCCCCCTCCGCCGTCTACCTCGTTCGGTCCTCCCCCTCCGCCGTCTACCTCGTTCGGTCCTCCCTCTCCGCCGTCGGTCGTCGCCTTTCCGTGAGCATCACCGATTCCGACCGTCGTGCCGTCATCGAATTCGACCTCGCCGCCGACGGCGACCCCCGTTCGGAGGTCGACCGGACGCCAGTCGGACTCGACCAACGCCGCGTCCAGCCAGTCAGCGATCGCTTCCGGGTTGTCGACGGTCGCTGAGAGCGCGACGACTTGGACCGCTGGATTTCGGCGTCGAAGCGTCGCGAGGGTCACTTCGAGGGTCGGACCGCGGCGCTCAGCGCCGAGGAGGTGAACCTCGTCGACGACGACGCACGCGAGTTCGTCGACCCACGACGCCCCGTTTCGGATCGCGGAGTCGACCTTCTCGCTGGTGGCGACGACGACGTCGTTGCCCGCGAGCGCCTCGCCCGTCGCGTCGAAATCGCCGGTGGAGATACCGACGTCGACGCCGGGAAGCGCGGCGAACGTCTCGTACTTCTCGCGGGCGAGCGCCCGGAGCGGACAGACGTACAACCCCGGGCCGTTAGCTGTCAACAGCGCCAACTCGGCGATGAACGTCTTTCCCGACGCGGTCGGGATGGCGGCGACGACGTTCTCACCCTCACAGACGCCTGCGTCGACGGCGGCCGCCTGCGGCGGATACAGCTCCCGGATCCCCTGCTCAAGGAAGTGCTCGGCGTACGGCGCGGAGAGCGGCAGTTCCCGAACGCGCATGTGATCTTCAGTTCGGCGGCAGTGTATTTAAAAAGTCGCCGGCGAATCGACGGCAGGACCGACCGTTCACTCCCCCGCGTCGAACTCCTGGAACAGCGCATCGAAGTCGTCGCCCTCGGTCACCGCTTCCAGTGACTCGTCGGCCTTCGATCGGAGTTCGTCGATCCGATCGGTGAGTCGTCGGTACTCGTCGTTGTCGGCGAGTTCGCCCGCGCTCTTTTCGGTCTCCAGCATTGCCTTCTTTGAGGTCAGCGAGAACAGCTCCTGTACGTCCGTGTCGTACTCGCCGCGACGTAACAGCCCCTCGACGGTTTCACGGAGGGTGTCGCTGGTGACCGGCTTCACGAGGTAGTCATCGAATCCCATCTTCAGGATGTCGAAGTCTGGCTCGACGGCGGTTACCATCGCGACCCGACAGTCGATTCCGCGCTCGCGAACCGCCGCGAGCACCTCATCGCCGGAGAGCCCGGGCATCCGTCTGTCGAGGAGGATCGCGTCGACCTCGTCGTCCGCCTCGTCGAGCCGGTCGAGCGCCTCCTGACCGCCGTACGCGGTCCGGACGCGATACTCGTCGCCGAGCCACGCGGCGTACAGGTCGGCCAAATCGGGTTCGTCCTCGACCACGAGGACCAGCGGCGAGTGCTCACTCATGGATTCTCGGAGCGACGACGTGTTCGCTCACACGTTTCGTCTCTGCACGGACTATATTAAAATACCTCTTCGGGTTCAGGTTTCCGCCTTCGGTGCGGTCCGTTTGCCACCGACCGCGGTCACTCGTTCGGGCTGTAGTTGGGGGCCTCGTCCGTGATCATCACGTCGTGCGGGTGTCCCTCCGTCTGCCCGGCACTGGAGACGCGGACGAACTCCGCTCGTTCGTGGAGCTCTGGAACGGTTTCGGCCCCGACGTATCCCATCCCGGAGCACATGCCGCCCGTGAGCTGATGGAGCTCGGAGGCGAGACTCCCTTTATAAGGGGTCGCGGCCTCGACCCCCTCGGGGACGAACTCCTCGTCTTCGTCTTCCTCTTTGAGGTAGCGGTCGCCGCCGCCGGACTTCATCGCACCGACCGAACCCATCCCGCGGTACTGCTTGTACTTTTTCCCCTGCATCGTGATGACGCGGCCGGGAGCCTCGTCGGTGCCGGCGAAGTACGAGCCGAGCATGACCGCGTTCGCACCTGCCGCGAGCGCCTTGATCGCGTCGCCGGAGTAGCGGATCCCGCCGTCGGCGATAACGGGAACGTCGTGTTCGACGGCGACGTCTGCGACCTCCGAGACGGCGGTCATCTGTGGCATTCCCGCGCCGCTCACGACGCGCGTGGTGCAGATCGACCCCGGTCCGATGCCGACTTTCAATCCGTCGGCGAAGTCGACGGCTGCCTCGGCGGCCTCCCGCGTCCCGACGTTACCGACGACGACGTCGGCGTCGACCGTCTCCTTGATAGCGCGCGCGGAATCGAGCACGTTCAGGTTATGCGCATGCGCGCAGTCGATGAAGATGACGTCGACGTCCGCCTCGTCGGCCGCGACCGCCCGCTCCTCCTCGAACGGTCCGACGGCGACCCCAGCGATCAGTCGTCCGTCCCCGTCGCGAGCCGCCTCCTCGTGCTCGCGTCGCTGGAGGATACCCTGCATCGTGACGAGGCCGACGAGTCCGTCGCCGTCGTCGACGATCGGTACGCGCTCGATTTTGTGATCGTACATCAGTTCGAGCGCCTCGCGGGCGTCCACGTCCTCGGGGGCCGTGATGACCTCGTCCGTCATGGCCTCGCGAACGGCGTCGTCCTCGCCCACTTCCAGGTACGGTCGGATGTCGGTCCCCGAGATGATCCCGAGGACGACGTCGTCCTCGTCGACGACCGGCGCGCCCGAGACGCCCTCGCGCTCCATCAGGGTGTCCGCCTCCCGAACGGTGTCGTCCGGAGAGACCGTCACGACGTTCTCGCGGCGGATAACGAGCTCGTGGGCGCGCTTGATCCGTTCGACCTCCGCGGCGGTTTCCGCGACGGTCATGTTGCGGTGGAGCACGCCGAGTCCGCCCTCGCGGGCCATCGCAATCGCGAGATCGCTCTCTGTGACGGTATCCATCGCAGCCGAGAGGATCGGAACGGTCAGTTCGACGTTCTTCGAGACGCGTGCGGAGAGATCGGCGTCGTCGGGTTCGACGCGACTCTCCTTGGGTCGAAGGAGCACGTCGTCGAACGTCAGCGCTTCCGGGACGTCGAGCTTCGCGGAGAAACGGCCAGAATCTGTCGCCATATAAACCGTCATGGGTCGTCGATAAAAAGCGTTGCGAGTCAGCACGGACGTGCACGTCATTGTCATCCGAATCCGCTCAGTATCCACTATTGTGGATCGGTTTCCGTCGAATCGGTGAATCGCGATTCGCGCGTGAACGTGATATGCTAGACTGCTCCGATCACGTTCGGCTGCCCGCTCAGATCTCGTCCGCCTGCCCGCTCCGATCACGCATCGACACGCTGATCGACCGAATGCCGAGAGATCGTCACCGGTGTCGGTTGTTGATCGTCGTATCGATACGAAGCATATAAATCTGTACTTGATATCTTCCGGTTCGTGCGGACCGGTCTCACACAACCTTTAACGCAACCGAAACACGTATGGTATGTATGGACTCCGACAGTCCCGTGAATGCGCGCATCACCGGCCAGCCGATCTCTGATCTCGGCACCCGCTTTACAGCCGGCGCTACGCGCAAACGCTTTACATGGGCTCGTCGGGCCGCTCGCGGCTTCGATTCCGCACGCCGTGCCCTCGGCTATCGCGGGTCATCCGCTTCCCACCGTGTCCCCCTCGGTCAGGGCTATCGTCCCTGAATGAGCGTTTCACGTCACCCGGTAGCCCTCCGCTTGGAGCGGCGAGTCGGTAGTGCGACTAAGCTGCTCGCGACCGTGATGGTCCTGCCGCTCGTCGACGGGATCTTCCCCGCCTTAGTCGTCGCCGGCGTCTTGGGAACGGCAACCGGTATCGTCGAGACCGGAATCCTGATCTTCGGCGGGTCAGCGACCGCTGCCGTGATCCTCGCCGAGATGGACGGCGACCGGAAGCAGATGGTCACGTCCGTGCTCGTGATCGGCGCGGTCATCATCCCGCTCGCGGCGCTGGAGGCGGCGTTCGCACCCACCTTCAGGGGATTCCTGAACCTCCCCGTCTTCGAGCGCTTCGCCGGCCTCGTGATACTCACGATCGCCGCCAAGACGGCCAGCTCGGAGATCGGCGAGTACCTCCCGAGTCCCGGCGTCATCATCGCGCTCGGGCTCGTCGCGAGCTTCGAGCCCGCTGGCTTCGCGATCGAGACTTCACCGGAGTACGTCGTCAACGGCGCTGCCGCCGCCGGAGTCGGGGTCGCGTTCGCGCTGGCGATCGCGATGCTGTCGCCGCACCTCCGCGGCCGCGTCGACATCGACCGATTTCGATTCGGCTCCGCGGTCGCCCTCGGTGTGCTCGCACTGCCGATCCTCCTCGGCCCGTTCGACGTCATGCAGACCGACGCCCCGATCGCGCTGGCGGTGCTCGCGGTGACGACCCTGTTCGCGTACGATCCGAACGCCGGTCCGGCGGTGGGTTCCGGGTCAGACTCTGATTCGTCGGACTCCGGGCCGCCGGACTCCGGCGGTGACGCCGATCGCGTCGATGGCGCGTCGGCCGACGAAGACGGATCACCGGCTGGAGGTGACGGCAGCGCGGACGGGGAACTGGATCCGACCGACCCGCCGCTCGACGCTCCACCGACCGCTCCCGGCCGGATCGTCGACGACGACGTGGCCGTGCTCGCCAACGGCGGCGAGCCTTCGACGGCGGGCGACGACGAGGGAACCGATCCGTTCGCGGACGACGATTCTCGGGCTCCCTGGTTGTAGCAATTGGGACGCGGACGGACGCTCTGCGTTCCATCGCGTGTCGCCGGGGTTTAGGTGCTCCGCGGGATCCATTGGGTATGTCCAATCGCGTCGTGCAGGGGCGGATGGTGACGCCCGAAACGCTCGCCGAGCTGGTCGAAGGCGAGTCGATACTCGAGGCCGAATCGATCGAGGACGCCGACCGCGAATGTCCAGAGTGCGGCGGCGACGTCATCTCGGTCGGCTACATGCCGAGCGTGACCGAATTCGTCACCGGCTACAAGTGCCAGGATTGCGACTGGAGCGCCGACGACAGGGAGTGACGATCATCGAGTCCACAGACGAGAGCACGTCGCGTTCGCGTCCCCCGATCGCCCGCGATCGAAACCCCTTTATCCGCGTTTCGGCAACCAACTGATGCGAGATCACGCGCGGGGCTGTGGCCAAGCCAGGCATGGCGACTGACTCCAGAGGCTCGCGCCCGGGACGACACTCCAGACTGATATACCGAGCGGGCGACTGATCATCGTTCGCGATGACGACCCTCTGGAGTTCCGAGGCGCACCGGAGATATCAGTCGATCGGGGGTTCAAATCCCTCCGGCCCCACTATCTCAGCTGCGAACTAGATCGTAAGCGGCAGTACTCTTCTCGGCTGGTTGGCAACCCCAGCGCGAATCTGCCGTCCGGATCGATCAATCGTCGAACCGTTCCGACCACTCGATGAACTTCTCGAAGCCGAAAAACACGGCCAGAAAGATGACCGCGAAGACGGTCCACCGGAACACGTCGAACTGTCCGGTGAAGGCTAGGACGTTGAAGATGTACGAGATAGACGCGCCGACGAACCCGGCCACGTAGAGTCGCCTTCGGGAATTCATACGTCGACGTACAAATGTAGGGAATATATTATTTCCGCTCAAACCGGTAACACGCCGTCGTCATCGTCGTCAGACTCATTTTCGCCGTCCGTCGTGTTTTCGTCGTCGTCCGTTTCGTTCGTCGAGCCGTCGGTGCTGCCGTCTGACCCGTCGTCCGTCTCGCCGTCAGTACTTCCGTCGTCGGTTGTGTTTTCGTCGTCGCTCGTGTTCCCGCTGTCGGTCTCACTATCCGAACCGTCACTGTCCCCGTCGCTACCGCTTCCGCCGTCGCGCACGTCGTCGCCCTCACCAAAGATGTCGGTCTCGATCGTCTCCTCGTAGGTCAATTCGTCCAGCGGGACGGTGACCTCGGTTCCGGACGGCAACTCGATCACCGCGTAGAACTCGATCCGAAGGTCGCTCACCTGGTGACCGTTCACCTCTTCGTCGAGGTGAGTCACCCACCACTCGTCGAGCCGTTCGTTTTCGAGCGCGGCGGTGAGACCGATCGTCTCCAAACTGCGCGACTGGATGACGTACTCCTCGTCCGTCGCGCCGCCGCCCATCTCCACGTCGTTCATCGTGACGTCGTAGCCGATCTCGGTGATAGCGTAGGGTTCGATGTTCGGGTTATACACCGTGAACTCCATGTCGATCGGCGTCTCCGACTCGCTCACCGACCCCCACTGACCCCGAGTCTCGTTGACGTAGAGGATCGGATCGTCTGTCAGCGCGCTGTCCGCGTTCACCGGGCGCGTCTCGTCGGAGTTGAAGGCGCTGAGGAGGTCGGTTTCGATCTCGCGCTCCCGTGTGAAGTCCACGCTCCGGCCGATCCGGTCTGAGGTCACGGTCGCGTCGATACTCACCGTCGTCCGCTCGTCGTTTCTGACGTGGCTGACCCACCACGCCGGGATCGCATCGTTTTGGAGATCCGTTTCGAGGTCTATCGTGGAATTTCCGGTTCCGACTCGGACGCCCTCACGCCCGCCTTGGGCCATCTCGACAGCGTTCATCGACACGGTGTAGTTCACGGAGACGCCGTCGAGTCCGATCCCGACCGGGTTCGGGTTCGAGACGACGAGGTCGGTTTCGACCACCGTCGTCTCGTTCGTGACGTCGCCGAACGTGTTGTCGACGGCCGCGACGCTCGGGATCCCGAGTATCCCGAGGGCGAACGCGCCGCCGACAGCGCCGCCGACGAGCAGCAGGCCGACGAGAACGATCCTGAGTTTCGAACTCGTGAGCGTCGAGAGGACGGTCCCGAGTTTCATACGCGCTCAAGCCGACCGGACCGTAAAATCGTACCGCTTCGCGGGCCCCGTTTATAAGACGTCGCCGATCCGAACGGGTTCGCCGTCGATTTCGGGCTCCTCGGCGACGATCTGCAGCACCTCGTGATCCGTTACGTCTCGGTATCCCTTCCCGGTGGCCTCTTCGATCAGGTCCTTCTCCAATTCGAACTCGGTACCCTCGTAGACGACGTCGACGCCGTCCTTGCCGAACGTCAGATCCGTGCTCATGGGATGTCGTAGTCGTCGGCCGGATAAAAGGAACGTGACACGAACCGCACCCGCTTTGCGTCCGATTCGTTCGTTCCTGGATCGACCGTTACACGTCGTCGGGATCGACCGTTACACGTCGTCGGGATCGACCGTTACACGTCGTCGGGATCGACCGTTACTCGTCGTCGGGATCGACTGTTACTCGTCGTCGGGATCGTCTTTCATCTCCGCGAGGCGTCCGACGAGGTCGTCGGTGGACGCGCCGCCCTCGATGGAGACCTCGCCGTCGTGGTCGTTCTCGTGAACGTTCACGGCGTCTTCGTCGTCGGTGTCCACGTCCTGATCCTGCTGCTCGCTCTCGTCGTACGATCCGAAGCCCATACCGACTTCTTCCGCGCCGGACTTAAAAGGGTAGTGACCCCGTCGCACTCCGACAGGGATCCACACGCACTCTGCCACCGCTCGCGTCCGACGCGCGTCCGACGACCCCGTACGGTTTATACGCGCGGAGGGAGTTCTCCCGGTGTGTCGCTGCGAGGAGACGGTCCGATAGAGGAGCTCGCGGTCCCGTCCGGAACGACCGTTGAAGAGCACGATCTCGTCACGGACGGCGACGTGCTCGTCGGTGGCCAGTCGACGGTGGAGTTCGGGCTCCGCGGACGCAACGTCGCAATCGGAGAGCGAGTGAGCGTCGAGAACGACATCGAGGCCGAGGGCGACTGTCGACTTGACACCTGGTGTTCGGTTGACGGCAACGTCCTCGTCGGCGAGGACGCCTATCTGGGCGAGCGGGTGACCGTCACCGGTCGGCTGATGGTGTCCGGCGACCTCGATATCGGTGACGACGTGTCGATCGAGGAGGGGTTCGAGGCGAACGGCTGGATCGTCATCCGAAACCCCGTTCCAACCCTCGTCTTCTACTTCATCGTCCTCTCCCAGCTTCTGCGGGTCGGCGAGACCGACGCGGCCGACGAATTGGCCGCCGCGCTCGCCGACGGCGACGACGTACGTGACCCGCTGTTGATCCCGCGCAGCGCCGAGATATCCGACGATGCGTGGCGCGTCTCTACGCCCGCGGCCGTCGGCGACGACTGCCGGCTCCACGGCAACCTCCGCGCGGAGTCGATCCGTGTCGGCGAGCGCAACGAGGTGTTCGGCTCCCTGCGCGCCCGCGAGGGAATCACGGTCGGCGCGGAGACGATCATCCACGGCGACGTGACCACCCGCGGCGGAACGGTCACCGTCGAGGCCGACGCGCGCGTGCTCGGAGACGTCTCCGCCGGCGATCTCGTCGTCCACGACGGTGCCGAGATCGACGGCACGCTCCGCGCTCGCGGCGAAATGCGACTGGTTCAGGAAACCGCCGAAGAGCAGGCTACCGAGGGATCGGACGAAGGTGATCGGAAGAACGATAGCGAGCGCGATGAGGACGAAGAGACGACGGACGATGCCGATTCCAACGCCGAGAGCGACGATGACGAAGACGCCGAGAGCGACGGTGCGATGACGGAATCGGACGACGACGCGGCAGCGGCCGATGAAAAATCGGAGGCGGACGAGATGCGGGCCGACGCGGAAGCGACGTAACTCGCCGGATATCGGCGGTCGTTACTTCCCTGAGACTTCGCCGACGAACACGTTCTCGTGGAGCGACTCGCAGACGACGTCGGCGAGCGACCGGAGGTTCACCGCGTCCTCGCGGTTGTACGAGACGAGGGTGTCGAGGGCGTCGTCGTCGCCGCGCTCGTACTCCCGCCACAATCGGACGGCGTCGCGACCCGATATGTCCGGGCGGTCGCGCTCGATCCCGATCTGGGCTTCGATCGGTTTCAACCCGCCCGAGAGCCCGATCCGCTTGCAGGGGTACATGAGATCGAGGTGGGGCGTGTCGACGTCGATCCCGAAGGACGTCTCTAGGAACGGCACGTCGAACCGCGCGCCGTTGAACGTCGCCAGCAGACTGGCGTCCGCGAACTGCTCGCGGAGCCGCTCGGCCGTGAGATCCTCGCCGGCGACGAGCGTCGTCGTCTCCCCGTCACTGTGGAAGCTCACCGTCGTCACGCGGTCCCGGCGCTCGTCCAGTCCGGTCGTCTCGATGTCGAAAAAGCAGGTCTCCTCGCGGAAGTTCTCGTAGAGCCGCCAGCGTTCTCCACTCGGGAACGCGCGGTCGAAGTAAGCGGAGTCGCCGTCGTCGAGCCGCGCCAGGGCCTCGGAGATAAACGACTCGATCCGGCCGGCGGTCGTCGGCCCGACGCCGTCGACGTCGACCCGCGGGTCGAAGGACTCCCACGTCGTGATCCCCTCGAGCCAAAGCCGGCGCTCCGTCGCTTCGCCGACCCCCTCAACCGGGATGAAACTGTTCTCGATGCGCATACTCGACCGCGGCGACGCGCGAACAAAAACCCGACGGGAACGGCCCGGTTAGAGCTTCCTTTCCTCCCGGCCACTGAGGACCTCCGACACCGAACCACGTCGACAAACCCCGACACCGTACCACGACGCCGGGCACCGTCTTCGACGAGGGACAAGTCGCTGTTTGTCCCTTGGAAGCTTTTACCGTGGTAAGCGTCGATCCTCCGGGCATGAAGACGAGACGGCTGCTGTGCATCGTGACACTCGCGATGTTCGTGGCGCTCGCCGGCTGTGCAGGCGCTGGCGGCGGGGACGCCGGCGACTCGAATGCGCGCGAATCCGGTACCGTCGAAGTGGACGGGGGCGACGGATCAGGATCGACCACAGAAGACGCCGGAGACGACGCGAGCGGAGAACTGTACGCCGCGGCCGGCGGAGGCGACGGACAAACCGACGCGGCGGAGGCGGACCGCCAACTCATTCGGACGGGCGATCTTCGGGTGACTGTCGACTCGTTCGAGGACGCTGACGCCGAGGCCCGTTCCATAGCCGGGAGTCACGACGGGTTTGTGAGTGATTCTACTCGAGAGACGCTCGAACGGGGTGACGAGCGGTACACGGTCGGCGAGCTCACGCTCCGCGTGCCGAGCGAGGAGTTCGACTCGGCCACGACCGACCTGGAGTCCCTCGGGAACGTCGAGCGCTCGACGACGGAGAGCCGTGACGTCACCGACCGGCTCGCGGACCTCGAGGCACGACTGGAGAACCGACGGGCAGAGCGCGATCGGCTGCGGGAGCTTTACGAGGACGCTAACACGACGGAGGACGTGCTGGCGGTTCAACGCGAGCTTGCAGACGTACAGGAGGAGATCGAACGGATGGAGGCCGAACAGGCCGCCCTGGAAGAACGCGTCGCGCTGTCGACCATCCGGGTCGAACTCCGCGAGGAGCCGCCAGAGGCCGACTCGGTGACCGCAGCATGGCACGACACCGGTGTCGTGACCGCGTTCATGGAATCCGTCAGCGGCGTTAGAACCGTCCTGCGGGCTGCAGTCGTCGGGAGCGCGTACGCCGCACCGTACCTCCTCACGGCGCTCCTGCTGCTGATCGGCGTCGGGCTTGCGATCCGGTACCGAACCAACCGATCGGAGATGGCGAACGCGGAGGAGTGACGGGCCGCCGCGCCGGCGACCGACTGCCGGCTGCGTCGGTGAGCATGGTAGCTCCCATCCGTCGCTGACCTCGCAGACCGCGACTCCGGAGTTCACGACCCCCAAGACCCTGAACCCACGGTCCACGTCGCCTCAGCGTGCGACGAGGTCCACGACCGTCTCGTCGTCGACGACGACGTTGTACGCGCCCTCGTCGTCGTTCCACAGGACGAGACCGTTCTCGACGAACACGACCGAGCCGTAGTCGGCCGTCCGGAGGTCGTCGTTGAGCGCGGTCTCGCGCGTGCAGACGAGGTAGTGGTCGATCGCCTGTGACCCGTCTCCGACGCGGTACAGGGCGTTTTCGCCGCCGCTGAGGTCGTGGCTGAGCTTCACCGCCAGGAGGTTCACGCGATCGGTGACGTGCTCCTCGGAGTCCGCCATCCGTGCGCAGCGGCCGGCGCTCGCGCGCACGTCCACTCGTCGCTTCCCGTCGGTACGCAGGAGCGCGTACGCGAACTGGACGTCGACGTTGACGAACTCACCGGGGTCGTCGTCGGCGTCGCGCGCGGCGGCCTCGTCGAGTCGGCGCTGGAACGGCGGCACGTCGAGGTCGTCGGCGACGTCGAACGACCACCCGTCGTCCGAGGGGGTTGCGTTCGGCCAGAGCCGGAGCGTGGGCGAGTACGTCTCGACGCCGCTCGACGGCGTCGCGACCGCGCGCTCGATCTCTCGGATCCCCATGGCGGTGTTGCGGTCGGCCGGGGCGAACGCGACGACGCTTCCGTCGGCGGCGAGGCGGTCGAGGGCGGCCTCGACCACCGCGACCGGATCGTCGAGTTCGGAGAGGACGTTGCCGAACACGACGAGGTCGAAGGGATCGTCCGGGACGGCGGACGACGGGGACCGATCAACCCCCGTCCCGAGGAACGCCTCCGCCGTCTCGCGGTGGATCGTCGTCCGGAAGTTGCGATCGGTCTCGTCCAGCATCCGATCGAGCACCTCGGCGGCCGCGCTCGGTTCGACGGCGTGGTACTCGACCACGGCGTCGTCGGGAAGGTAGTCGTGGAGTCCGAGCGCGGGGCCGCCGACGCCCGCGCCCACGTCGAGGACGCGGAGGGTTCGATCGAGCAGCCCGTTCTCGACGAGGTCGTCGAGGACGTACCCGATCGTCGCGTAGTAGGCCGGAAGGTGATAGATCGCGTATCCCAGCGCGGCCACCGTACCGTACTCCACGTCGTTCTCGTGGAGGTAATCGGTCTTCAGCCGACGGACCGCCTCGCGCAGCTCGTTGCCGGACTTCCCGCGGTGCCAGTTTGCACCGAACTCGCCCACCAGCAGGTCTTCGAGGGCGAACGAGTACCCGTCCGGGAACGCTCCCGGCCTCCACTCCGGGTCGGGGATCGGCCCCTCCGCGACGGGCTCGAAGGTACCGTTCTCTCGCTCGCGCAGCCGGAGATCGAACGCCTCCTCCCGGAGCGTCTCGCGGACGACGGCGGGGTGGGGCGTCCCCTCGATGTACTCGGCGATCTCCTCGGGGTCGATCGGCCTGACGTTGCGCAGGTAGTTGGCGTTGTTCCGGACGGCGTCTCTGTCAATCATGGAATCACTGTCGCGTGGCGGATCATCTCACTCGTGTCGCTCTCGGCTCTCGCGGTCGCCCCGAGCGGCCTCGTAGAGGGCGACGAACGCCTCCGGGTCGGCGTCGGCGATCGCTCGCGCCGCGGCGGCCACGTCGTCCGCGCCGTCGAAGGCGCGCTGGATCTCGCCGTACACCTCGGGGGCCCCCTCGGTGACCGTGTCCGCGACGTCGTCGAGCGCGGCCGAGACCGGCGTGTGAAACTCCTCGCGCACCTCCTCGCCCGCGAGCCGCCACGCGAGAACGGCCGCGTGCGCGCCGGCCTGTACGGTCTCCATAGCCTCGTCGTGTTCGGCGGGCGTCGTCTCGAACACCTCGTTTCCGCCGGCCTCGATAGCCGTCGATATTCCGTCGATGGCCGGTCCGGAAGCGTCGACGACCGCGGCGACGTTTCCCGGGACCCGCGGCGGCGCGAAAAGCGGGTGGTAGCTCGCGCGTTCGAGGTCCGGGGCGTGTTCGCGCATCGCCGCGACCGCGTCGGTCATCTCGCCGGAGACGTCGAGAATCGCCGCCTCGGCGCGGGGCGCGTACGCCTCGACGGCCGCGGGGACCGCCGACATCGGCACCGCGAGACACACCGCGTCGTGGGTCGTGTCGCCGTCGACCGAGACCGCGTCCGCGTTGCGCGTGGCCGCCGCGTCGGCAGCCACGTCGGGGTCGCGGTCGGCGAACGAAACGGACGCGTCGACCGGCGATCCCTCTGCCGACACGGTGTCGGCGATCCACCGACCGATCTCGCCAGCCCCCACGACGAGGAAGTCCATCTGTCGTCCGTACCGAAGGCGTGCGGGCCTTAAAAGGGCTCGACTCCGGCGTCCGGCGTTCGGACCGGGCGTTCGGGTTGGACTTTCGACGTTCGGGTCGGACTGTCGGCGTTCGGGTCGGACCCCCGGCGTGCATATCACCCGTCCGTCCCGAACCGCGCGATCATCCCGCCGTCGGGCGCGATCGCTCGCACGGCCGGAAGCAGCGCGATCGCGACCCCGAGCTCTAGCCCTCCGACCGCGAGGAACGCGGGCGCGTAGCCGAACGCGTCGGTGGCCCCGCCCCCCACGAGAAACCCCGTGAGGAAACCGAGCGATCCGAACACGTTGAACAGCCCCATCGCCGCGCCCCGGGCCTCCGGCTCGACGAGATCCGTGACTAGCGCCATCGTCGCCGGGGCCATCAGCGCCCCGCAGACGCCGACGAGCACCATCAGGCCGGCGGCCAGCGGGTATATCGGGGCGACGCCGACGCCGATCGTGACGACGCCGTACGCGAGCGACCCGGCGACGATGGGAACGAACCGCCCGATGCGGTCCGATAGCGCCCCGAACGGGGCCTGCAGCAGGGCGAACGGAACGAAAAACAGCGCGAGCGTCGCCCCCGCCCCCGCGGCCGACAGCCCGAACGTCTCGGGATCCTGGAAGTAGTACACGCCGACGAGCGCGAAGAAGCCTGCGGTGAGCCGGTCGACGAATCCGAACGCGAGCGGAACGAGGATCCCGCGCGTCGAGCGCGCCCGCCCGAGCACCTCGCTGAAGCCGACGTCATCCGCGTCGCCGACGCCGTCCGCGCCGCCGCTGGCTGCATTGTCATCGCGGCTCAATTGATCCCGTTCGTCGACGGTCGCGGCGAGTATCCCCGCACCCGCCAGTACCCCCGCGGCGGCGTACACGGGGTAGAACGTGTTCGCGTCGGCGAGCGCGCCGCCGACCACGGAGCCGACGGCGGCCCCGAGTCCGATCGCGACCCCCGCGGCCCCCATGTTTCGTCCGTTGCCGCCGCGGAGGTCCATCAGCATCGTGATCGCGAGCGAGAACGCGCCGATGGTCAGGGCACCGCCGACCACCCGGACCGCGAGGGCGACGCGGAAACCGAAGCCGAGGTCGGGGATCGCCGCGAGCGCGACGTAGGAGGCGGCCCCGCCGAACGCGCCGGCGACGACGAGCGGGACGCGTCGCCCGAGCGCGTCGCTCGCGGCACCCCAGACGACCGCGAAGGAGACGAAGGCACCGAACTCCGCGACGAGGAACCACATTCCGGCGTCGATGCCGGCCGGTGCCCCGAGCGCGACCACGAGGTCCGGCACCCCCGGATACAACAACACCTGCGAGATCAACACCGCGAGCACGACGGCACCGAGTCGCCGTCGCGTCCCCCGGTCGTCGTCGCTCATTGCCTTATAAAACGGGCCGCGCGCTCAAAAGGCCGACGCTCCGGAACGGTGGCTCCGTCCGGAACGGCGGCTCAGACCGGATCACCGGCTCCGTCAGGATCGACGCCTCACAGCGCGGACTCGATCGCCGCGGAGATGGCGTCGGCGTCGGCACCCTCGACCGCCTCTCCGTTCACGAAGATCGTCGGCGTTCCGGTGAGTCCCATCGATTCGCCTTCAGACCTGTCTTCCATGGATGCCTCCTCGTACGCCGCGAACTGAGCGTCCGCCATGGCGGCGCAGGGATCCGCGCCGGCCGCCTCCGCGGCGTCGCCGATCGCCTCGCCACTGTAGTCGCCCTGCGCCTCGTAGATCGCCGAAGAGAACGCGAAGTAGGCCTCGTCGCCCTCACGCGCACCGACTCCTCTGGCCGCGCTGGCGACGGGAACCGCCCACGTCTCGTCGACCGGAATCGGGAAGTCGAAGTGCTCGTACCGCACCTGACCGGTGTCGACGTACTCCTCGCGGATCGTCGGAAAGTGGTCGAGCTTGTAGGTCGCACAGTGGGGGCACGTGAAGTCCTCGAACGCCCGGACGACGACGTCCGCGTCCGGGTCGCCGAGTGCCGGCCGGTAGTCGAGGTCCGGATCTGACGGCTCCGCGAGATCGCAGTTGTACGATCCGGTGTCGAGGTCGACCGCGACCGCGTTGTCGCCGTTCTCCCCGCTTCCGCCGCCTCCACCGCCTCCGTCGTTGCCGCCGGTTTCTCCGCTCCCTCCGTCGTTTCCGCCGAGACATCCCGTCGCGCCGACGACGCCGGCTACCGCCGCGCCAGCGAGGAGGGACCGTCGCGTGTGCTCCATGGACGGTTTCCGTCTGGAACGCACTTAACCGCACCGCGACGGCCGCGACGACCGCGATAGCTGCGACGGCCACGACGGCCGCGACAGCTGCGACGGCCGAGTCGTTCGCTCGTGCGAACGTTTTTGCCGTCTCCTCGCAACCCTGTTGTATGAGCGACTGGGATCTCGACCTGCGCGACGCCGAAGAGCAGATGGACGAGGCGTTCGCGGCCGCCGGCGACGTCGTCCTCGGCGTCTTAGACGGCACCACGGACCCCGACGAGTGGGTCCGCAGCGTCGACTACGGCAACACCCTCGTGTTGTCGATCGACGGCGATCTCAACGAGCTCGCCGCCGGATTCGCACGAGACGTCAAGGACATGGGCGGGGAGCTGATGCACTTCCGCGGCTTCCTCGTCGTCACCCCACCGGGAGCGAGCATCGACACGGAGAGACTGAGCGACTAGGTGGCTGGGAGTCGCTGTGGACGGTTCGGTGACTCCGGGTCGCTGTGGACGGTTCGGTGACTCCGGGTCGCTGTGGTTGAAGCGGTGGTCCCCGTTCGTCTACCAACGCGGCGTTTCTGCGCGTTGACAATAGCGCAAGAAGTATGCCGCCGGGGTGAGACTGAGGCCACATGAAAGCCGTCGTGCTCGCGGGTGGCTACGCGACCAGACTCTGGCCCATCACCCAACACCGACCGAAGATGTTTCTCCCGGTCGGCGAGAACACCGTCATCGACGAGATATTCGCCGACTTGGAGGCCGACGAGCGCGTCGACAAAGTGTTCGTCTCGACGAACGAGCTCTTCGCAGACGACTTCGCCGAGTACCTCGCCGACAGCGAGTTCGAGAAACCGACGCTCTCCGTGGAGGAAACCGTCGCGGAGGACGAGAAGTTCGGCGTCGTGGGGGCGCTCGCCCAGCTCGTGGAACGCGAGGGAGTCGACGACGACCTCATCGTCGTCGCCGGCGACAACCTGATCAGCTTCGATCTGAGCGACTTCGCCGACTTCTTCGAGGAGAAGGGCGCGCCGACGCTCGCCGCCTACGACGTCGGGTCGAAGGAGCGCGCGAAGTCGTACGGGCTCGTCGACCTCGACGGCGACGAAGTGATCGACTTTCAGGAGAAGCCCGACGACCCGAAGACGACGCTCGTCTCCATCGCGTGCTACGCGTTCCCCGCCGAGACGCTCCCTGACCTCGCCACCTACCTCTCGGACGGGAACAATCCCGACGAGCCCGGGTGGTTCCTCCAGTGGCTCCAGGAGCGGGGTGCCGTTTACGCGTTCACCTTCGAGGGCGCGTGGTTCGACATCGGGACCGCCGAGAGCTATCTCGACGCGGTCGCGTACGCGCTCGACGGCGGCACGCTCGTCGCGGACGACGCGAGCGTCGAAGGGTCCGATCTCGGAGACGTCGTCCACGTCATGTCCGGTGCGACCGTCACCGACTCGACGCTCGACCGGACGGTCGTGTTCCCGAACGCGACGATCGCCGATTCGGCGGTTCGTAACTCCGTGATCGACGAGGGCGTCACGCTCGAAGACGTCGATCTCTCCGGCGCGCTGATCGGCTCGTACACCTCGATCACCGATGACGACGGGTTCTAGCGGTCGCTTCGATAACGGTTTCCAAAAGTGGCTGCGATCACGATCCGTTCCCGCCGTCGCTCCCGCCGCCCTCGACGCCGAGCGCGTCGAACAGCTTCCGGCGGACCGCCTCCTCGGTGAGGTGGAGGAGGGTGTCGCGGTTGTCGCCGCTCGCCTCGATCCCGGTGAAGATGCCGAGCGGGATCTCTAGCGATCCCTGCGTCGAGTGACCGGCGGCGTCGCCCATCTCCGAGAACGCCTCCTGAAGGACGTTTCCGATGTTGAGCCGGATGTCCTTCGATCGAGCCGCGAGGTAGATCGTGTCGTCCGCGATCCCCAACACCGCGGTCGTCGTGATGCCTTCCAGGTTGAGCAGGTGTTGCGCCGCCTGCGCGAGCGCCTCGCGGTCGCGGATGAACCCGGCCGTCGAGAACAGGTGACTCCCCTGGACCTCGCGGTTCTGGATGGCCTCCGCGAGCACGTCGAGCGTCTCCGGCGACATCGACGGCGATTCCACCTGTTCGAGCGTGTCGTGATTCGCGAACGGGTGGAGGTACGCGGCCGCGGTCAGATCCGCCGGGGTCGTGTCGCGCTTGAAATCGAGCGTCTCGGCGCGGATGCCGTACAAGAGGGCGGTCGCGACGGCCTCCGTCGGCGATTGATCGAACTCCTGGAGGTACTTCGTGAGGATCGTCGACGTTGAGGAGACGTTGGTCCGCACGTCGACGAACCGGGCGTCGAATGGGACGTCCGCCTCAAGGTGATCGAGGTAGACGTCGATCTCGACGTCGAAGTTGAAGCCGTCCTCGGCCGACTTCGCCAGGTCGACCGCCGCGACCGTCTCGTACTCGGAGAGGTCGGCCGCCTCCGACCGAGCCATCAGCTCGATCCCGAGCAGGTTCACGAACGCCCGGTTCTCTTGGTGGCCGACATCGCCGGTGTAGAGGATGTCGGCTTCGACGCCGAACTCGTTCGCTATCGCCTGGAGGGCGGTTGCCGATGCGATCGAGTCTGGCTCCGGGTTGTCGTGGGTCAAGATCGCCATTCGACCGCCCCCCTGCTCGATGATCTCCGCGAGCTGACGCGCCATGTACTCCAGTTCGCCGGTTTCGAGCGACTGGAGCGCGCTGTCCGCGATCACCGTCGAGGGGTTGATAACCACGTCAGCCCCGCGTTCGCGGAGTTCGTCTTCGCTGACGGGATCGGAGGCCCGGACGACGACGTAGTGATCGCCACCGGTGTCCCGAATCGCCGAGACGGCCGCCTTGTTGGCCTCGACGTCGCTCGCGAGGATCAACACGATGTCCCGATCGGCGAGCGCGTCCACAACGTCCGGGTCGGCGATGTCCTGCACGCGGGCGTTGAGATCCTGATCGCGAAGCGCTTCGACGCGGCTCTCGTCGCGATCGAGGATGAGCACGTCCTTGCCGCGGCCCGTCAGCTCCTCCGCGACGGCGTGCCCGACGCTCCCACAGCCAAGGATCGCGTACCGCGTCCGCGCCGATCCGGATGCCCCACTACTCATTGGCGGTGTTTCCGCGGGACGACACTTAACGAGTGCGCTCTTCGTGTACGGCCGGATATCGGGGTGAGAACCGTCAAACGGTGCACGGGCGCACCTTCCGAGCTACTGCGCCGCGGGATCGCCTGCGTCTTCCCCGTGGACTCCAGCGACGTCGGATGTACCTTCGGCGCGCGCGCGCCGACGGTTTCGGACCAGCGCGATCACCAGCATCGCCGCGCCGAGCGCGCGCGCGATGAGATCGTTCGAGACGGAGTACAGTGCGACGTCGACGCCAGCGAGTCCGAAGGCGGCGCTCGCCGGCAGCAGCACCATGCCCGGAACCGACAGCAGCACCGCGGCGGCGACGAGCGAGACCCGCGAACCGGAGGCGACGTCGGTTCTGTAGTAGCCGATGATCGCGACGCCGAGCGCGTACACCCCAGCGAACGTCGCGACGACCGGTGCTGCGACTTCGGGGAGGAAGAACCCGAGGTCGGTGACGTCGGCCGGCGTCAGGATCGACCCCTGTCCGTCGCGCGTCCGAAGCAGCAGGATCCCGGGCGAGAAGACGAACGCGAACGGGACGAGGATCTTATTCAACGAGAGCAGGAACGCCTGCTTCCCGGTCTCGAACGGATCGGACTTCGCTATTCCGGCCGCGGCGTACGCGGCGACCATCACCGGCGGCGTCACGTCTGCCATCAGCCCGAGGTACAGGACGAACAGGTGGACCGCCAAGATCGCGATCCCGAAATCGGGGAGGACCGGGCCGAGCAGGACGACGATGATGATGTACATCACCGTCGTCGGCATCCCCATTCCGACGATCACGGCCGCGAGTCCGGCGAGGATCAACAGGAGGACGAGCGACCCGCCGCTCACGCTGATGATGAGCGCGCGGAGACTCCCGCCCAGCCCGGTGATCCCGATCACGCCGGGGATGATCCCGGCGGCGGCCACGGCGACGACGACGATCGTCGCGGTCTTCGCGCCCGAGTCCATGGCTTTCAGGATGAACGCTCCGAACCGGCCCGCCCGGGAGTCGGCGATCCCCAGTCCGACCCGGTCGTCGAACCACGCGACGGACTCGTCGACGCCGTCGTCGAGATCGAGGAGCGGGGCCTCCCCGCGCGGGTCTGCGACGAGGAAGGCGACGCTGATCGCCGTGACGACTGTCGGCAGCGACGCCGCCGCCTCGCGCAACGCGGCGACGACGCCGAGGTTGACTGTCTCAGCGCCGTACAGCAATCCGACCGGCGTGGCCCCGGCGGCGTACAGCGAGACGGCGAACAACGCGTATCCGGCGGCGATTCCGCCTACGAGGTAGGGTCCGGTCCGCTCGTTGTACGCCGCTACCATCGCGATGAGCGCGACCGTCGCGGCGATCGTGAGCCACCCCGCGCGACCAACCGAGAGACGGGCGATCACGAGGTAGTACAGGAGGAGTCCGAGCGGAACGAGATAGAACCACCCGCGCCGCATGTGCGGCCCCATGTCCAGCAGTTCGGACCTATCCAACCCGCCGATCCCCTCCTTCGCGGCCTCGAAGTGGACCATCACCCACATACCGAAGAAGAAGGCGATCGCCGGCAGCGTCGCCGCGATGACGACGTCGCGGAACGGCGTCCCCGTGTACTCGACGATGAGGAACGCGGCCGCGCCCATCACCGGCGGGAGGATCTGGCCGCCGGAGGAGACGGAGGACTCGACGGCCCCGGAGAACTCGGGGGAGTATCCCGACCGCTTCATGAGGGGAATCGTCAGCGCGCCCGTCGTCACGGTGTTCGCGACGGACGAGCCGGACAGCATTCCCATGAATCCGGAGGCGACGACGCTCGCCTTCGCCGGTCCGCCCTTCCGCGTACCCGTGATCGAGTACGCGAGATCGATGAACCACTTGCCGGCTCCGGACATTTCCAAGAACGCGCCGAAGAGGATGAAGATGTAGATGAATCGGACCGACACCCCGACGGGGACGCCGAGGATCCCCTCGACCGTGTACCAGAGGTTCTGGACGATCTGCCCCCAACGCAGCTGGGAGGTGGCGAAGGTCCTCGCGACCGGGACGTCCCGCGGCAGGAGATAGCCGTACTTCGCGTACAACAGAAACAGGCTCACCAACAGGGTGAGAAGCAGGCCGAGCGCCCGGCGGGTGGCCTCCAGCACCAGCAGGATCGCGAGCACGCCCATCAGGTACGCGAGGGAGTACTCGGCGAGGAAGCCGACCTCCAGCGGGGCGAGCCACGAAACAACGTCGCCGAGGGTACTCGCGCCGGCGAGGCCACGAACGCGGATGATGTCCGTGATCTCGTCGTACTGCGTGACGTAGTAGATCGTCGGGAACGTCGAGAGGAGGATCAACACGAGGTCCGACGGGGTGATTCGCGTAGCGTCCTCGTCGACGAAGAGCCACCACGTCGCCGCCCGAAGGGTCTCCGCGGCCCGAGTCACCGGTGACGCGTCAAAACGCGCTTGTAACGCCGTCACGAACGCGTCGATACGACGGGTGACGGCACCGGTCCCCGCCGAGCCGGGGAACAGGAGAAACGCCATCACGAGCGCGAAGTTGACGTGGATCGCGCGGATCTGTAACGACGCGAGCGCTCCGAGTCGAACGGTGCCGTACCCGGGAACTCCGAACTCGAAGACGAATCCTCGCGCGCCGAGCCACAGCTGGAACGCCGAGAAGGCGATCCCGACGAGCGCGACGGCGACCACGGCGGGTCCCGTCAGCGACCGTCGATTGTCGATCTCCTCGAATACCTGATCGGCAGCTTCACTCCCTTCTGAATCCGGTTCGACCGCGTCTGATGTGTTCGTCGTCACAGTTGTGTCATCCTCCGGAGTGTCGCACCGCGTCGTCGATTCGCATTGGCTTCGCCGTCCGAGCCGGGGTCCCGCGAGTACCGCCGAGAGGGGCCGCACCGTCCCGGGAAACCTCACGACTACCGTGCCGTCCCGAGAGCCCTCACAACCTGGGTGCAAGCCGACGTTCCACGGTCAGCTCGACCGCGCCGTTGTCGCTCATCGCAGCGATGTCGTACCGATCGTCGCCGATCAGCAGGTCGTGGTCGGCGACCGCTCCCGTCTTGAGATGCAGTGTCGGATACTCTCCCGACGGAGGGTGATATACATATCGACCGTCGACGACCGTCACGTCCGCACGCGAGGGGAGCCCGGCACCGAACGAACTGAACTCCATCCGTGTCATGACGAGCGCCCCGCCGGACGGAACATACACGTCGCGGACGAGCGTCTTCTCGACGCTGTGGGTGTACTCGATAACGATCTCCGTCTCGCCGTCGACCGGCGCAGTCAGTAGTTCCGTGCCGTTCTCGTCAGTCACGACGAGCGTCTGATCGCCGGCAACGGTGTCCGCCGCGCCGACCGCGAACGCCAGCCCCGTCGCGATCGCGACAGCCGCCACGAGGAGAACCCCGACGCGAGCCGATCGCGTCCGCGACCGAAGCGTCACGTTACTCGAAGTAGCGGGCCGCGCCCTCGTGCAGTTCGATGGACATGCCGTCCTGTGCCGAGTCGACCGTGATGAAGTCGGTCTTGATGCTCAGCTGGTCCAGGTTGTCGAAGATGGCCGCGGTGACCTCCTCGACGGTGTCGGCGGAGAACTCCTCGCGGGTCGCGATCATCGCCTGTACCGAGACGGTGGTGACGTCCTCGTCGATGCCCTCGTAGGTACCGGCGGGAATCGTGTCGTCCGCAAACCAGGAGGCGTCGTCACGGGCCGCCTGCCGCTCCTCGTCGGACATGTTGAGGATCTGGATCTCCGTCGTGGTCGCGAGTTCCTCGACTGCGCCGACGGGCCAGCCGCCGACGACGAACGCCGCGTCGACGTCGCCGTCACGGAGCTGGTTGGCCGCCTGCGTGAAGTCGGTGTTCTGCTCTTCGAAGTCGTCGGTGGTGAGCCCGCCCGCGGATTCGAGGATCTGGAGCGCGTTCACCTGCGTTCCGCTGCCGAGGTCGCCCGTGTTGACTCGCATCCCTTCGAGGTCCGAGAGCGCGCTCACGTCAGCCTCGGGGTTGAGGAGCACGTGGATCGTCTCGGGGTACAGCGTCGCGACGCCCCGGAGGTTCTCGATCGGAGCACCCTCGAACGCTTCGAGGCCCTCGCCGTTGCGCGCGAAGTAGCCGATGTCGTTCTGAATCATCGCGAAGTCGGCGTCGCCGTTGCCGAGACTCCCGACGTTCTCGACGGACGCGCCGGTGGAGGAGACCTCGACCGGATAGTCGGTCTGGTCCTCGATGACGCTCTCGAACTCGCCGGACAGCGGGAAGTAGGTCCCGCCCGTGCCGCCGGCGTGCCAACGGATGACTTCGCCGCTTCCACCGTCACTTCCGTCACTTCCGTCGCTACCGTCGCTTCCGTCACTTCCATCGCTACCGTCGGAACCGTCGCTGCCGTCGTCACCGTCGCTGCCGTCGTCACCGTCGCCGCCGTTGTCCGAACAGCCTGCGATTCCGACGACGCCGGCCGCGGCCGCCCCGCGAAGGAGGGTCCGACGATCGATCCGATCTTCGATTGGGTTGTCTGACATACGACACGTAATACACCCCGGGAGTTGATAACCATTTCCCCATACGGCGATACGATTTCGATCGTGGGATTTATACCGGGAATACGTACCGGGTTGTCAACATTGCACATCCACTCCGCCGCCGAATGAAAAGGCCTTTTAGGGCGACAGCGGAACGATTGGGTGAGGGCCGGTAGCTCAGTTAGGGAGAGCGACGGACTCTTAATCCGTCGGTCGCGTGTTCAAATCGCGCCCGGCCCGCTCCCTATATATACCGTTTTTCACCATATACTGACAGGTTTCGGCGTTTTCGCGCCGTCTCAGGGGTCGGGATCGCGAGTAACGTCGAGCGATTTCTGGAGTTCGCGAATCGATATTACGTGAGATTTTTCATACGTGAGGGATGGATGTCGCTTGCGACTATTTATATATCGTTGGGGGCGCGGTGAACACCGCCAAAGCTAGGCCTCGCGGCTCACTCCGTTCGCCGCGTCCAGCGAGAATCGACAATTCTCTGGCAGCGAGGGACACAGTCCCTCGGGCAACCGGGCTTCGCCCGGTGACAGCCGGACGCAGTCCGGCGACGGCGAGGCGGAAGCGTCTCTGGCAGCCGGCGGCTCCGCCGCCCGCGACGCCACCGCACCGCACGTTCCTTCATAACCAGTCGTCGCTGCCGCGTTCTCCTCTTTAGAAACTACGTCGTTGGCGGCGGCCTGCTACCACTCTCGTACGCTATCGCCGCGATTTCGAGAGTCAATTCCGCCGCCTAAGTTTCTATATAGCGATATACGGTGTATCCGTCCGCGTTCGGGCAGTTATCTGTTGGTAGAAACACGACGGAATTTGTCGCGAGTCCGGAACGATTACCTCGCGCGCCCCCGACGCGTCGGACATGACAGGCTCCGACTGGGGCGACTGGCTGCCGCGCGCGGTCGCGGACGCCGACCCCGAAACGGTGGCGCTATGGTACCTCGGCTGTAACGGCTTCGCGATCAAGGGGAGCGAGGGGACGGTCCTCTGGATCGACCCGTACGTCGGCACCGGCGATCCGCCGCGAACCGTCCGAATGATCCCGATCCCATTCGATCCCGCCGACGTCGACGTGGCCGACGCTGTGCTCGCGACGCACGAACACACCGACCACGTCCATGGCCCGTCACAGGCCCCGATCCTCGCGGCCACCGACGCCGACTTCATCGCGCCCGACGACTCGCTCACGGTCGCCCGTGAGGAGGAATGCTGGACCGATGAGTGGGACGTCGAGGCGGACGCCTTCCTAGAAGTGACGGAGGGCGACGAACTGCGGATCGGCGAGTTCACCGTTCACGTCGTCGAAACGCAGGACGCGGACGCGACACACCCGGTCGGGTACGTGATCGAGCACCCCTCGGGAACCGTGTTCCACGCCGGCGACAGCAAACCGTCGGACTCGTTCCCGGAACTGGCCGAAGCGTTCGACGTCGACCTCGGAATCCTCGCGTTCGGTTCTGTCGGTACGGTTCCCGACAAGGAGACCGGCGAGCCGATCCGGACGAAGTGGTACAGCGACGAGAACGAAATCGTCGAGGCCGCGACCGATCTCGAACTCGACCGCCTCGTCCCGACCCACTGGGACATGTGGAAGGGGCTGACCGCGGACCCCACGGCGCTTCACGAACACGTTCGAAGCTTCTCGCACCCGAACAGGCTCGAGATGGTCGAGATCGGCGATCGAATCGACCTGTGAACGCACGAAACCCGCACAACTGAGCGGCGGATCGTCACAAATCGACGCGGGTTCGTCACGGAACCGTCACAGATTGTCGTGCCGCGGCTGCGGTGGTTATCAACGCCGAAACCCGGCCCGTGGATTTTAAGCCCCTGCTCCGGGAGGAGTCGGTATGAGCGAACGGACGGCAGAAGCGGCGACGACCGTCGACGAGGACGGCATCCGCGTCGAGAAGTCTTTCACCGACGACGCGTTCCCCGTGCCCGCGGTGATGTACGAGCTCTCCTCGACCCGCGAGGACCCCGTACGAGTGCGCATCGTCGACCGTATTCCGGAGGCGTTTCCGATGGATCGAATCGGATTCCACCCGGATTACGAGAGCGAAAACTGGACCGCGTATAAGGATCACCGCGTGGAGTTCGAGCGCGTACTCGACCCGGGCGACGCGGTCGAGACGGTGTTCGGGATCCGCGACGACGACCCCGACCTCGACGGGTTCCTCGGAACGCCCGTCATCGAGCACGTCCCGGTCGGCGAGGAGATCGAAGACGTCCTCGGTACGGGCGACACTGACGCCGTCAGAGAGGTGCTGGCGGGGGATCGCGCCACACTCCCCGGCATGGAGGAGCCGCTCGACGCCGAGGGTGGCGAATCGACACCGGACGCGACCGACGCAGTTGAGACGGCCGACGACGCCAGCGGCCGCGACGATTTCGACCACGACGACGACACCGATCAAGAACCGTCGGAAACACCTTCGCCCCGGACCGTCCCCGAGTCCGGAACGGCTGCCGTCACGCCTCGGGCGGACGATGGAGCGGACGAAGCTGAACTCGGTGCGGAGCCCGAACCCGACGTGGAATCCGAACCCGATGACGGCTCCGCTGATCAGCCTACCAGCGCGCCGGTAGCGACTCCGCGGTCCGGCCTCGCGGCCGAGCTCGCCGCGGAGATCCGGTCCGGCGAAGCGGACGAGTCGGATCTCGCGACGCTTCGGGCCGAACTCGACGTCGGCGTCCCCAAGAGCGTCGACGTTCGGATCGCCCGGCTACAGTCGAGCGTCGCCGACATCGAGGCGTACGCCGACGCGCTTGCAGAGTTCATCGACAGTGAAGGCACGGCACGAGAGATCCTCGACGACCTCGACGAGAAAGTCGACGCGGTCGAGTCCGAGATGGCTACACTCGACGACCGTCTCGATGCCGGGGAGGAAGCGCGCGAGGACCTGCGCGAGGACGTCTCCCGGGTCGACGGGTCGGTCGAGTCGATCGCTTCGGGTGTCGACGATGTCACGGATCGGGTCGATGACGTCTCACATCGCGTCGAGGGGGTGGAAACGGACGTCTCGTCGGTCGACGACGCGGTCTCGGAGGTCGAAGCGTCGGTGGGCGAGATGGCCGACGACGTCTCTCGCATCGACGAAGAGACGGCCGACGTCACCGCAGCGATCGATGATCTCGGCGATGACGTCGAAACGCTGTACGAGGAGGTCGACGACGCCGCGGCCGGGCTCGAAGCGACCGAAGCCCGCGTCGAGGACGTCGAGTCGCGGCTCGGCCGCTTCGACGAGGAGTTCGACGATCTGTGGGACGACCTCGCGGAGGTCGACACTCGCCTGACCGACATCGAGGATCGACTCGGCGAAGACGTCGACGACATCCAGGCGGAACTCGACGGAATCCACGATCACTTGGAGGAGCTTGAAGCGTTCAGAAAACGACTCAACGAGGCTTTCGGACCGTAAATCGAGCGCTCAGTGTGTGATCACGGTACCGAACTTACGGTACTTTTCGAGGGAACCGTCGTCAATTCGACCCAACGGAAAGCGCAACCCGTTTTAGCCGCGGCGACGCACCTCTGATAATGAGCGAACCGGTGCCGGTCGCGGTCCCCCGAAAGGGCCGCCCACTCGAAGCGGTCCTCGAACGGATCGCGACCGTCGGTGACGACGACCGGCTCGACCGACTCGCGGACCGCGTCAGCAACACGCTTCGCTACGAGAAGGCCGTCACAAAAGGGTCCGTCGAGGCCGAAAACGGGCCCTACGAACGATTATCCGAGTACTCTCACCCCGGCGAGCCGAACAATCCCGAATTCACGCTGATGCGCGACAACCGCGACGGGAAACCCCGACGGATCGTCTTCGACGCCGCCACCGTCGACCTCGGCGACGTCCGGCTGAAGCTCGTCGGCCGTGAGGAGCCCTTTCGGGCCCTCCGAACCCACGAGTTCGCGCTCGGATTCGACTCCGCGGACCTCGTTTTGGAAGAAGTCGTCGGGATCCGTTCCGACGGACTCGGGACTATCGCCGACGTAAACGACAGGATCGACCCCGTCGACACGGACGTCCGCGTCGTGAACGGGCTTGGAGATACCGTGTACCACACGTTGATGGGCCGTCCCGAGCATATCGAGCCGGGCGACGACCTCGATCGCGACTTCTGTAACACCTACGAGGGGCCGCTCTGTATCTCACCGCGATACGAACGACTCGTCACGGCCGTGTTGGGAACAGACGCGCTCGACGGCGTCGAGTTCGTCTATCCGGACGCGCACGAGGAGGAGGAAGCCGCCATCGCGCGGGCCGGACTCGGTGTGTACCTCACCGTGACGGGATCGACCGCGCGCGAACACGGACTCGTCGTCGGCGAACACCTGTTTCCCAGCGAGACGGTGTTGATGCGGAACGCCGCCGAGCGTGCCACCGCCGTGGAGCGCGCGCTCGGGACGCTGGAAGTAACCGAGCCGACCTCGGAGATCCGAATCTAAACAACCGAGTTTCTATAGCGGAATGCCATATACTCGTTGGATACTCGACCCGTTCGCGGTCGCGGTCGAGACTGATCCGGATTGTGAGTGCAGAAACTGACTCGGGATGGGTGCCGCCCGGACGCCGTCGGCCACCACCGATCGCTGATGGCTGTCGACTTCCGCCGGCAAGTCCGAACAGGCGAGAGGTATCGGCGGGTCGAGCCAAGCCCCCGTACAGTCGTTGGATCGAAGAGTACCTCGCAACTGCGGTCGTTTCCTGACTGAACCCACCGGCAATCACTCGTCACGGCCGCCGACCGATCCGAGCGGACTCGTGCCGCACTACTCACCGGAAGAATATGATCTAGTATTATATCCCGAGCGGTATCTGAAACGGTACTAGAATACTAGATATATTCATCATTGCCAGCAAACTACGGCCATATATCTCGGGATAAGGTCACTTATCCAGAAATGTGGGATACATTGAAGTCGGCGGCTCGTGAAGTCTCGCTCGAACGATGAGCGACGATAGGCGATCGGTGAAAACGTACGTGCCCGCCGAACAGAAGGAACGGTGGCAATCCCACGCCGACGATCTCGGGATGTCCCAGAGCGAGTTCGTCAGAACGATGGTACAGGCCGGACGTCGGGGGTTCTCGATCGCGGAGTCATCGGATCCTACCGAACCATCGTCTGGGGAGTCCGACCCCGGGGGTGAGGACCTCGAAACGGAGGTCGAAGCGGCTCTCGCCGACGGCCCCCTCTCGTGGGAGGAGCTCGTCGACGCGATGGTCGGTGACTTCGAGGACCAGTTGGAGGAGACGCTCGACGCCTTACAGGAGCGAGACCGCGTCCGACACCGCGGCCGAGAGGGCGGGTACACACTGACAAATGAGTAGTACCCGAGCCGCGTCCGACGTCGACGACCCCATCGGGTACTTCATCGAGGACCTGACGTACCACGGAAAGACGGAACGAACGCGAGAGTCCTACGAGCGCGTTCTCAGGCGCTTCGAGACGTTCTTGCACGCGGAGACGACGCCCGGGACGGCGACTCATCGGGACTGCATGGCGTTCGTTCACTCGCTACGCGGGGAGGTGGCCGATAGCACGGTAGCGACGTACGCCGCCTATCTACACCGGTTTTACGGATACATGACGGAGGTCGGCGCGTTCGAAGGAAATCCGATGACGCTCGTGATGGAGGAGATGGACGAGACGGTCGATAAAGATCCTGCGCGGCGCGACATCCCGATCCCGACGATGCGCGCGTTCGTCGCCGGGATACGCCATCCGCTTCACAGAGCGCTCGTCGTGACGCTGTTGAAGACGGGAATGCGTGTCGGTGAGTGCTGCAATCTCGATCTTCGGGATCTCTCGATCGAAGACGAGGAGTTGAACGCGGCGTATCCGGTGGGGGAACGACCGGTCCTCGCGGATCGACCGAATTCGCTGTACGTGACCTCCGAGGCGACGGTCGGTGAGACGGTGAACGGCGAGGTTCGAACCGCATCCAACAAGCGGAAGCGAGGGACCGTGATTCCGATCGACGACGAACTGTCGCGGACGCTGAAGCGGTGGCTCGCTATCCGCCCCGACAGCCCCTCGCCCGCCGAACCGCTGTTCGTCGGCACCGCAGAGAGGTGGGGGAAGCGACTCGATCCGCAGGCGGTCAGACACGTGGTCGAGCGATACAGCCGCGAGGAAGGATGGTACCGCACGGGAGGAGGTGCCGCCGAAAACGTCACACCCCACTATTTCAGGCACTTCTTCACGACGCACCTCCGGGATCGGACGGGAGATCGCGGGGTCGTCAAATACCTTCGCGGCGACGTCGCCGACGACGTGATCGACACCTACACGCACAACTGGGGCGATCAAGTCCGAGAAACGTACGTGGAAAACGTCTACCGACTGCTAGCGTAGTGTCTCGGATCGATTTCGAGTAAGTTCCAATACTGTTGTTCGAAAATAGTCAGTATTCGATGTCGGACCTGCACCTAATAAATACTATGTCGCTATATACAATATCCTATCGGCCAACGATCAGGGAGAACGCTGCGGGTGACGGATCTGTCTGCGCTGAGTCCGGTGCGCTCGACCGATCAGATCCGGACGTAGCGAGCAATGTCGACGCCGACACGGCTCACCGAGGCGGAACCACGACTTACCGAGGCGGAACCACGACTTACCGAGACGGAAAGACAAAATCTGGTGACGGGTTGACAACGTATCGGACGAAAGGTGGAGTAATCGCCGAGACGAGCTTACCGCACCAGCGTCGTGGGCACGTTCGTCTGTCGTACGACCGCCTCGGCAACGCTCCCGATCAGGAGCCGTGAGAGGCCCTCGCGACCATGGGTACCGAGCACGACGTGGTCGAAATCGCCCCGATCGGTGTATTCGACGAGTCGACGGTCCGCCTCACCGATGAGGAAGGTAACGGAAATATCCCGTCCGTCGGCAACGTCGCGGATCGTCTCGAACACCGACCGTGCGGTTTCGTCTCCGATACCGTCGAGGTCGTCGATATCGACCTCGTACACTTCACTCGTGTCCGCCGGAAGCATGTCGAGCTCTGGGTAGGCGACGTGAACGACGGTCACGTCCGCGTCCGAGAAGGTATCGAGGGCGAATTCGAGCGCCTCGCGACTCAGCGGCGAGTTGTCCATCGCGACGAGAACGCTGTCGACCATGGGGAGTGTTCGACGAGAAACGGTATCAAACCGCGGGGCGACTGACGGTGGACCGATCGAGTTGCGATCGCGGGCCGGAACCGTGCTGCGGCGAGGTCCCGACGTGCTGATCGCGTGCCGAACACGTTCGGGAGATCGGTCAACGTGGAGGGAACGGTACGGAGAATCAGATGTTCGACACCGTCGACACGGATCGACGACCGCTGGTCCTGATCTGGGAGGTGACGCAGGCGTGTGGGCTCGCCTGTCGACACTGTCGTGCGAACGCGAAGCCCGCGCGCCATTCCGACGAGTTGACGACGACCGAGGGGAAGCGTCTTCTCGAAGACGCCGCCGAATTCGGTGACGGTCAGCTCGTCGTCCTTTCCGGCGGCGATCCGCTCGCTCGGGACGACTTACTCGAACTCGTCGCGGCAGGAGACGAGTTGGGCCATCGGATGACTATCACGCCGAGCGGCACCGCGTCGCTGACGCCCGAGCGGGTCCAGTCACTCTCTGACGCGGGGGTCGAGCGAATCGCGCTCAGCCTCGACGCCGCGACCCGCGAGAGCCACGATCGGTTCCGTGGCGAGGAGAGCTTCGAAAGCACGATGGCGGCGGCCAAAGCCGCCGGAGAAGCGGGGCTCCCGCTCCAGATCAACACGACCGTCTGCGCGGAGACGGTCGAAGCGCTCCCGGACGTTCGTGACCGGGTTCGCGAACTCGGTGCGGTCCTCTGGAGCGTATTCTTCCTCGTTCCGGTCGGCCGCGGTCGGATCCTCGATCCCATTTCGCCGGCGCGAGCCGAGGCCGTGATGGAATGGCTTCACGGCGTCGCCGTTGAGGAGCGATTCGGCGTCAAAACGACCGAAGCCCCCTTTTATCGGCGGGTCGGGCTGCAAGAAAGTGGCAACGACTCCGCGATCCGTCGACGCGGGGGCATCACCGCGGGGCGCGGATTCGCCTTCGTGAGTCACGCGGGGGAGACGTACCCGTCCGGGTTCCTGCCACGGTCCGCCGGCAACGTCCGCGAGCGGTCCGTCGTCGATATCTACCGCAACGCGGACCTCTTCGAAAATCTCCGGGAACCGGACCTCCTGCGTGGGAAGTGCGGGGCCTGCGAATTTCGGCAGGTGTGCGGGGGCAGCCGGTCGCGCGCCTTCGCGACTACCGGCGATCCGCTTGAAAGCGATCCCCTCTGTCCGTACGTGCCCGAAGGATACGACGGCGAGTTGCCGGCGGCGACGACGGAGGGAGAAGCCGGCGTTCGAAACGTGTGAGAGCGTTCGGTGCGGGTTCTATGACCCGGTTTCGGATCGATTGGTCGCTGGAAATCAGTGAACGTGCGGATCCGCCAATCACGGTCGTTCCGACCGGAAGAGATTTGCTCACGAATCCTCCGTAACAAACGACTTCACCACCTCCAGATATTCCGTTTCGTAGTCTTCGTTTCGATACGAGCCCGGCTCAATTTGATGGCCCTCACCCCAGTCATTGAAGGAGGCGACATCGACTCGATCCGTCGTTCCATAGTTGTCTGCGACGTCGAACATGGCTTCCAAGTGACCTGGGCTCCGCGGGATGTATCTATTACTACCCCAGCACTTGTTTTGCCGATCGTCGAATCCGGGTTGAACAACGGGGATGAACTCAATATCGAGGTCATCGGCCAGCGCTTCATAGCCGGCAAAATTCTCCTCTTGAAAGGCAATGTGTGCACCTTGCGAGACCGTTTCGTTTGCTGGATTGTCACCAGTCCAATTCGAAACCGCATCGAACGCACGGGCCAGGGAAACGTTGGTCTCCACCCATTCACCCTCTTTGACGTTCGAATAGGTTCGGCCCAATCCACCGAATCCACCGATCAGGAAGGGTTCCGTTCCGTCGACAGTTAATTCCTGACGGAGATATCCTCCGAAGGCTTCGAAATCGTCCCACTCCCGTTCGATAAACTCTTTTACCGCCGCGGACGCGTCGTTGCCTCCCCACGCGGCCCACGAGATGTTCCAGAATTTGACCGTTGGTCTATCGTCCCGTTCCGCGTAGTTTTCCTGCTCGAAAAAGTCGTCCCGTATCGTTCCGAGACACGCATCGAGCTGTTCGCGTAACGTATTGCTCCCTCGCTGTTGCATGGAATTCGAAATGACGTACATCGCTTCGAGCGGCGTCTCTTCGAGGAGCGTATTACTCCGGGTTTCAAGGAAGGGACTCGTTTGTTCTGGTTCGTAGATGTCGAATTGGAGACGTGAGATCCCGAAGCCTTGCATGAGGTCGCCGTGGCGGTGTAACGCCGCTTCAGTTCCCATATCGTATCGACCCACGGCCGGTGTCCCGACGGCGCAGTCCCTCCAGAGAGATTCCGGAGAAAAGAAGGGCATATAGACGGCACCAATTTCCGTTGACCAATCCTGGAGTGGCTCAAACTCCCTCGTATACCCACTCCCGCCGTCCCCTCCCATCGGGATGGGCAAAGAATCCCCCGTACACCCAGCCGTCGATGTCAACCCACCTCCCGCAACCGCTGCTAACACGGAGCGGCGAGTGACAGATGTTTCCGTGCAAACCATACGCTCACGATCCTACCCGTCATTAAAAATCCTACTCCCTGCGAAAATCAGATAAGCATCCCACCGGTGGTTGTTTTCTGATCACTTATTATATTTCAGACACTTCTGAACAGTTGGTTCAGTGATCATTTGGAGGAAGATACGTGGTTCCGTACTGCGTCTATTCCCTCCATTCAACACCCATTTGTCTCAGTTTCTGCGGATTTCAACGAAGTCGATAATCTACAGGTAATCATCCGGTTCCTCGGACGGCAGGACC
Organism: Halorubrum trueperi; assembly: GCF_042662525.1. Classification (NCBI taxonomy): domain Archaea; kingdom Methanobacteriati; phylum Methanobacteriota; class Halobacteria; order Halobacteriales; family Haloferacaceae; genus Halorubrum; species Halorubrum trueperi. The sequence goes on from NZ_JBHSXI010000012.1 coordinate 251,848, forward strand.
TCGACGAACACGAGGAGATCTACGACGAACTCGCGACCGAATAGGACGCAATCCGACGCCGACTGCTTGCAGCGTTCACCAGAACATCACGGATCAGATACGGTACGGTGGCGTCTGTGCATGTGAGACCAAAATTAGAACACGACGACTCGGTGTACGACGAGCCACAACCGTCGACATCGTCGAGGGCCTCCTGGCGCTGTTTCATTTTATCCTCCTTCGACCGAACGCTCTTTCGTGGAACTCTGCCGAACCAGACGCTCCAGCATCACCTCTACGGCTGCGATCAGCGGCTGGGATCCGCGTGAAACGGTTTCCTCGACGGCTTTCTCTTGTGTCTCACCAGCTTGGCCGGTACGGGGTACGGCTTCAGACTCTTCGAACACTTCATCACGAAGCTTCCGACCGTGGACGGTCGAGAGGGGTTCGATGATTCGATCCTCGTAGCGATCGATGATTCCGGAAACTCTATCTTGGACAATCAGGTGATCGGCCGGCCGCTCAGGGGAGTCGAGCGCGTGCCCGTACTCAGTCCCGGAAATCTGGGTGCTGGTACGTCTCTGTCCGCAGACGGGACACCAGAACTCGCCCGGACCATCAGCAGTCAGATGACATTCAGAGTTCGAACTCGTCCCGAGGCTCACTGCAGATCACCCTGATTTGCGGAGCAAATCGGACGACTGCGAAGGGCCGTTTTTCGGAACGAATTGGTCGCTAGAAAATCAGCGAATTTGAGAAACGCGATTCCGCCGAAATGGGAGTCGTAGACGACTCTAGCGGTTAGTTTTATTTTACTCCGTTTCGACTTAATTTCGGATGGGCGCTGCAGGATTTGAACCCGCGACAGCTTGGTCCGAAGCCAAGCACTCTATCCAGACTGAGCTAAGCGCCCGTGCTCCACGCTATTCCGCTGAAGATGTTAAGTCCCGCGATCCGAAATCGGGTGGGCGCGAACGCGGCGCGTCCGTCGCCCGTCGGCCTCGCGGGCGATCAAAAAGAATATTATTCGGACCGGGTATGGTTTCCGTAGTAGATGTGTCTTGGTCGCACGGCATTGCAGCCGAACGAGTGGCCCGAATCTTTCTCGCCGTCGCCGAGGTACCTCCATGTATGACCTGAGGCCACACTTCGACGAGGAGGTCGAACCCGGAACGAACCTCCTGCTCACCGGGCCACCACTCACCGGAAAGCGGTCGCTGATGATGGACCTGCTGGCTGACGGGACCGAGCGCGGAGACGGCGCAATCGTCGTGACGACGAAGGACGGCGGCGATCGCGTGCTGAAAGACTACGCGAAGCGAACTCCGTACGAGGGCAAGCCCGTCGCCGTCGTCGACTGCGTCACCCGCCAGCAGGGGGTGAACGACGTCCGCGAGTCCGACCGGATCAAGTATGCCTCGTCGCCGGTGGACATGACCGGAATCGGGATCAAGCTGTCGGAGTTCCTGCAGGCGTTCGACGATCGCGGGATCGAACGAAACCGCGTGATGGTCCACTCGCTGTCGACGCTGTTGATGTACTCCGACCTCCAAACCGTGTTCCGGTTCCTCCACGTGTTCACCGGACGGATCCAGAGCGTGAACGGCCTCGGGTTGTTCAGCATCGACTCGACGTCACACGACAACCAAGCGATGAACACCGTCAAGCAGCTCTTCGACGGCGTCATCACCCTCTCCGAAGACGGCGAGAGCGACATTCGATTGGCCTGAGCGAGTCGAGCTCGAGAACGGTATTTCGTTCGCGGAGGTGAGTCATTTCGTTCGCGGAGGTGCGTCGTTTATTTCTCCCGGGCGCGTACGATGAGGTATGCCCATCACCGACGACGAGGGGATCGATCGACTGCTCGACGCCGAGACGATAGCCGTCGTCGGCTGTTCGACGACGCCCGGAAAGGCGGCTCACGACATACCGGCGTACCTCCAGCGGTACGGGTACCGGGTGATTCCGGTCAACCCGTTCGCGGACGAGATCCTCGGCGAGCCCGCGTACGACGACCTCGCCGCCGTGGACGAGGAGATCGATCTCGTGAACGTGTTCCGTCCGAGTGAGGAGGTTCCGGCCGTCCTCGACGCCGTACGCGAACGACACGCCGAACGGGGGGATGCCGATGCGGTGTGGCTCCAGTTGGGTATCAGCCACGACGAAGCGGCCGCCGCCGCGGAGGCCGACGGGATCGAGGTCGTGCAGGACCGTTGTATGAAAGTCGAACACGGTCGGCTGCGGAGGTAGGCCGCAATCCGACCGCAATTCGACAGAGAGAAGCGATCCGCGTCAGACTACGCTCCCCACTCTCCGCGAGATCACCCTTCCCACTCCTCGAAGGATCGGTACACGCCCTTCGAGAGGTATCGCTCCGAGGAGTCCGGGAAGACGGTGGCGACGGAGTCGTGAGGGGCCGTGATCTCGCCGTTCCGAATCCCGCGGGCGACCCGCTTGGCGGCGATCGCGTTTGCGGCTGACGACGAGGCCACGAGGTGCCCCTCCTCGGCGGCGAGCCGGGCCATCTCCTCGTGGACCTCGCGGTCGGGGATGGCCCGGATGTCGTCGACGAGGTCGGGATCGAACAGTTCGTTGGTGTCGATGTCGTGCGTGCCGATCCCCTCGGTCTTGTACGCTTCGTGTTCGACCTCTTCGCCGAGGAACTCGCGGTACGCGGAGCCGGCGGGCTCGACGGCGACGACGTGAGTATCGGGATGTCGCTCACGGAAGTAGCGGGCCATTCCCATCAGCGTGCCGCCGGTGCCGCAGCCCGCGACGATCGCGCCGACCGCGCCGTCGAGCGCCTCGTCGACTTCGGGAGCGGTGGTCTCGTAGTGGGCCTCGACGTTGAGCGGGTTCGAGAACTGCTGAGGGACGACCGCATCGTCGAGCTCGTCGGCGATCTCGCTGGCGCGGTCGATGGCGAATCCCATCCCGTCCTCGCTCGGGGTGTTGACCACCTCGGCGTCGAGCGCGCGCATGAGCTGCTGTTTCTCCACCGAGAACCGCTCGGGGACGACGAACACCGCGTTCAGCCCCAGCTGCTTTGCGGCGACCGCGAGCCCGATCCCGGTGTTGCCCGCGGTCGGCTCGACGACGGTGCCGCCCTCCCCCACGTCGCCGCGTTCCAGCATGCGTTCGAGCATGTACTTCCCGATGCGGTCCTTGACGCTCGCGCCGGGATTGAACGACTCCAGTTTCGCGTACACCGGAACCGCGTCCGGGGAGTCCCGTACCCGGACCAGCGGCGTCTCCCCGATCGTCTCCAGCACCGACGACAAGGGCTCCCGATGGGTCGTCATGTTCCCGCAATCGTTGCCGGATGGTTTGTGTGTTTCCATGACCGCGACGGCGCTTCGTGTCGATGGGCGCGGCGGGAATCGTCGGAGGCGGCGGGAATCGTCGGAGGTGGCGGGAATTGCCGGGGGCGGATGCGCTACCGCGGATCGAACAAACTTATGCCCCTCGTCCGGTTCCGAAGAGGTATGAGCGAGACCGATGCGCAGGCCGACGTGACGGTCGTCCTCCCGGACGGATCAGAGTTGAACGTTCCGGCGGGGTCGACAGTCGAGGACGTCGCCTTCGAGATCGGCCCCGGGCTCGGTCGCGACACCGTGGCGGGGAAGATCGACGGCGAACTCGTGGAAAAGCACGCGACGGTCCACGACGGCGCGCGGATCGAGATCGTCACCGACCAGTCCGACGAGTACCTGACGGTGTTGCGCCACTCCGCGGCGCACGTCTTTGCGCAGGCGCTCCAGCGGCTCCATCCCGAGGCGACGCTCACGATCGGCCCGCCGACCGACGAGGGGTTCTACTACGACGTGACCGACGTCGACCTCGACGAGGACGACCTCGACGCCATCGAAGCGGAGATGGACGAGATCATCGCGGCGGACTACGACATCGAGCGCGAGGTGCGTTCCCGCGAGGAGGCCAAAGAGATCTACGCCGACAACGAGTACAAACGGCAGATCCTCGACGAGGAGGCCGACGATGAGGAGGTCACCTTCTACGTGCAGGACGGCTGGCGAGACCTCTGTCAGGGCCCGCACGTCGAGTCGACCGGGGAGATCGGCGCGGCGACCCTCCTCGAAGTGTCGGCGGCGTACTGGCGCGGCGACGAGGAGAACGACACCCTCACGCGGGTGTACGGGACGGCGTTCGCCTCCGAGTCCGACCTCGAAGCGCACCTGGAGATGCGCGAGCAAGCCCAGGACCGCGATCACCGGAAGATCGGCCAAGAGATGAACCTCTTTTCGATCCCGACGGTGACCGGTCCGGGGCTCCCGCTGTACCACCCGCCGGGCAAGACCGTGCTCCGCGAGCTGTCGAACTTCGCGAACGAGCTCAACCGCGAGAACGGTTACGAGGAGGTCGAGACGCCCCACGTGTTCCGGACCGAGCTGTGGAAGCAGTCCGGCCACTACGAGAACTACAAGGACGACATGTTCCTCCTCGACGTCAACGACGAGGAGTACGGTCTCAAGCCGATGAACTGCCCGGGCCACGCGACCATCTTCGACCAGCAGTCGTGGTCGTACCGCGACCTCCCGCAGCGCTACTTCGAGAACGGGAAGGTGTACCGGAAGGAGCAGCGTGGCGAACTCTCCGGCCTGTCGCGCGTCTGGTCGTTCACCATCGACGACGGCCACCTGTTCGTCCGGCCCGACCAGATCCGCCAGGAGATCGAGTCCGTCATCGAGATGATCTTCGAGGTCGTCGAGACGTTGGATCTGGACGTCGAGGTCGCCTTGGCGACTCGCCCCGACAAATCCGTCGGTGGCGACGAGATCTGGGAGTCCGCAGAGGAGCAGCTCCGCGAGGTGCTCGAATCCGGCGGCTACGACTACGACGTCGAGCCCGGCGACGGCGCTTTCTACGGCCCGAAGATCGACTTCGGCTTCGAAGACGCGCTCGGCCGGGTTTGGGACGGTCCGACGGTCCAACTCGACTTCAACATGCCCGAGCGGTTCGACCTGACCTACACGGGCGAGGACAACGAGGAGCACCAGCCGGTGATGATCCACCGGGCGCTGTACGGCAGCTACGAACGCTTCTTCATGGTGCTCATCGAGCACTTCGACGGGGACTTTCCGCTGTGGCTCGCGCCCGAGCAGGTCCGCATCCTTCCGGTCTCCGACGAGACGCTCGGCTACGCGCATCGCGTGAAAAACGCGCTGGCTGACGCCGGCTTCCGCGTCGAGGTCGAGGACCGCGACTGGACGGTCGGCCGGAAGATCCGCGCTGGCCACGACGACCGGCTCCCGTACATGGTCGTCGTCGGCGACGACGAACAGGAGGCCGGGACCGTCTCCGTCCGCGATCGCTTCGAGAACCAGCGCGGCGACGTCACCCTCGACGCGTTCGTTGAGCACCTCGTCGACGAGCGGGACGACAAGCGGACGGAGCCGGACTTCGTCGACGCGTCGTGACGGGCGAGCGGAAATTGTGCCATTGAATAGCACGGGGTCGACCGTTCCGCTGCGCTTTTGACGGTCACCGCCGCGATATCCGGTATGAGCGAAACGCCGCAGATCGATACACCGGTCGAGCGGGCACCGGACGTGGGGGAGCTGACGCCGCCGGACCGGACGCTGATGGGTCCCGGTCCGAGCGACGTTCACCCGCGCGTGCTCCGCGCGATGAGCACGCCACTCGTCGGGCACCTCGACCCGTCGTTCGTGGAGATCATGGACGAGGTCCAGGAGCTGCTTCGGTACGCGTTCCGGACCGACAACCGGTGGACGATCCCGGTCTCCGGAACCGGCTCCGCGTCGATGGAGGCCGCGATCGGGAACCTCGTCGAACCGGGCGAGACGATGTTGGTTCCGACGAACGGCTACTTCGGCGGACGGATGAAGTCGATGGCCGAGCGCGCCGGCGGCGAGGTCGCCGAGGTGGATGCGCCGTGGGGCGAGCCCCTCGACCCCGTCGACGTCGAGCGCGCCTTCGACGAGCACCAGCCGGACGTGTTCGGGTTCGTCCACGCGGAGACGTCGACGGGCGTCCTCCAACCGAACGTCCCCGAACTGACCGACATCGCGCACGCTCACGACGCGCTGGTGATCGCCGACACCGTCACGTCCCTCGGCGGCGTGGAGCTTCGCGTCGACGAGTGGGACGTCGACGTCGCCTACTCCGGCCCGCAGAAATGCCTCTCCTGTCCGCCCGGTGCGAGCCCGCTCACGCTCAACGACCGCGCGATGGACAAGGTGCTCGACCGCAAAAAGGAGCCGCGCTCCTGGTACCTCGACCTCTCGCTGCTCGAAGGGTACTGGGGCGACGACCGCTCGTATCACCACACTGCGCCGATCACGAACGTGTACGCGCTGCGCGAGGCGCTTCGGCTCGTCGCCGAGGAGGGGATCGAAGCCCGCTGGGACCGTCACCGCTCGATCGCCGGCGACCTGAAGGAGGGCCTCCAGAACCTCGGATTGGAGATGAACGCCCCCGACGAGTACTGGCTTCCGAGTCTGAACGCGGTTCGGGTTCCCGACGGCGTCGACGACGGCGCAGTCATCGAGTATCTGCTCGACGAGTACGACCTAGAGATCGCCGCCGGGCTCGGCGATCTCGCGGGCGACGTCTGGCGGATCGGTTGTATGGGCCACTCGGCCCGCCCGAAGAACGTGGAATTCCTCTTGGCCGCGCTGGAAGACGCGCTGGCCGAGCAGGGATACGACGCGTAGTTCCGTCCGCTCCGCGAATCTGATTTCTCCCGCCGGGTGCGATCCGAGGGGTCGTCCCGTGACGACGGGTGTCCCACGCTCTTCGCGTCGGACACTCATTGCGCCGCCAGCGATGCGCGTTCACCACGTTTTCAGCGCCGCTCGCCCGTGATCGCGTGCGAGCACCGCGAGGAAGGTGACAGCGCCGGTGACTGCGAACGCGCCGCCGACGTAGAAGACGGACGCCATACGTACCTCGACCATGAGCCAGCCGGCGATGAGGGGCCCAGCCACGGATCCCGGCCGCCAGATCAGCTCGCGGACGCCGAAGCTGGAGGCGACGCCGCCGTCATCGGTCCCCTCGTCCGCGAACAGCGCCATGCTCGCGGGCTCGCGGAAGGAGTCGGCGACGCCGAGCAGTCCGGAGAGCGCCACCAGCGGGAGGTACGCCGAAGGCAACTCCCCGAGGAACGGCACCGTCAGATCGGCACCTACGATCTCGCCGACACCCGGCGCGAACGGGATGAGAAGCGCGATCACGCCGTACGCCCCGCCGCCCGCGAAGACGAACTGCGAGCGCCCGTAGACGTCCGAGAGTCGACCGGTGAACAGCTGTCCGACCATGTTCGCCGCCTTCTCGACGGTGACCGTGATCGCGACCGCGGTCGCGCCGACGGCGAGCCCGCCGGACGCCGTCGCCGTCCCGGCGTAGATCGGAACCCACGTCCGGACCATCGTCACCGCGAAGGCGTACTGGGCGCGGAACGTCGAGATCGTGACGATCCGGCGATTGACCGCGAGATCGGAGAAGGGGAAGCCCTCGACGCGGGTCGGATCCGGATCGAGGACGAGCCACGTGATCGTCCACGCGAGCACCATCAGGACGGTGATGACCGCGAACACCGCGTCGAATCCCACCGCGTCGTAGATCACCCCGGCACTGAGCCCTCCGACGATCGAGGCGGCGAAGGAGGCGGCGTTCGCCTTGCCGATCTTGTCGGCCCGGGTACCGAAATCGGCGATCTGGCCGACTAGCGAGAGCGTCATCAGCCCTGCGCCCGTGACGACGACGCCCTGGAGTCCCCTGACGAGGACGAACGACCCCGACGAGTCGACGAACGGGAAGAGGGCGTAGACGACCGCTCCGGAGCCGAGGACGAAGAGCAGGACGAGCCGCTTGTCGAAGCGATCGCCCGCCCACGCCAGCGGGACCACGGCCGCGGTCTGTGCGAGCGTGAATCCCGAGGTGTACATCCCGATGATGAACCCGGCGGAGATCGTGACGCCGAGGACCGTCGTCGCCTGCGGGTCCAGCTCGTTGATGTACGTCGGTAGTAGCGTCAGGAGCGTGACGAAGCCGAACCCCTCGGCGAATCGAGCGAGGTAGAGGGCCCAGAACTGGGACCGCGCGTCGGCATTGCTCACACCGAATGGGCGCGAGGGGCGAAAAAAATCGGTTTCGATTCGACCGGTCTCACTCCCCGCACCGGGATTTTTGTCGACGCGGCGCGTTCGCGCGGGTATGGGCGATCCAGCCTGCGATCGTCGGTTCTGTCCCGAGTGCGACCTCGCCGTTTCGCGGAGTGACGACACCTGCCCTGAGTGCGGCGCGCCGATCGATCCCTGACGCTCCGCGACGCGCGGACCGCAGACTCGCGCGAGTGCACGACTTCAACACCACACATCCGCTACAGCGTCTCGGAGTACTTGTCCCGCCGGTAGAGGTCGATCTCTTGAGCGGACGATCCGGTTCGCGTCGCCGCGAAGGCGACCGCGTCCGCGATCTCCGACGGCTCCGTCACGGTACCGGGCTCGAAGCGCTCCTCGAACGGTTCGCCGTCCTCGCTGCCGAACTCGGTTCGGACCTCGGAGGGGTTGATCACGCTCACGGCGACGCCCTCGTCGCCGACCTGCGCCGCGACGCTGTGGGCGAACCCCCGGACCCACCACTTGGTCGCGGCGTAGACCGGATTGAACGAGCGGGGGAATCGCCCCGCGAAGCTCCCGATGAAGACGAGCGTTCCCTCGCTCTCCGTCACGTGCGGGAGCGACTCGCGCGTCAGGAAGAACGTGCCGTCGACGTTCGTCTCCTGCATCGCGAAGTACTCCTCGTCGGTCATCGTCGCCACGTCGCTTCCGCGGCCGACCCCGGCGTTGGCGACGACGACGTCGAGTCCGCCGAACGCGTCGACGACCGCCTCGACCGCGGCCTCCGAGGTCGCTCGATCACGGACGTCGCCGTCGACGACGAGCGTTCGAGCGTCGTACGCGGCTTCCAAATCCTCCGCGATCGATTCGAGCGTCTGGCGGCGGCGGGCGAGCAGGGCGACGTTCGCGCCGCGCTCCGCGAGCGCGTGCGCGGTCGCCTCGCCGATCCCGGAACTCGCGCCCGTCACCAGTGCCGTCTCGCCGTCGAGTGTCGTCATGTCCGCGAAGTCGGCGAGGGCGAGCATAAAAGGTCGCGTCGATTCGGAAGGGGGCGTTCGGCTAGCGCCCGCCCACAGTCCACTCGTCGTCGAGCTCGCGGTGCGTGAACGGGAGCGCGTCCTCGCCGCTGTAGCTCGCGACGAGGTGACCGTCTCCCTCCAGGTAGTACTTGTACGTGGTCAGCCCCTCCAGGCCGACCGGACCCCGCGCGTGCACCTTTCCGGTCGAGATGCCGACCTCGGCTCCGAGCCCGTAGCGGTACCCGTCGGCGAACCGCGTCGAGGCGTTGTGGAAGACGCTCGCGGCGTCGATACCGGTCATGAACGCCTCGGCGGCCGCGTGGTCCTCGGTGACTATCGACTCTGTGTGCTTGGAGCCGTGCGCGTTGACGTGCTCGACCGCCTCGTACACGTCGTCGACGAGCGCGATCGACAGTTCGAGGTCGCCGTACTCGGTGTCCCAGTCGTCCTCGGTCGCCGCGCCGACGTCGACAATCTCGCGGGTGGCGGCGTCGCCGCGAAGCTCGACGCTCGCGTCCTCGTACCGCTCGACGAGGTCGGGAAGGAGGTCGGGGGCGACGGACTCGTTCACGAGGAGCGTCTCGACCGCGTTACAGACGGCCGGGTACTGAACCTTCGCGTCGAAGGCGACGTCCGCGGCCATCTCGAGGTCGGCCGCCTCGTCGACGTACACGTGACAGATCCCCTCGGTGTGTCCGAGTACGGGGATCTGCGTGGCGTCCTGGATGTACGAGACGAACTCCGATGAGCCCCGCGGCATCACCAGATCGACCTGGTCGTCGAGTTCGAGCAGTCGATCGACCTCCTCGTGGGCCTCGACGAGCCCCGCCCACCCGTCGGGGAGATCCGCGGTCGCGTCGCGGATGACATCGTAGAGGGCTCGGTTCGACTCGCTCGCCTCGCTCCCGCCCTTGAGGATGACGGCGTTACCGGACTTCAACGCGAGCGCGGCGATCTGAACCAGCGCGTCCGGCCGCGACTCGAACACCGTGGCGACGACGCCAATCGGGACCGAGACCCGGAAGAGGTCGAGCCCTTCGTCCAGCTCGCGAGCGGCGAGGGTCCGTCCGAGGGGGTCCTCCTGTTCGGCGACCGACTCGACCATCTCGGCGATGTCGTCGAGCTTCGCCGCGTCGAGCTTCAGTCGGTCGACGAGCGCGCGCGAGTACTCCCCGCGTTCGAGCATCGCCTCCGCCTCCTCGACGTCCCGCTCGTTGGCCTCGAGGATCGCCGTCTCGCGGTCGCGGAGCGCGCCGGCGATCGATCGGAGCGCGTCGTTCCGCGTCACGTCGTCGGCGTTGGCGAGCCGGAGCGCCGCGCGCTGCGATCGGCTGACCAGTTCGTCGGTGTCGCGTTCGATCTCGCTGGAGTCACTCATCCGTCTCACCGGTGGTTGGGACGAATAGCGTCCCCGTCGGTTTACCGGCTGCGATCCGCGCCAAGACGTCCCGATCGGCCGAACCGGCGATGATCGCGGGCGTTCCGCTCTCCGCGACGTCGCGGGCCCCCTCGACTTTCGTCTGGATTCCGCCGAAGTCGGTCGTCGTGCTGTCGCCGATGATCCGGCGGACGTCGTCGTAGTTCCCGCCGACGGCCTCGATCACCTCCGCCGCCTCGTCGCGCTTCGGATTCCCCGTGTACACGCCGGACACGTCGGTGAGGGTGACGAGTAGGTCGACGTCGAGCGCAGCCGCGACGGAGGCGGAGAGCATGTCGTTGTCCCCGATACGCAGCTCGTCGGTCGCGACCGCGTCGTTCTCGTTGATCACGGGGACGACGTCCCACTCCAGCAGGGCCTCGATCGTGTTCCGAAAGTTCGTGAGCCGATCGGGCGCATCGAGGTCCTTCCCGGTCACCAGGATTTGCGCGACCGACTGATCGTACCGGTCGAAGCTCTGGGTGTAGTGTCTCATCAGGAGGCTCTGCCCCACCGTCGAAAGCGCCTGACTCTCCTCTATGACGCCCGCGTCCCGATCGAGGTGCGTCTGCCCGAGGTGGCCGATCCCGGCACCCACAGCGCCCGAGGAGACCACCACGACCTCTTTCCCCTGTCGCCGTAGGTCCATCACGTCGGCGACGAGCTTGTCCAGCTTCACGCGATCGAGGCGCGACTCGTCGTCGGTCAGCGAGTTCGTTCCCGCCTTGACCACCACCCGATCCGCCTCGGCGGCCTGCGTCCGCGCGCTGGCGACCGCTTCGGGGTCGAGATCGGCGACGGCCGCCGTCTCACTCGTCATCGAAGGCCTCGGCCAACTCCCGCGAACGCTCCTCGGCCGCGGCCACGGCGTCGACGACCGCGGCGTCGGCGTCACTGTCCCAGAGGACCTCCATTCCTTCGATGGTCGTCCCCTTCGGCGAACACACCGCGTCGATGAGCTCGTCCACGCTCCGGTCGTCCCGCAGGACCGTCTCCGCGGCTCCCTTGAACGTCTGCGCGGCGAGCGTCTCGGCCTGGTCGGGATCGAGTCCACCCTCGACCCCGCCTCGCTTCATGGCGTCGATGAGGTAGAAGGCGAAGGCGGGGCCGCTCCCGTTGACGGCCGTCGAAACGTCCATCAGCGACTCGTCGATCTCGACGAACTCCCCGACGTCGTCGAGCATCGCCCGGACCTCGTCGGTGAGTCCCTCGGTGGTCGCCGCCGCCGCCACGTCGCCCGTCTCGGCCCCGAGATTCGGCATGATCCTGACGACCGTCGCGTCGGTCCGCTCAGCGACGAACCCGCGGGGAAGTCCCGCCGCGAGCGTCACGAGCTGCTGGTCGGGCGAGAGATCGAGGTCGCCGAGCACCGCCTCGGCGACGTTCGGTTTCACGGCGAGGACGACGACGTCGGCGTCCGTGACGCCGGCGGCGGTGTCGTCGGTCGTCTCGTCGGCGGCGTCCGCGACGCCGGCGAGGGCGTCGGGGTCGAGATCGATGGCGGTCAGGTGGTAGGAGTCAGTTCGGGCGAGCCCCCGAAGCAAGGCACCGCCCATGTTTCCGCAACCGATTACGCTTACGCGAGTCATGTTACCTGCAGAAAGTGGGTTCAGGCTCATACCAACTGCGGTTTTGGAGACGATTGCCGACAGTCGCCGCCGGGGATTTCCGCGAGTTGTTTTCTAGGGGATCTCAATTGGATTCACTCGCTCGGCTCCGTTGGAACCCCATTTATCAGACGATTTTTCGCTCGAAATAGCGGGTCACTGATCGGTACCGCTTGATCGATTACGGGAGTGGGTATTGCAAACCGCCGATAGCGACGCGGTATTTAAATGGATGAATGCGGCAGCGACAACTGCTTCTAAATGACTGAAGCGGTGGCGCGCCTCTGAGCGCTCGCTTTTAAGCGAGCGCGAAGAGCCCGCGAGGTCGCCGGACTACGTCCGGCTGCCAGAGAATCTCGGATTCTCGCTGGACGCCGCGAGCGGAGCGAGCGGCGAGGCTGGGGAGGCTGGGGAGGGGTGAGGTGCGGTGCAGTTGTGGTGGGGAGGACTCAAAGGGGCAGCCACGAGGGCGAAGCACACCGAAGTAAGGACCACAGGGAGCGAGCAACGCGAGCGACTGAGGACCGCAGCGAGGTGCGCGAGCCGTCGCGGCTGGGGCTTTGGACGTGTTCACCGCGCTAGCAACGACTTATAAACAATCACCGCCAGTAACACAGCAGTTCACCGCACCAGTAACGATATATAAACAGCCGCCGGCAACACCACGCGTTCACTTATAAACGATCACCTCAACACAATGCGATCCTTACTCCCGGTATCGCTCGTCGGTGTTCCCGTATTGACCGCAGGCAGATCAACAGATGTCGGCTCAAGCGCGAAGCTTCGTCGTTCGCTCCCGAGGCCGCTCACTCCGCATCCGGAATCACGGTAACCCGTCGATAACTATCCGATACTGTGGAGAGTCCCTCATCAGTAAGTGGTAACTCACGATGCCAACCATTCGAACGAACGGAATAGAGACGTACTACGAGCGACGAGGTGACGGACGCCCGATTGTCTTCATTCACGGCGCGATCATGGACCACCGCATGTGGGCGACCCAGGTGGACGCGCTTGACGACGAGTTCACAACAGTCGCGTACGACGTCCGGGGGCACGGTCGAACAGGCGGATCAGCGGTGCCGGCCTACAGTGTCGCCCTCTACGTTGAGGATCTGGACGCGCTGCTCACGGCCCTCGGCTTCGAACGGCCCGCGCTGTGTGGGCTCTCACTCGGGGGCTGCATCGCGCAGGCGTACGCAGAAACGTACCCCGAGAAGGTCTCTAGCCTCGTGTTGGCCGACACGTTCACGCAAGCGCCTCTCGGCCTCGCCGGGCAGCTCCTCTTTACGAATCTCCGAGTCTTCGCCGCCCTCGATCGCGTCATCCGGTACAAGTCGCTCAACCGCTTTCAGATGCGCCTCGGCAATTTCGTCAAGCCCGGAGTCGCGGGCGAGGGCGGGACCGTTCAGGAACTCATCGACGCAGGTGCGACCATCTCTCACGCGGAGTTCGTCAAAATCGTCAACTCGCTCGTCGCCTTCCCCCGCGGTGGCAACGTCGAACTCTCGCGGATCGATGCACCGACGCTCATTCTCTACGGTGAGAACGAGCCGTCGCTCATGCGCAACCACGCCGTACTGATGGGCGAGTTGATCCCGAACACGAAATCGGTCACCGAGATCCCCGATGCCGGACACGCCTCGAACATCGACAATCCGGTGTTCTTCACGGAGGCGGTGCGGAAGTTCCTTGGTGGTCTGGGCGACGAGAGCACGTTCAACGAATCGGAGAAGTCGTGACTTCGGGAGGCCGTCAAACGTAACCGAAGTCACTCATTCCTCGAGCTTCTCAGCAGGGGTTTCACCATGCCCCACCGGAGTCGCTCTTCGATCGCCGGTTCGTCCAAATCGGGACGAGACCGAGCGTTCACGCGAGCCGATCGTACAGCGAGCGGTACCGGTCGGCGATCGCGTCGAGCGAGAACGACTCGCTGCGGGCCGCCGCGTTCGAGCCCAGCCGTTCACGGAGCTCGGGGTCCGTCAGCCGGTCTATCGCCGCCGCGAACGCCTCGACCCCGGAGTCCGCCTCATTCTCAGAGTTGGCATCGACGGTCGATTCCGGGCCGGCCCCGGTCGATTCGGTCGGTTTCGAGCCGGTCCCGGTCGATTCGGTCGCCGTCGGATCAACCTTCAGACAGTCCTCGCCGTCGTTCAGCCACGAGAAGGTCTCGATGTCGCGGACGACCACCGCCTTCCCGGCGGTCATCGCCTCCAGCAACGCGATCCCCTCGTTCTCCTCGTGGGTCGGGAACAGGAACACGTCGCCCGCGGCGAACGCGCCGCGAACGTCGTCGACGTACCCGGTGAACGTGCAGTTATCGGGTGATTCCTCGATGAGCCGCGTGGTCTCTCTTCCCTTCAGCGAGAGGTCGAGCGGGCCGAACCACGCGAAGTCGACGTCGGGCCGCTCGCGGGCCAGTTCGACGAACGTCTCCAACCCCTTCCGCTTGATCACGTGCCCGACGAGGAAGACCGTCGGCGGGTCGAGGTCGTAGCGCTCGCGGTACTCGGCCTCCAGCGTCTCGAACCCGTCCAGCTTCTCGCGGTCGACCCCGTTCGAGATCACGGTCGTCGGGGCGTCGGTGTACGCCTCGATCACACCGCGGTTGTACTCCGACGGGCAGACGAGCGCGTCGGCGAGCCCGTACGCGCGACTGAGGTAGGGCTTCAGGGGCTTCGCGAGAGCGTTGGTAAAGCGGAAGCTGTCGCCGAAGTCCTCCGCGGTGACGTGGGTGTGCGCGACGACCGGTACCCCGCGATCGCGAGCCCGCTTCGCGTACCACACGGATCGGGGACCCATCAGGTTGCAGTGGAGCACGTCGGCGTCGAGCGTCGGCTCCGTGGTGTATTCGACGCCGACGCGGTCGAGCATCTTGCGCTGGTGAACGACGGACTCGCGGATGCCGCCGGTGACGCGGTCCTCGAACTCGAAGTAGTGGCTGACCTTCATCGTGGTGCCGTCGAGACCCGCCGGACCGCAACGACGTCGCTCACTCGACTTCCAGCCACGGGACCTCCATGAGCGGCGGGATGTGCGTCTCGATGTGGTGTTCCCACACGCCCTCCTCGCCGAACGCTTCGCCGTGGTCGGCGGTCACGACGACCGTCCCGTCGAGCTCCTCGACGAGCTCCGCGACGGACTCCAAGGCGATCCGGAGGTTCTCCTCGTAAAGGCCGAGGGCGGCGACCCGTGTGCCGTCTTTGACGAGGTCGGTCGGGTCCAGCTCCAACCAGAGCCCCGCCTTCTGCGCGAACTCGCTGTCGTCCAGTCGGCTCTCGATCTTCGGACGGACCGAATCGCTGAGCGACGAGAGGAGACCGCCGTCGTCCGCTCCGTCTGCGTTGGCTTCCTCCTCTTGGCGTTTGATCCCCTTCTGAATCTGTTTCAGCTTCTGGCCCTTCCCGCGGGAGAGGTACGGCGCATGCGGCTGCATGTAGTGGAGCACGGTCCGGTCCGCGCGCTCGACGGCGTCGCGGTTGTTCCGGTACGCCTCCCCGAGGCTCTCCGGAGGGACCGTCCCGAGGTCGTCGTCCCAGCCGGTCTTCCAGACGTCGTGGATGTCGTTGATGTGCTCCGACGCGGTCCACTCGTAGTCGCAGCTCGCGCCCCACTTCAGCTCGTTCAGCGGGATCCCGAGGTCGTTGATGAACGGGTTTCCCGAGAAGTACGCGATGTCGTGATCGCCGGTGAAGGTTCGATAGGCCCACTCCGGCGTCGAGGAGCCGACGCTCCAGCGCTTTTCGAGGTCGCCGTCGAGGTACTCGTCGTACACGTCCTCGAACACGTCGTACCGGCAGGCGTCCAACACCAGACAGTAGTCCCACTCCGATTCGAGGAACCGCTGATCGTCCATGGATTACGCGAGGGTACCCGACCGACGGTTGTATTCTTGTTGGTGCCGCGTCGCCCCCGGTTCGACGACTGGGCCTCCTCCATTCGACGACTGGGCCTCCTCCGTTCGACGAGCGCGTCTCTCCGGTTCGGACCCCAGCCGACCGCCGCGATCAGACGTTTCAAGTTAGACAGCGACGCAGGGAGCCCATGGACGGGAGCCATCGCCGGGGGTTGGTGGTCGGCGGGATCGCGGCGGTCGCGATCCTCGCCATACTCTTCGTCGTCGTCGGCGCTGGCAGCGTTGTCGACACGTTGCTTTCGGCAGACCGCTCGCTGGTCGCGGCGACGTTCGGCCTGGCGCTGTGCTGGCTGATCGCGTGGAGTCTCATGCTCAGGACGGTCCTCGGCTCGCTCGGCGTCGAACTCCCGGTCACGACCGCGTTTCTCGTGTACGCCGGTGCCGTCTTCGCCAACAACGTCACCCCGTTCGGACAGGCGGGCGGCGAACCCGTCGCCGCGGCGCTCATCTCGCGGGTCTCGGGCTCGCGGTACGAGACCGGGCTCGTCGGGATCGCGAGCGTCGACGTGCTCAACGTCGTCCCGTCGATCTCGCTGGTCCTCCTCGGCGTCGGGTACCGCGCGACGACGGCCGCGGTCGGCGAGCGGCTGGAGGTCGCCGTCGGGGTCGCCGTCGGCCTGATCGCCGCGATCGTCGCGGCCATCGCGCTCGGCTGGCGGTACCGCCGGGGCGTTCTGGATCGTGTGCCGAGCGCCGTCGCCGGCGTCTTCGGACGGTTGGAGCGGTTCGACGCCGAGTCGCTCGAAGCCCGGCTCGCGGATCGGTTGCGGAACTTCTTCGAGGACATCGAACGCGTCGGAACCAGCCGCGGTCGGCTCACCGTCGCCGTCGCGCTCTCGCTTACCGGCTGGGTATTTCAGGCGGCCGCCCTAACGACGGCGTTCGCGGCGGTCGGCCATCCGATCTCACCCGCCATTCCGCTGTTCGTCGTCCCGCTGGCGTACGTCGCCGGGGCGACCCCGCTTCCGGGCGGGCTCGGGGGGATCGAGGCGGCGTTCGTCGCGCTGCTCGTCCCGACGACCGGCGTCCCCGCGTCCGCGATCACCGCGGCCGTCCTCGTGTTCCGCGGGGCCGTTTACTGGATGCCCGTGGCCGTCGGCGGCGTGTCGGCGTCGACGCTCGGCGTCCGCGCGGTCCGGTGAAGCGGGGAGCCCGGGAGCGTTGATTACTTATAAGGGTGATCGCCACGCCGTCAACGATCACTGATAAGCGAACGACTCGGTGGTCGGAGAGAGTCACCGTGTCAACAACGGCACGCGCACGGGTTAGCTTTCGAAACGTACGGCAAACACCGACGAACCCGATCAGAAGAACAGCCACAACACGAGCAGCACGTACAGCGCGACCAGCGCGATGATCGTCAGTCGAATGAGGATGTTGACGCTGAAGACGAGCCCGTTGTAGTCCGTTTTGAGCAGTTTCAGCGGGCGCGTCTTCCTGCTGGTCAAGCCAATCGTCGCGGGCGCGACGGCGGCCCGCGCGTCCTCGACGGCCTCGGCCATGGCGTCGGTGTCCGATCGGGTCGTGTTCGCGAGCTCGTGGATGGAGGCGTGGGTGTCCGTCGAGAAGACGAGTACCTCGTCGAACTCCTCGCGGTACTCGGCCGCCAGCTCACGCACGTCCGGCGTGATCCCGTTGGTGTCGATCCCCATCGTCAGGATGTCCTGTCCGTCGACCGATTCGACGATGGCAACGACGTCTTGCGTCGAGCATCGGACCTCGAACCCCGCCGCGTAGTCGTGTAACGGTTCCTCGGCGAGGCGCTCGCGGAAGTCGTCGAAGTGGGCTTTCAGCCGATCGGCCTCCGCGGAGCCGTACAGCACCTCCTTTTCGGGACCGTCTTGCAGGTCGTGTTTGTGGAGGTCGACGAGCAGGAGGTTCTCCGCGTCGACGTCGCACGTGAAGACGCCCGTGTCGTAGTCGTCGATCCCCTCGCCGTGAAGGAAAACGACCTGCTTGTCGCCGAACCGGCGGCCGTAGAACTCTATCTCTCCGTAATCCGCGTGGATGAGCCGCGACGCGCGGGCGACGCCCTCGGGATCGCCGACCGCGTCGAGGATCGTCTCGGCGTCGCCCGGGTTCGAGAGATCCTCCTTGTGCGTGCACGGCACGTGCAAGAAGAAGCCGCTCCCGTCGTCGCGGTCGTTCAGCGCGTTGATGACGTTCCCGCTGAGCTGACCGCCGCCGAACCCGCCGAGCGGCCCGGGGTGGACCCACGGAGCTGCGAGCGTCAGCCGCTCGCCGTTGTCGATCGCGAGCGTCTCGACCGAGGGCCGGGATTCGACGCCGAGATCGAGGGACGCGCGGTCGTTCTGCAGGATTCCGGAAGTGAGCTCGAACGCGGAGACGTCCGTGTTGCTCCTGATCAGGTAGTCCACGATGCCGAGCACCAACACGAGGAACGCCGCCGCGATGAGCAGCGAAGCGAACGCGAACACGTGACGGTACGTCGAGAACCCGAGGTCCCCTCCCGCGAACGCGTAGAAGGCGGCGATGAGCGCCGCCGGCTCCGCGAGCCCGACGACGAGGATCCGCTTGTAGCGGTCGATCCCCGTCGAGACGACGAGGACGAGGATGTTGATCAGGTAGATGGTGATAAAAAGGAGCCAGACGATGCTCCACGCGTTTCCGACGTCGTTGGCCCCCGAGAGGACCAGCAGATAGACGAACAGGACGAGCTGGTTGACCAAGGCGAGAAAGAAGCTCCACGTTCGCGGATACCGGGGGAGGACGCGGTGAAACAGCTCCCCGGCGAACAGGAAGGGAAGCAGGAAGAGGAGGACGGCGACGGGCAGGACCGTCGACAGGTCCGGGTCGAGCGGCGTGAACGCCGAGAATGCGATGAAGGCGATCGCGCTGTACGCGACGCTGAGTCCGACGAGCGCGGGTATCTGAACCGAGAGTGACGGAACCCTGAACACCAGTCGCTGGAAGACGTCGACGTTGTCAGCGCCCATCTACGACACCCCGTAGATGTCTTCGAGTTCGTCTATCGTCCGCGTCACGGAGAAGCGCTCGACCGCCTCCCGGGTCGGCCTGTCGCCGTCGATGCAGTCGATCACCGCGCGCTTCATGTCGTCGAGATCGCCGTACTCGAACCGTGCGCCGTTGTCGTCGCCGATCGTCTCGTCGAACGGCGGGACGGCGGCCGCGGCCACCGAGGTCCCGCAGGCGTTCGCTTCGAGCGTCGACAGCCCGAGGGTGTCGCAGGTCGAGGCCGTGACGAACACGTCGAGCGCGGCGTAGAACGCTGGCAGGTCCTCGCGCGGCAGGAAGTCGCGGAACGAGACGTTCTCCGGCGCGTCGCGTTCGAGGGCGTCCCGAACCGGCCCCTCGCCCACGAGTTCGAACCGCAGGTCCGGCAGCCGCTCGGCGAGCCGGAGGATCTCGTCGACGTTCTTCTTGCGCGTCATTCGCCCGCTGTAGCCGACGACGGGGGCGTCGGATCGAAAGAGCGGGTCCGTCGGTCGGAACGTGTCCATCTCGATGCCGACGGGCAGCTTCCGCGGCTCCACGGCTCGCCTTATCCGCGACGTCGACGCGGTGACGCAGTCGAACGACTGGAGCAGTCGGTTCTCGTACGCGACGTACAGCCTTCCGGCGGCGGCCGCGAGCAACTCGGACCGAAGCCCCTGCACGAAGTAGTCCTCGACCGGTGTGTGGTGGGTGTACACCGACTTCACGTCGTGCGTCTTCGCGTACCGACGTCCCAGCAGTCCAGTCGCCGCCGGGCCGTGACAGTGGACGACGTCGAGGTCGGGGAGCGTGGAGAGGCGTCGATACGTGGGCAGGCGGTACTGTCGGTAAAAGGGATTCGGCAGCGACGGAACGGGGATCTCTGTGTCGTCGGGGTCGTAGCTGCTCGCGGGGTAGATGATGTACACCTCGTGACCGCGATCTCGGAGCCGGTCCCGCCACGCGCGGATGGTGTACGTCACGCCGTCGATGCCGGGAAAGTAGCTGTCGGTGAAAAATCCGATGTTCATGCGAGGATCCGTCGTCCGCGTGTCGTCGACCGGAGGTGGCTCCCGTCGGAGCCGTAGAGACGGTTCTCGGGGGAACGGCGAGCGACGGGCGGTCGCCTCGACCCGACGCGATCCCCGTCGCCGATCGGCGGAACGCGATCGGACCGTGTCGAAGCGGTGGAGTGTGCAGCGAGATGCACGGGTTCTGGTTCGCGGATTCCCCTCCGAAAAGCTTCAACATTTTCATTCCCCCGCACGCTTAATCGGCGGGGCCGCGAACACCGGTTCATGATCACGACCGACCGGATGGCCGCGGTGGACGCCAACGCCGCCGCCCTCGGCGTCCCTCGCAAACAGCTGATGGAGTCGTCCGGAAACGCCGTCGCCCGCGCGGTTCGCGAAGTCGCCGACCCGGGCGCGACCGTCGCGCTGTGCTGCGGACGGGGGAACAACGGCGGCGACGCGTTCGTCGCCGCGCGGTTCCTCTCGGCGTACGACGCGACCGTCCACCTGCTCGGCCGACCCGAGTCGATCCGGACTGACATCGCGCGGGAGAACTGGACGGCGCTGGAGACCGCCGAGATCCCGACCGAGGTCGTCACCGACGCCGCCGACCTCGCGCTCGGCGATCCGGACGTCGTCGTCGACGCGATGCTCGGATCGGGTGCGACCGGCGCGCTCAGGGAACCGGAACGGACCGCGGCGCGGCTGATCAACGAGAGCGACGCCGCGGTCGTCGCCGTCGACGTGCCTTCCGGAATCGACGCCGACACGGGTGAGCCGACCGGGAGCGACGCCGACGCGGGTGAGCCGACCGGGAGCGACGCCGATACGAGTGAGCCGAGCAAGATCATAACCGATTCCGGGATCCACGTCGACGCCGACCGCGTCGTCACCTTCCACGACGAGAAGCCCGGCCTCGCAGCGCTCGACGCCGAGGTGACCGTGGCGGACATCGGCATTCCCGCCGCCGCCGAGCGGTTCACCGGTCCCGGCGACCTCCTCGGGCTCGCCCGTGACCCGAACTCGCACAAGGGCGAGAACGGCGAAGTCCTCGTCGTCGGCGGCGGACCCTACACCGGCGCGCCGTCCTTGGCCGCTCGGGCCGCACTCAGGGCCGGCGCAGACCTCGTCCGCGTCGCCTGTCCGGAGACCGTCGCCCGCGAGGTGCAGGGGTTCTCCGCGGACCTGATCGTCCGCGAACTCCCCGGCGATCGGATCGGCCCGAACCACCTCGACCGGGTTCGCGACCTCGCCGACGCCAACGACGTCGTCGTGCTCGGGCCGGGGCTCGGCGACGGCGACGGATCCGCAGAGTTCGTCCGTGAGTTCCTGACCGCGTACGGGGGGCGGGCGGTCGTCGACGCCGACGCGCTTCGCGTCGTCCCCACGGTCGAGACCGACGCCGAACTGATCTGCACGCCCCACCAGGGCGAACTGGTCGGAATGGGGGGCGAGACCGCAGACGATCCCAATGAGCGAGCGGCGCTCGTGCGGTCGTTCGCCGCCGAGATCGGCCACACGCTGCTCGTGAAGGGCGCGTACGACGTGATAGCCGGAGGGGGAAACGGCGACGAGGTCCGACTGAATCGGACGGGGAACCCGGGGATGACGGTCGGGGGAACCGGCGACGTTCTCGCGGGCGCGGTGGGCGCACTGGCGGCACAGACCGACCCTTTCCGGGCCGCGGCCGTCGGCGCGTACGTCAACGGGACCGCCGGCGACCTCGCCGCGGCCGAGAACGGCTACGGGCTCGTGGCGACGGACTTAATCGACCGGCTTCCCGAGGCGATGCGTGATGAGTGAGGAGCACGCGGACGACCTGACGCACACGACGGAATCGGGCGAGGTTCGGATGGTCGACGTGGGGTCGAAGCCGGACGCGAGCCGTCGCGCGGTCGCACGCGGCGAGATCCGGCTGACGCCGTCGACGATCGCGGCGGTCGAGGACGACGAGGTCGGGAAGGGGGACGTGCTGGCGACCGCACGAATCGGTGCGGTGCAGGCCGTGAAACACACCTGGGAGACGATCCCGATGTGCCACCAGATCCCGATCATCAACGTCGACACCGACTTCGCGATCCGCGAGGACCGCATCGAACTGACGGTCGCAGTCGAGACGACCGGAAAGACCGGTTGTGAGATGGAGGCATTAGAGGGCGTCACCACCGGACTCAACGTCGTCTGGGACATGGTGAAGGCCGCTGAGAAGGACGCTGACGGCCAGTACCCGGACACGCGAATCGCAAACGTCGAGGTATTGGACAAGGAGAAACGAGAGATAGATACCTAGTCGGTCGTCGAATTGTCAGGTGGCGTCCGCGGCCGAGTCGCCCTCGGAGCCGTCGCCGCTATCGGAGCCGCCGTCGCTATCGGAGCCGCCGTCGGAGACGGTGACCGCGATGTCCGCGGCCGCGGCCTTGTACTCGGGGATCTTCGCCCGGTCATCGAGCACGTCGTTCGTGCGTCTGTTCGCGGAGACCGCTGCGAAATGCGACGTCGTCCAGACGACGCCCGCCTTGATGTCCTCAGTCACCTGCGCGCTCACCTGGGCGTGCGATCATATGTCATGATCTTCGCCGCGCGTCGCATGAGTGTGTCGGTGGCTCCGGTCTCGTCCGCCGAACCATTTTATCGGCGGCGGGCGTTCGCCCGGCATGGACCTCACGCCCGCCGAGGTCGAGGACCGCGTCGCCGGCTACGTCGAGGCGTACCGCGAGTCGGCACCGTTCTATCCGGTCGAAGCGGAGGCGATCGGGTCGCTTCCGGACGCGTACCGAACGGGCGACTACGGAAAGCGGGACATCGAATGGGTGGTCCGCTGGTACTTCAGGCGTCGCGTGGAAGCGATCGACCACGACGAGCGTCGGGCCGTCGAAGATGCAGTCGCCGACGCCGACCGCCGAGAGATCCGAGGACGGATGTGGGACGCGATCGACGCCATCGACGATGCGGAAGCGGACGATCCCGTCCCCGACGATGCGGAAGCGGACGATCTCGACCCCGATGATGTGAAAGTGGACGAAACCGCCGCCGCCCACCACCGAGCCCTCGACGCGCTCGCTCACATCCCGGGCGTCGATACCGCCGTCGCCTCCGGGCTCCTGTGGTTCCTCGACCCGGATCGGTACTTCGTCGTCGGCGACCGGGAGTGGCGGGTCGTCGCCGCGCTGACCGATCTCGACGACGAGTGTCCCGACCCGATGACCGTCGAGGCGTACGACCGGTACCTCGCCGCGGTTCGGACGCTCGCGGATGAGCTCGACGTCGACCACTGGAAGCTGTACATGGTGATCCAGCGGGTCCACGCGGCGGAGTTCTCGGATAGCTGATCGCAGGGGGTGCGGACGACCGTGAGCTTCGCGATCCGGACCGCATGAGAACCTACCGGTCGAGGAACGGTGGGATGACGACCTCGGCGCGCTTCTCGTCGCCCCGCACGACGACACTCACTTCGGCACCGGCCTCGACGTGGCTCTCGTGGAGGTAGCCGAGGCCGATCGGCTCGTCGAGGGTGGGGCTCATCGTGCCGGAGGTCAGGTGTCCGATCCGCGTGAGGTCGCCGTCGGTGACGGCGTAGCCGCCGCGGGGAACCCCGCGATCGAGCAGCCGAACGCCGACGAACAGCTCGTCGACGCCCCCCTCCTTCTGCGCTTCGAGCGCGTCGCGACCGACGAACTCCGTGTCGAGTTTGACGGCGAACCCGATGCGCGCCTCGTAGGGGGTTCGGGGCTCGTCGTCGGGGTCGAAGTCCTGTCCGGAGAGGAGGTAGCCCATCTCGGTGCGGAGGGTGTCGCGCGCTCCGAGCCCGCACGGCTGGGCGTCGAACGCGGACCAGACGGTCTCGACCGCCTCCGTGGGACACACGATCTCGAAGCCGTCCTCGCCGGTGTAGCCGGTCCGCGCGACCCAGCTCTCGACGCCCGCGACCGCCGCGACGGTCGCCTCGAACTTCGAGAGGTCGACGACGCGGCCCGTGGGCGTGGCGTCGTCGAGGGCGTTCGGCGCGTCCGGACCCTGCACCGCGAGCATGGCCCAGTCGTCCGTCGCGTTCGCGACCGCGGCGTCGAGCCCCTGGTCGTCGCGGTACCCGACCCAGCGGTCGTACATCTGCTCGTCGTGGCCGGCATTCGGGACGAAGAGGTACGAGGGATTCCCGGACGGAGCGTCGAGCCCCGCGTCGGACTCCGCGCCGAGACCCGCGTCGAATTCCGTGAGGAGGTCAGCGAGCGCGGCCGCGCCCGTGCCCGCCTCGACCCCGTCGGGGAGGCGGTACACGACCGTGTCGTCGAGCATGACACCGTCCTCGTTCGTGATCGCGGCGTACTGGGAGTCCCCCGGATCGAGGGCAGTCACGTCGTTGGTCGTTAGCCGATTCACGAGGGTCGTCGCGTCGGGTCCCGACACCTCGATCTCCCCCATGTGCGAGACGTCGAAGATCCCGACCGACTCCCTGACCGCGGCGTGTTCCTCGCGGATCGAGTCGAACTCGACGGGCATCTGCCAGCCGCCGAAGTCGGTGAACTTCGCGCCGCGCGCGTCGTGCGTCTCGTGGAGAGGAGAAAGTCGATCCGTCATGGGAGATCCTCTTCCGGCCGGACCTAAGGTCTTGCCATCGTCGCCCTCGGCGGGGGATCGAGCCGCAATCGGCGACACCCTCAAGCCGATCCCACCCTCCGGTATCGACGTGAACAGGGACCTCACCGGACTGCTCGCGCCCGCCGCCGCGGTCCTCCTCCTAGTGTTCGTCGTCGCCGCGGTCACGGGCGCGTGGCCCCCGTTCGTCGCCGTCGAGAGCGGGAGCATGGCTCCGGAGATCGAGCGCGGCGACCTCGTGGTCGTCACCGCGACCGACCGGTTCCCGTGGAGCGGGCTCGTCGGTCACGCGGATCCGGGCGCACCGACCCGCCTCGGCGACGCGGGGGACGTCGTCGTGTTCAGTCCGCCCGGAGACGGTCAGCGACCGATCCTCCATCGGATCGCGTTCTCCGTCGCCGAGGGCGAGGACTGGACCGGCCGGGCCGACCCCGCGTTACTCGACGGCGACTGCGCCGACCTGGCTACCTGTCCGGCCCCGCACGACGGCTACGTCACCTACGGTGACGCGAACGGCGAGTACGACCAGAGCGCGGGGATAGCTCCCGTCGTCCGCCCGGAGTGGATCCACGCCAAGGCCCTGTTCGCCGTCCCGGACCTCGGCTGGTTTCGGGTCGGCGTCGACGCCGCGATCGCCCGGATCGGGCTCTTCCCGACCGCCGTCGGCTTCGGCGGCTTCGCAGCGCTCGCCGGGGGATTCGGAGCCGTCCTCCTCGGTCGCGTGGGGCGGAGGCGCGGCGGAGAGCGCCCCTGACCACCTCGCCGGTCACTCGGACGGCGACTCGGAGGGCGCGTCGGTGACCGTCCGGTCTGCCGCTGCCGGAGCACCCCGGTTCTCCTCGTCGTCGCCGCGTCCCGCGTTGCCGCCTTCCTCGTCGCCAGCGGTGGCGGTGTGTTCCGCGTCGCCAGCGGTGGCGGTGTGTTCCGCGTCGCCGTGTTCGCTCCCGTCACCACCGGCGTCGTCTTCGAGCGTCACCGAGTTGGTCGCGGCGTTTCGCAGCGCGTCGGACCGGCCGAACTCGCCCGGTGCGATCGCGAGCGTCCGGATCCCGTACCCGTTCGCCGTCTCGACGACCGGCTTGAAGTCGGTGTCGCGCGAGGCGATCGCGAGGATTGACATCCGCCCTTCCGCCGCGAATCGGGCGGCGTCGACCGCGAGCTTCACGTCGACGTCGCCGCTCGTGACGATCACCTCGAAGCCGCGGGCCTCCGCGGCCTGTATCAGTCCCGGCGTCGCGTGCTCGTCGAGGTAGAGCCTCGTCGTCACGAGCGGCCCCTCCGCCTCCGCGGCCCGTCTCACGTCGTCGAGATCGACGTCGAACTCCTCGCGCAACACGTTCGGCCCGTCGACGAACAGCGCCACGCCGCCGGCGTCCGCGTCCGTCCTGCCGCCTTGCTCCATGGCCGGCGTTCGCGAGCGCCGGAAATAGGTGTGGTGATCCGCGGGCGACACGAGAGACGACGGCGGAGGACGCCCTCGGCGCGATTCGAGGAGTTCGATGCGGCGTCGGGCGCGGCACACACCCGTCCCCGTTTTCGATCCGCGTCAGCGCTCGCGTTCTGCCGACATCGCCGGACTACGTCCGGCTAGCAGCCAGAATCCGAATGATTCTGGCGACATCCCGAAAGTCGGAGCGTTTCGGGCGATAGCGAGCGTGCGCCCTCCTCGCGGCTGGGGCTTTAGAGGTGTTCGTCGCGTTATCAATCACTTATAAGCAAATTACGCCAGAGACTCGGCGATTCACCGCCCCAACAACGATAGATAAACAACCGCCGACAACACCACTCGTTCACTGATAAGCGATCTCCCCAACACACTGAGATCCCCACTCCCGCAGTCGATCAAGCGACGGGTCTGACGGTGGCCGGTACCCGTCTTGGGTGGTCTCCGATCGACTGAGCTCCGGCCGCGTCCTGTCACTCCCGTCCGTCGACGAACGTCGCGATCCGATCGGTCGCCTCCTTCAGCTCGCGCATGGAGGTCGCGTACGAGACGCGGAGGTGTCCCTCGCCGCCCGTGCCGAAGACGGAGCCGGGGACGACGGCGACGCCCTGCGCCTCCAGCAGCTCCTCGGCGAACGCCTCGTCGTCGCCGCCGCAGTCGGGGAACGCGTAGAACGCGCCGCCCGGCTCGAACGTGTCGAGACCCATCTCGTTGAATCGCGAGACGACGAGCCGCCGGCGGCGGTTGTACTCGTCCACCATCTCACGAACTTCGTCGTCACAGCTGTCGAGCGCCTCGATCGCCGCGTACTGGGGGGTCGTCGGAGCCGACAGCATCGTGTACTGGTGGACCCGGTTCATCGCGTCGACGGCGTCGCTCGGGCCGAGCGCGTAGCCGAGCCTGAGCCCCGTCATCGCGTATGCCTTCGAGAAGCCGTTAACGACGACGGTCCGCTCGCGCATCCCCGGCTGGGTCGCGATAGAGGCGTGGTCGGCTCCGTACGTGAGCGCGGCGTAGATCTCGTCTGCGATCACCCGGAGGTCGTTGTCGCGGCAGAACGCGGCGACCTCGGCGTACTCCTCGTCGGTCATCGTCGCGCCCGTCGGGTTGTTCGGGTAGCACAGCACGAGCAGATCGGCCTCCGCAGCCCCTGATGCCTCCAGCTGCTCGCGGGTCACCGCGAAGTCGTCCGCGGCTAGCGTGGGTACCGTCAGCTGCTCGCCGCCCGCCAGTTCGATTCCGGGACCGTACGAGATGTACGTCGGTTCGTGGACGGCGACCGTATCGCCGGGGTCGACGAGCGCCCGGAGCGCCAGATCGACCGCTTCGCTCGCGCCGGTCGTCACTATCGCCTCCGCGGCCGGGTCGTACGACTGTCCGTACCGCTCGTGGTGGTCAGCGATCCGCTCACGAAGGGCGGCCATCCCGCGGTTCGACGTGTAGGAGGTCTTCCCCCGCTCCAGCGAGTCGATCGCGGCGGTGCGGGCGGCCCACGGCGCGGAGAAGTCCGGCTCGCCGACCCCGAGCGAGATGACGTCGTCGCGCGCCTCCGCGAGTTCGAAGAACTTCCGGATCCCGGACTCGGGGAGGTCGCTCGCGCGGTCCGATAGTCTCATGGCGAGATCGAGAGCCGGTCGTCGTCGTCGCCGTCCTCGAACCGGACTCCGCCGTCTTTGTACGTCTCCATGATGTAGTGGGTCACCGTCTGGGTGACCTCGGGCATCGGCGCGACCTGCTCGGAGATGAACCGGGAGACGTCCTGCATCGTCTCGCCGAGCACCTCGACCGCGAAGTCGTAGTCTCCCGAGACGAGGTGTAACGCGTCGACCGCCGGGAACTTCGCGATCCGATCCGCGACCTGATCGTACCCGGTCTCGCGGTCGAGTTCGACGTTGATCTCGACGACGGCCCGGATCTTCCCCTCATCGACGCGGTCCCAGTCGACGACCGCTTGGTAGCCGTGGACGACGTGGTCGGCTTCGAGCGCCGCGATGGCTTCCGCTACCGCATCGGCATCGAGGCCCGTCTGGGCAGCGATGTCGTCGATGTCCTCGCGGGCGTTCCGCGCCAACACGTCGAGTACCTCGCGCTCGGCGTCCATACCTCACGATCGCACGGGGGCGGTTTATGAGTAGCGACGGGCGCAAGACGGGCGAAGGGTGGGCAGACGATCCTGCGGACGGCAGACGATACGGTCGACAGCGGACGATACGGTCGACGGCGGACGATCGGTGAATCGGTGGGGACTCGGTGGTCGCTACTCGTCGAACGGGTTCGTCAGCTCGACCGTCTCCTCGCGATCCGGGCCGACGCCGACGGCGTAAACGGGGGTGTCTATCTCGTCGGCGACGAACTCCAGGTACTCGCGGGCTCCCTCCGGGAGTGCATCGTAGCCGTCCTCGGCGACCGCGGTCGAGTCGAACTCGTTCCACGTGTCCAGCGTCTCGAACACCGGCTCGCAGCGCTCCCACCGCTCGGTCGTAGTTGGGACGGTGTCGATCTCTTCGCCATCAAGCTCGTAGGTCGTACACACCTTCAGCTCGTCGAGTCCGGCGAGGACGTCGACGTGGTTGACCGCGACGCCCGTAAATCCGGAGACGCGCGCTGCGTGGCGTAACATCGGGAGATCGAGCCAGCCGATCCGCCGCGGCCGTCCGGTGACCGTCCCGAACTCGCCGCCCTTCTCGCGGATGTCGTCGGCGAGCGCCTCCTCGTCGGCGTCGCCGTCGAGCTCGGTCGGGAGCGGCCCGGAGCCGACCCGCGAGAGGTACGCCTTCACGATGCCGACGACCTCTCCGTCGCCGACCGTGGTGACGCCGAGCCCGGAGCCGACGGCGGCTCCGCCGGCAGTGGGGTTCGAGGAGGTGACGAACGGGTAGTTTCCGTGGTCGACGTCGATGTGGGTCCCCTGTGCGCCCTCGAAGAGGATCCGATCACCGGCCTCGTGACGACGGTGGAGGTAATCGGAGCAGTTGACGGTCATTCCCTCGTCGGCGAGGCGTTCGCCGATGGCCGTGAACTCCTCGTGGAGCGCGTCGACGTCGAACGCCTCGGCGCGGTCGTCTCCGTCGCCGGATTGCGTCCGGCTGTCAGAGGCACGTTTCGCCTCGCTATCGAAGTCGAGCCCGTACACGTCCTCGACGAGCGCGCGTTTCTGCGGGACGACGTACTCGAGCTTCTCGCGGAGCACGTCGGGCGCGAGCAGATCGGCGACCCGAATCCCCCGACGTCCGGCCTTGTCCTCGTAGGTCGGGCCGATGCCGCGCCCGGTCGTGCCGACTTCGTCGCCGGCGTCGTCGTCGGCTTTGACCTCCTCTTCGATCCCGTCCAGCTCGCGGTGGTACGGCAGGATGACGTGCGCTCGGCGCGCGATCCGGACGTCCGGATCGAGTCCGCGCTCGCGCAGGTCGTCGATCTCGGTGAACAGCGTCCGCGGGTTGACGACGCAGCCGTTTCCGAGGATACCGACCGTTCCCCGGACCGCTCCGCTCGGTACCAACGAGAGTTTGTACTCCGTGCCGCCTTCGACGACGGTGTGGCCGGCGTTGTCGCCGCCCTGATAACGGACCACGACGTCCGCGTCCCCTCCCCACCGGTCGACGAGCGCGCCCTTACCCTCGTCTCCCAGCTGGGAGCCGACGATGGTGAGTGTCATACGAACCGTCAGTTCCGGGCGGGAGGTAAAACCGATTACGGTACACGGACGGGATCAATCCATGAAGCTGGATCGATACCGTCCGTATATCGGACAGATATGGTTATTCGTGCTGACTCGACGGACGCGAGGCGGAACCGGTGGGCCCGATCGACGGAGGCAGCGAGTCACCCGCGCTCCGCGGTTCCGCGATCGAACACGTTAACTACTGCCACGTCAAAGCGTCGGATCGAGCGACCCGGTGGGCGTCCCCGACAGCAACTTTTAAACCGGGGCATGACGAGTTAACATGTGCCATGATAGATCGACTAGAGAAGGAGGTAGACATGTTGGAACGACACCTCCAGGTTCTGCGGATGGTCATCGAAAACGAGCCGATCGGCATCGTCAAGATGTCGAACGAGACGGGTTACCCGCACCACAAGGTGCGCTACTCGCTGCGCGTGCTCGAGGAGGAGAACCTCATCGAGCCCTCCAGCCAGGGTGCGATCACGACGGAGCGAACCCACGAGTTCGTCGACGAACTCGACGAGAAGCTCGACGAAACGGTCGACAAGCTCGGGTCCATGCGGATCGACGACGCTGCAGAGCTCGAGAACTGAACTGATTTGGTTTCACGCGACCGCATTGAGCCGCGTTTTCTGCGTTCCGCGGTGAGCCCCGCGTTCTTCGCGTGGTCGTGAGCTCCGATCTCCGCACTCCGTCACACTCGTAGCCCCCGCGCTTCGTCGTGTTCGTAGCTCTCGCGCCCGCGCCGATCCGGAGACGGTAGCGCCCCGCTTAGAGGTCGGGAACCGTCATGTGGAACCCGCCGTCGCGGGCCTCGACGAGACAGAGGTGGTATCCTCGCTTGCGAGAGAGCTTCACGAAGCTCGCTCGCTTGGACCGACTGAACAGTCCGCCGCCGACGGCGTCGCTCGCGGTCTCCAACGCGCCCGGCTCGAAGAAGCTCTCCGTCACCGCGAACGCCGCCGCGAACGGCTCGTTCGACTCGGCGATGTCGCGGCCGTTCTCGACGAGCGATTCCAGGGTCCCCTCTGCGGTCGGGTCGCGGCTGTCGTTGAGGTCGGCGACGAAGAGCGGATTTCCCATCCGGTCGCGCAAGACGAGATCGAAGGTCCGCTGTTCCCGGGTCTCCTCGCCGTTCTCGCGGATCGCGATCGACACCGATCCGCCAATCTCCGCGCGGTCGACCTCGGGGAGCGCGTCGTAGAGGTCGCGGAGCACGCTCTGGTTGCCGGTGCCGCTCACCTCGAACGGGAGGTCCTCGACGAGCCATCGGGTGAAGCCGTACTCGATCGTCTCCCGAAGGAACTCCTCGTACGGTCGCCCGTCCACGACGAGCCCCTCCGTCTCGAAGCTCGTGTGGTGTTCGATCCGGAGGTTCTCCCGGAGCGCCTCGCGGTCGACGGTGCCGCCGTGGGCGTCCTCCAGCGTCGCGCCGCCCTTGGAGTCGTACCTGACGAAGAGGTTCGTCCCGCTCCGCGCCTCCGCCGGCGACAGCGTCCGTTCGCTCTCCGGAAGCCTCTCACGGGCGTCCGAAAGCTGCTCGCGCAGTCGGTCTCGCTCCTCGCGAAGCGTCGAGACCTCGGATTCGAGCCGATCGATCTCGGTCGCGAGGTCGTCGCGTTCGCTCGCTATCTCGTCGCGTTCCGCCGAGAGTTCGTCGCGTTCCGTCTTCGCCTCGTCGAGGGAGGATTCGAGCTGACGAACCCGTTCTTCTGCCCGCCCGATCGTCTCCGGCTTCGTCGAGCGCTGGGAGACTGCAGACCGGTTCCGTCCGCTCTGTCCGGTCGAACGGGGCTCCGGCGACTCGGCGTCGCGCTCGCTCCGTCCGTCCCCTCCGGTCGAACGGTTTCCTCCTGTCGAACGCTCTGAATTGCGAGATCGCCGCGAATCTCGCGACTCCCGCGAATTACGCGAGCCGCGACCTGACGCGTCGGCGCGTTCCTTCGACCGCTCGCTCGGAGGATCGCTGGCCTCGGACGGATCGAGCGCCGGGATAGACTTCTGCTCGCGCCACTGCGCCTCCTCGGAGAACACGTCGTCGTTTTCCGGGTGCCTCGAAGCGTCGCCAGCGGGACGCGACGCGGAATTGTCGTCGGATGCGGCCGCTTCGGCGTCGATCGAATTGGCGGACCCGGACGAGCCCGTCGGACCGGGCGGTTCGTTCCGATCGGCCGCGTCAGTCTCGATCGATGCGGCGTCCGCCGGCTCCGGATCCGGCTGTTCGGTCGCGGCGACGACGTCGCGATCCGCCCCCTTGACGGCGGACGGCTCGCCACCGGGATCCTCGTCGTCCTTCGATCCGCTCGGTTCCGGCTCGGATTCACCGGGTTCGCCAGATCCATCCGATTCGTCGGACTCGACGAATTCACTCGAGACACCCGAATCGTCGGATTGTCTCGATTCGTCGGATTCACTCGATTCGTCGGATTTATCCGGCCCACTCGATTCGTCGGCCGCACGATCATCGTCGCGATCGCCGTCGCCGGACCCTGTACCGGTCGGAGCCGACGCGTCGGCGGATCCGGTCTCGGTCGCTCCCTCGGGGAGCTCTCGGACGTTCAGATCGACTTCGTAGACGGTGTAGATCCCGACCTCGTCGTCGGCGAGGTCGAATGCGTCGTCGCCTGTTTCCAGCCGGCGCGAGTTCCCCACGTAGGCGGCCGCCATCGACTCGCCGGCCGTGTACGTGACGTAATAGTCGCCCGAGAGCACGTTCTCCGACAGTTCGACGTATCCGGTGAACCCCCCCTTCGAGAGCTTGCGATCGGCCTCGGAAAGCGGCGTGTCGTTCGTGTAGTACTGCGCCCGCGGTTCACCACCCTGTTCCTGCATCGCGAACAGAACAGGAAGCGCCTCGTTCGGGGCCTCGTAGACCGTTCCCGACGCGTCCGCGAATCCGTCGAGGTCGCCGTCGACGACACCGATCACGCGACCCTCGAACACGAACAGCCACGCGGTGCCGTCGGTCACCGCACCGGAGAACTCCCGGTCGACGAGGCCGTTCAGCCCGCCGAACCCGTCGGAGAACGCCCGGGCGTCCCACCCGGTGATCTCCGCTCTTCGCTGTGCGTCCATTCTTGCGTTTATGTCGCCTGCAGCGACCCAAATAGCTTCCGGACCGTGAGACGGCCGTCTGACGCCTGACGACGGCTGGTTCCGTCGATCGACGGGAGTACGGGATCGACGGGAGCCTGGGAGCGACGGAATCGGTGAAATCAGCGGAATCGACGGCGACGAGGTGGCCGGCGATACCGCTACGCGTCCTCGACCGTCGAGATAGCCTCGCGACCGAGTTCGATCACGTCGGTCTGGAGGTCGCTCGATGCGAGTTCGTCGGCCGAATACCAACGCCAACCGTCGGCGTCGACTTCGTCGTCGCCGCTCGGCGCTATCGCTCGGGAATCGACGCGGGCGTAGTACAGGTGGTCGACGTGCTGGTGGCCGACCGAGCCGTCCTCGTGGACGTTGATGTCGTGTAACATCAGGTGGGCTGGCTCGGGGATCCCTCGCGTATTCGGACTCGTAATCGGCGACTCGCTCGCGACGAGTTCCGCCTCCAATCCCGTCTCCTCCCGGACCTCGCGGAGTGCAGCCTCGTGGGGGAGTTCGTCGCGGTCGATGTGGCCGCCGGGCGGGAGCCGGATCCCGAGTCGCTCGTGAGCGTGGAGCGCGGTCGCACCGTCGTTGACGACGAACACTGTCGCCGTGAAGTGGCGGGTGGTTTCCATGTCCGCAGCTTGCGCTCCTCAGGCTTGGACGTTCGGAAACGGCGTCGCATCCGGAGCGAACGGAATTCGCTTTCGAGGGGCGAAAAAACGACCGCCGTCTAGTTCAGCGCGACGTCGTCCTCGGCCTCCAGCAGCTCGTGGTACCGGTTCCGGATCGTGACCTCGCTGATGTTCGCGACCTCGCTGACCTCGCTTTGCGTCACCTTCTCGTTGACCAGCAGGGCGGCGGCGTAGACGGCCGCGGCGGCGAGCCCGACGGGCGATTTGCCCGAGTGGATCCCCTGCGCCTTCGCCGTATCGAGAAGGGATCGGGCCCGCCGCTCCGCCTCGTCGGAGAGCCCGAGATCGGAGGCGAACCGCGGGACGTAGCTCTCCGGGTCCGCGGGCTGAATCTCCAGTTTCAGTTCGCGGACGACGTACC
Organism: Halorubrum trueperi; assembly: GCF_042662525.1. Lineage (NCBI taxonomy): Archaea > Methanobacteriati > Methanobacteriota > Halobacteria > Halobacteriales > Haloferacaceae > Halorubrum > Halorubrum trueperi. The sequence goes on from NZ_JBHSXI010000012.1 coordinate 285,703, forward strand.
GGTACGTCCGCGCAATCTCGTCCTTCTCGACGCGAGAGACCGCCTCGATCTCGTCGAGGCTTCGGGGGGTCCCGGCCTGTCGAGCGGCGGCGTACAGCGAGGCGGTCGCGACGCCCTCGATGGAGCGGCCGGGAAGGAGGTCCTCGCTCAGCGCGCGGCGGTAGATGACGCTCGCGGTCTCGCGGACGTTGTCGGGGAGGCCGAGGGCGCTGGCCATGCGGTCGATCTCACCGAGCGCCTGCTTGAGGTTGCGCTCCTTGGAGTCGCGCGTGCGGAATCGCTCGTTCCACGTGCGCAGCCGCTGCATCTTCTCGCGCTGGCGGCTGGACAGCGACTTGCCGTAGGCGTCCTTGTCCTGCCACCCGATGTTCGTGGAGAGCCCCTTGTCGTGCATCATGTTCGTCGTCGGGGCTCCCACCCGCGACTTGCTGTCCTTCTCCTTCGAATCGAACGCGCGCCACTCCGGCCCGCGATCGATCTCGTCTTCTTCGACGACGAGCCCGCAGTCGACACACACAGTCTCGCCGTGTTCCGTGTCGGTCGCGAGCTGGCCGCCGCACTCCGGACAGCGCAGCTCCTCGTCGGCCGATTCGGTTTCCGACTCGTCGTCGACGCGCTCCGTCGTGTACGTTCGAACGTTTTCGCTCATTGGTTAGGTCACGTGGAGGGAACGGTGAACCGAGAGACGCATCTCGGCCGGGGTATCCTCACGTACAGGTATGGACCGAACACACATAAACGTTTTCCTTATTCCTATTGATGAAAAACACCGTAGGAGCCATTCACATCGGGAAATGTCGACGTTTAGATGTCCACCTATCGGGTCGGTATCATCCGATGATTCCGTTCATCACTCGGGCGAACGCTTCTATATATATATTCCGTGCCGATTCCGGATCCTCTCGCGGCCGTTTCGGTTCCGTGATGGGGAACCGATTTGAGTATCGGCCGAGCAGCGTGCGTATGAACCGATCACGGCTCGACGCTCGCCTCGGCGACGTCGGAACCGACGGCTATCTGCTCGACGCGTCAAAGGACGACGCGAATCAGCTGTACCTCTCCGGATTCACCGGCCCGGATCCGTTCTTGAGTCTGTACGTCGACGGCTCGATTCACCTCTTAGTTTCCGGGTTGGAGTACGGTCGAGCCCGGTCCGAGGCCGCCGCCGACACGGTCGAGCGCCACGCCGACTACGACTACGAGTACGGCGGTCGCGACGAGCGCTACGACATGTACGCCGCGTTCGTCCGAGACAAGGGCGCGGTATCGGTGTCGATGCCGCCGCGCGCGCCGGTCGGCACCGCCGACGCGCTTCGCGAACGGGGTATCGACGTCGCGGTCGACGAGGACGACCGCCTCCAGGACGTCCGGGCGGTCAAGACCGACGCGGAGATCGAGCACATCCGCGAGTCCCAGCGCGCCAACGAGGCGGCGATGCGCGCCGCCGAGTCGCTGCTAGCGAACGCGGACGTGGCCGAAGAGACCGACGACGCGGACCCCGGAACGCTCCTCCACGGAGACGAACCGCTCACCAGCGAGCGCGTCGCCGAGGAGATCGAGGTGACGCTCCTGCGGCACGGCTGCGCGCTCGACCAGACGATCGTCGCCGGCGGCGCGCAGGCGGCGGACCCTCACGACCGGGGCTCCGGTCCGCTTCGGGCGAACGAGGCGATCATCGTCGACATCTTCCCGCGGTCGAAGGCGACGAAGTACAACGCCGACATGACCCGGACCTTCTGCGTCGGCGGGCCGAGCGAGACGCTCCGGCGGTGGTACGACCTGACCGAGCGCGCGCTCGTCGCCGCGCTCGACGCCGTCGAACCGGGCGCGACGGGAGACGACGTTCACGCGGCCGCCTGCGAGGTGTACGAGGGCGCGGACCTGCCCACATTCCGAACCGACCCCGAGACCGAGACGGGGTTCATCCACTCGACCGGCCACGGGATCGGCCTCGACGTCCACGAGTCCCCGCGGCTCGCGAGCGGCGGCGGCGAGCTGGAGCCGGGGCACGTCGTCACCGTCGAGCCCGGGCTGTACGACCCGGACGTCGGCGGCGTCCGGATCGAGGACCTCGTCGTCGTCACCGAGAGCGGGTACGAGAACCTCACGGAGTACCCGATCGAGTTCGTCGTCGACTGAACCGACTACGGGCTGGGAACGCCGCTTTGGAGGCGATGGTCGAAGAGAAGGTGCCGAGTTCGAGGATCGCATCGGGGCGTGACGTCCCGACCGATCAGCCGGGGAATCGGGCCGTGATCGGAACCCCCTTTTCCGCGGCCGAGCAACGCAGAGCGTGAACTGGCGGTACAAGCACACGGCGCTCGCGCTCTGCACCCTCGCGTTCACCGCGACGATGGTGGCGCGACTCGTCATCAGCCCGCTCGTCCCGCGGATCACGGCGCAGTTCGGCGTCACGAACGCGACGATCGGGCTGGCCCTGTCGGGGATGTGGCTCGCGTACGCGCTCGCGCAGTTCCCGTCGGGCGTCCTCGGCGACAAACACGGCGAGCGGCCCGTCATCCTCGCCGCCGTCGGCGCGACCGCGGTCGCCTCCCTCCTGATCGCCGCCTCGCCGTCCGTGTCCGCCTTCACGCTGTTCACCGTGGTCCTCGGTGCGGGTGCCGGACTCCACTACTCGGTCGCCACAACGTTCCTCGCGAAACAGTACGACGACATCGGCCGCGCCATCGGCGTCCACGTCGCCGGCGGACCGATCGCGGGTCTCGCCGCGCCGCCGCTCGCGGCGATCGTGGGGTCCCGGTACGGCTGGCGCGCCGGCATCCTCCTCGGCGTCGCGGCCGCCGTGCCGGTGTTCCTCGTGTTCGCGTGGCGGGTGCGTCCGACGGAGCCGGTCCGGCCGGATCAGGCCGTCCGCGAGCGGTTCGCGCTCGGTCCGCTCGTCGAGTTGCTCTCGCGGCCCCCGATCCTCTACACGACCGCGCTGGCGACGTTGGGCGCGTTCTCGTGGCAGGCGACCGCCTCGTTTCTCCCGACGTTCCTGGAGGTCGGCGGCGGGCTGTCCACGGCGCTGTCCGCGCTGCTGTTCTCGCTGTACTTCCTCGTCCACGGCGGCACCCAGCCGATAACGGGATCGCTCTCGGACCGGTTCGGGCGCGACGCGACCGCGATGGGAACGATGAGCGCGGGCATCGCCGGGTACGGGCTTCTCGTCGCGACCGCGCGGTTCGATCTCGGGCTCGCACCGACGATCGTCGCCGTCGGGCTCGTCGGGATCGCGATGTCGTGGGGTGCACCGGTCCAGTCGCGGTTCATGGACCTGCTCTCGGAGGCGGAGCGCGGGGCCGGGTTCGGGCTCGTCAGGACGGCGTACATGATGCTCGGTGCGACCGGAAGCGTCGTCGTCGGGACGATCTCCGACGTCGCCGGATGGGCCTCCGCGTTCGGACTGCTCGCCGGCGTGATGACGCTCGGACTCGCCGCGCTGCTCGCGAATCGCTTGTTGGGACTGGGGTACTAGCGGGCAGCGCCGCGCAGAAGGTGACCGCTCCGCGTCGCTAGAGTCGGTCGTCCTCGAGGCTTCCGGGGTCCTGTGCGGTGTCGAACATGTTGTTCTCCGCGCCGTCGAGCATCTCGTCGCGGGGCTCGTCGTCGACGACGCTCACGTTGTACGCCTCGATACCGGAGGCGATGAGATCTTCTGCGGCCTGCTCCTCGGAGACGAACTCCTGGTCGGCGAGCTGTTGGAACTCCGCGTAGACGTCGTCCGAGAGGTTGAGTTCGAAGGTGGGCATACCCCCTCGTTCCGGCCGGACGCTTTTAAGCGTTCCTTCGTCGGCGATGACGATCGCGTAACGGACACCGATCGCTTATAAATCGGACCACGCGCCGAGGAAGCGCTGGAGGGCGGTCAGGTGACCGACCGCGGCGAACACGGCGAGCAGGAGGCCGACGACGTTGAGTCCGGCGACGACTGGTGCCGGGTACACCGACGCGACGAGTCCGACGATCCCCATCAGGGCGAGGCGGTCCGCGCGGCCAAGCAGCCCGCCGTACTCGCGGCCGATGCCGACCGCCTGGATCTGCGTGCCCATGTACGAGGTCATCAGGACGCCCGTGACGGCGAAGAAGCCGAGCGCGTACGACCCTATCCCGGCGGTAAACCCCGCAATGACCGCGATGTCGGCGTAGCGATCGAGGACGTGATCGAGCAGGTCGCCGCCGTCGGAGGAGACCTCCAGGTGGCGGGCGAGCGCGCCGTCGACGAGGTCCAGCCAGCCGTTGAGAAGGACGCACACCGCACCGAGCGCGTAAAAGAGCGGCTCGCCGACCGCGAACGCAGCGGCGGCGGCGACCGCGGCCCCGAACGCGAGGACGCTCACCTGGTCCGGGGAGAGTCCGAGCCGAGCTGCGGCGTGCACCCACGGTCTGAGGAGGCGGTTCGCCACCGATCGGTACTGATCGAGGGTCATCTATCGTGTCGTCCGTCGCGGCCGGTTCCCATATAATCGATGAAGTCGACGGTCCCCGCGCTCGGCTCGCGATCGCCCTCGATCGTGGCGCGGATCGCACCCGCGACCGCCTCGGGATCCCGATCGGTGGTGTCGATCTCGTAGACGTTCTCGATCCCGTGTTCGGCGACCGCCTCCGAGAGGATGACGTCGAGCGCCTCGCTCTCCGCGTTCTCGCGAGCCTTGCGAGTGAGAGCTCGAGACGGTTCCTCCGGCTCGGCAGGTTCCGCGGCAGTCGCGTCCGACTCCCCTCGCTCTCCGAGCCGCGTCTCGATCGTTTCGGGACGGCATCGCAACACGACGACGCGATCGACGTCGAAGCGATGTGCGAGGTGTGAGTCGAGCACGCCCGACCAGTCGCCGAGGTGCTCCCGGACCGCGTCGAGGTCGGCGACGAGTGTGTCGCGGTCCGCGTCGCGCTCGGTCCAGAGGGCGTCGTCGCCCTTGATCCGGTCGTTGAGGTGGATCACGTCGTACTCGTCGTCGAGGAGGGCGGCCGCGGTCGTCTTGCCCGTTCCGGGGGTGCCGGTGACGGCGACGCGGACCGACGCGGAATCCGAGTCCGCATCGGCTCGATCCGGGTCGCTCACGCCCGAACACCGAGCCCGAGGTCCGCGAGCGTCTCGTTGAGCGTTTCGACGGCCTCGCGCGTTTCCTCGCGGGTGCCGGTCGAGATCCGGACGTGGTTCGGGAGGCCGAACGAGGTGCAGTCCCGGACGATCACGCCGCGGTCCTGTGCTGCGTCGGTCACGCCCGTCGCGTCGCCGACCTCGGCGAGCACGAAGTTGCCGGCCGATTCGACGGTGGGCGCGTCGATCTCGTCCGCGATGTACTCGCGCGCCCATCGCGCCGTCTCGACCGACTGCGAGACGTGGTCCTCGTCATCGAGCGCCGCGATCGCCGCCCGACACGCCAGTTCGCTCGCGGCGAACGGGGTGTTGACGCGGGCGTACGCCTCGCCCCACGCCTCCGGAACCACGCCGTATCCGATCCGGAGCCCCGCGAGCCCGTACGCCTTCGAGAACGTGCGCAGGACGGCCACGTCGTCGCGCTCGTCGACGAGCGGGATCGCGCTGTCGATCTCGGCGAACTCCCCGTAGGCCTCGTCGACGACGACGAGCGTCTCCTCCGCGGTCGCGTCTGCGATCGCCTCCACCTCGGCCAGCGGCATCGTCGAGCCCGTCGGATTGTGCGGGGAGGTGACGTAGACGATCCGCTCGCCGGCGTAGGCCGTCAGGACCGCCTCGGCGTCCTGCGCGAAGTCGTCGCCCGGATCGAGTTCGTACTCCGAGACCGCGCCGTGGTGGTACCGGGCGGACATCGCGTAGTAGGCGAATCCCGGGCTCGGGACGAGCACCTCGTCACCGGGATCCAGCGCCGCCCGCGAGAGGTAGTCGATCGAGCCGTCCGCGCCCGGCGAGACCCACACCTGCTCGGGCGTCACGTCCCACTTCTCGGCCAGCTTCGCGGTGAGGTCCGTGTGCGATGACTTCGGGTACTGGTGGATCCGGTCCGCGCGCTCGCGGATCGCCTCGACGGCCGCGGGGCTCGGGCCGTGAGGGTTCTCGTTCGACGAGAGCTTGATCAGGTCGTCGGGGTCGATCCCGCGGTCGCGGGCGACCTCCTCGACGCCCCGCCCGGGCACGTACGGCGAGTGATCGGAGAGATCCCGTGGTTGCATGGCGATCCGTCCGGGACGGCCGGTCTTAAGGGTGGCCGAACGGGCCGACCCGTCCGCATCGGCTTCCCTCGTTCACCGGAAACGCGGTGTGCGAACGAACCGCAGTACGAGGAGGATGGACGGCCGATCGGTGAGTTTCTTTTAAGCGCTGCGGTGGGATCCGTCGCCGCGCTCAGGGCACTCGCACGTCGTGTTCGAGCACGCCGACGCCCTCTACTTCGACCTCGACGGTGTCGCCGTCGGAGAGGGGACCGACGCCCTCGGGGGTACCGGTCGCGATCACGTCTCCCGCCTCCAGCGTGAGGTAGGTCGTAATCTCCTCGATGAGCGTCGGCACGTCGAAGATCAGGTGCTCGCGGTCGCTCGACTGCTTCGTCTCGCCGTTGACGCGAAGCTCGACGCTCGCGTCGGCGGGCACCTCGTCGGGGGTCGCGAGTACCGGGCCGAGCGGGGCGGCGTTATCGAATGCCTTCCCGCGTACCCAGTTCTGCTCGCGGTTCTGGTCGTCTCGGTTCGAGATATCGTCCATGCAGGTGAACCCGGCGACGACGTCCATCGCGTCGTCGGCGTCGACGTCCTTGCACTGTTCGCCGATCACGACGGCCATCTCGGCCTCCCAGTCGATCCGGTCTTTCCCCTCGGGGACCGTGACGGTGTCGCCGTGACTCGCCAGCGCGTTCGGCGGCTTCAAGAAGAGCAGCGGGCGGTCCGGTACGTCGTTTCCGAGCTCGGCCGCGTGTTCCGCGTAGTTGCGCCCGATGCAGACGATTTTCGTCGGCTCCGTCGGCGGGAGCACGTCGATCTCAGGATCGTCGAGCGCGTACTCCTCGCCGGCGAAGGCGACGGTGTCGCTCGCGGGGTCGTAGGTGCCTTCGCGGATCGATCCGGCCGGGTCGCGGAACCGTGCGCGGTGCATGATCCACCGATCGAGCGGCGCGTTCAAAGCGTTGCCGGACGGGACAAATCCCACAGGTGCTCGCCCGAGCGGAAGGGTGCTCGCCCGAGCGGAAGGGTGCGCGGACGAGCGGAAGGGTGCACGGACCGACCTGTGGCGACTGCGGGATCGGGACGTCGATTGCGGATCCGCGGCGTCGACTTTTATTACGGCTCGCCGAGATGTAGGACTCGTACTATGGAACTCACCTGGCACGGACATTCGACGTGGCACGTCGTCGTCGACGACACGGAACTGTTGATCGACCCGCATTTCGACAACCCGAAGACCGACGTCGACCCGGAGGAACTCGATCCGGACTACCTTCTCCTGACGCATGGTCATACGGACCACATCAGCGACGCCGACCGTTACGAGGGCGCGACGGTGGTGGCAACCCCCGAACTGACCGGCTACGTCCAGGACACCTTCGGTCACGACAGCGCCGTCGGCGGCATGGGGATGAACATCGGCGGCACGGTCGAGTGCGGCGACGCGTGGGTCACGATGGTGCGGGCGGACCACTCGAACGGCATCGACACCGGCTACGGAACCTCCGCCGGAATGCCCGCCGGGTTCGTCATCGGCGACAAGAAGCCGACGCAGGAGTCCGACCCAGACTGCACCACGTTCTACCACGCCGGCGACACGGGACTGATGTCCGAGATGGTCGACGTGATCGCCCCATATCTCGAACCCGACGCCGCCGCGCTCCCCGTGGGCGACCATTTCACGATGGGTCCCGCGGGCGCGGGTATCGCCGCCGACTGGGTGGGTGCCGACGTCGTGTTCCCCATGCACTACGACACGTTCCCGCCGATCGAGATCGACACCCGTGAGTTCGTCAACGAGGTGAAGGCGGCCGGGGCCGCCGCGGAACCGATCGTCCTCGAAGGCGACGAGACGTACGTCTTGGAGTAGTCGCCGGGCGAACCGTCGCCGAGCGAACCGCCGTCGAACGGTCTCGGAGCCACCGGCGGCGGGGGCGGCACGGGACGACGGCCATGTTTCACGCTGCTCGACGCGTCCGACGTTCGTGCCGGGCTCCCGGAAGCGTCGTCGCGTGTCGGCAACCTTTACCTGAGGGGGGACGAACCGGGAGGTGTTCATGTCCGACATCGAGACCACCACCGTTTCCGAGGAGGGGTACGCCTGCACCAGTCAGGTCGGCGAGTTCGACCTGCAGATCGACGCGACCGACGAGACCGGCCCGAACCCGAACGCCGCGCTCGTCGCGACGTACGCCTCCTGTTTCCTCCCGGCGTTCCGCGTCGGCGGCAGCCAGCGCGGCGAGGAGGACCTCGGAACAGTACAGATCGACGCGAGCGCCGACCTCGACGGCGACGACGACCTCACGGCCATCGCGTTCGACATCCACGTCGAGGCCGACCTCGACGACGACACCGCAGCCGACGTCGTCGAGCGCGCAGAGGGGATCTGCCACGTTCACAGCGCCCTGCGCGACGAGTTACACGCCGACATCAGCGTCTACCCCGGCGCGTTCTAAACTCTCCTCGTCCGCACGCGGTCCGCTGTTTTTTCGGCCCGGCTACGGCCGTTCGACGCCGGTGAACTCGAACCGAGCGCCGCCGGACTCGCTCTCGCTGAGCGACACCTCCCAGCCGTGCGCCTCGGCGATGCGCTTGACGATGGCTAGCCCGAAGCCGGTCCCGGTCTCCGTGGTCGAGTATCCGCTCTCGAACACCTCGTCGCGGCGGTCCGCGGGAACCCCGGGACCGTCGTCGGTGACGTAGAACCCGCCTGGCAGGTCACCGACGACGACGCGGTCGCCGCCGTGCTCGGCCGCGTTCCGGAAGAGGTTCCCGAAGAGCCGTTTGAGCCGTCCGGGATCGGCGAACACGTCGCGATCGATGTCGACGTCGACGTCGATGGTACTCGCCGAATCGCTGCCGTCCACGTGCGACTCCGACGCGGAGCCGCTCTCGATAGAGCCAAATTCGTCGGCCGCGTATCGGGCCACCAGTTCGTCGACCGCGATCGGGTCGACTGACTCCACGGTATCGCTCTGGCGTGCGAGCGTCAGGACGTCATCGATCAGCCGCTCCATCTCGTCGATCGCGCTCTCACACCGCTCGAAGTACGCCTCGTCTCCCGTCTCCCTGGCGAGGTGAAGGTACCCCGAGAGCACGCTCAGCGGATTCCGGAGGTCGTGTGAGACGATCGACGCGAACTCGTCGAGCCGCTCGTTCTCGCGTTCTATCCGTCGCTCGTACGCCTTCCGATCGGAGATGTCCCGACTGCTAGCGAGGAATCGATCTTCGCCCCGTACGTCGACGCGGCGGACGTGGACCTCGACGGGGAGCGACGTCCCGTCGGCTCGTCGAAAGGTCGTCTCCAGCCGTACCGTCTCGCCCGTTTCGAGGCCTTCCCAGACGTCGTACGCCTCGTCCGGATCCATCTCCTCGTCGATGTCCCAGACGTCCATTCCGACCATTTCCTCGCGGTCGTATCCGAGCCCAGCCGTCATCGCGAGATTCGCGTCCACGATCTTCCCTGAGGCGTCGTGGATGTCGATCATGTCCGGGGATCCCTCGTAGAGGGCCTCCAGTCGGGCCGATGTGCGTTCCAGGTCCCGTTCGCGCTCCTTCTCTTCGGTCACGTCGACGTAGATCCCGACGGCGCGAACCGGTTCGCCTCCCTCGTCACGCTCGACGACGCGCCCACGGTCGCGGATCCACTTCCAGTCGCCGTCTTTCGACCGCAAACGGTGATCGCAGCGGTAAAACTCCGTCTCGCCGACGAAGTGCGCGTTCAGGGCCGACCACACGTCGTCGACGTCGTCGGGGTGAATCCGGTCCTCCCACTCGGAGACATCGAAGGTGATATCGGACCGTTCGTATCCGAGTATCGCCGCCCAGCGATCGTCGAACCGTACCTCGTCGGTGCGGAGGTCCCAGTCCCAGACGCCGATGTTCGCGCCCTCCAAGGCGAGACGGAGCCGATCCGAGAGCTCTCGGAGTTCGCGCTCGCGCCGCGTTCGCTCGGTGACGTCGCGGAAGTACACCGAGAGCCCTGTCTCCGAGGGGTAGACGTCGACGGCGAGGTCCGCGGAGACCCGGTCGAAGTGGAACTCGAAGTTCGTCGGCTCTCCGGTCTCCATCGCGGTCCGAAACCGTTCCTCGACCGCCGTCCCGGCGATCCCGAGGAAGCGGTCCCAGATCCGGTCGCCGAGCAGGTCGCCGGCGTCGCGATCGAAGAGTTCAGCCGCTCGATCGTTGAGGTACGTGAACCGCCACTCGGCGTTGATCCGACAGAACGCGTCAGTCATCCGATCGAGGTGGTCCGCGAACTGTCGCTCCGTACGGGACGCCGACACGACACGATCGATCCGCGACGCGAGCGTCGCGTGCGGATCGTCGAGTTCGTCGGCCGGGAGGTACTCGTCGACGTCGGCCGAGACGGCCTCGCTCGCGACCACTTCCGATCCCTGTCCGGTGAACAGCACGAACGGGAGGGATCCGTGCCGGTCGCGGACCCGTTTCAGGAGGTCGATCCCGTCCGCATCCGGGAGCGCGTACCCGCTGACGACGCAGTCGAACGCCCCGTTCTCGACGGCGTTCAGTCCCGCCTCGGCGTTGGAGGCGGCCTGAACGTCGAAGCGCTTCCCGCGGTTCACGATGGACGAGGCGACGCCTCCCGTCCCGTCCGGATCGTCGCCGACGACGAGCACGCGGATCGGAACGGACGCCGTCCGCGACACCGCCATCGACGCGTTCGCGTGAGAATTGGACTGGTCCCGCTCCGTCATACGATGGCCTTTCGATTATTCGACACGATAACCATTTCCATTTCGTTCAGCCGATCGCTTCCGGCGGTGCGTCCCCTGTTGCCGCCGAGGTCCGTCGCGTTTCGATCACCGACGCCCGCGTTCGTTCCGATCGCGCTGTCCCGGGGTCATCGTCACGCCTCCGCGTCCCTCATCGTCACGCCTCCGCGTACGCGACGACCGCGCTCGAAGCGGCGTACCCGATCGCGCCCACGAGAGCCCCGGCGACGAGCGCGATCGCGAAGTCCCGCCCGAGGGCGTACGCGAGCAGGAAACCGACCATTCCGGCACCGTTCGCACACAGGAGCCGCAAGGTTCGGAAAGTCGGTTCCGCTTCGGTCACACGACCCGGTACGTGGGGTCGGGACAAAAACCCACGAGTCGACGGCGGACCCTGATACTGTTCGGCTGCCGGCAGCGAGAGGGCCGAACGTTCACCACCGATCCCGCGACCATCCGCGCCATGCGACGGCGACCCGATCGAACGAGGCGCGACGACCGCGATGAGTCGAGGGGATCACCGATCCGGCGGCCGAGCGACCAACCGACCAGGCGGCCGAGCGACCAACCGACCAGGCGACCGAGCGACCAACCGACCAGGCGGCCGAGCGAGCGACGCGTCCCTGGTCCGTGCACACTGGTCCGACTGATCTGTGCAATCTCCGCTCCCGTGCTGGGTGCCGCGACCGTGACCCCCGCGCTCCTCGACATCACTGTCGCGGCGCGTTCGGCCGTCGATTCGCGGACGGCCGATTCGGTCGAATGGTCCGGCTCGCTCACCGGGGCCTCGGCGACGATCCGTGCGATCGAATCGGCGCTCGCCGATCGGGCCGTGGCCGTCGTCGCGCTCCTCGCGCTCGTCGGGTGTTGGGTCGGTGCGATCGCGGGCGCTCACGTCCTCGCCCGGATAGCGGCGAGGACGTGAGTCCGCGGCGAGGACGCGAGTCGCGTCCGGGTCGCGATCGGGCGTCTCTCCCTCAGTTCGACAGCTCCGTGACCGCGTGGCCGATTCGTTCGATCGCGTCGTCGACATCGGTATCGTCGACGTCGAGGTGCGTCGTGAACCGGGTCGTGTAGTCGTCGAACTCGACGCCGCCGACGCCGGCGTCATCGCAGGCGTCCACGAGGTCGCCTGCGGGGAGGCCCGCCGCCTCGGTTCGTGCCACGACGATGTTCGTGTCGGGCTCGGGAGCGGCGACGCCGTCGAGCGCGTCCAGCCCGGCGGCCAGCCGCTCGGCGTTCGCGTGGTCGTCGGCGAGCCGGTCGACGTTCTCCAACGCGAGCAACCCCGGCGCGGCGATCATGCCGACCTGTCGCATCCCGCCGCCGAACAGCTTCCGAACCCGGCGCGCCGCCTCGACGAATTCCTCGTCGCCCGCGAGGATCGAGCCGACGGGTGCGCCGAGCCCCTTCGAGAGGCAGAACGTAACGCTGTCGACGGGAGCGACAATCTCGCTCGCGTCGACGCCGAGCGCGACCGCGGCGTTGAACACGCGCGCCCCGTCGAGGTGGACCGGCACGGCCGCGTCGCGGGCGGTCTCGGCGGCCGCCGCGATCTCGCCGATCGGAATCGCCGTCCCCCCGCGGAAGTTGTGAGTGTTCTCGAGCGACAGAAGCCCCGTGCCGGGCCGGTGCAGATCCTCCTCGACGAGCCCCTCGGCGACCGCTTCTGGCGTCGGAACGCACCGCTCGCCGGCGTCTATCGTCCGCGTCTGGACGCCCGAGAGCTTCGACGCGCCCGCCAGTTCCCACCGGTACACGTGGGATTCCCGTTCCAGAAGCAGCTCCTGTCCGGGCTCGGTGTGGACGTGGATCGCGATCTGGTTCGCCATCGTCCCGGAGGGGACGTAGATCGCGGCCTCGGTCCCGACCGCCGCCGCGGCGCGTCGCTCCAGTTCGTTGACGGTCGGATCGTCGCGATACACGTCGTCGCCGACTTCCGCGTCGCGGGCGGCGTCGCGCATCTCCGCCGAGGGTTTCGTGACGGTGTCGGATCGCAGATCGATGAAGTCGGCTGTGTCGGCCATTCGTTGCCAGCGGTTCGGCGGCCGATCGGAAATAGGTCGCGTTCGGGGCCGGTTCGCCCGGTTCACTCGATTCGGTCGGTGCGTCCGGTTCGCCTGGCTCACCTGATTCGTCCGATGCCAGTCCACGACGGCCCGAAACGATTCGCGACGGCCCGAAATGACTCGCGACGACCCGAACCGGTTCTCGACGGCCCGAAATGACTCGTGACGGCTCGCGACGGATCGCCGAGCGCCGGGCACTCGGCGGCGCGTTCGGTCCCTTCTTAACCCGCGCGGCCGATCCGTGTCGTATGGCAACGGAAGCCGCGGCCGACGACGTATCCGACGCTCCCGAAGCGTATGACGCCCTCCTGGACCGGGTCCGACGGTGGAACACCGTCGGGAGCGCCGCCGGCGTCCTCGGGTGGGACCAGCAGGTGATGATGCCCGAAGGCGGCACTCCAGCCCGATCGAAGCAGCTCTCGACGCTCTCGTCGATCAACCACGACATGATCACCGACGACGAGACCGGCGAGCTGCTCGACGAGCTCGAGGACGAGGAACTCACAGACGAGCGGGCGGCGGTCGTCCGTGAGGTCCGACGGGAGTACGAGCGCGCCGACGCCGTCCCCGTCGACCTCGTCGAGGAGATCTCGGAGACGAGCTCGGAGGCGCTACAGGCGTGGGAGCGGGCGAGAGCCGACGACGACTTCGAACGCTTCGCGCCGCACCTCGAGAAACACGTCGAGCTGAAGCGGCAGTACGCCGAACACATCGACCCCGACCGCGACCCCTACGAGGTGCTGTTCGAGGAGTTCGAGCCGTGTCTGTCGATGGAGCGCACCGAGTCTATCCTCGACGAGCTCCGCGAGACGCTCGTCCCCATGATCGACGCGATCCGCGAGTCGGACGCGACCCTCGCCGTCGACACCTTCGAGGGGCAGTTCCCCGCTGGGGACCAGGAGGCGGTCGCGCGCGACGCCCTCGATCTCGTCGGCTACGACTTCGACCGCGGTCGGCTCGACGTCTCCTCGCACCCGTTCACCTCCGGCAACCAGTTCGACTGTCGGATCACGACGCGGTTCGACGAGTCCGATCCGCTCGGCGCGGTCGGCTCGACGATCCACGAGTACGGCCACGCGCAGTACACCCTCGGACTCCCGCGGGAGCACTGGGCCACCCCGCTCGGCGACTCTCGCGACCTCTCGGTTCACGAGTCGCAGTCGCGGCTCTGGGAGAACCACGTCGGGCGGAGCCGCGCCTTCTGGGAGCTGTTTCTCCCGGCGTTCACAGAGCGGTTCCCGGAGACCGACGACGCGACGGTCGAGGACGCCTACGAGGCGTTCAATCAGGTCCACGAGGATAACCTCATCCGCGTCGAGGCGGACGAACTCACCTATCACCTCCACATCGTCGTCCGGTTCGAGATCGAGCGCGACCTGGTCCGCGGCGACCTCGACGTCGCGGACGTGCCCGAAGCGTGGAACGACAAGTACGAGGAGTACCTCGGGATCCGACCCGATACCGACGGCGACGGCTGCCTCCAGGACATCCACTGGAGCCACGGCAACTTCGGGTACTTCCCCACCTACTCGCTCGGTTCCGTGATGGCCGCCCAGCTGTTCGCGGCCGCCGAGAGGGAGATCGACGACCTCGACGCGAAGATCGCCGCCGGCGACTTCGAGGACCTCCAGGGCTGGCTCGGCGAGAACGTCCATCGGCACGGCTCGCGCTACGAGACGAACGAACTGGTGAAACGCGCCACCGGTGAGGACTTTTCCGCGGACGCCTTCACCGACTATGTCGAGGAGAAGTACGGCGAACTGTACGGGATCTAGGGTAGTTCAACTCTATTGATCTGTTGAGATTCTCAACTGATAACTGATTCTGACCCAGTGGCGGTCAATACAAACTGGTGGTGAGTGAGTACGGGAGTAGGGATTGCAGACCGCCGCCGGCGACGTGGCATTTAAAAGAAATGTGCGAGGCAGCGACGACTGTTTATAAATTCACGAGGCCGTGCTGTGCGGTGGCGCGCCTCTGAGCGCTCGCTTTTAAGCGAGCGCGAAGAGCCCGCGAGGCTGGGGAGGCATGAGGCTGCGGTGCTGTGCGGAGCGAGGAGGGATTCAAAGGGGCAGTCGCCGGCGCTCCGCGCCGGTGACACCGCAACGAGAGAGCGCAAGCGACCGAGTGAGGATCGTGGTTCGAGAGAGCAAAGCTCTCTCGTCATCGCCGGAAATCGTTGATTTCCGGCTAGCAGCCAGAATTCGAAGGATTCTGGCGACATCCCGAAAATCTCTGATTTTCGGGCGACAGCGAGCGTACGCCCTCCTCGTGGCTGGGGCTTTGAACGTGTTCACCGTCCCGTTACCAACTTATAAGCGAGCGGCTGGGGCTTTGGACGTGTTCACCGCGCCAGCAATAACCATTTATAAGCTATCAACGCCAGACACACAGCGAATCACTGCGTCGTCAACGACTTTTAAACAACCTCCGGCTCCACCCATCCACTTATAAGCGACCACTCCACCGAATTGAGACACCTATTCCCGCAGTCGCTTCCCGCGCTACATGCATCGACTCATTCGTGGTAGCGATCCCTGGGAGACCGTTCGATACGAGGGATTCGCACCGCGTGGAGCAATTCTGATCGTACCCGATACACGACGGACTCCGGGAGAGCCCTTACAGTCCAAGCCGGAACCCCGTCATCAGGACGATGATTCCGAGCATCGTCGCGGCCTCGAACAGCCCGACAACGAGGTTCTTCTTCTCGATCGCTTCGAGCCGCGAGGCGTCCGGCTCCGACGAGAGCGTCTCGTAGTACGCGCTGAGCTGCAGCCGGTGCGGGACCACGAGGCCGAACGCGAACAGGCCCCAGCCGATCCCAAGCGCGACCGACGACCATCGACTCGCGAATCCGTACCCGAGTCCGAGATCGGGTGTCAGTAGCACGGTCCCGGAAAGCACCGTCGTCAGGGAGAAACCGACCAGAAAGAAGACTGCCTTCGGAACCAGCGTCGTCGTCACCGCGGCCGACGCCTCCCGACCGAGCCCGCCGAGCGTCGGCCCGATGATCGCCGGGAAGATCAGCGCGAACCCGAACCAGACCGCGCCCGCGGCGACGTGCGTGTAAAAGAGCAGCGTCGTGCTCGAGAGCGCGAGGCTCGCGCCGAAGAACACCAACGGGACGAGCAAGCTTCCCGCCGCGAACGCCGGGTTCGCGGCGTCGGCGAGGTGTCGAACGCGATCCACTACGGTTCCGTCTACGATACGATCGCTCTCGTGACCCACACCCATAGACCGTGGATACGTTACCTATCTGATAGTAGTTATGGTCGGCGCAATCTCCGAGGCGGCCCCTCGCGGGGCTCGATCTCTCGGGAGGCTCGTCCGCACGGCCGCCTAGCTCGCGACTCCATCGCTCGCGTACGGGGTCTCCCATTCGGTCGACCCCGCTACTTCTCGATAATGCTCTCTTCAACCGCCTCGCCGAAGTGGCGGGCCACGTCCTCGTAGTAGACGAGGGCCTCGTTGCCTTCCTCCAGATCGGTGACGGCCGTTTTTCCCTCCGCGGTCGCGACCTTCACCGTCTCGGCGTTCTGGATGAGCGTCTCCACGCGGTCGACGCCCTCCTCCGTCTCGACTTCGGCCTGAATCCGGAACATCGGCCGCTTTTCGATCTTCACGCGACCGACGATCGCCTCGCGGGTGTGACCCGCGGTGTCGACAACCTGCACCTCGTCGCCGCTCGACAGCTCCGCGAGGTAGTTCGTGCCGCCATCGGGATTCCGGACGTACGCGTGGACCGCGCCGGCGTTCACGCGGAACGGACGCGACTCGACGTACGGCGACTCGGCGGTCTCGGCGTGGACGAAGAAGAGGCCGCGAGACATCGAGCCGACGAGCATCCCCTCGTCGTCGTCCATCAGCGATCCGGTGTCGATGCAGACGCGGTCGGCCATTCCGGTGCGCTCGACCGCGGTGATCTCGGCGTGCCGGAGGTCGAGCGTCTCGCGGTCGGCCGCGTCGCGGGCGTCGACCGCACCGCGGATCTCGTCGGGGGAGTCGGAATCGAGGAGGACCCCGTCGGCACCGATCTCCAGCGTCTCGAAGGCCGTCTTCGCCTCGGCGGCGGTCGTCGCGCCCGCGACGAGGTGCGTCTCCTCGCCGACGCGGGCGATCAGGTTCTCCAGCGGGATGATGGACCAGTCCTCGCCGACGACGATCGTGAACTCAGCCTCCGCGGCCGCCTCCTCGGCGAACCGCTCATACTCTGTGCCGAGCACGCGGACGTAGACGCCCTGCGCCCGGTCGTCACGCCGGCGGACCGTCGTGAGGTCCGCGGAGCCGGAGAAGTCCTCGGGGAGGTCGATTGTCCCGTCGCCCTCGCCGCCCTTCCCGACGAAGTAGGCGTCGGCCTCCGCGTCGCTTTCGGCGTCGTCGATGACGTCCGCCTCCGAGCGGAACGCGGCGACCGAGACGTCCCCCAGTTCGCGGACGCGCCCGACGTCGCCCTCGTCGACGAGCACCCAGTCCGCGCCTGCCTCGATGGCGGCCGTGATCCGTCGCTTGCGCGCCTCCCAGTCGCCGACGCTCCCGTCGGCTTTGATCCAGACCGTGCGTGTCATTGTCGGAACCTCGCAGCGGTGCGGCTTGAAAACTGCGAAAGGAACAGGAACCGCGTCGGCGAGCTACGCTTCGACGAATCCGCCCGCCCGAAGCGCCTCGTCGACGCTCGCCTCGTCGTGGACGACGGCAGACACGGCGCGGGCGATCCCTTCGGGATCCGCGTGCTGGAAGATCGACCGACCCATCGACACGCCGGCGGCGTCACCGTCCATCGCGCCGCGTACCATCTCGACCGTCTCGCGGTCGGTCCCCTTCGAGCCGCCGGCGATGACGACGGGAAGGCGGGTCGATTCGGTGACGCGCGCGAACGAGTCGCCGTCGCCGGAATAGCCGGTCTTCACCACGTCGGCCCCGAGCTCCTCGGCGAGGCGGACCGCGTGCCCGAGCGACTCGGGATCGGTCTCGTCGACGCCCGGGCCGCGCGCGTACGCCATCGCGAGCACCGGGAGGCCGAGCCGCTCCGCGTCGGCGGTCAGCTCCGCCAGTTCCTCGATCTGGTCCGGCTCGTGGTCGGAGCCGACGTTGATATGGAACGAGACGGCGTCGGCACCGGCGCGCACCGCGTCCTCGACGGTGGCGGTGACCCGCTTGTCGTTCTCGTCGGGACCGATCGTCGTCGAACCGTTGACGTGGACGATGTACCCCGCGTCGTTTTTGTTCGGGTGGACGCGCTCCGCGATCCCTCGTTGGGTGAGCACCGCGTCCGCGCCGCCGCTCGTCACGCCGTCGATCGTCGACTCGATGTCGACGAGCCCCTCGACTGCACCCATCGTGATCCCGTGGTCCATGGGAACGATGAGGTACCGGTCGTTCGTGGAGATGCGCTCGAGTCGTGCCGAGAGTCCTGCTGTCATGATGGTGTCGGTCGTTATGTGAGAGTGTGGCAATCGGAGGTAAGTCGGTTTCGTTCGGGGATGTATTGGCTCGAACCGCGTCAAACCCTCGCGACGGCCGGAGAGAGCGCTATCTGGTCGACTCCGCTGCCTCCGTGCGCGTGGCGTACCCGCGCTCTGCGCCCGCTTTCAGCTCCCGCGAGAGCGCCGCCAGTCGATCGGCGACCTCGGTAGTCGAGAGATCGTCTTCCACGCCCTCGGCGACGATATCAACGAGCGCGGAGCCGACGATGATCCCGTCGGCACCGCCGGCAACGATACGCTCGGCGTGCTCGCCCGCCGAGATGCCGAACCCGACGGCCTTCGGCACGTCGTAGTCGGCGAGCCGATCGAGGCTCTCCGTCGTCTGGTCGGAGACGTCGCTCCGCGCGCCCGTCGTCCCGAGCCGCGCCTGGACGTAGACGTATCCCGACACCTGGCCCATTATCCGGTCGAGCCGGTCGCCGACCGTGGTCGGCGCGACGATGAACACGAGGTCGAGTCCGAACTCGTCGCAGACCGCTCGCAGCGGATCGGCCTCCTCCGCGGGGAGGTCGGGGACGACGAGCCCCTCGATGCCCGCGGCGGCCGCGCGCTCGACGAAGGGGCGCGGGCCGCCGCTGCTCTCGGGTTCACCGCTCGCTGTCGAGGCGCTGCGAGCCTCACCGCTCCCGGAGCCGTACTGATAAATGAGATTGTAGTACGTCATGCAGACGAGCGGTGCCTCGACGTTCACCTCCTCCGCGAACGCGAAAAATCGATCGGGCGTCATCCCGGCGTCGAGCGACCGGACGAGCGCGCCCTGGATGGTCGGGCCCTCCGCGATGGGCTCGGAGAACGGGAGCCCCAGTTCGATCACGTCGGCTCCGCCCCGATCGAGCGCCTCGACGTACGCCTTCGAGGACTCGTAGTCCGGGTCGCCGACGGCGAGGTACGGGATGTAGGCCGGGCCGTCGGCGAAGGCGGCGGCGATCGCGGCCGAGTTTCCCGTCTCGGCGTGCGCTTCCGTCCCCGCGGCTCGATCCGACATTCAGATCCCCCCCGTGAACATCGACATGTCCGGCGCTCCCTCGATATCGCGTTTGTCCGTCTCCTCGATGGCGGCGTCGAGGTCCTTGTCGCCGCGCCCGGAGACGTTCACGACCACGCGCTCGCCCAGTTCCTCGTGGTGTTCCTCCAGGAAGCCGAACGCGTGGGCCGTCTCTAAGGCGGGGATGATTCCCTCCGTGCGCGAGAGTCGGTGGAACCCCTCAAGCGCCGCGTCGTCGTCGACGGCGACCGGGTTCACCCGACCCTCGTCGACGAGGTACGCGAGTTCGGGGCCGACGCCGGCGTAGTCGAGCCCGGAGGAGATCGAGTGGCTCTCCATGATCTGCCCGTCCGAGTCTTGCAGGAGTTTCGTGCGCGCTCCGTGGAGGACGCCCTCCTCGCCCGCGTACAGCGACGCGGAGTTCGGGGCCACGCCGGCCTCCTCGTCGACCTCCAGCGTCGAGCCGCCGGCCTCGACGGCGTGCAGATCGACCGCCTCGTCGTCGACGAACGTCGCGAACGCACCCATCGTGTTCGAGCCGCCGCCCGCGCAGGCGACCACGTCGGACGGGAGGTCGCCGGTTTTCTCGATCGATTGCGCGCGGGCCTCCTCGGAGATGACCGCCTGGAAGTCGCGGACCATCACCGGGAAGGGGTGCGGACCCACCACGCTGCCGATCACGTAGTGGGTGTTCTCGACGGTGGTCGCCCAGTCTCGCATCGTCTCCGAGATGGCCTCCTTCAGGGTGCCGCGGCCCGCGATGACCGGGTTCACCTCCGAGCCGTTGAGCTTCATCCGGAAGACGTTGGGGCGCTGGCGGTTGATGTCGCGTTCGCCCATGTATATCTCGCAGGGCATGCCGAGGTGTGCGGCCGCCATCGCGGTCGCGGTGCCGTGCTGTCCCGCGCCCGTCTCCGCGATGATCCGTTCTTTGCCCATGTACTTCGCGAGCAGAACCTGTCCGAGGGCGTTGTTCAGCTTGTGCGCGCCGCCGTGGACGAGGTCCTCGCGTTTGAGGTAGATGTCGCGGTCGTAACGCTCCGAGAGCCGATCGGCGCGCTGGAGCGGCGTCGGTCGCCCGCCGAAGTCCGCGAGCCGCTCGCGGAACTCGTCCATGAACCCGTCCTCGTTGGCGAGGACGTAGCGCTCGTAGGCATCGGTTAGCTCTTCGATCGCGGGCATCAGTGCCTCGGGGACGTACTGACCGCCGTAGCGGCCGAACTTCCCGTCGTCGCGACCGCGCTCGCGGCCGGGTCGCCGCGATGGCACCGCCGTGTCCGGTTCCTCAGCCGTTCGCGTTTCGGGTTCGCTCATGTGGGTTTCTCCGCGTCCGCCTCATTCTCCGCTTCGGCCTCCGCACCTGTCTCTGCTTCGGCCTCCGCCTCATTCTCCGCTCGCGTCAGTTCGCGCGCGTTCGCCTCGACGTCGCCGTCCATGATCGCGCTGCCGACGAGCAGCGCGTCGGCACCGGCCGCGCGCATTCGTCGGGCGTCCTCGGGCGAACCGATCCCGCTTTCGGCGATCAGCGTCGCGTCGTCCGGGACGTGGGGTGCGACCGACTCGAAGGTTTCGAGGTCGACCGCGAGCTTCGCGAGGTCGCGGTTGTTCACGCCGATGATCGTCGCGCCCGCGTCGACGGCGGCCGCCAGTTCCTCGCGGTCGTGGACTTCGACGAGGACCTGGAAGCCGCGGTCGCGGGCCGCGGCGAGCAGATCCGAAAGTTCGTCGCCGACGAACCGCGCGATGAGCAAGACCACGTCGCTCTCGACGGCGTCGAGCTGCGACTCCGCGACGACGAAATCCTTCCGGAGCACCGGCACGTCGACCGCCTCGCGGACGCGTACGAGGGTCTCGACGCTTCCGCCGAAGTGCACCGGTTCGGTGAGCACGCTCAGCGCGGCCGCGCCGCCAGCGACCATCTCCTCGGCGAGCGCGACCGGGTCGTCCTCGCGGGTCCCGTCGGTCGTCGGGCTCGTCGGCTTCACCTCGGCGATCACGGGGACGCGACCGTCGGCCTCGGCGCGGTCGAACGCCGCCCGCAGGTCGCGCGGGTCAACCTCGACGCGGCCGCTCCGCCCCTCACTTGCCCGTTCCCGGGCGGTCGACAGGATCGACCTGACCGCCGGGGCCAACTCGGTTGTATCCTCCATTACTGTACACTAATGCACGTATCTGTTCATAAGGCTTGCGGGCGGGTGCGCGGTCGAGGTGGCAGTCGGGAACGGTCGAGGTGGCAGTCGGGAACGGTCGAGGTGGCAGTCGAGAGCGGTCTGGGTGGCCGTCGAGAGCAGTCTGGGTGGCCGTCGAGAGCAGTCTGGGTGGCCGTCGAGAGCAGTCTGGGTGGCGATCGATTCAACACCGGATCGTCCGCGTCCAGTCGATTTACCCGTCTGGCCCCTGATCGGGTGATATGGAACCCACGGACGCGTCGGGCGTCTTCGCCCGCGAATTCGACGAAATCGATCGCGCCGTCCAAGTCGGCTTTGCCGCCGGCCGCGTCATCTCGGTGTCGTTCCCGGCGGACGCGCCGGACGACGCGGTCACTGACCACGAACTACTCGACCGCATCGGTGCGTATCTCCAGGGGCAGCGGGACGGATTCGACGAGGTCGACGTCGGACTCACCGTACCGACCGACCAGCGGACCGTCCTCGAAGCGCTGCAGACGATCCCCTACGGAGAGTCCGTCTCCGTGAGTCGACTCGCGCGACTGGCCGCGTTGGACGCCGACGATCCCGACGATCTCGAACTGGTAACGGCCGCGCTCGACGAGAACCCTATCCCCATGCTGTTCCCGGACCACCGAGTCCAGGGCGGTCCGTACGCCACGCCCGGTAGCGTCAGAGCGGTGCTGCGGCGCGTCGAGGGACTGTAGCGGAACGCGGCTGCGGCGCGAGGCGAGAACCTACTTCCGACCGTGCTCCTCGATGTTCTCCCAGACGACCGTCATCAGTTCGCCGGTCTTCGCGACGAGGTTGTCGACGGCCTCGGCGCAGTCGCCTGGGGCGCAGCCGAGGTCCCGGATCGCCTTCGTCGCCGACACGTGGTGGACGTGGACGCGATCGTCGCCCTCGCGCTCGTAGACGAGGGTCGTGCAGGGCAACATCCCCGCGAGCGTCGGGTCGATCTCGATCGCGTCGAACGCGATCTCCGGGTGACAGACGACGATCAGCGCTGTCCGCTCGACGTCGTCGTGACCGAGCATTCCCTCGATCATCTCGTCGAGTCGCGTGACCCGAACGGTCTCGAAGTCGGCGAGCTCGTGTTCGATCTGCACGAACGGGACCGCGTCGTCGAAGGGCATGTCGAGGGTCGTGTGTATCGCCTCGTCGACGGTGGGCGCGGCATCCGCTCCGTCCACGGCGTCCGCAGCGCCCGATTCCTCCGGTTCGTCGCTCATGGATCGTCTCTCCGACTGCGCGGTGAAAACGCTCTGCGGCCTGTCAACGACTGCCGCTACCTGTGACGCGCCGCACCCCTTGCCGGTCGGGACGGATTTATCGGGCGGACTCCCCTTCCCGAACGCATGATCGAACTCACGCGAGCGGTGTACGACGACATCGTCTACCACGCGTACGCCGGCGGTGAGGCAGAGATCTGTGGCGTGCTCGCCGGCGTTCACGGCGACGACGGCGAGCCGAGCGTCGTCACCGAGACCTACGAGGCAGAGAACGTCGCGGAGACGCCGGAGATTCGATACCTCATCGATCCGGAAGAGCAGTTCGAACTGATCGAGGCGGTCGAGGACGACGGACACGATCTCGTCGGATTCTATCACTCGCACCCGACGGGGCCGACGCACCCGAGCGAGACGGACGCTACGCGCGCGACGTGGCCCGACCACTCGTACGTCATCTGCGCGCTCGACGGCTACCCGTTCGTCGGCTCGTGGCGCTGGCGCGGCGACGACGGCTTCGAACAGGAGACCGTTTCGGTCCGGAGCGAACGGTAGGACGGTAAAGAGTAATACGTCTGCTTTTGACTCGGTGACCGTGCGGTGAACACGTCCGAAACCCAAGTCGCTCGGTAGTACGTGATCGGCACTTCTGCGGCGACCACTTTCAAAGTCCCAGTCGCGACGGCTCGCACACCTCGCTGTCGTTCGAGACGCCTTTGGCGTCTCGTGATGACGAGAGAGCTTTGCTCTCTCGAACCACGGTCCTCAGTCGCTCGCTTCGATCTCCGGCTCGGGATCGTCGCCGCCGACGTCGATCGCACAGGAGGCGCTGTACTCCACGTCGTGGACCGACTCGATGGCGGGGTCGTCGCCGCAGACGGGGCAGTCGTCACGCTTGGGGATCTCCACCTTGTCGAACTCCATCTCTAAGGCGTCGAAAAAGAGCATGGAGCCGTCGAGCGTCTCGCCCTCGCCGATGACGTGTTTCACCGTCTCCGTCGCCTGCAGACACCCGACTGTGCCAGGGAGGACGCCGAGAACGCCCGCGGTCGCGCAGTTCGGCACCATGCCGGCCGGCGGGGCCTCGGGGAACAGACAGCGGTAACACGGGGAGTCGTCGCCGCCAGCGAACGTCGTCACCTGCCCCTCGAACTTGAAGATGGAGCCGTGCGAGAAGGGGATCCCCGCGAGGGTGCAGGCGTCGTTGACGAGGTACCGGGTCGCGAAGTTGTCCGTCCCGTCGACGACGAAGTCGTACCCCTCGATCAGGTCCTCGATGTTGTCGGGTGTGACGCGCAGTTCGTGTTTCCGCACGTCGATGTCGGGATTGAGCTGCGCGACGAAGTCGGCGGCGGAGTCGACCTTCTTGCGTCCCACGTCGTCGTTTCCGTGGATCACCTGTCGCTGGAGGTTCGACAGCTCGACCTCGTCGTCGTCGGCGACGCCGATGGTACCGATTCCGGCGGCCGCGAGGTACTGGATGATCGGTGCGCCGAGCCCGCCTGCCCCGAGCACGAGCACCTCGGCGTCGAGCAGGGCCTTCTGCCCCTCGGGGCCGACGTCGTCCATGATGATGTGTCGTGAGTACCGGTCGAGCTGGGTGGGATCGAGATCGAGATCGGTCATTCTACCGTCCCCTAGCGGCCGCGGACCAATAAGCCGGCCGCCCACCGGTGCGTACTGCCGCCATCTCGGAGGTGCGATCCGCGCGCACCACCGGCCCGACTCGCGCACGATCGACGCTGTCGGCGTCGACCCGTCGCGAGCACGACCGACACCGACTCGATTCGTGGAGACCCGCAGTGACCGCGGCGATCACCGATCGTATTAGACGTGGGACGACGTTGCCGTCGGCGCGCTCCTTTTTGGGCTGCGTGTCGATCCCTCCGTATGGCCACGATCAAACTGCCGGCCGTGCTCGTCGGCGGCTCCGCGACGTCCGAGGTCGATGTCGCGGGCGACACCGTCCGGGAGCTGTTCGAGAACCACGCGGACGAACACGGGTCCGAGCTGAAAGACAGCGTCATCGAGGGCGGCGAGATCAAGGAGTTCATCAACGTGTACGTCGACGGAACTCCGATCGACGATCTCGACGCAGACGTGCCTGACGGCGCGCAAGTCCGCGTTATCCCCGCCGCGAGCGGCGGTCGATAGGTTGTTTTTCCGGTCGGTCGTTTTTCCGGTCGATGTGGCCCTGGTGAAATCCTCTTTGTCAGATATATTCTCGTCTGAAACAGCAGGTCGCTATAGAGTACGAATCGATCGATTTCGGGAGTGGGGATTTCATCGTGTGGGGGTGATCGATTATAAGTGAGTGAGTGGTGTTGCTGGCGGCGGTTTATATATCGTTGCTGACGCGGTGAATTGTTGTGTTTCTGGCGTTGATTGTTTATAAATGATTGTTGCTAGCGCGGTGAACACCTGCAAAGCCCCAGCCGCGACGGCTCGTGCGGTTCGCTGCGGTCCTCAGTCGCTCGCGATGCTCGCTCCCTGCGGTCCTTGCGTCACCGTACTTCGTCCTCGCGACTGCCCCTTTGAGCCCCACCCCGCACCGCACCGAACCGCACCTCACACCTCCCCAGCCTCGTCGCCGGCGGCTCCGCCGCCGGCTGCCAGAGGCGCTCCGCGCCTCGCTGCCGCGGCCGCTTATAAGCGGCCACGGGCTCCCTCGCGGGCACCTTGCGGCCTATCGGCCGCTCAGAGGCGCAGGGCGAGAGCGAAGCTCTCGCTTGAAGCCGGACGTAGTCCGGCGACGCCAACCGCCTCGATCAGTTATAAGCAATCGTCGCTGCCACGCTCGCCCCAATAAATACTACATCGCCGACGGCGGTCTGCAATACCTACTCCCGTAATCGCTCACCACGCTTCCTGTATTGACCGTACACAAGGCAGGATGTGACACGTATTGAGGATTTCAACGGGACCGTCGGCATTCATAAGTAATCTTCCCACAACGGGATGTCCGCGTACTTGTCGCCGCGGTCGCACAGCATGAACACGACCACGTCGTCGTCCGCGAGGTCGCCGGCGTCGTCGAGCCCCGCAACCGCGGCAGCGCCGCCGCCCGAAGACGTGCCCACGACGAACTGGTCGTCGACCCGAAGGTGGTCGCGGACCGTCGCCTCGTCGTGCTGGCCGGGGTCGACGATCGGTATCTCTCGATCGAGGTACCGCTCGCGAAGGTCGCGCGCCCGGTCGTACGCGTCCGAGGTCGTCACGTACGCCGTCCGGTCGAGGACCGACTCGTCGTACGTGTCGGGGTGGTAGTGGTCGCCCGTCTTGAGATATTTGAGGCCGTCGATGGCGTGAAGCGGCTCGTCCGGCTCGAATCCGATGATCTCGACGGCTCCGTCGGTCAGTTCGTTCAGTCCGCGTCCCGTTCCGGTGATCGTTCCGCCGGTGCCGACGCCCGCGACGAAGTGGGTCACCTCGCCGCCGGTCGCCTCGTGGATCTCCCGAGCGGTCGTCCGCTCGTGGGTCCCCGGATTATCCGGGTTCTCGTACTGATTCGGTCGGAAGTAGCCGTCCGGGTCGGCGGCGATGATCTCCTCGCAGCGCTCGATGACCGCGTCGTAGCCCAGGTTGGCGTCGACGAAGTGGATCTCGGCACTCGCGTCGCGGACCGCGTCGACCTTTCCGCCGGCTGCGTTATCGGGCATCACGATTTCGACGTCGTACCCGCGAGCGCTCGCGAGCCTGGCCACCTCGCTGCCGGTGTTCCCCGAGGTCGGCTCGATCACGGTAACGCCGGGTTCGAGATCGCCGTGCCGTTCCGCCGCGTCCAGCATCCCCTTCGCGATCCGAGACTTGACGGATCCCCCGCCGTGCGGGGCGTCGTAGAGGTTGAACCACTCGGCTTTCGCGTACACGTCCGCGTCGGCGTCTAGGCCAAGGTCAACCTCCACGAGGGGCGTCTCGAAGATCGTCGACTCGTCGACGACGTACTCGCTCATGGGGTCCGTAGATCGCTCCCCGATAAGAGTCCGACGGAAACGGCGGTCTCGACAGTTATCGCGGTCACGCGCCGCGATTGATCGTCCGAGATACGGGAGAAGCCTGCCGGTCACGAAAGCGGTTACCCGTCCGTGGACCTATCAAGTCACATGAGCCAACCATCGTGGGACGACGTCGTCGAGATGCCCGACGAGCTCGACGACGAGACGGCACAGGCGCTACTGGAGGACGCGACCGAGGTACAGGACATGACGGGCGAAGTCTGCCCGTACCCGCAGGTCGAAGCGAAGAAGTCCATCACGGGCCTCTCCGACGGCGACGTGCTCGTCCAGAAGACGGACCACGTGCCGAGCACGGAGAACGTGCCGAAGGCGGTCGGCGACGACGCGACCGCGAAGGTGTGGAAGTCGGGCGACGGTCGCTACCGGATCTTCCTGCGCAAGGAGTAATCATGGTCGAGGAACTCACCCCAGAGGAAGTCAACGAGCGGGTCCAGGACGGCGACCTCCGCGTCATCGACACGCGACCGCCGATACAGTACGAACAGGGCCACATCCCGGGCGCGATCAACGTGCCGCTCGGCGATCTCCCCTCGCGCGTTCCGGACATCGACTGGGACGACACCGACGTCGTGTGCGCGTGCCCGGTCGGTCAGTCGTCGAAGCAGGCCGCGATGCTGATCAAAAGCTACGAGGGCGTCGAGGAGAATGTGCTCGTCGCCAGCATGGCCGGCGGCTACGAGGAGTGGGACTTCGAACTGGAGACGGGCGCAGTCGCGGATAGGTAAGAGGGACGTTCGGGACTGAACGGCCGTTCGAGTGTAGAAGTCCGTTCGGGACTGGATGACCGCTTGGTGAGCGGGTCGTACTGACGACGTCCACCAACCGCGTGCGAGATTATTTATACTCCACTCGAACAGATCGGCCATGGATCTCCTGTCGGATCCGACGAAGCGACGCTGGGTGGCGTGGACTTCGCTGATCGCCGTCTTTCTGCTCGTGAACGTGCACCGGCTGTCGACCGCCGTCCTCTCCGAGGAGCTGACCGCGGCATTCGGCGTCACGGCCACCCAGTTGGGGACGCTTCACGCGTCGTTCTTCGTCGTCTACGCGGTCGTACAGATTCCGACAGGCGTCCTCGCCGATCGGTACGGCGCGCGGGTGGTTGGTGCCGGCGGCGCGGTCGTACTCAGCCTCGGAGCGGTCGGATTCGCCCTGAGCGAGGAGTACCTCTCGGCGTTTCTCTTCCGAACCACGATTGGCCTCGGGAGCGGCGTCATCTTCATCTCGACGATCCGCTTTTGTGCGAACTGGTTCCGCACCGACGAGTTCGGAACGATGACCGGGCTGACGGCCGGCATGGCCGGTCTCGGTGCGATCATCGCGACGACGCCGTTGGCGATCGCGATCGATCGAGTCGGATGGCGGCCGACCGTGCTCTCGTTCGCGGCGTTCGGATTCGTCTCGGCGGGGTGTGTGTGGGCGTTCGTCCGTCGCTCACCGACCGATGCCGAGCTTGACTCGATCGAAAACGTCCCCGAACAGCCGTCGGTGACGCTGGACGACACCGCCGGATATCTGCGCTCGTTACTGGGCGATCCGGATCAGTGGCTCCTCTCCGTCGTGTTCTTCTCGGCGATGGGAACCATCCTGACGGTGATCGGGCTCTGGGGCGTGCCGTACCTCGTCGTGGTCCACGACCTCGACGTCATCACGGCGTCGTACTTCACGCTGATCGGTGCGATCGGGATGCTCGCCGGCGGACCTGGCGTCGGATGGCTCTCCGACTCTCTCGGCCGACGGTTACTCCCGTTGATCGTCGGTCTCGGTCTTTTCACGGTCGCAATCGGCGTCATCCCCGTACTGGGGGCTCCGCCGCTACCGCTCGTCGCGGCGATATTCTTCGTGATCGGCGCGAGCCTCGGAGTCACCATGCTGGCGCTGCCGGTCATTAAAGAACGGTACCCGCCCGCCGCGAGCGGGGTCGCGACCGCGACGGTCAACGGTGCCGGGTTCTTCGGAGGAGCCGCGTTTCCCCCGCTGATGGGACTCGTGCTCGATCGGTACCGAACCGGCGAAGTCGTCGCCGGGACGGTGGTGTACACGGACTTCGGATACCGGGTGGCGTTCGGTACCACGACGCTCGCCGTTGCGATCGGGTGTTGCTGTGCGATCTGGTTCGCGCTCAGACGTCGAACGTGACGAGGCCGGCGGGCCGCGGAGCGCGGGGCATTCGCTCAGATCGCGCAGCCGACCTCGCGGTACATGTAGTGGGTCATCACGTAGACGCCGAAAATGATCCCCGCCCCGGCCAAAAAGGAATGGACGGACAGCAGCGCGACGCCCGAAAAGAGGTTCGCGATGTTGCAGCCGGCGGCGAGCCGCGATCCGACGCCCATCAAGAGTCCGCCGACGGCGTAATTCGGCACGCGGTTGCGCTTCGGCTTCCGGATCCGGAAGTCACCGGAGGCGTACGCGGCGATAAAGGAGCCGACGACGAGCGACGCGATCATCACCATGTCGATGGTCAGCGAGATGTTCCCGTCGCGGAAGAGCACGGAGCCCCAGTAGTCCACGCTCGCGACGTCGAACCCGGCTCCCGCCAGCAGGTATCCCGCCCAGCGCGCCTCGCTGCCGGTGATAGCCCAGTGCCCGTGGACGTAGAACCAGAGGCTCGCGACGAGCGCCATCGCGACGCCGGCCGTCCGCGCGTCCCACGAGTCGCGGAGCCGGACCGTCAGCGGTCGGTCGTCGGTGACGAGCGCGCGAACGTATTCGACCGTGCCGTCGGCGATCCCGCGCAGTCCGGCCGAGACGGCCGAGAGGGCCTGCGAACCTCCGATCGCCGCCTGCGCCCTCGCGTCGGCGGTGACGCCGGAGCCACCGGACGGGTCGTCCGGGAGCTGACTCCGCCCCTTTACGAAGGCGTACGCGAGCGTCCCGACCGCGACGGCGACGACCCCGGTGACCGCCGGCGAGAACGGCAGCGAGAGATACAGCGTCCGCCCTTCGAACGGGTTCAGGGTCGCGAAGTAGTACGTCTCCGCGACGGGGAACGCGAACGCGAAGAGGACGTAGCCGACGAACATGAATAGGAGTACGAGCCAGAACTGGAGGTATCCCTGCCCGGCGCGATAGAGCGTCCCGGAGGCACAGCCGCCCGCGAGGGTCATCCCGAGCCCGAAGACGAAGCCGCCGAACAGCGACCCCAACCCCCACGCCGGCGTCCAGAATCCGCGGAAGTAGCCGAACGTCGCCTGCAGGCTCCAGAACACAGTCATCACGGCGATACCGGCGAGCAATCCCTTCAGCACGCGGGTGTCCTTGAACGCGACGAAGTCGCGGAAGGCGCTGACGAAACAGAACCGCGCCTTCTGTAGCAGGACGCCGAACGACAACCCGACCGCGATAGAGACGCCGACGTAGGCGACGGGCGACAGTGGCATTACCCGATATCATCGCTTCGGGACGTAAAGAGCCGCTGAAGACGGTAACTGACCCCTCCGGTCAGAGGAAGTAGCAATACCTTCCGGTAGTCGTCACACGGGGCAACGAAGGGGGCGTTCGCGGGCCCTTTAGCCGTGACCCGCGTCGTGGCCGTATGAGCGACGATCGTGGAGACGAAACGACGGGCGGGGCTCCGCGTCCGTCGACGGAGGGCGATTTGGCGATCGATGAACGGAGGAGTCATTCCACCGCCGCCGACGCCACCTCCGCTCCCGACGACGTCACGGCTGCCGCCGACAACGCCACCTCCGCTTCCGACAACGCCACCTCCGCTTCCGACAACGCCACCTCCGCTCCCGACGACGCCACGGCTGCCGCCGACAACGCCACCTCCGCTTCCGACAGCGCCACCTCCGCCAGTTCCACCCGGCGCGGCCTGCTGCGAGCCGCGGCCGGCGCGACCGCTGTCGGCGCGGCGAGTACGGCCGGCTGTCTCGCCGTCTCGACCCCGGCCGACACCGCTGCACAGTACGAGGTGTCCGGAAACGTCGAGCACTTCGTCGGCCCCGGCTGGCTGGCGGACAACCGCGACGGTGCGGTCGTCCTCGACGCCCGCGACGAAGAGCTATTCCGCCGAGAGAGAATATACGGCGCGCGGCGCGTCCCGTTCGACGCGATCACGCGACGGGAATCGACCGACAACGGCCTGATACCCGACGTCGACGTGATCGCAGCCGCGTTCGGCGAGGTCGGCGTGGCTCCCGACGACGACGTCGTCGTCTACGGCACGAGCGTCGGTTCTCGGGTCACCCGCGTCGCCTTCGCGCTCTCCGCGATCGGCCACGCGGGAGAAATACGGGTGCTCAACGGCGGCCTCGACGGCTGGAACGGACGGCTCGGCACGGGGTCGCGGGACCGCGTCTCGCCCGTGGCCTACGAGGCCGACCCCGCGGAGTCCGCGTGGGTCACCCGCGAGTGGCTCGCCGACCGCGTCGGAACGTTCAACGGCGACGGACCTGGGCTCGTCGACGTTCGCGTGCCCGAGGCGTATCTCGGCGCACCCGGAGTGGACTCGCCAGGTTCGGACCACGACCGACACGGTCACCTCCCGGGCGCGATCGATGTCCACTGGGTCGGCAACGTCGCGGGCCGTCGGATGACGGAGGCTGGGCAGCTCGTTCGGCTGTACGAGGCGGAGGCCGAGCTCGACCGTGCGGGCACGGTCGTCGTCTACGGCGACGACAACGTCGACGCGACGTCGACCTGGCTGACGCTGAACGCGATCGGCTTCGAGGACGTCCGGCTGTACGAGGGCGGCTTCGGCGAGTGGGCGAACGTCGACGGGGACCGCGGCCGCTACCCGGTCGAAACCGCCACGAACGTCGTGATCGAGACGGAGGGAAGCGTGGGTGGAGACGACGGCGGCGGCGACTTCTCCTGTACGGGATGACCGCGGACGACGGCGGCCCCACGCCGTCCGGAAACCGCGTCGGCGACAGCCCCACTCCGTCCAAAGACCGTGTCGGCGACAGCCCCACGCCGCCCGGAGGCCGAGTCGTCGCCGTCCCCTGCGAGGGGGCGAACGTCCTCGCGCTGTTCGCCCTCGACACCGGCGAACCGCTCGGCGAAGTCCCAGTCGGGAGCCACCCTGTTCACGCGACGGCACACCGCGGGGGGACGTTCGTCGCGACCATGGGTGAGCGCGCGGTCACCGCGGTCGCCCCCGACGGGGAGGTCGTCCGGATCGAAACCGGCGTCCTCGGCCCGTCGCACTTCGCGGTCGCGAACGGCGACCTGTTCATCTCCTGTTCCGCCGGGGACGCGCTCGCCGTCATCGATCCGGAGCGCCTGACGCTCCTCGACCGGATCGGAGTCGGCGCGGAGCCCCACGAGGTCGCGGTCTCGACAGACGGGCGTCGGCTCTACGCGGGCAGTCGCCGGGACGGCGTCGTCGACGTCGTGGATCCGGCGGCTCGCGAGCGGATCGGGTCGATACCGATCGGCGCGAACGCCCGGGTGCAGGGCGTCGCGATCGCGCCCGACGGAAGTCGCGGCTACGCCGTCGACCAGCGCGGCGCGCGCGTCGTCGCGTTCGATACCGGCCGAGGCCGAGGCGGAGGGGGTGATGCCGCGGAAGACGGCACGAGAGACGCCGGGTCCCCCGCCACCGATGCGGTCGTCGCCGACGCCCCAGTCGGTGCCGATCCGTACGACCTCGTCGCGACCGCAGATCGCGTCTTCGTCCCGGGGCGCGATGACGGAACGGTCCACGAGTTCGACCCGGATCTGGAGCGGGTCGCGATTCACGACGGATTCTCTCGCCCCGTCGACCTGTTCGAACTCGGCAGCGATCGGTGGGTACTCGACGCGGGCGCTGCTCGACTTCGCTCGCTCGGCGGCGAGGCGATCGAGACGCCCGCACCCGGGTTGGTCGCGACTCGCGTCGACCCCGGGGACCGTCCGGCTCGACTCGTCGTCTCGCACTACGACGACGATCTACTGTCGCTCGTCGACGTCGAGTCTGGGACCGTCTGGACGGTGGAGACGCCTGCGTACCCGTTCGGCACAGCGATCGTTTAAGTAGAGCCGACGACCGTGCGTGATTGACACCGGGAGTAGGTATGTCGATTCGGAAAAGTGGTCGTTTATAAGGTCGAGAGTGGTATTGCTGGCAGCTATTTATATATCGTTGCTGGCGCGGTAAACACCTCCAAAGCCCCAGCCGCGAGGCGGACGCACGCTCGCTGTGCTCCTCAATCGCTCGTTTCACTCGCTCTTTGCGGTGCTTACGTCGCCTGCGCCCGCCTCACGGCTGCCCCTTTGAGTCCCACCCCGCACCGCAACCGCCCCGCACCTCACGCCTCCCCAGCCTCGCCGCTTCGCGCCTTATAAAGGCGCTCGCGGCGTCCCTCGCGGGCTCCTCGCGGCCTACCGGCCGCTCGGAGGCGCGCCACCGACTTTCTATTTATAAGTGATCGTCGTTGCCGCTTTTATCCGTTTAAATACCACGTTGCCGGCGGCAGTCTGCGATCCTTACCCCCGTACTCGGTCGCTGCTGTTTCTGTATTGACCGTAATCAGGGCAACATAGATCACCTGCTGAGGATTTCAACAGAGCCGAATATGTCGGAACCGTCGTCGGTCAGCGGCGGAGTTAAATCTCGAAATCCGGTGTGTCGAACGCCCCTTCGTCGGATTCGATGTCGTACCCCTCGATCGCCGTGAGCGCCAGATCCAGCGTCGCCTCGGCGTCCCAGCGGCCGGTGTTGATCGCGAGGTCGTAGATGGAGCGGTCGGACAGGTCGATTCCGTAGTACGATTGATATCGCTGCTCCTCTATCACCTCGCGCACCTGCATCTCTGAGGTCATCTCCTCGCGGTCGAGCGTCCTATCGGCGCGGACCTGGTCGGGGGCGTCGAGCCAGAGGCGGATGTCCGCTCGGTTGCCGGCGATCCACCCGGCGAGCCGCGATTCGAGCACGAACGCCTTGTTCGCGGTCCCCCACTTCTCTGCGATCCGGCGGAGCCGGCGGTCGAGCGCGCGATCGATCTCCTCGGATTCGCCGGTCTTCGCGATCAGCTGCGAGAGACTCATGTCCCGCTCGGCAGCGATCTCACGGAACAGCTCGCCGCCGGAAACGTAGCCGCAGTCGAGCGCCGCAGCCATCTCCTCGACCAGCGTCGTCGCGCCGCAGCCCGGCGGACCCGAGACGGTGATGAAGAGGTTCCGGTCGATTTCGCGGTCCGTCGCCGCCGAGGTTCCACTCATACATGCGCGGCCACGGTCGGATCCCGGATAAACGGGCCGGTTCGCGACCCGCACGACCGGGGCGATTCGCGACCCGTACGACCGGACCGGTTCGCGCGGTGCGGCTGGTGAGCGACGGTCGACACGCACCCGATCCGACACAACGGCTATGCCTCCGGCGCTCACGTGTACCACCGTGAACGAACTCACGGAGCGGGGCGAGAAACGCCCGTCGGCGCGTCGACTCCTCGTGGAGTGTCTCGCCGGTGACAGCGAGGCGCAACACGCCTCTGGCAGCGAGGGACACAGTCCCTCGGGCAACCGGGCTTCGCCCGGTGACAGCCGGACGCAGTCCGGTGACGACGCCCCGTCCGTCGACTTCGATCCCGAGACGATCCCCCTGCCCGACGCCGACGTGCTCGACCGCCTCTCGCCCCCTGTTCGCCGCTGGTGGGTCGACGAGTTCGGCGCGTACGTCGGCGAGAACGGCGGATTCTTCACGCCGCCGCAGCGTGAGACGATACCGCACGTCCACGAGGGACGGAACTGCCTCGTCGCCGCACCCACCGGCAGCGGAAAGACCCTCGCCTCCTTCACCGCCGTCCTCGACGACCTCTTCGCACGGGAGCGTGCCGGAACCCTGGACGACTCCGTGTACTGCCTGTACGTCTCCCCGCTGAAGTCCCTCGCGAACGACGTGAACCGAAATCTCCAGAACCCCATCGACGGGATCGCCGAGGAACTGACGGACGCCGACCGCGACGCCGACCGCAACGCCGACCTCGACGCGACAAACGCGACCGACTCCTGCGCCCCGACCGACGCCCCCGACGTTCGGCAGGCGATCCGACACGGCGACACGAGCGAGGCGGCCCGGCGGAAGATGCTGGCGAAGCCGCCGCACGTGCTCAACACCACGCCGGAGACGCTGGCGATCCTGCTCAACTCGCCGAAGTTCAAGGAGAAGCTCCGCACGGTCGAGTACGTGATCGTCGACGAGATCCACTCGCTGGCGGCGAACAAACGCGGGACCCATCTCGCGGTATCGCTGGAGCGGCTGACCGAACTCGCGGACGGCTCACCGACGCGGATCGGCTGCTCGGCGACGGTCGAACCGCTCGACGAGGTTGCCGAGTTCCTCGCGGGGCGCGAGCGCGCCGCCGGCGACGTCGGCGATTTCGACGGCTTCGAGCCCCGGCCGTGCGAGGTGGTCGACGCGCGCTTCGGACGGGAGTTCGACCTCGAACTCCGCACGCCGGCGGCCGACCTCATCAACACCCCCCGCGAGGTCGTCACGGACCGCTTTTACGACGCGCTTCACGAACTCATCGGTGCGCACGAGAACACGCTGGTGTTCACGAACTCCCGCTCGGGGGCCGAACGCACCCTCCAGGAACTCCGCGAGCGGTTCGACTACGACGAGTCGAGCTCCGGCTGCCACCACGGGAGCCTCGGCGAGGGGCAGCGCACGCGGGTGGAGGAGGGGCTGAAGGCGGGGGACCTGTCCGTGGTCACGACCTCGACGAGCCTCGAACTCGGCATCGACATGCCGCACCTCGACCTCGTCGTGCAGGTGGGGTCGCCCAAGTCGGTCGCGGCACTGCTCCAGCGCGTCGGGCGCGCGGGCCACAGCCCCGGCGAGACGGTCGAGGGGCGGGTGTTCGCGCTCGACCGCGACGAGCTGGCGGAGTGCGCGGCGATGCTCGCCCGCGCCGAGGAGAGGTTCGTCGATCGGGTGTTCCCGCCCGAGGGCGCGTACGACGTCGCCGCACAGCACGTGTACGGGATGGCGATCAACCGGGTTCGTCCGGATCGGGAGGTCCGCGAAACCCTCCGACGCGCCCACCCGTACCGCGACTTCGACGGGGACGACTACGAGCGGCTGGTTCGATACCTCACGTCGGACTACGACGGGCTGGAGGAGCGACACGTCTACCCGAAGATCTGGCGCGACGACAACGATCCCCCGGACGGGGAGCATCACCGCGAGGAGCACCCCGTCGGCGAGACGCTCGTCGGGAAGCGCGGTCGGCTCGCGCGAGTCATCTACATGACGAACGTCGGCACGATCCCCGACTCGTTCAGCTGTGCGGTGTTCACCCGCGACGACGAGCGGGTCGGCGCGCTCGACGAGACCTACCTCGACACGCTCGACCCGGGCGACGTGTTCGCGCTCGGCGGCGAGCGGTTCGCCTTCCGGTACCGCCGAGGGTCCAAGGTGTACGCGGACCGGACGGACGAGCGCCCGACGGTTCCGTCGTGGTACGCCGAGCGACTCCCGCTCTCGTCCGACCTCGCGAGTGAGGTCCTCGCGTTTCAGGCGGACCTGCTCGACCGGCTGGAGCACGGCGGCCCGCCGGCGGTCCGCGCGCGGCTTCGAGACCTCCCACTCGACGAGAACTCCGTCCGCGCGATCGCGCGAATCTACGACGAGCAGGTGGCGTTCGCGGGGATAGAGAGCGTTCCGACCCCGTCGCGACTCGTCGTCGAGGAGGAGCTGGACCGCGAGGCGTACAAGCGTCGGTTCCACGTCCACTCGACCTACGGTCGTCGGTTCAACGACGGCCTCTCTCGGCTCGTCGCCGCCGAGTGTGCGCGCCGGGTCGACGCGACCCCCGCCGTCGCCGTCGCAGATCGCGGGTTCAGCCTCTCGCTCCCGCTGAACCGGGCGGTCGACGTGGCGGGGATCCTCCGCGATCTCGACCCCGAGACGGTCCGCGAGGACCTCCGCGCGGCGGTACGGGGAACCGACCTGCTGCAGCGCTACTTCCGGATCGACGCCGCGCGTTCGCTACTGATCTTGAAGCGGTACAAGGGGTACGAGAAGTCCGCCGCCGAACAGCAGGTGTCCGCCGAGATGCTCCTCCCGTTCGCGAGCGACCTCGACGGGTTCGCGGTGACGGAGGAGACGTACCGCGAGCTGTTGGAGGACAGGCTCGATCTCGCGGGGATCCGCGCGGTCGCCTCCCGCATCGCCGACGGCGACCTCGACGTCGTCGACCACGCGGTCGATTCGCCGACGCCGCTGGCGTTCGGACTCGCGACGCTCGTGGATTCCGATACCGTTCTCGAAGCGGACGAATCCGCTGCACTCCGGGCGTACCACGCGCACGTGAGGGACGCCATCGAATCGGACGAGCGCGGCGGCTACTCAAACGAGTAATTTCTCGAAGTTTCGCCGCGCCGATCAATCGCTTCCGGCCACCGGCGTCTCCGACCGCGACAGCGACTCGCCGTCGATCGGCTCGTCCGGGTTCGCGTCGATCGCCTCCGCGGAGAGCCCGAGCTGCGCGTTCGCGCTCGCGTCCTCGCGGACGTGGACCGTGCCGCGGTGGATCGCGATCCCGTCGGCGAGGTGGAGTCGAACCGCGTCGAGCAGCACCTCCGCTTCCAGCGGCTGGCCGCGCCGCTTGATCTCGGCGACGTCTGCGTCCGCCGGCACATCGAACGCGCGCTGGGCGATGATCGGCCCCTGATCGAGGTCCGTCGTCACGTAGTGCGCGGTGACGCCGGCGATGCGGACGCCCGCGTCCTTCGCCTGCCGGTACGCCTCCGCGCCGGGGAACGCCGGCAAGAGGGAGGGGTGGACGTTGAGGATCCGACCCTCGTAGCGGAAGACGACCTCCGGCGAGAGGATTCGCATGTACCGCGCCAACGCGATGAGATCCACGTCGTACTCGGCCAACAGATCGAGCAGACGGCCCTCGTCGGTGTTGCCGCTGCCGTCGCCCACGTCGTAGAAGGGCTTGTCGTAGCGTTCCGCGAGCGTCCGGAGGTCGCCGCGGTTGCCGATGACGACGGGAATCTCCGCCTCGCCGTCGTCGGCCAGTTCTCCGTTGGCCTCGGCCTCCAGCAGGGCCTCCGGCGCGTGCGTCTCCTTCGTGACGAGCAGCGCGATTCGGCGAGCGTCGCGGTCGCTCGGGAAGCGAACCTGAATGTCGACGTCGAGCTCGCGGCCGAGCTCGGCGAGCGCGCGACGGAGCTCCCCCCGAGAGGTCTCGAGGTCCGACGCGTCGACGCGAGTCGTCATCCGGAAGACGCCCCCGCGGACCGCCTGGTCCAAGTCCTCGATGTTGATTCCCCGCTCGAACAGCAGGGAAGTGACCCGCGCGATGAGTCCGGTCTTGTCTCCTCCGACGACCGTGATCTCGGTCAGTTCGCGGGTCATGCGACGATCACCTCCGCGGGTTCGAGCGGCTGCATACACTTTAGTGAGTACACGGAGGGGTTTGCCCCTTTCGTTCCGATCGCTAGCGAAATCTCCACAACTCTCCACAACTCTCCTCACTGGGCCGAAAGATATCCACGAACATGAATATACGAGGCGTTCCAAAACGGTTTTTACACACGACTCCGCACTACCGGACATGACGGCATACACCGCGACGGTGACGGTCCGACTGAAGCGGGGCGTCCTCGATCCGGAGGCCGAGACGACCCAGCGGGCTCTCGAACGGCTCGGGTTCGAGCTGTCGGACCTGCGGTCGGCCGATCGGTTCGAGATCGACGTGGACGCGGCGGACGCCGACGAGGCCGCCGACCGCGCCGACGAGATGGCCGAGCGGCTGCTCGCGAATCCCACGATCCACGACTACGACGTCGCGGTCGCGGAGCGATGACGGTCGCGGTGGTGGAGTTCGGCGGCTCGAACTGCGACCGCGACGCGGTCCGCGCGCTGAATTTCCTCGGGATCGACGCCGAGCGTATCTGGCACGAGGACGGACTTCCGGCCGCCACCGACGGGATCGTCCTCCCCGGCGGGTTCTCCTACGGCGACTACCTTCGCGCCGGCGCGATGGCCGCTCGCGACCCGATCATGAACGAGGTTCGGGAGGCCGCCGAGGACGACGTCCCCGTGATCGGCGTCTGCAACGGCGCGCAGATCGGCTCGGAGTCGGGGCTCACGCCCGGCGCGTTCACCACGAACGCCTCCGCGCGCTTCCAGTGCGAACTGGTCCATCTCCGAGTAGAACGTGCGGACACCCCGTGGACGGCCGCCTACGACGAAGGAGACGTCATCGAGGTTCCGATCGCGCACGGCGAGGGGCGCTTCGAGATAAGCGAGGAGGCCCACACCGACCTCGTCGCCGACGACCGCGTCCTCTTCCGCTACTGCGACGCCGACGGCGACGTCACCGACGCAGCGAATCCGAACGGCTCCACCGACAACGTCGCCGGCGTGCTGGGCGAGCGCGAGTCGGTCGCCGTCCTAATGCCCCACCCCGAGCGCGCCACGCTCCCCGACCTGGGTCGGAGTACGGACGGTGCGGGTATTCTGCAGGCGTTCGCCTGACGGTCTCGAAGGCGTCCCGCGGTCTCGGTGATATCGGCTTCATCGGCTTCCCACGTACTCTCGACGCGACCCGGTCAGCGCTCCGTTGCTCGTTCCGATTGCTGTATCGGCGTTCGCTCGTCCCCGTCTCCGGCGGCGACGCCGTCGCTATCGCTCTGCATCGTCTCGGCAGCCAGTTTCCGATCCAGCGCTCGTTCGAATTCCGCCTCGGAGAGGTTTCCTTCGGTGTACCGTCGCTTGAGGCGCTCGATCGGGTCCTCCGCGGTGGTCGCCGACGTCTCGGTCGCCCCATGCTCGGCGTCGTCTGCCGAGAGCCGTCGAACGGCGACGTACGCGAGCACCAGAACGACGGCGACGGTGAATATCAGCAGTGGAAACATCACCATCCCCATCCCACCCATTCCGCTTAGTCCGCCCATTCCCTCCATTCCGCCGGCCATACCGCCCATCCTGTTCACTCCTCCCACGCCACCGGCCACCCCGACGAGGCCGCTCGCCGAGTGGGCATCGACGGCGCGGGCGGACAGTCTCCCCGTCTTCCCAACTTCGTCGGCAGTCTCATCGGTCATACGCAACTATTCGCCGGCCACGCTCAAATACGCGCCGCGGATTCCCGCCGATCCGGAGTAACTTGTTCCGGTGCGTTCGTTTAAGACCCCCGAGCGAGAGGGACGAGTATGAGCGAGCAGCAATCGCGACCCGACGAGGAAGCGGCCTCCGGGGGGCGCGGCGACGCGGACCGGTTCGCGGGCGAGAAGGACGACGACCTGCGCAGCAGGGACGTGACGGAGGGCGCGGAGCGCGCGCCCCACCGCTCGATGTTCCGAGCGATGGGGTTCGACGACGAGGATCTCTCCTCGCCGATCGTCGGCGTACCGAACCCGGCTGCCGACATCACCCCGTGTAACGTCCACCTCGACGACGTCGCCGACGCGGCGATCGACGGCATCGACGGTGCGGGCGGCATGCCGATCGAGTTCGGCACGATCACCATCTCCGACGCCATCTCGATGGGAACAGAGGGAATGAAGGCGAGCCTCATCTCTCGGGAGGTCATCGCCGATTCGGTCGAGCTCGTCTCCTTCGGCGAGCGCATGGACGCGCTGGTGACGATCGGCGGCTGCGACAAGAACCTCCCCGGCATGCTGATGGCCTCGATCCGAACCGACCTCCCCTCTGTGTTCCTCTACGGCGGGTCGATCATGCCCGGTCAGCACGACGGCCGCGACGTGACCATCGTGCAGGTGTTCGAGGGCGTCGGCGCGTACGCCGAAGGCGACATGAGCGGCGAGGAACTCGACGAGCTCGAACGCCACGCCTGTCCCGGCGCGGGCTCCTGCGGCGGGATGTTCACCGCGAACACGATGGCGTCCATCTCCGAGGCGCTCGGGATGGCCCCGCTCGGCTCCGCCTCCGCGCCCGCGGAGGATTCCGAGCGCTACGACGTGGCGGAGCGCGCCGGCGAGCTCGTCTTGGACTGTATCGAGAACGACCGCCGCCCCTCCGACATCCTCTCGCGGAAGTCCTTCGAGAACGCGATCGCACTTCAGACCGCGATCGGCGGCTCGACGAACGGGGTCCTCCACCTGCTCGCGCTCGCGGGCGAGGCCGACGTCGACCTCTCGATCGAGGATTTCGACGAAATCTCGCGGCGCACGCCGAAGATCGCCGACCTCCAGCCCGGCGGGAGCCGCGTGATGAACGATCTCCACGAAGTCGGCGGCGTTCCGGTCGTGCTCCGCCGACTGCTGGAGGCCGACCTGCTCCACGGCGACGCGATGACCGTCACCGGACGCACCCTCGCCGAGGAACTCGAGGAGCTGGAGGCCAGCGGCGAGCTTCCCGACGACGACGCGATCGAGACCGATTTCCTCTACACGATCGAGGAGCCCAAACAGGCGGAGGGCGCGATCAAGATCCTCAAGGGGAACCTCGCGCCCGACGGCGCGGTGCTCAAGGTGACGGGCGAGGACGCGTTCTACCACGAGGGGCCCGCCCGCGTGTTCGAGAACGAGGAGGACGCGATGGAGTACGTCCAGAGCGGCGAGATCGACTCCGGCGACGTGCTCGTGATCCACAACGAGGGTCCGACCGGCGGACCGGGAATGCGCGAGATGCTCGGAGTCACCGCCGCCGTGGTCGGCGCGGGCCACGAGGACGACGTCGCCCTCCTGACTGACGGGCGGTTCTCGGGTGCGACGCGCGGCCCGATGATCGGTCACGTCGCCCCCGAGGCGGCCGTCGGCGGCCCGATCGGCCTCATCGAGGACGGCGACCAGGTCACCGTGGACATCCCGGAGCGCGACCTCTCGATCGACCTCTCCAAGGAAGAGTTGGCCGCGCGTCGCGACGCGTGGGACGCGCCGGAGCCGCAGTACGAGGGCGGGATCCTCGCGAAGTACGCCCGCGACTTCGCCTCGGCGGCCGACGGCGCGGTGACGAACCCGCGGCTCACGCGAGACCTGTAGACGGCGGCGACTGCGTTTATATATCCCAGTCTGCATACGGTCTGCATAATCACAGCACGGACGCAAAAAAGAAAGAGTGGTAACTCGGAAAGAAAGGTGGTCACTCGGAAACGAGACGGGTTTCGAGCGGAACCTCGTTCGTGATCGCGTCCACGAGCGGAGAGGTCTTTTCGACGTGCTCCCGCAGTTCGGCTAGTTCGGCCTCGGAAGCGTCGGCGTCGACGTAGACCGTGCAGGTGATCGACTCGTAGCCGGGACGGACGTCCTCGGAGATGCCGAGGAAGCCACGGAGATCCACGTCGCCCTCCATCTCGAAGCGGAGATCGTCGATTTCGATCCCCATGTGAGCCGCGTTCGCCGCGTAGCCGACGCTCAGGCACGATCCGAGTGCGCCGAGTAGGAGTTCGACGGCATTCGGTCCCGTGCGCTCGCCGAGGATCTGTTCGGGCTCGTCCCCCTGAAGTGTGAACTCGCGCGTGTGAATCGTCTCGCCCGCCTGGTCGAATTCGTCTATCGTCGTCACGGACTTGAGCGCGTCCTCCCACTCGGTCTCGGCCCGGAACGTGAACATCCCGACTTCGGAATCCTCGCTGATCGTTTCGACTGCGCCTTCAAGCGCAGCGACGTCGACACCGTTCACTGCCTGTCGTTCGGTAGTTGCCATTTCGGAGCACCAGCAGACGTAGGACGGCAAAGAGAATAAAGCCATATTAGCAGATGCTATTTTCTTGCGTGATTTTCTGTGATGAATATGCGCCGTGTTGGATTCATTTAAATCTCATCTTACGGACACATTTCGTCCGAAACAGCCAGTTGTAGCATGACACTTCTTGATTGATAGCCGGAGTAGGTATGTCAATTCGGAGATGTGGTCGTTTATAAGTGAATGAGAGGTATTGCTGGCGGCTGTTTATATATTGTTGACGGCGCGGTGAATCGCTCAGTGTGTGGCGTTGATTGCTTATAAATGATTGTCGACAGCGCGGTGAACACTTACAAAGCCCCAGCCGCAAGGCGGGCGCACGCTTGCTGTCGCCCGAAAATCGGAGATTTTCGGGATGTCGTCAGAACGCAAAGCGTTCTGACTGCTAGCCGGAAATCGTTGATTTCCGGCGATGACGAGAGAGCTTGCTCTCTCGAACCACGCTCCTCACTCGGTCGCTCACTTCGTTCGCTCCGTCGTTGCGGTGTCGCCGGCGCTGCGCGCCGGCTTCAAGAGGGACCTCCTGTCCCTCCCTGCTTGTGTCGTCATCAGAACGCAAAGCGTTCTGATTGGCTCACGAGAGCTCCGCTCTCGTGAACGCCTGTGCCGGCCTCGCGGCAGCGAGGCGCGGAGCGCCTCTGGCAGCCGGTGGCAGAGCCGCCGGCGACTGCCCCATTGAGCCCCACCCCGAACCACGCCGCACCGCAGCCTCACGCCTCCCCAACCTCACCGCGGCCGCTTATAAGCGGCCGCGGGCTCCCTCGCGGGCTCCTCGCGGCCTATCGGCCGCTCGGAGGCGCGCCACCGACTCTCTATTTATAAATATCCGTCATCGGGCGTTCTCGCGCCGGAGTCGCGTCCGGAGGGCCTTGTTCACGACCGCGGCCTTCGCGCCTCGATCGTCGCGGAGACGACGTACTCGCTCACGTCGCGGTCGTCGTCCCAATCGCGGATAAACTCCTCGCTCTCGTCTTTCGGGTCGATAGCGATCTCCGTGAACCCTGCGTCCTCCAACATCGACTCGACCTCCGCGATCGTCGACGCGCCGGCGACGCAGCCGGCCACGGACGCGGGGTCGAGCCGCACGTCGGGTGGGAACGGTGCGGTCCGGACGACGTCGGAAACGGCGAGTCGCCCGCCGGGACGGAGGACGCGGAACGCCTCGCGAAACACCTGCGGCTTCCGCGGCGAGAGGTTGATCACGCAGTTCGAGATGATCACGTCGACTGACCCGTCCGCGACCGGGAGATGTTCGATCTCTCCGAGGCGGAACTCGACGGCGTCCGTGCCGTTCTTCTCGACGTTCTCACGGGCCCGTTCAACCATCTCGGGGGTCATGTCGACGCCGATGACGCGGCCGTCCGGTCCGACCTCCCGGGCCGCGAGGAAGCAGTCGAATCCCCCGCCGGAACCCAGATCGAGAACCGTCTCACCGGCTTCGAGCCCAGCGATCGCCGTGGGGTTACCGCAGCCGAGTCCGAGGTTCGCTCCGGACGCGACGGCATCGACGTCGTCCTCGCCGTAGCCGAGTCGGCGCGACTCGCCGTCGGGGTCCGCTCCCGCGTCGGGTGCGTCGTCGCCGCAACACGATGACGACGGTCTCTCAGTCGCGATACCGCTGTACCGCTCGCGAACGGCGCGTCGCTGCTCGGCCGCGTCGATTTCGCACCCATCCGCGCTGACGTCGTCGGTCACGATCGGGAGCCCTCCGCGGTATCGTCGGTCGATCGCGTCTCGTCGATCCCTCGCGTCTCGGCGGTCGATCGCGTCGCATCGAGGACGGCCAGCAGTCGTTCGGCCCGCGCGGTCGCGTCGTAGTACCGCCACCGGCCCTCCTTGCGCCGCGTGAGGAGCCCGGCGTCGTAGAGGCGCGAGAGGGCCTGACTGACCGCTCCCTGGCTCACGCCGAGCGCTGGCTCCAGCTCGCAGCCACAGGTGCCGCCCTCGGACGCCGCGACGAGCCGGAGCGCCTCGTACCGCGTCTCGCTGCCGACCGCCGCGAGCGTCTCCACGTCCGTCGCGAGGTCGCGGTCGGTCAGCGGATGCGTTGCGACCGTACAGCACCCGGAGGCTGCCGCCGACCCTTCGGACGATTCGCCGCTCGATATGTTTCCAACCATTTTAGATATCACTAATATAAGCGTATACTAATATAATCATTGCGATCGCAAGACTGTCGAGAAGAGGGAGAGAGAAGAAACCGAGCGGCGAAGCGGGGGGAACGGGGACTGCGTATCGAGACGGAAGCGCGAAAATCGAACGATGCGACGGGTCGAGTCGACGACGCGGATCTACAGGGACGTGCCGCCGTCGGTTTGAGCGGTTCGCACGGACTCGGCCCGCCAGACGTTGCTCCGGCGACCGGCGCGCGACAGTTCGAGCCGCACCACCGAGCCGACCGGAAGGTCGGCGACGCGCTCCCGGGCGTCGTCGTC
This sequence comes from Halorubrum trueperi, assembly GCF_042662525.1. Classification (NCBI taxonomy): domain Archaea; kingdom Methanobacteriati; phylum Methanobacteriota; class Halobacteria; order Halobacteriales; family Haloferacaceae; genus Halorubrum; species Halorubrum trueperi. The sequence goes on from NZ_JBHSXI010000012.1 coordinate 330,557, forward strand.
GGCGTAGTCGACGATGTGGTACGTCTCGTTGCGCGGATGTGCACGAACGGTGGTGCAATCGTGATCGTTCTGCTCGGAAATGACGGTGTATGCGTTCGATTTTGCCATCTTATACCGTTATTCTTGGACATACCACTTCAATACTCCGTATAGTTACTACGGACGTGGATCAGGACGTAATACGGATATAAGGTGTTCAAACGAGGTCGACACATCCGCAATCGGTAGTGAAACAGCGGCGATCGAATACGAGCGTATGCGCTCCAGACCCCCACCGACGACACTGTATGTAAACGAGCGAGCGTTACAGGACGGCTTGTTATAGCTGAACGTGGCCTCTGGCAGTCTGACTCCGTCCGGCTAGCAGCCAGAATCCTTCGGATTCTGGCGACAGTACCCAACCGTACCACCCGCGTACAACGCCCATACCCGCTTACAACGCCCACACCCGCGTGCAACACCCACACCAGACATCGATCGTCCCTCGGTTAGTCCTCGAACCCGTTCGCGGCGACGAGATGTCGCACGCCGGCGTACGCGACCACAGCGATCCCTGTGTACGCGACGACGAGCGCGGTGGTCGTCGCGTCGACACTGTCGATCGCGAGCCGCGCGACGGCGTTCGCCGGGCCGCCGGCCATCGCCGTGGCACCACCGAAGAGGACGAGGACGCCGACGGAATAGAGGAACTGGGCGGCTCGGCGGTCGGGAGCGAGCGCCGCGATGGCGACCGCGAGCGCGACGACCAGCGCGGTGAGGGCGGTCATCAGGACCAGAATCGAGGGGACGTTGGCCACGGGCGTCCCGTTCGCGCGGAGCAACAGCAGCCAGAGGAGGGCCTGTCCGGGAGCGATCGCGACGGCCGCCATCGCCTTCCCGTCAATGATCTCCCCGAGCGTTACGGGAGCGACTCGGAGCAGTTCGAGGGTCCCCCGGTCAATCTCCTCCGTTACCGAATCGACGACGAGCGATCCCGAGATGAACACGGGGAGGAACACCAACACCGGGATCAACACGGTGTACGTGAACGTGAAGTACGGGCTGGAGCCGGTGCGCTCGGGAAGGGGTAGCGGCGACTCGTCCAGGAAGTCGGCCCGCTCGCCGCGCTCGTTCAGCTCGTAGGTGCGCAACAGTTCGCGGAGCTGCACGACGATCACCGTCGTCTCCACGGTGGCGTCCGGAGCCGTCACCACCGCCGATATGCCGCCGCCGTCGTCTCGGTTCACGACCACGATCGCGTCGGCGGCGTTCCGGTCGAACGCCGACCTGGCCGCGCCGACGTCCTCGTACCGGGTGACCGATGTCCCGTCGACCTCGGCGGCGGCGCGTTCGAGGTCGTCCACCGCGTCGCCCGCGGCCGCGACTTCGATCTCCGCGCCGTCGAGCGCGCCGGGATCGTACATCGAGACGAGCCCGACGACGAGGAACGACGAGAACGCCGCGATGAACAGCTGGATCCCGATCGCCAGCAGGATCGTCTTCTCCGCGCGCAGCCCCGCCAGCTCTCGGCCGGCGATCGTGAGCCGGCTACCCATGGACGCTCACCACCGCGACGTTGTACGCGGCGTGGATCAGCGTCGCCAGCGCGAGCGTCAGGACGTAGGACGTTCGGTCCCGGCTCGCGCCCACCGCGGCGACGGTCGTCGCGAACCCGTGGAGGAGCAGGGGCGCGAAAAGCAGCGCCAGCAACACCGCCGTCGGGAGCCCCTCCACGCCGGCGACGCTTCCGAAGGCCGCCCGTCCGACGAACAGCTCCGTGAGCCCGACGGCCTGTACGACCGCGGTGGCCTTCTCGGCCAGGAAAAATCCCGCACCGGAGGCGATCCCGACCGCGACCGCGACACGGTCCGTCCGGGCGAAGACGCCGCGCTCGAACCCGGCGTAGAGGTGGACGCTCTTCGCGACCTCTTCGATGAACGCGATCATCACGAGCAGGACCGGGATGGACACGGTCACGGGGAGCGCGAACAGCAGCGCCACCGCGAGGAGCTCCGCGACGAACACGAAGGGAACGGTACAGGCCGTGAGAAAGGCGATCGATCCCAGCGCGCGGACGCGATTCTTGGTGAGAATCTCGCCGAACGCGGCGTCGTCGATCGCCGAGAGCCGCACCGCGAGCGCGTCGAGGAACTTCCGCGCCACCGGCTTCTGGGTGAACATGTCCTCCTCACGGTAGACGCCGAGCCCCAGTCCGAACAGGAGCGCGGCCCCGAGGGCCATGGGAGTGGTCGAGAAGAGGACCTCGCCCGCCGAGACCGCCTCTCCCTGCAGGTCGAAGACGACGAGCGTGAGCGGCGACACGAGCGCCACGGGCGTGACGTTCGTGAAGATGGCGGGAACGAACGCGTACGTCGTGAGGAGGACGCTCACGCCGACCGTGACGAAGGTGAGTTCCTTGAACGACCGCGCGAACATCGCGCCGACGAAGGTGGCCGCGAGGAAGGTCAACGCGACCGGGAGCACGGCGACGACCGAGAGCGCCCCGCCGCCGACCGCGGCCGCGATGACGGTGGTGACGAGCGCCGCGGCCGCGACGTACGGGAGCGTCTTTCCGGCGACGATATCGACCGGCGAGAGCGGCGTGACGAGGAGCGGCTCACCCCGCCGGTTCGTCCGTTCGTCGAGGATGGAGGAGCCGTACGCCTGGATGAGGAAGTTCATCGGCACGAGGAAGACGAACGCCAGGAGCAGCGAGACGAACGGGAACGGTGGCGCGATGGACCCCGGCGAACCGACCGTGTCGGCACCGAACGCCCCGCCGCCGACGGAGGGGACCGCGAAGTCGCCGTCTCCGTTCGTCGTTCCGTCTCCGTTCGTCGTTCCGTCTCCGTCCGTCGTTCCGTCTCCGTCCGCCGCTCCCCCGCCGAAAACACCGTCACCGCCCCCGTCGATTTCGTCGCCCCCGGATCCGTCACCACCCCCGTCGCTGGTCGTGGCACCGCCGTCACCCCCGTCAGTCCCGTCTCCTCCCCCGTTGCTCCCGTCGCTGCCGCCGCCCGTCCCGCCGAGCGTGGCTCCGTCGTCGATCCCGTTCGTCCGGCCGACGTACCGGAGCGTGACGGTGAGTGGAAACGCGGCGGTCTCGTTCTCCTCCGCGGCCATGAGGCGCTCGTTGTGCGCCTCGACGGCCGCGCGGAACTCGGCGGCCGCGGCCTCGCCCTTTCGCGTGTCGCTGGCGCGGGTCGCGACGACGACCGCTTCGCCTCCTTCGCTTCCGGTCGCACCGTCCCCGCCCGCGTCGCCACCGAACTTGGCGTCGAACACGACGAGATCGGCCGAGGAACCCAGCGACGCCTGATCGATCGGAACCTGGATGAGAGCGGGCGCGCCCTCGACGGCGTCCGCGTACGGAGAGCCGTCGTCGACGGCGACCCGGTAGACGTCCCGATCGACGTCGAGGCCGACCGCACCGGTCGCGACCCCGCCGCCGACCACGCCGCCCGCGACGAGGAGGAGCGCGACCGTTGCGAGCAGGGTCCGGCGGTCGACGCCGCCGCTCGCGCGGGCGACCTCCCAGCGTGCGACGCGGAGTATCCGCCGGAGCCGTTCGATCACTCCGCGGCCCCCGAGTCGCTCGTAGTCCCCGCGCCTCCCGCAGTCTTCGAGTCGCTCGTAGTCCCCGCGCCTCCCGCAGTCTTCGAGTCGCTCGTAGTCTCCGCGTCTCCCGCAGTCTCCGAATCGCTCGCGGCCTCCGAGTCGACTGCGGCCGCGACGTCTCCGGTGTACCGTCCGGGCATCGGCCGTCCGACGATGTCGAGAAACACGTCCTCCAGGCTCGGCTCTCGCGTGCGGATGTCGACGACTTCGCCGCCCGCCGCCGCCGCGGCCTCGCGGACGGCCTCGACGGCGTCCATCGTCGGAACCGCGGTCCGGAAGCGGTCGCCGACCTCCTCGGTCGCAACGCCGAGGTCCGAAAGCGCCTCGGCGTCGGCGGGCGCGACGTCGGTGAACACGCGGTAGCTCGTCTCGCCGTGTCGCTCGCGGATCCCGTCGACGCTGCCGCGGGCGACGATCCGTCCCTCGTTCATCACCACGACGCGGTCGCAGACCGACTCGACGTGGTAGAGGTTGTGCGCGGAGAACACGACCGTCTTCCCCGTTGCCCGAAGCTCGCGCGTGAACTCCAGCACCGAGTTCGTCGTCACCGGGTCGAGCCCCGACGCCGGCTCGTCGTACACGAGGACGTCCGGGTCGTTGACGAGCGACCGGGCGATGGCGACCTTGCGTTTCATCCCCTTCGACATGTCGCCGAGCCGGCGGTCCCGGTGGTCGAGTTCGAGTCGGTCGAGCGTGGCCTCGATACGCTCGTCGGCGACGTCGGCCGGCACGTCGTAGAGGTCCGCGAAGAACTTCAGGTACGAAATCGGGGTCATCTCCTCGTACAGCGGAGACTCCTCGGGGAGGAAGCCGAGCCGCCGCCGCATCTCGGGGTCGTCTGACGGGAACCCGGCGACTTCGACGTCGCCGTCCGTGGGGTCGACGAGTCCGGCGATCACCTTCAGGGTCGTCGTCTTCCCGGCCCCGTTCGGTCCGACGATGCCGAACACCTCGCCCTCGTCGACGGAGAAGGTGCTGTCGACGACGGCGGCGAAGTCGCCGTACGTCTTGGACAGCCCCGCCACCTCGATCATGGAGAGCGGTCCGACCGCCGCCGAGTTAAACCCACCCCCGCACCTATCAGCGGCGAGAACGCGGGGCGGACGGGGGTCGAGCGGGACCTCAGTCGTCGACCAACCGAACGGGTCCTTAATCGTCGACCAACCGAACGGGTCCTTAATCGTCGGCCCACGCGTCTCCGTGGGCGCGGTAGCCGTCGAACTCGCCACCGGTGATCTCGCGTTCTATCTCTCTGCGCGTCTCCTCGTCCAACTGAACGATGTGACAGAGCGGGTGACCGGGCGCGGCGACCGGATTCTCGAGCGAGCCGAGGATCAGCCCGTCGAAGGGCGCTTCGACCGCGTGCTCCTCGGTCTTGAAGTGGTTGGTGATCGTGCAGATGGTCTCGCCCTCGTAGACGAGCGGGTACGGACCCCACTCCATCTCCACGAGGCCGCCGGTGTCGGCGCGGAGCCAGCGCTTCGTGCTGTCCGCGGCGGTCGACTGGAACCATCCCGGCCAGTGGACCGGATCCCCGGGTGTGAGCTCGTACTCGGCGAGGACGCTCTCGACGCCCTCTAACGCCTTTTCGACGAGCACCGGCTGGAACCGATGGGCTCGACCCATCTCGACGGTGACGGTCGGGATCCCGTCCGCCGTTGCGGTCGATCGCAGCGATCCCTCGTCGCCGGCACCGTACAACACGACGTTCGTCGCGAATGCCCTTGCGAGCCGCCGAACCCCCGGGTTCTCGAGATCTGCCCGAGCGTGGTAGATAGTCGTCCGGTTCCGCGTCGACGTGTGGAAATCGAGCCCGAGATCGCACTGCGAGACGAACCGTCGGTAGATCCGGTTCGCCATCCGTTCGGTGGTGTTCGCGCGCTCCTTCCCCGGGAACGACCGGTTCATGTCCTGGTCGTAGATCGGCGTGTCGCGCCGCTGCGCCTCGTACGCGGGGACGTTACAGACGTGGAGACAGACGAGCGTCCCGTGGATCTCGGCGGGCGAGTAGCGGTCGGCGACCTCTTGGACCACCTTGACCCCGTTGAGCTCGTCCCCGTGGATGCCGGCACTTAAAAACAGATTCGGGCCGCCTCCCTCGCCGTTGACGATCGTCACCGGGATCTCGATAGGGTCGCCGAGGTACGTCTCGCCGATCTCGTACCTGACGTGGCGTTTCTCTCCCGGGTCGACCACGGCGTCGTATCGGAACGGTTCCGGGTCGGGGGCTGCGTCGCTCATGTCCGGGTGTCGCGGGACGGGGACAAAATCCCTCGGGCCGCCGGTAGCCTTACGACGCCCCTTCGAGAACGGGTGCCGTATGAGCGACCGAGGAGACGCGATCGATCGACGCGTCGACGCCGCCGATCGGCGTGCCGACGACGATCCGTCCGACGCGGTGGGGGACCCCGCCATCGATCCGGTCGTCGCCTCGACGACCCGCGAGGAGTTGCGGGCGACGTTCGACTACCAGGTCGAACGGCTCCGCGAGATCGACAACAAGGCCATCGAGATCCTCAAAGCGAACCTGCTTCTCATCGGAATCGTCGTCACCGGCGGCTCCATCGTCGTCCAGACGGAACTCGACCTCGCCGTCTTCCTCAACCCGTTCACCGTCGTCGGAGGGCTTCTCCTGCTCGCATCGACCGGCTTGGCCGCCGTCACGTACACTGCTTCGGACCTCCGCGGCGGACTGGACATCAAAGCGATCGACGCCGTAGTTGCGAGCGAGCGGAACGGGTCGGCAGCCGGCGACGCCGAGTTCGACGAGCGGCTCCTCCGGAGCTACGCCGAGTGGATCGACTACAACGCTCGCGTCACCGCCGTCAACGACTTGCTCGCGACGGCGACCGTGCTTCTCATCTTCGTCGCCTTCGTCTACGTGATCGCGGGCGTGGTGGTGGGAGCCGCCGCCCTCACGACCGTCGAGTCGGTGACCGCCTTCGCCATTCTCACCGCGTTCGTCGCCGCGTTCACGTGGATCGCCGCCCACATGGATCACCTCGGTCCCGAGACCACCCACCCGAACGCATCGTTCGCCGGAATTCCGCTTTCGAAGGGAGCCGATCGGCAGCAGGCGTGGTCGTCGCTCCGCGCCATGCTCGGGCGGGCACCCCCAGACGCCGCCGGTGGGCCGGAAGGAGTGACCGACGACGAGACGGCTCGGGACGATCCAGCGGCCGACGGGAAATCCGAGCGATAGTCGGACTGAACGAACGGAGAAAACGGTTCGTCGCGGGCGTTACTCCTCTTCTTCTTCTTCCTCGACTGGGACGCGTCCTCGCTCCCAGACTCCTTCCGCGGATGTTCCGTTCGGTGCCGTGTGCGAGACGTCTTTCATCTTGTCGCGATCGGTAGGCATGTTGAAACCGACTTGCGAGGATCCGCGTATTAACCCTTCGTGAAAAGAGATAATGAGTCCTGATATCATTTAAGGTATTAATATATTGTACTGCGTGCGATGCGCGAGTTTCGATCGAATCGGTCGTTATCGACCAATATTTGGGCGGAAAACGGACGAACGTTGCGTCGACTTCGCGCATGTCGTATCGACCGATGACGTGATCAGGATGGCAACGATGACCCCGCTGGCAACGATGACCCCGCTGGCAACGATGGCAGCGCCGTCAGCCGCTACGGCGGTCGCTCGATCTCGAATCGGTCGTCGGTGCTCGCGTACCACCCGCCGGCGAGCCGCCCCACGGTGTCGAGTCGGTCGACGTCGATCTGGCCGTCGGTCAGGACGCTCTCGTCGACGTGGGCGTAGACGACCTCGCCCAGCACGAGCGTCGAGGTTCCGATCTCGACGGCGTCGTACAGCTCGCACTCGAAGCTGACGGCCGCGGCCGCGACCCTCGGCGCGTCCACCCTCGTCGACGGCGCGCGCTCGATCCCGACGTGATCGAACTCGCTCTCCCCGGCGTCGAGGGTCGCGCTCGACGCGTTCATCGCCTCGACGACGTCCGCGGTGACGACGTTGACGACGAACGCCTCCGTCTCCAACGCGTTCGCGAGCGTGTCCTTCGGATCGGCAGCGGTCGCCACCGGTGAGAACCCCACGATCGGCGGGTCGATCGCGACGACGTTGAAGAAGCTGTACGGCGCGAGATTCTCGCCCGCCGAACCCCGCGAAGAGACCCACGCGATCGGTCGCGGGGTCACCGCCGTCGAGAGCAGCCGATACGGCGAGCCGAAGGCGTCGGGCTCGCCGCTCCGGTGCGTCTTCGAGGGCGGCTCGGATGGGAGGTCCGGATCTCCGTCGTTCATCTCCTCTCCGTCGCTCATCTCAGTTCCCGTAGCCGCGCTCGAACGGGTCGATTTCCTCGCTGCCGGGCTCCTCCTCGTCGCGACCGAATCCGGGACCGCCGGTCGCCAGTTCGAAGACCAGTCCGTCGGGATCGCTGAAGTAGATGCTCTTGAAGTACGTCCTGTCCTTCACCTCGGAGACGCGGATGTCCCGCTCGCGGAGATGCTCCTGCCACTCGCGGAGGGTCTCCTCGTCTTCGACGCCAAACGCGAAGTGATGGCTCGCGCCGGGTCCCGGCGCGCCCTGCGAATTCGGGTACTCGAAGTAGGTGACGTTGGTCCCCGGCTCGCCCGTCGGCGTGGGCGAGAAGTAGTAGTGGGGCGTCCCCGGATCGTCGTAGTTCTGGGTCCGCTTGACGGTGTGCCAGCCGAGCACGTCTTCGTAGAACGCGACGGTCTCGTCCATGTCGGTACAGATGTTCGTCACGTGGTGCAGTCCGGTGGTGGGTGGGGCGTCGGTCATGGATTCGAGTGTCCGGTGATCGCGGAGTCAGTTAGTGGTACTGGCGGCCCGAAAACGCGGTCGGAACGGCGGAGTGGTCCCTCGGAAGGGTCGCGGCCGACTCAGAACAGTCCGAGTCCCAGCGCGTATGGCCACGCGGTGCCGCCGACGGCGAGGAGCGCGAGCGCGGCACCGGCCCCGTACACGTTCTTGAGGAAGCTCGTCATCTCGTTCTGCCGGTCTTCCGGGTCGTCGATCGACCAGAAGTCGTGCATCGCCACGGCGGAACCGAGCAGGAACACCGCGAGCCCGCCGGCCGCGACGACTGGAAACGCGCCGACGACGACGCCGAGCCCGCCCACCACGAGCACGAGCCCGGAGGCGATCACCGAGAAGCGCGGCGCGGGCAGCCCCTTGAACTCGGCGTATCCGGCCATACCGTCGACGTCCAGGAAGTGGTTCAGTCCCATGAACGCGAGCGTGACGCCGAACAGCAACCGACCGACCAGGAACAGTTCGCCCGCGAATGGGGTGTCGAATTGAAGCGGTGTCGTCGCGAGTTCAGCTAACATTGTGTAACCACATATACGTACGTAACCTATTTATCGCTTCCCGGACAAGCGGGTAAGCAGGTAACATCGATGTCATCGCAGGAACTCGCCGGTTCGGAGCCGGCAGAGACGACCGACGTAGAGGCTGAAACTGACACGTCTTCTGCCCCGGAGACGCCGTGCCCGGTCGTCGACTCGCTCGAACAGATCGGCTCGCGCTGGCGGCTCGTCGTCCTTCACGAGCTGTTGAACGGCGAGTCGCGATTCAACGAGCTGAAACGCGAGACCGACGCGAACGCCCGCACCCTCTCGCGCGTCCTCGACGACCTCCAAGAGACCGGATTCGTCGACCGGCGGCTGGAGGAAGACTCGCCCGTCGCGACCTACTACAGCCTCACCGACAAGGGCGAGTCGCTCGCGCCCGTCTTCGAGGAGATCGACGAGTGGGCACACGAGTGGCTCGCCGAGTGCAGCGGGTAGGACTCCCACCGAGTGCAACGGGGAAAGCCCCAGCCGGAGGGGGTGTGCGCTGTGCGCCGATCGCTTACCACCGGACTTCGAACCCGTCGAGTCCCTCCGGCTCCTCGTACTCGGCGGAGACGTCCTCGACCTCGGCCGCCCGGCTCCCAGTCTCACACCACGCGACCAGCTCGCGGACCGCGTCCTCCGGCCCTTCGAAGACGGCCTCGACGCGCCCGTCGTCGAGGTTTCGAACCCACCCGTCGACGTCCTTCTCCTGTGCCGCATCGCGGGTCGTCGCGCGGTAGTAGACGCCCTGCACGCGCCCCGTGACGTACACGTGCGCTCTCGTTCGGTCGGTCATCGACGAACGGTGCGTCCGCCGCCGGCTTAAGATCCGCGGGGGTCGGTGGGGCCGCGGTCCGATCCTGACGGCGACCGCGACCCGCAACCGACGGCTTCTAACTCCCGCCCGCCGACATCGGAGGTATGGACCTGTTCGGAACCGCGGGGATCCGCGGCAGCGCCGAAGCGCGAGTGACGCCCGAGCTCGCGCTCGCCGTCGGCCGCGCCGTCGCCACGGAGGTACGAGCGGCTGGGGAGGAGGGGAAATCCGCGGAGGTCGTGGTCGCCCGCGACGGACGGGTGACCGGACCGGCGATCGCGGCCGCGATGGAGTCGGGGCTCGCGTCGGGCGGGGTTCAGGTGCTCCGCGCGGGACAGTTACCGACGCCGGCGCTCGCACACGCCTCACAGGGGCGGTACGGCGTGATGCTCACGGCCTCACACAACCCGCCGACCGACAACGGGATCAAGCTGTTCCGGGACGGGAGCGAGTTCGACCGCGAGGCCGAACTCGGCGTCGAGGAGCGTGTCGCGGGCGAGGAGCCGCCCGCGACGTGGGACGAGTGGACGACGGCGGAACGCGTCGACACCCTCGGCGGCTACCTCGACGCGGTCCGCGCGTACGCTGAGGGGTTCGGAAGCGACCTCGACGGCCTCCGGATCGCCGTGGACTGCGGGAACGGAATGTCCGCGCCCGCGACGCCGACCGTCCTGCGAGAGTTGGGCGCACGGGTCGTCACGCTCAACGGGAACGTCGACGGACACTTCCCCGGTCGCGGGAGCAAACCCACGCCCGAGACCCTGCGGGACCTTCGCGCGTTCATCGCCGACGCCAACGAGGGCGTTGAACACCCGGGTCGCGCGAGCGCGACCGGCGCAGAGAACGCCGACGCCAACGGGTTCGCCTTCGGGATCGGCCACGACGGCGACTCGGATCGGATCGTGATCGTCGACGCCGACGGCGAGGTCGTCCACGAGGACACCGTTCTGGCGCTGCTGGCCGAGCGCTACACCCGCGAAAGCGATGCCGGAGATCCGGTTGTCGTGACGACGCCGAACGCCTCCGGCCGGATCGACGAGCGCGTCCGCGAGGCCGGCGGACGCGTCGAGCGCGTGCGCCTCGGGGCGCTTCACGAGGGGATCGCCGCGGTGCGAGCCGACGCCGAAGCGGCGGCGAGTGGGAACGCGGACGCCCCCGGCACCCGTGTCGTCTTCGCCGCGGAGCCGTGGAAGCACATCCACGTCGCGTTCGGCGAGTGGATAGACGGGGTCGCCTCGGCTGCCGTCATCTCCAGGCTCGTCGCGGAAACGGGGCTCGACGCGCTGCGGGAGCCGATCGCGGAGCGTCCGTACCGAAAGGTCAGCGTCGACTGCCCGGACGACGCCAAGTCCGGTGCGATGGACCGACTGGCGACCGCGCTCCCGGACGCGTTCCCCGACGCGACGATCGACACCGACCACGGGGTCAGACTGGAGTTTCCGGACGCCTCGTGGACCCTCGTCCGCCCCTCAGGCACCGAGCCGTACGTCCGCGTGTACGCCGAGAGCGACGATGTCGACGACCTCGTCGCGGACGTCGAGGCGGTCGTCGCCGACGCGGTGCGCGCGGCTATCGCCGACGGCGGCGCGTGACGCGGTCGGCCTCGTCTTCCCATCGCTGAATCACCCTCGGTATCAGATACCGCGAGCGTGCGCCACGCGAGAGGGCGAGAGCGACGAACTTATGCCGCGTTCCCCCACTGTTGTAGGTGATATGGTATCCGACCTCGATCGGCGGCGGCTCCTCAAGGCGGCAAGCGCAGCTGGCCTCATCGGCCTCGCCGGCTGTAGCGGCGGTCCGGACGACGGTTCGGACGGTTCGGATGGCTCGGACGGTTCGGAAAACGGCTCCGACGGCTCGGACGGCTCCGACGACGGTTCGGACGGTTCGGACGGTTCGGACGACGGCTCGGACGGGTCCGACGACGTTCCCGCGACGGTGGGCATCGTCTACTCCGACGGCGGTCTCGGCGACAACTCGTTCAACGACGCCGCACAGGCCGGGCTCTTGCAGGCCGAAGAGGAGTTCGGCATCGCCTACGACGAGTCGCAGCCGTCTGACACCGGTGAGTTCGGTCAGTATCAGCAGCGCTACGCGAGTTCAACGGACCCGAACTACGACCTCGTCTCGTGTATCGGGTTCAACCAGACTGACGCGCTCGCCGAGAACGCGCCGCAGTTCCCCGACCAGAACTTCATGCTCGTCGACGCCGTGGTCGAGGAGTCCAACGTCGCGAACTACCTATTCCGCGAGCACGAGGGCTCCTTCCTGATGGGCGTGCTCGCCGCGCGGCTGACCGAGACTGAACTCTCCGCCGGTGCCGGCGCGACCGCGCCGGACTCGACGAGCGTCGGGTTCGTCGGCGGCGTCGACAGTCCGGTGATTCGCCGGTTCCAGGCCGGATTCGAGGCCGGCGTCGACTACGCGGCCGACGACGTCGACGTCATCACGAGCTACGTCGGCAGCTACGCCGACCCCTCGGGCGGCCAGGAGCAGGCGCTGTCGATGTACCAGAGCGGTGCTGATATCGTTTACCACGCCGCGGGTGCGACCGGTGTCGGCGTTTTCCAGGCCGCACAGGAGGAGGGCCGATTCGCCTTCGGCGTCGACCAGGACCAGTCGATATCCGAGGAGGAGTTCTCGGACGTGATCCTGGCGTCGATGGTGAAGCGCGTCGACACCGCCGTTTACCAGTCCGTCTCGAACGTCATCGACGGCGAACACCAAGGCGGCGAGACGATCGCGCTGGGGCTGGAGTCGAACGGCGTCGAGTGCGTGTACGGCGACGAGATCGGCGACGAGGTGCCGGACGACATCGTGAGCGAAGTCTCCGACGCCCGCGACGCCATCATCGCCGGCGACATTGACGTGCCTGAGACGACCGACGACGACGACAACTGAACCCGCCGACCGATCGCAGCCGCCGATCGTAGCCACCGATCGCAGCCGCCGATCGGCTGCGATCCCACCGCTCTCCGGTAGCGTGTTCGCCGCGCCCGGTTGTGGTGCGGCCGGGAATCCGCGCTCTTTTAGGGTCTGCCATGGAGTTACGGGTGAATGAACCCGGCGGTCCATATGGACGGTATCACGAAGCGATTCCCCGGGGTCGTCGCGAACGACGACGTTGATCTCGCGGTCGAGCGCGGGAGCGTCCACGCATTGCTCGGCGAGAACGGGGCCGGAAAGACCACCCTGATGAACGTGTTATATGGTCTCTACGAGCCGACCGAAGGGACCGTCGTCCTCGACGGCGAACCGCAGTCGTTCGACTCGCCGCGCGACGCGATCGACGCCGGCATCGGGATGATCCACCAGCATTTCATGCTCGTCGATCCGATGACGGTCTGGGAGAACGTCGTGTTGGGCAACGAGCCGACGACGTGGGGGGGACTCCGTGTCGACGAGACCGCCGCTCGTGAGGCGGTCGTCGAGCTGAGCGAGCGCTACGGGTTCGACGTGGACCCGGACGATCGGATCGAGGACGTCTCGGTCGGCGTCCAACAGCGCGTCGAGATCCTCAAGGCGCTGTACCGGGGGGCCGACGTGCTCATCCTCGACGAGCCGACCGCGGTGCTCACCCCTCAGGAGGTCGAGGACCTGTACGGCGTCTTCGAGGAACTCACCGATCAGGGGAAGACGATCATCTTCATCTCGCACAAGCTCGGCGAGGCGCTGTCTGCGGCTGACGAGATCACGGTCCTCCGCGACGGCGTCAACGTGGGGACCGTCCCCGCCGCCGACGTGACTCGCGAGGATCTCGCGGAGATGATGGTCGGCCGCGAGGTGCTGATGGAGCCGGCGACGACACCTCAGGACCCGGGAGAACGGGTGCTCGAAGTGACGGGACTCTGCGTCGACGACGACCGCGGCGTCGAGGCGGTATCCGACCTCTCGTTCGAACTCCGCGCCGGCGAGGTGCTCGGAATTGCGGGCGTCGACGGCAACGGCCAGTTGCAGCTCGTCGAGGCGATAACGGGACTGCGGGATCCGACCGATGGATCGGTCCGATACCTCGGCGAGTCGATGGTCGGCGAGAGCCGCCGGGAGCACATCGACCGCGGAATGGCGTTTATTCCGGAGGATCGACAGGAGCGAGGACTGGTGATGTCGTACGACCTTACCGAGAACGGAATCCTCGGGAGCCAGCACGATCCGCCGTTCGCGCAGGACGGACGGCTCGACTGGCGGGCGTCCCGCGACCACGCCGAGTCAGTGATAGCGCAGTACGACGTTCGCCCGCCTGACGCCGACGCGGAGGCCGAGTCGCTGTCGGGCGGCAATCAACAGAAGTTCATCGTCGGTCGCGAGTTCGAGCGCGACCCGGATCTCGTCGTCGCGACGCATCCAACCCGGGGCGTCGACATCGGCTCCACGGAGTTCCTCCACGACCGGCTGCTCGAACTGCGATCCGAAGGAAAGGCCGTGCTGTTGGTCTCCTCGAAACTCGACGAGGTGCAGGGGCTTTCCGACAGGCTTGCCGTGATCCACGAGGGGCGGTTCAGCGGAGTCGTCGACCCCGGGACGGTGACCGAAGAGGAGATCGGACTGTTGATGGCCGGCGAGTCGCTCGACGACGACGCCGTCGAGGGGGCTGCAGTCCACGAGGACGCGACGGAACCCGCCGCCGGCGACGGGGAGGTGGACGCGTGAGCCGACCCGACGCGGATCGTCTCCCCTCGATCGTGCGAGGGGTCCTCGCACCGTTCGTCGACCGATCGGTCGCGGAGCGGCTCGTGATAAGCCTCGCCGCGATCCTGCTGTCCATCGTCGTCGGATTCGGCATCGTGCTCGCCTCCGGACGCGTCGCCGAGTGCGGCACCGCGGCCTGGACGATGCCGATCACCGGACTCGGTTTCTGTTACGATCCGGTCGAGGTGTACCTCGTGCTGTTCAACGGCGCGCTCGGATACCCCTTTGCGGTCGGCGAACCGGGGCTGTTGAACCCGAACTGGTCGCCGTTCAACCTCTCGCTCGGACTGACACTCTCGGAGACGACGCTTCTCATCTTCACGGGCCTCTCCGTCGCGGTCGCGTTCCGCGCCGGGCTGTTCAACATCGGGACGCAGGGACAGCTGGTGGTCGGCGCGCTGGCGACCGCACTGACGGTGCTGGCGGCGGCTCCGCTGCTCCCGGAGGGACCGATCGCGGGGATCGTCCTGATCGTTCTCGGGACCGCGGCCGGCGCAGTCGGCGGCGGTCTCTGGGGTGCGCTTCCGGGGGCGCTCAAGGCGTACGCCGACGCCAACGAGGTGATCACGACGATCATGCTCAACTTCATCGCGGCAAACATCGCGTACGTCCTCGTATTGGAGGTGTTCCGGGCGGAGGGATCCTCCGTCGTCGCGACCGAGTACGTTCCGGACCACGCCCGGTTCGTCCCGTGGCTCTTCCCGGAATCCAGCGATTTCGCGCTTTTGGCGCTGCTGGTCGGCGTCGGCTTCATCGTCGGCCTCTACATCCTCGTCGAGCACACCCCGTTCGGCTACGACCTCCGAACCAGCGGTGTGCAACCGGCGGCAGCCGAGTACGGCGGCGTGAAAGCGAAGCTGACCACGGTTCGAGCGATGACCCTGTCCGGGGCCATCGGCGGCGTCGGCGGTGCGGTGTGGGTGCTGATGTCCGAGGGGCGATGGGTGGCGTCGATCCCGGACCTCGGATTCGACGGGATCACCGTCTCGATCCTCGCCGGAAACAACCCGCTCGGCGTGCTTCCGGCGGCGTTCCTGTTCGGACTGCTGAAGGGCGGCGCTCTGGAAATTGGCTTCCGGACGGACGTGCCGACCGAGCTGGTCGGTGTCCTGCGCGGGCTCATCATCCTGTTCGTGGCCATGCCGGAGTTCTTCCGAATAGCCGGTCGGTACGCCGGTGTGGGGTCGAGCGGTCTCGGCGGTTCCGGTGACGGGCCAGCGGGTTCCGACGACGGCGGCATCGAGGGGGGTGAGTCCGATGCGTAATCCGCTCGCTGACGCCACGATCCCGATCCTCGACGATCTGATCGAGTCGGACTACGTTCGCTCGCTCGTGGTGGGCGTCGCGGTGGTGCTCGGACTGCTCGGCGTGTTCGGGCTCGCGTTCCCAGGGTCGATAGCCGGCGACCTCGCCGGAATCGTCTTCTCGACGAGCACCGCGGCGTCGACGGCGCGGCTCGCGGCACCCATCGTGCTCGCCGGACTCGGCGGTATCTTCGCCGAGAAGTCGGGCGTCATCAACATCGGCCTGGAGGGGCTGTTGATCATCTCGGCGTTCGTCTCCGTCTACGTCGCGTCCGTCGTCGGGATCGGCAACGCGGTCCTCGGCGTGCCGGCCATCTGGGTCGGATTCCTCGGCGGCATCGCGGCGTCGACAGCGCTCTCGGCCGTCTTTGGGGTCGTCTGCATCGAGTTCAAGGCGGACCAGATCATCGCGGGACTGGCCGTGTGGCTCATCGCGCTCGGGCTCGCCCCGTTCATGTCGACGGTCTTTTTCGGCGGCGTCAACACGTCGAACCTCGGGGTTCGCGTCGGTTGGGAGTACTCCGCCGTGATGGTCGTGGTCGCGACGATCGCGTCGTGGTGGGCGTTGAACCGCACGGCGTTCGGTAAGCACCTCCGTGCGGCCGGCGAGAATCCGAAGGCCCTCGACACCGTCGGCGTCTCCGTTTCCAAGGTGCGTCACGCCGGCGTCCTGCTGTCGGGGGTCCTCTCCGGAATCGGTGGATCCGCGCTGGCGCTCTCGATTGGTCAGTTCATCGGGTCCGGCGAGACGATGGTGCAGGGGAAGGGGTTCATCGCCATCGTCGCGTACCTGTTCGGCAACTACAACCCGGTCGGGACGCTGGGGGCCGGCGTGCTGTTCGCCGGGCTCGACGCGACCCAGATCCGGCTCCAGCAGCTCGGGTACGCGGTCCCCGACACGCTGGTTCAGACGATCCCGTACGTCGTCGTGATCCTCGTGCTCGCGCTCGTCGGACGGACGCGACTCCCCGCCGCCGCGGGCGAGCACTACGAAACGGAAGACTGAGTCGAACACCACGAAACGACCGAAGACTGAGGCGGACACGCGCGCGAGCGCCCACCGTCACACAGTCACGGTGGGTCGATACCTCCCGCTCCTGTCGGTTCCAATGGGACCGAATCGGGAACAAAGAGTTTTGCCACCGGGGCAACGACCCACGTGGCATGAGCATCGACGAGTACGACGTCGTCGTGGCCGGTGCCGGAACCGCCGGCTGTTACGCGGCCGCGACGATCGCGAACGAGGGGCTCGACGTCGTGATCGTCGAGCGAAAGGACGCCGAAGAGGCCGGTCACATCGCCTGTGGCGACGCGCTGAAGGGCGCGGACGCCTTCCCGGAGGCCATTCCGAAGGAACGGCTGGAGCCGGCGTTCACCAACACCGGCGTCGACCACGGTCGCTTCGAGATCCCACAGGAGGACACGATTCTCGAGATACCCGTTCCCGGTGAACTCGCCGTCATCGACCGCTGGGAGTACGGGCGTCGGATCATCGCGGGCGCTGAAGACGCCGGCGTCGACTTTCACTACGACACCGTGGTCAACGACGTGACCCAGACCGACGCGGGCCGGGTCACCGGACTGCGCGCGGCGCGGAACGGAGAGCCGGTCGACTACGAGGCCGACGTCGTCATCGACGGGGCCGGGTCGCTGTCGCTACTCCAGGACAAGGCCGACTTCGAGGGGACGACGTTCGACACGAACGTCAGGTACTCGCAGTTCTGCTCGGCGTACCGGGAGATCGTGGAGGTTCCGGAGCCGGTCGAGTGGGACGACGCGCTCGTGTTCAAGGCGACGGACCGCGCCGCGGGGTACCTCTGGTACTTCCCGCGGACGAGCACGGAGATCAACGCCGGCCTCGGCTTCCAGATGAACGAGGAGCCGATGCAGCTCATTGAGGCGCTGAAACGCGACCTCCGGAACCGCCCCGAGTTCGAGGGCGCGGAGGTTCGGGACAAGCTCGGCGCTGCGCTCCCCACGCGTCGCCCCTACGACTCCGCGGTCGCGCCGGGGTACATGGCGGTGGGCGACGCCGCGGGCCACGTCAATCCGACCACTGGCGGCGGGATCGCCGGCGCGGCGTACGCGGGGAAGTACGCCGGCGAACAGGCGGTGAAGGCGATTTCAGACGGCGACGTGAGCGAGGAGAACCTGTGGCGATACAACACCCGGGTCATGGACCACTTCGGGGGACGGTACGCCGGGCTCGACGTGTACAACGTCCTCTCGACCGCGGTCGACGTCGACGACCTGATGGGACTGCTCGCCGCGCTCCCGGGCGAGAAGCTCGCGGAGGCGCTGTACGAGGGATCGACGTCGATGTCCTTCGGCCTGAAGCTGAAGGCGGCCGTCAAGAGCTTCGGGTACTGGGGGACGATCCGGAACTTCTACCAGACGAAGTCGCTCGCGGACGAACTGCTCGTACACTACGAGTCGTACCCGACCAGCCCGGCCGCGATGGCGAACTGGACGGGCGAGCGCGACGCGATCATGGACCGGATCTACGAGACGACCGGCGCGGACGCGAAGTACTGAGTCGAGCGCTCCTCGCCGCTCCGAGTGATCGGCCGGATCTTCGATCCCCTCGCGTTCTGTTTTCGGATCTGTTGAACTCCGCAAACGTTGGTGAAGCTTGACTTTGGTCCGATCGGTAGCAAAAGAGTGGTGGGCGGTTCCGGGAGTAGGGATCGCAGACTGCCGCCGGCAACGTGGTATTTAAACGGATGAAAGCGGCAACGACGATCACCTATAAATAGAGAGTCGGTGGCGCGCCTCTGAGTGGCCGGTAGGCTGCGAGGAGCCCGCGAGGTCGCCGGACTACGTCCGGCTGCCAGAGAATCTCCGATTCTCGCTGGACGCCGCGAGCGCCTTATAAAGGTGCGAAGCGGCGAGGCTGGGGAGGCGTGAGGTGCGGGGCGGGACTCAAAGGGGCAGCCGTGAGGCGGGCGCAGGCGACGTAAGCACCGCAAAGAGCGAGTGAAACGAGCGATTGAGGAGCACAGCGAGCGTGCGTCCGCCTCGCGGCTGGGGCTTTGGAGGTGTTTACCGCGCCAGCAACGATATATAAATACTCAACGCCAGAAACACAACGATTCACCGCGCCAGCAACGATTTATAAATAGCCGCCAGCAACACCTCTTTCTCACTTATAAATGATCACACCTCAGAATTGACATACTTACTCCCGTACTCTCTCAAGAAGGCGTTCAGCAACGCACCGATTTTCGGTGTTCGCCGCTGTTCCCCCGATCAGGGTCGCGTCTCGGCCACCCGGTGGATCGCGCCGGCGAGCACGTCGACGCCCACGGCGATGTCGTCTTCGACCACGTCGAATGTGTTAGTGTGGTGCCCGCCCGGATGATCGGTGCCGACGCCGACGTAACAGGCCAAGCCGCCGCCGTCTTGGACGGTTTGCATCAGGAATGTCGCGTCTTCGGAACCGCCGAGGTCCGCGCTCTCGACGACGTTCGTGACGCCGTCGGTCGAACCCGCGATTTCGCCCACAATCGCCGAGAGGGCGGCGTCGCTAGTCGCGCTCGGCGCTTCTCCCTTCGTCGCGACGTCGACCTCGCAGTCGTGCATCTCGGCGGCGGATTCGAGGATTCGATCGGCGTGCTCGGACATGTACTCGGCCAGCTCCGTCGTCGCGCCCCGGACCTCGCCTTCGATGAACGACTCCTCGGGGACGATGTTCGTCGCCGTGCCGCCCCCGACGAGCCCGGCGTTCACGCGGGTCGGTCCGTCCGCGTGTCGCGGGATCGCGTAGAGGTTCTGGATCGCCGCGGCCATCGCCTGCACGGCGTTCCGGCCCTCTTCGGGTCGCGCGCCGGCGTGTGCGGGAGCGCCTTCGAACTCCGCGAGGAAGTGCCGGACCGCGAGGAATCCGTCGATCCCGCAGACGATCTCGCCTGAAGGGTGATCGAGGCCGACGTGGACCGCGAAGAGGTAGTCGACGTCGTCGAGGTGACCGGACTCGGCCATCTGTTTTCCGCCGGCGACCTGCTCTTCGCCTGGCTGGAAGAACACCTTGAGGGTGCCCGCGAAGTCGGAGTCGAGCACCGCGTCGAGCGCGCCGAGACCCATCGTCGCGTGGGCGTCGTGGCCGCAGGCGTGCATGTACCCCTCGCGCTCCGACCGGAACCCCTCGGCGACGGGGACGTGGTCGGCGTCCTCGGACTCGCGTATCGGCAGTGCGTCGATGTCGACACGGAGCCCGATCACGGGGCCGTCGCCGCGCTCGACGACCGCGATACAGCCGGTGTAGCCCCCCGAGAGTCGGTCGACGATCCCGGGATCGGCACCCGCTTCGCGGGCCCGCTCCTCCCATGCAGCGATCTCGGCCTCGTCCGGGACGTTCATCCGGTCCTCGGTCGAGAGGGCGTCGGGGCCGACGTACAGGTCGGTAAGGTCGCGCTCGCGCAACTCCTCGACAATTCTGGCGGTCGTGTAGAACTCGCGCCACGTGGGTTCGGGGTGGCGGTGGAGGTCGCGGCGGAACTCGCGGTACGCGTCGTCGAGCGTGTGCATACGTCCGGGTGGCGGCCGCTCGACTTAAAGGATCGAGTGAGGTCCGCGACCGGTGCCACCCCTCGGCACGCTCGGCTCGTCGATGGCATCCGCTCGACACCCCTCGCCTCGGTCACTCCGGCGTCCGGACGGTTAACACGGGAACGTCGGCGGTCCGGACGACCTTCTCGGTGACGCTGCCGAGCAGATACTTTTCTATCCCGCTGCGACCGCGAGTCCCCATGACGATCATGTCGGCGACCTCGTCCGCGTACGCCGTGATCTTCGTGAACGGATCACCCTCCTCGATCTGCGAGACGACCTCGATGGCCTCGTCTCGGAGTTCGCGTTCGAACTTCGCTACGATCGCCTCACCCTCGTCTCGGAGGGTTGCGACGTTTTTGCTACCCCCGGCACCCACTCCGGCATACGTGGTATTCACGACGTAGAGCGCGTGAATTCGCGCGTCGAACGCGCGGGCCTGGCTCACCGCGTGGGGAAATGTCTGCTTCGATGCCTCGCTACCGTCGGTCGGAAACAGGATCTCGTCGTACATGTCTGACGTTCGGAATCGTCGTCTCGCGTGGCAAACCGCGTCTCTACCACCCGAACAGCTCGGGAGCGACGTCTGCAGACGCGTGTTGTTCGTGATCGATAGCCGCAGGATCCCCGCGATCGTCGGTCGCCTCCGTCGGCGAGTCGGCGGTCATCTCCTTCGTCGGATCGGCGGTCGGCGGCTCAGTCATCCGACGACGCGACCCCCGGTTCGGCCGCCGTCGTCCCCTCCTCGGCGAACGGGTACCACGACTGCTTGGCGTCGGTGAGCGAAGCGTCGACGTAGTCCGTCTCCTCGGGCTCACAGAGTTCCGCCAGCGTCTCCTCGTCCGTCGCGTTCGCCCATTCGCGGAAGGTCTGTCCTGGCTCTCGGCGCTCCGTGAACCCCTCGATCAGATTCCGGATCGCCCCGGGAGTCTCGTCCGCGGGCACCCGCTGTCGGACGTAGTCGACGAAGGTGGGCTCCTCGCCCATGCCACCGCCGACGCCGATGTCGACCGCCTCGACCATCTCGCCGTCCTTGCGCGCTCGCATTCCGAGCAGGCCGATGTCGGCGGTGTTGGCGTGGCCGCAGTCGGCCGTACAGCCGGAAAAGTGGAGCTTGATCTGCTCGACGTCGTCCGGTAGATCGACGTTGTCGCGCAGCCAGCGGAGCAGCCGCGCGGTTCGCGCCTTGGTCTCGACGAGCGCCAGTGAGCAGAACTCGGTGCCGGTACACGCCATCGCGCCGCGGACGAACGGGTTCGGCTCGGGACGGTGCTTCGCGAGCAGCGGCTCCGCGAGCAGTTCGTCCACGCGGTCCGGCTTCACGTCGACGATGATCGGGTTCTGTCGGCGCGTGAGCCGGACTTCGCCGGAGCCGTACTCGTCCGCGAGGTTCGCGAGTTCGATGGCCTCCTCGGCCGGCAACCGTCCGACGGGGACGTTGAGCCCGACGTACCGTCGCCCGTCGCCCTGTTCGTGGACGCCGGTGTAGTCCTTCTTCCCGTCTCCGGGCGTCCGTCCGGCGTTGTACGTGTATCCGTCGCGGATGTCCTCTCCGGCGGTCCGCAGGTCGACGTCGACGTACTCCTCGGCGAGCAGATTGCGGATCCAGTCGGTGCCGTGCTCGTCGACGAAGAAGCGCGATCGGTTCTTCGCGCGGACCTGGCGGCCCCCGTGGTCGTGGTACAGTTCGACGAAGCCGCGGACGACCTCGTAGGCCTCGTTCGGCGTCACGAAGACGTCGAGTGGGCGGGCGACCCGCGGCTCCCGCCCACCGAGCCCACCGCCGACCCGGACGTTGAACCCCAGCGTCTCCTCGCCGCCGTCGACCTCCTTTCGAGCGGGTTCGAGCCCGATATCGTTGATCGCGTCTTGCGCGCCGCCCTCCGGCGTTCCGGAGATGCTGATGTTGAACTTCCGGGGCATGTTACAGAGGTCGTCGTCCCCGCGGATCTCCTCTTGGAACTGTTCGAGCAGCGGAAGCGTGTCGATCACCTCGTTGGCGTCCTTGCCGGCGACCGGACTGCCGGAGATGTTCCGCATCGTGTCCCCACCGGAGGACCGGGTGGTTACTCCGACCGACTCCAGCTTCTCCCAGATATCCGGGACGTCTTCGAGTTTGATCCAGTGAAGTTGGACGGATTGGCGAGTGGTCAGGTCGATCCAGCTGTCACCGAACTCGGGGTTCGACACCGGGCCCGACGCGTACTCGCGGGCGACCTCCGCGATCGCGCGGAGCTGGCCGGGTTTCAATATCCCGTTGGCGTTGGTCAGACGCATCATGAAGTAGCTCTCCTGTCCCGAGCGCTGGTGGAAGATTCCCCAGAACTTGAACCGGGTGAACCACGCGTCTCGCTCGTCTTCCGGGATCGACTCGAATCCCGTCTCCGCGAACTCCCGCAGCTTCTGCCGCACCTCGTCGCCGTACAGCTCAGATTTCCACGTTTCCTTTTTGTTGGCCATCACCGATCACCCCCATCGCCGATACTCAACCGTTCCGCACCTATACTGTTCGAACGGTGGCTCATTTCGGTTAGAAATTCATAGGATTGCATAAAATACTTCTGTTTTTATAAAATCACAAAATAAAGCTGATATCGAGGCGATCGGAAAGACGGCCGCCAGAGGCAGGTATATTTCAATATATTTGAAAAGAAATTATATATGCAGTACCGAATTCAGTCAGAAATTCACGAACGGAAGCACATGATCGATATTCGGTGATACTGGACAGCGGGTTCCTGCCGATTTACCCTCGCCCCGCTGCGACTCGTCTCCTCCGCGGTTCCGCCGCCGCGACCAGCCACCCCTGGGGCCCGGCACCGTCCTCGCCCAGTCTCTGCCGGGGACCGTCTCTCCGGACGCGACCAACCTCCACTGCATCCCGCTTCGCCAATCGCGCGGCGGCGGCCCGCGCGTATCGCATGCACATGTTTATTTATATATCTGCTACATAATTGAACATTCATATTCCAAAATGGGAAAAATGTACGTACCAAAATGGTTATACCGAAGATAAGTTATGTTGTATCCAGATCACAACTGATGCGAAACTACGTGTGCGGGCCGCCTATTTCGGACCGGTCACGGATCGGCACCGTCGGCAGATCGTTTGCTCGAACGAGGCGGAAGTCACCCTCAATGACGTGGAGGCGGCGATGAGCGAGTGGACGCCCACGACGTGTATGCGGTGTGCGGTCGGGTGCGGCCACCTCCAGCAAGGGTACACCAATAACTACGGACTCGACACGGTTCGAGGCGACGCGTCGCATCCGGTCAACCGCGGCCTCGCTTGCCAGCGCGGGATCAGGGAGACCGCCGATCCCGACGGGGAATGGCTGACGCGCCCTCTCATCAGGGAGGATGGTACCCTCGTCCCGACCAGCTGGGAGACGGCGATCGGGGCGGTCGTCTCGCGGGTCGAAGACGCCCTCGCCGAGACGCCGAACGGGGTCGCCGTATTGGGGAGCGGCCAGCAGACGAACGAGGCGGCGTACGCGCTGGGCAAGCTCGCCCGCGGCGGCTTCGGCACCCGGTACTACGACGCCAACACCACGCTGTGTATGGCGTCGGCCGTCACGGCCTACTACCAGGCGTTCGGGAGCGACGCGCCGCCGCCGACGTACGACGACATCCCGAACGCGCAGACCCACGTCGTCTGGGGCGCGAATCCCGCGGTGGCACACCCGGTGATGTACCGATGGATCGCCGACAGCGCGAGCGACGACGACAGCCGACTGATCGTCGTCGACCCCGTCGAGAGCGAGACCGTCGACGACGCCGACCGTCACGTACGGGTCGATCCCGGCACCGACCTCGCGTTCGCCAGGGCGGTGCTGGCGCAGGTGGTCGCTGACGACGACGTCGATCGCGAGTTCGTCGACGAGGCGACGACCGGGTTCGAGACGACGGTCGACTCGTTGCCGTCGGTTCGGGAGGCGGCCGAGACCGCCGGCGTTTCGATCGAAACCGTCGAATGCGTCGCCGCGGCTCTGACGGACTCGACGCTCGTGTACTGGGGAATGGGCGTCAATCAGAGCGTTCAGGGGACCGCGACCGCACGGGCGCTCATCGACTTGTGTCTCGCGACGGGGAACCTCCGACCCGGGAGCGGTCCCTTCTCGCTGACCGGCCAGGCGAACTCCATGGGGACCAGGGTCTGCTCGTCGAAGGGGACGTGGCCCGGCCAACGCGAATTCGCCGACCCCGACCACCGGCGGACCGTCGCCGACGCGTGGGGCGTTCCGCCGAGCCGCCTCCCGGACGATCCGGGACCGGGGCCGGTCGGCATCGTCGACGCCGTCGCGGACGGACCGCCCGAGGTGTGCTGGACGGTGGCGACGAACCCGGTCGCGGGGATGCCCGACGGCGATCGCGTTCGGGAGGCGCTCGACGACGCCTTCCTCGTCGCCCAGGATGCGTTCCGGACCGAGACCGTCGAGTTGGCCGACGTGGTGTTGCCGGCGGCGACGTGGGGCGAGTCCGAGGGGACCGTCACGAACATGGAACGGCGGGTCTCGCGAGTCCGCGCCGCGACGGGGACCTCTCCGAAGATCAAACAGGACCTCGACATCGTCGTCGCGATCGGTGCCGCGATCGACGGGAAGCTGTTCCCGCAGCCGACCGTCTCGCCGGAATCGGTGTTCGACGAACTGCGCCAGCTGACGGCGGGGACGCCGGCGGACCTATCCGGCCTCTCGTACGACCGGTTGGACGCGGAGCGCGCGGTGCGGTGGCCCGCGCCGTCGGCGGACGAAGAGGGAGGCTACCGGTACGTCGAGGGGGGCGAGTGGACGTTCCCCACGCCGTCGGGACGCGCGCGATTCTCGACGGGAAGGCATCGGGGCCTCGCCGAGCCGACCGACGACGAGTACCCGCTGACGCTGACGACCGGGCGACGGGCCGACGCGTACAACACCGGGGTTCGATCCCGCGGCGACCAGACCGACTCCCCCCCGATGGCGCGGATCCATCCGGAGACGACGCTGGAGCACATCGAGGCGTTCGATCGCGGGAAGACGGTCGTCTCGTCGCGACGCGGGTCGACGATGATCGCGGTCAACCCGGACGACGGCGTTCCGAAGGGGACGGTGTGGCTACCGATCCACCACCCGGACGTGAACGCGCTCACGCTCCCGGTCGTCGATCCCGAGTCCGACGAGCCGAACCTCAAACAGTGTGCGGTCGACGTCCGTGCCCCGGAACCGTCGAACCCCTTGGTGTACGACGGCCACCCCACTCCGGACGGAGACTTCGTCTCGACGGACGACTGATCCCGCGTTCCGGTTCGACCGCATCGGCGTGCCCACCAATCGTTCTCACGAACGTATCATACACGGTCGTTTATGCGAAAAAGAATTAAACCGGATGAGAAAGAACGAGAACGCAAGTCCGACCGAGAATAGCACACGAATGAATATAATTGTGATATTGATCAGGACAATTCGCCATCGTGATCGACAATGACTGATCGCAAGCCAACTACCTGTATGCGCTGTGCGGTCGGCTGTGGCTACCGACAGCGTGACGGCGACGGCGGACGGGGGATCGTCGACGTTCACGGGGACGATCGTCACCCGACGAACGGGGGAGAAACGTGCAGCCGCGGAGTACGGGAAACGGTGAATCCGAGCGGCGAACGAGTGACCGAACCGATGATCCGCCGCGGCGGAACGCTCCAACCGACCGACTGGGACACCGTTCTCGGGACGATCTCGGTGCGGATCGTCGAGGCGCTCAGGACGGGGAACGACAACGTCGCCGTGTTGGGGAGCGGACAGCAGACGAACGAGGCGGCGTACGCGCTGGGCAAGCTCGCCCGCGGCGGCTTCGGCACCCGGCACTACGACGCCAACACCACGCTGTGTATGGCTTCCGCGGTGCAGGCGTACACGCAGGCGTTCGGAAGCGACGCGCCGCCGCCGACGTACGAGGACGTGCCCGACGCCCGGACACACGTCGTCTGGGGCGCGAATCCGAAGATCGCCCATCCCGTGCTGTACCGGTGGATCGCCGACAGCGCGAGCAACGACGACAGCCGACTGATCGTCGTCGACCCCGTCGAGAGCGAGACGGCGGCGGACGCCGACCTCCACGTCCGACCGGAGCCGGGGACCGATCTCGCGTTGGCGCGAGCCGTGCTCGCACAGGTGGTCGACGCGGATGTCGTCGATCGGCAGTTCGTCAATCGGCACACAGACGGGTTCGGAGACATGGTCGGATCGCTTCCGGACATTGACGTCGCGGCCGAGACCGCCGGGGTACCCGTCGACCGCGTCTCCGAGTTGGCCGCGGCGTTCGACGCTCGGACCGTCGTGTACTGGGGGATGGGAGTCAATCAAAGCGTGCAGGGGACGGGAACCGCCCGGTCTCTGATCGACCTCTGTCTGGCCACCGGAAATCTGGGACCGGGTAGCGGTCCCTTCTCGCTGACCGGACAAGCGAACTCGATGGGGAATCGCGTCTGTGCCTCGAAGTCGTCGTGGCCGGGATACAGACCGTTCGACGACGTTGCTCACCGCAAGGCGATCGCGAGGGAATGGGCGGTACCGCTGAGTCGGCTCCCCGACTCGCCCGGTCCGGGGTTCGTTCGGATTATCGACGAACTGGCTCGGGACAACATCGATGTCTGCTGGACGGTGGCGACGAACCCGGTTGCGGGAATGCCGGACGCGAGCCACGTCAAAACCGCTCTCGAAGACACCTTCCTGATCGCCCAGGACGCGTTCCGCTCCGACACCGTCGAACTGGCCGACGTGGTGTTGCCGGCGGCGACGTGGGGCGAGTCCGAGGGAACGGTGATGAACATGGAGCGGCGCGTCTCACGAGTTACGGCGGCGCGAGACCCGCCGGAGGGGGTGCGACAGGACTTGGACATCATCGGCGCGGTCGCCGATCGCGTCGTTCCCGAACTGTTCGAATCCGCGCGACCGGATCCCGAACGACTGTTCGACGAAGTCAGCGCCCTGACGCGCGGCACGACGGCTGACTTCTCGGGTATCTCCTACGAGCGGCTGTCGGAAGAGCTGGCAGTCCGGTGGCCCGCCCCGGACGAGACGAGCGAAGGCGGGTACCGGTACCGAGGTCGTGGCGACGGGGAGGAGCCACTCGAAGACGTCGACGGCCCGTGGTCGTTCCACACCGAGACCGGCAGGGCGCAGTTCTCGAACGCGTCGCACGAAGGCGTGCCGGAGCCGATAAACGAGGAGTATCCGCTCACGCTCACTACCGGCCGCCGGCCGGACGTGTACAACACCGGCGTTCGGACACGAAGCGACGTCAGCGACGGCGGAAGCGCGACGGCAGCGCGGATGCACCCCGAGACGATCGTCGAGAGTCTGCGAGCGTTCGATCGGGGGCGAACGGTGATCGAGTCCCGTCGCTCCGCGGTCGCGGTAACCGTCGAACCTGACACCGACGTTCCGCCGGGGCTCGTCTGGCTGCCGATCCACAATCCGGCGGCCAACGAGCTCACCCTGTCGGCCGCGGATCCGGAGTCGGCCGAGCCGAACTTCAAGCAGTGTGCGGTCGCACTGAGCGCCCCGGACCGCGCCGGCGCTGACCACATCGGTGAACCGCGGCAGGCGAACGGAACCGGTTCCTACTCCTGAGTCGCCTCGGTCGACGGTAGCACCGATCGGAGACGGTGTCGCTGGCCCCTCTGAATCCCCCTCTGGAGTTCGTTCTTCGATCCACAGCGTAGAGCGTCTGGAAATCGAACGGGCCTAGCCATTCAATTCCGATTATATAATTTAAATAGATTCACGGAGGGGACGCCACGATGCCGTTTTTCTGATAATTCTTCGCAGAATTGCACCCTTTTTAATTCCGTTTTTTATTGATAGAATAATACTGCGGACAGACAGTTATTGAGATATCTACTATGTGTCCCGAGGAAACAACCGATGTGTCAACCGATCTGTTTATTAATAACCAATGTATGCTGTTGGTACGTGAGAAAACTCATGTACGACCAATTTTATTCGAGTCCATTGTGGGATCTCGGATCCGACGACGGTGGATTTCCGTCGAATCGTGCGCTCCGGTCGGAGCAACGGTCCGATCCGCGTGAAACGGCCAGCACCCGTCCCACGGTCGCCGGTCGTCCCGCGGGAGGTGCCTCGGCGTGAAACCGACCGACCTCTTGTACGGGAAATACCGGAACCTGTTGCTCGCAACCGCGATGTTCAACCTCGGGTTCGTCATCTGGTTCTCGTTCGCCCCGTTCACCGGCGGCATCGCCGAGGAGTTCGGGCTCTCCGTGGCGCAGCTCGGGATCGTCGCGAGCGCCGCCGTCGTCGCGGTTCCCCTCGGACGCATTCTCATCGGGCCACTGACCGACCGCTACGGCGCGAACGTCACGGGCGGCATCACGCTCGTCACGGTCGGAACGTTCGCGGTCGTCAGCGCGTTCTCACAGACGTACGAGGTGTTCACCGCCTCGCGAGTCGTCGCGTCGCTTTCGGGGATCACCTTCGTTATCGGGATCCAACACGTCGCGGAGTGGTTCGAAGACGAAAACCTCGGGACTGCCGAGGGGATCTTCGCCGGCGTGGGAAACGCCGGTGCCGGGCTCGGTGCCTACTTCACGCTCCCTCGCCTCTTCGGTGAGGCGTACGTCGATCCTATCTTCGGCCCGACGTTCCTCGCGACGTCGTCGAACTGGCGGGCGGCCTTCTTTTATACGGGAGTCCTCGCCGTTCTCCTCGGGGGCGTCTACTACGTCTTCGGCGACGCGGCGAAAAGCGAGGCGAAGCGTGAGGCGACGAAGGCCGGCGTCAGCTGGGACCAGTGGCGGTTCATCGCCACGCGCTACGGCGCGGTCGTCCTCTCGGCGGCGTACGTGATGTCCTTCGGGCTGGAGCTCGCGATGAACGGTTGGCTCGGGACCTACTACCGCGAGGCGTTCGGGCAGGGCGACGTCGTGATCGCGGCGACGTTCGCGGCGACGTTTTCAGTCGCTGCCGGACTCCTCAGACCGATCGGCGGCTACGTCAGCGACGTCCTCGCGCGGAACGAGCGTGACATCCTCCCCGTCTTCAGGGGCGAGTACCGTAACCAATGGACGTTCGCCACTCTCGCGTTCGTCGTGCTGTCGATGTTCGGAATGACTGCCGCCGGGTTGACGGGAAACATCTACGTCGCCGTCGTCGCCGGCTTCCTCGTCGGAACCGGCTGTGCGTTCTCCGAGGGCGCAATCTTCGCACAAGTGCCCGCGATGTTTCCCAACAACTCGGGGTCAGTCGCCGGGATTGTCGGCGGGATCGGGACGATCGGCGGCGTCGTCTATCCGCTCGCCTTTTCGGCCGCGTTCCTGCCGAACCTCCACGTCGGGTACGCCATCGTCGGGGCGTCGATGCTTCCGATCGTCGGACTCACGGCGTGGGTGTTCCAGCCGAGGGTCGCCGCACGCGCGAACGACGACGGCTGGCTGGTCTCCGGCGAGCGGATCGTCGCTGCCGGCGACGACGACTGAGCGAGGGCGCGCGGCTCCGTCGGGGTGACCTGAAACGATGGCAGGTCAGTCCCGCCGGTGTCCGAGCGGTTTCTTCTGGTCTACCTCGACCTCGACGTGGATCGAGTCGGGGAAGTCGCGAGCGACGACGCCGCGAGCGATGTCGTCTGCGCCGTGGATCTCCATCGAGCGCTTGTACACGTCGTAGGTCCACGGCGAAAACTCGTCGCCCGCGCGGAGATGCTTATAAAGCGGAACGCGGACGGTCTCCGCGGGCGTCGCGTGCGGGCCCTTACACTCCGCTCCCTTGCGTTCGAGCGTCTCCTTGAGCTCTTGAACGGTCTCGGCGAGCACGTCGCGGTCGCCGGACGCGAACGAGAGTTTCGTGACGAAGGTCATGCTGGGGGTCGTGCGTTCATGGTGGCCCGAGGGCTAAAAGCGCATCTACCGAAGCGAGCGGGATCCGCCGGTGCCGCTCCGTGTCTGATCCGGCGGTCGCCGTCGGATACACCGTTCGTCGGCGATCGAATACCGGCGCGCAGATCCGTCGATGACGGCTGAAACGGCCGGTACGGTTGCGAGTCCGACACCCTCTTTAGGGGTGCTTGCTTACCTGACGCTAATGACGGTCGAAGCGACCAGCGCTGGAGCCATCCTCTTCCGCGACACCCGCGGCGAACGGGAGTACTTGCTCCTGAAGAGCCGACCGGGGGACTGGGAGTTCCCCAAAGGCGGGGTCGAGGGGGACGAGGAGCTTCAGCAGACGGCGATCAGGGAGGTGTCGGAGGAAGCCGGAATCGAGGATTTCCGGCTGATCGACGGCTTCCGAAAGGAGTACGACTACGTGTTCGAGGCGAACGGCAACACCATCCACAAGACGGTCCACCTGTTCATCGCGCGCTCGTTCGAAGCGAGCGCCGAGATCTCGAACGAGCACCGCGACCTCCAGTGGCGCGATTACGACCAAGCGCTCAACACGATCACCCAAAACGGTCCCCGAGAGATCTTGGAAGACGCCCACGAGTACCTCGACGAACAGAAGGACGAGGAGAGCGGCGAGTACGTCTGAGCGGCCGGCGGACGCCGAGGCGGTCGCCGCCGTCCGCCGGTTCGTTTTTAAGCTATCCCCAACTATCTGGGCCGTGACTCCGGACGCCGAGTTCGGCTACGAACTCCTCGTCTGTCGGTACGCCGAGCTGACGTGGCACCCGAGCGACGGCTCGCGGCCGGCGATCGTCTCCAGACAGCTCGGCACCGCGGCGCGCCGCTGGGATACGGTCGTGATCGAGGTCGACCCCGAGGCGTTCGCGGCGCGGCGCGGCTTCGGCGATCGGACCATCGATTCGGATCTCCTCCACGTCGTGCGCCACGCGCCCGCCGACTGGGCGTGGTACCGCGACGCGCTCCCCCACCCCGGCTACCCGTGGCGGTACGTCCGGCAGGCGGTCCACCGAGCCGCCGGCCGCAGCTTGATCGAGAAACGCCGCCGGGACAATCGGATCCAGCTTCGCCGAAAGCGACCGTACCCTGACTGGGTGGAGCGTATCGTCGCGATCGAGAACAAGCCGGACCTCGACCGCTCCGCGGCCGACGCCCTCGCCGACCAGCTCGATCACGACGTCGAGACCGCGCTCGCCGACGAGGTCTGGCTCGCGACCGAAACGACCGGCGAGCGCGTCGAGCCCGCCCTCCTTCGGGAGATGCCGGTCGAGGCGGGGATCCTCGCGACCGATTTCTCCGCGGGCGTCGACGACGACGCGGCGGACGTCGCGTGGCACCCGAGCGACCTGTCACCTGGCCCGACCGACCGCGCCGGCGTCGGTGACGAGGACGCGGCCGACCGCGGCGGATCCGGCGGCCGCTCCACCTCCCGCGACGCCGAAACGGTGACCCGTCGGCTGGAGATCGCCGAACGCGCCTACGGCAAGGGCTGGCGCTCCTACGCCGACACGATGCGGCCGGACTGTCGCCACTTCGAACTCCGCCGCGAGGGGCGCGCCGTCGTTCCGCACTGCGCGGCGAAGGCGAAGGTCCCGACGGCGCGGGAGTGTTCGGGCTCCTGTCCGTCGTTCTCGCCCGAGCCCCCGCAGTGGCGGACGAAGGGGTGGCCGATCGAGGGCGGCCCCGGGAAGGGGCTCAGGAGAGTGCTCGATCGGCGGCGGACGCGAGAGCGGAATCGGGCCGGGGACGGCGAGCACGGGCGGGATCGGGCCGGGGACGCCGGATCCGAATAAGCTCGGACCCTACGCCAGCGCCGCGGCGAGCTTCTCGACCGGGTGAGGCGGCTCGGGAGCGTCGCCGTCGCGCTCCTTCAGTTGGGTCCGGCAGGACGCGCCGGGGGCGACGACCTCGTCGCCGTCGCTCTCGGCGACCTGGTCGAAGAGGATCCGCCCGATGGCCTTGCTCATGGAGTAGTGCTCGGCCTCGTAGCCGAACGAGCCGGCCATCCCGCAACACGTTGAGTCGAGCGGGTCGACGCCGTACCCCGCGCGCCGGAGCACGCCGACCGCGTGGTGGTCCTTCTTCGTCGCCTTCTGGTGGCAGTGGCCGTGGTAGGTGAGCGACTCGGTCGGCGCGTCCAGGTCGATCTCCTCGTCGAGCCGGTGGGCGTCGACGTACTCCATGACGCCGTAGGTGTTCGCCGAGACGCTCGCGACGTCCTCGTCGGGAACCGCGCTGGCGTCGCCGTCGAGGAGGTCGTGGTAGTCGGACTGGAGCATGACGGCGTCCGTCGGCTCGACGACGACCACGTCACAGCCGTCTGCGACGTCGGGCGCGAGCGTCTCGACCGCGTCCGCGGCGGCCGCCCGGGACTTCTCCAGCATCCCCTTCGAGTGGGGCGGGCGGCCGCTACCGTCGACGTCGGGGATCCGAACGTGGCAGTTCGCGGCCTCCAGCACGCGCACCGCGGCCTTGCCCGCGCCTGGGTTCGTGTAGGTCGTGTACACGTCCGGGAACAACAGCACGTCGCGGTCGGCTTCGTCGCGGGGGACCCCAGCGCCGCCCCGCGCCTCGAACCAGTCGGTCAGACTCTCCGAGCGGAAGGTGGGGAGGTCACGCTCGGCGGCGATTCCGAGGACCTTCTCCGCGACGAGGCCGGCACCGGGGAGCTTCCCGGGGAGGTTCGAGAGCGGCGCGAGCGTCGATCCGATCGGCGCGAGCGACTCGAAGTTCCCGAGCAGTCGGGTTCGGAGGTCGATCCCGTGTTCCTCGTGGTGGGCGTGCTCGACCTCGGCTTTGAGCTTCGCCATGTCGACGCCGCTCGGGCAGTCCTTCGTACAGCCCTTACAGCCGACACAGAGGTCCATCACCTCCGTGACGAACTCGTCCTCGGTCGGGTCATCCGGGATCTCACCGCTCATCGCGCCGCGGAGCATGTTCGCTCGTCCGCGGGTCGCCTGTATCTCCTCCTCGGAGGCGCGGTAGGTCGGACACATCACGCCGCCGGTGGTCTCCTGCGGGCCGCGGCAGCCGCCGCAGCCGTGACAGAGTTCGACCATTCCCTGCATCCCGTTGTCGATCGCCCACTCCATCGCGGGGTCGAAGCCGGCGTCGTACTCGTACTCCGAGTCGAACCGGAGGTTCTCGCTCATGTCGAAGTCGCCGCAGACGTTCCCCGGGTTGAGCAGCCAGTCCGGGTCGAAGGCGGTCTTGAGGTCGCGGAAGGCGTTCCAGAGGTCGTCCCCGTACAGCTTCCGATTCCACTGGGTCCGCGCGTGGCCGTCGCCGTGTTCGCCGGAGACGCTCCCGCCGAGTCTGACGACGGCGTCGGTGACGCGGTCCGCGATGTCGACCATCGCGTCGACCTCCTCGACGTTCTTCGTGTTGATCAGCGGCCGGATGTGGAGCACGCCCGGGCCGGCGTGCGCGTAAAACGTCGCAAAGGTGCCGTTGTCTTCCAATATCTCCTGGAACTCGCGGGTGTACTCGGGGAGGTGCTCCGGCGGGATCGCGCAGTCCTCGATGAAGGAGATGTGCTTCTCGTCGGTGGTGCGGGAAAGCAGGATCGGGAGCCCGGACTTGCGCATCTTCCAGAAGCGGTCGCGATCCTCGGGATCGTGCGCCTCCATCGCGTCGACGACGCGGCGCGGCTGGCTCGTGATGTCGGCGGCGCCGTCGCTCGGGTCGAACTCCGTCTCGGGACGGGTTCGCCCGCCCTCCTCGCCCGCCCGGTCCGCGACGAGGTCGGCGACCTTCTGTCGCCCCTCGTCGTCGCTCTCCGCGTAGAACTCGACCAAGAGGACGGAGTCGGTCCCGTCGGGAAGCAGCCCGACGACCTCCTCGAACTCCGGCGTCTCGGCGGCGAGCCCCAACAGGACGTCGTCCATCACCTCGACGGCCGCCGGGTCGTGTTCGAGGATCGGGGAGACGTCCTTCATCGCGTCGAGCAGGTCGTCGTAGGTAAGGAGGGCGACCGCCTTCGTTTCGGGGATTTCGACGAGCGAGACGGTCGCCTCGGTGACGGTCGCGAGCGTCCCTTCGCTGCCGGCCATCAGTCGCCCGAGGTTGACGACCCCCTCTTCGCCGTACTCGCCGCGGTAGTCCGCGAGCAGGCGATCGAGGTTGTACCCGGAGACGTTCCGTTTCATCTCCGGGAACCGCTCGTCGATCTCGTCGGCCTTCTCGTCGATGATCCGGACGACCTCCGCGTGGATCCGTGGAAGGAGGTCGTCGGCGTTCGAGTCGGCGGATTCGCGCAGGTCGTCGACGGCGACCTCGCCGAACGTCGCCACCGTCCCGTCCGCGAGCACGACCTCCAACTCCTCGACGTAGTGGTCCGTCTTCCCATACTTCAGCGAGTGCGAGCCGGTGGAGTTGTTGCCGATCGCGCCGCCGACCGCGGACTTGTCCCGCCACGCCGGGTCGGGCGCGAACTTCAGCCCGTGGGGTTCGACCGCGGCGTTGAGATCGCCGACGTACGCGCCGGCCTGCACCCGTGCAGTCGCCGCCTCTGGGTCTGTCGACCGCATCGAGTCCATCGATCCCGAGAGATCGAGGACGACCGCCTCGTTGACGGTCTGGCCCGCGAGCGACGTGCCGCCTCCGCGCGGGAGTACCGGAATTCCCTGCTCGTAGCAGTACTCGTGTACCGCGGCGACGTCCTCGGTCGACTCCGGGATCACGACGCCGATCGGCGTGACCTCGTACGCCGAGGCGTCGGTCGCGTACATCCGTTTGGAGTACTCGTCGAACCGCACGTCGCCGTCGACCCGGTCGTCTAGGGCCTCGACGAGCTCCGGACGCTCGATCTCGCCCCCGGTGTAATCGAAGTTCCCCCCGTCTCGCGGGTCCGGCGTGTTGGTTGCCATGCACATCTGTCACGGTCGAACGGTCAAAAACCTCTTGACGTCGGCGAGGATGCCGGCCACGCGCGAGCCGGTCGAGCCGCGGCACGCGCCGCCCGGAAGTGCGTCACGGATCGCCCCCGCGGGACCGTCACGAACGATCGGCACAACACACATATACGTCCCGTCGGATGGTCTCGTATGTCACTCGCCGACCGAACGACGTTCAAGCGTCGGCTCGATTCCCTCGGGGTCACCGTCAGCGAAGGGCCCGAGGACGCGTGTAGGGAGTTGGTGGACGACGCCGCGGGCGATCCCGCCGTCGGGATCGTCGACGGAGCGCTTCCAGACCGGATCGAGACGAACCCGACGACCGCCGAGTTGCGCGCGGCCCACACGGGCGTCACCGACGCGTCGCTGGGGGTGGCCGAGTACGGGAGCGTCGCGATCGAGGCCGACGCGGCCGGGACGGAGCCGATCGGGCTCTTCGTCGACCGCCACGTCGTGATCCTCCGCGAGCGCGACCTCGTCCCCGACGTGCCCGACGCGTTCGACTGGCTGGGTCCGCGAACCCGCGACGAGTCCGTCGACGTCGTGTTCGCGACCGGCCCGAGCGCCACCGCGGACATGGGCGGGCTCGTCCACGGCGCGCACGGTCCCAAGGAGGTCCACGTGGTATTGCTTCGGGAAGAAGGGCACAAGGAACAAGAAGGGGAGGAGGAGCAAGAAGGGGAGGAGGAGCAAGAAGGGGAGGAGGAACAAGAAGGGGAGGCGAGCGATGAGTAGCGACGTCTCGAAGGCAGATCGAATCCGCGAGCTGATGGCGACCGAGGGCGACGCGGTCGCCGAGAACACTCGCGGTTTCAACGCCGGACGGTACGAGTCGACGGGGCGGCTCGACGACTACGAGGACCTCAAAGGGGACGCCCGGAGCATAAAGGAGGACGCGATCGCCCGGCTCCCGGAGCTGATCGACGAGGTGACGGAGACAGTCGAGGCCAACGGCGGGACCGTCTACCTCGCGGATGACGCCGCGGACGCGAATCGGTACGTCACCCAGGTGGCCGCCGAGGAGCGCGACGCCGACAGGCTCGTCAAATCGAAGTCGATGACCTCCGAGGAGATCGAAGTGAACGAGGCGCTGGAGGCGGCCGGCGTCGAGGTCGTCGAGACCGACCTCGGCGAGTGGGTGCTCCAGGTGGCCGACGAGGCCCCCTCGCACATCGTCGCGCCGGCGATCCACAAGTCCCGTGAGGGGATCGCGGAGCTGTTCGCGGAGCGGTTCGACCTCGACGATCCGCCCGAGACCGCCGAGGAGCTGACGATGTTCGCCCGCGAGCGGCTCGGCGAACTGATCGAGGACGCCGACGTGGGGATGACCGGCGCGAATTTCATCTCGGCCGACTCGGGGACCGTGATGCTCGTCACGAGCGAGGGCAACGCCCGGAAGACGGTGACCGCCACGGACACGCACGTCGCGGTCGCGGGCGTCGAGAAGATAGTCCCGACCGTCGAGGACTTCGCGCCGTTCGTCGAGCTGATCGGTCGGTCGGGAACCGGACAGGACGTGACCTCCTACATCTCCACGCTGACTCCCCCCGTCGACTCGCCGGTACCGGACTTCCGAAACGACGACGAGACCCTCGCGGACGATCGAATCCACGACGACGAGGGTTCGGACGAGGCTGTCGACCGCGACTTCCACCTCGTCCTCATCGACAACGGCCGCATGGCGATGCGCGAGGACGAGGAGCTGAAAGAGACGCTGTACTGCATCCGGTGTTCCGCCTGCTCGAACGCCTGCGGAAACTTCCAGAGCGTCGGCGGCCACGCGTTCGGCGGCGAGACGTACTCCGGCGGCATCGCCACCGGTTGGGAGGCCGGCATCGAGGGGCTCGACGTCGCCGCCGAGTTCAACGATCTGTGCACCGGCTGCTCGCGCTGCGTCCCGGCGTGCCCGGTCGAGATCGACATCCCGTGGATAAACACGGTCGTCCGCGACCGGATCAATCGAGACGAGGTCGACCCCGGTCAGACCGACTGGGTGTTCGAGGAGCTGGTACCGGACGGGGAGCCCGCCGGGCTCGATCTGGGCACCCGGCTCGTCGGCAACTACGAGGCGCTCGCGAAGTGGGGGAGCCGGACCGCACCGATCGCGAACCGCCTCGCCGACGCCGGTCCGCTCCGAGCGATCGCCGAGCGCGTCGCCGGGATCGACCGCCGGCGCGAGCTCCCCGAGTTCGCGCACGAATCGCTCGTCGACTGGTTCGAGGCGCGCGGCGGTGCCGCGGTCCCGTCGGAGTCGGCGACCCGCGAAGTCGTGCTCTACCCCGACACGGCGACGAACTACGTCGACGTCGACCGCGGGAAGGCGGCCGTGCGCGCGCTGGAAGCGCTCGACGTCAGCGTCGAGATTCCGGACCTTCCCGGGAGCGGCCGGCCGCCGCTCTCACAAGGGATGGTCTCGACCGCGAGATCGTCTGCCGAGGACGTGTACGCCGGTCTCGCGACCCACGTCGACGCCGGTCGCGACGTGGTCGTCGTCGAGCCGAGCGACCTCGGAATGTTCCGCCGCGAGTACGAGCGGTTCCTCCCCGAATCCTCTTATCAGCGGCTCGCAGAGGCCAGCTACGACGTGATGGAGTATCTCTTCGGTCTGTTGGAGAACGGCGGCGATCCGGGGGTTCTGCGGACATCGACCGAGGGGGCCGGCCCCAGCACGTCGGGCACGTCGGGCGAGCGGATCGCGTACCATCCGCACTGTCAGGCCCGCACGATCGGCGTGGGTGAGCACGCCACCGCGGTGATGGAACGGCTCGGATACGACGTGCGCGTCTCCGACACCGAGTGTTGCGGGATGGCCGGATCGTTCGGCTACAAGGCGGACTACTACGAACTGAGCATGGACGTCGGCGAGCCGCTCCGCGAGCAGTTCGGCGACGCGGACCGGACCGTCGTCGCCGCCGGCACGTCCTGCACGGAGCAGCTCGACGCGCTGCTAGGCGATACCCCGATGCACCCAATCGAAGTGATCGCGCCACGAGAGTGAACCATCGGGGAGCCATCGAGGAGCCATCGGAGAACCGTCGGAGGCGGTGACGTATCGCGGCTCCCGTCTGAAGGGATGCCGGACTGCGGATCTCGTCTGACGGGCGTCGTTCGACAACGAACGCTTAATAGGCGCGCTCGTGACCGTATCGCATATGAACGCTGCTCCGCAGGAGATCACGTCACTCGTCGGCCGTGAGGTGTACTCGAACAATGGCGTTTTCGTCGGCGAGATTGAGGACGTTCGGCTCGATCTGGACGCGCAGGCCGTGACCGGCCTCGCGCTCGCCGAACTCAACCGCGAGCTGTTCGCCGGGCGCGTCGAGGGCAACACCGGCGTCATCGTCCCGTACCGTTGGGTCCGTGCCGTCGGCGACGTCGTGTTGGTCAACGACGTCATCGAGCGACTCGACACCGGGTCCGATGAGCCGGAGGCCGAGGCCGGGTCGCAGACGGCCTAACCGAGTCGCTCGCCGAGAGTGTGTAACGGGAGGGCAACCCGTCCCGCCGAGATTATTTAAAAGGGAAGCGCGTCCCGCAGGTTCGAGATGAACCCGCCGCCCTCCCGTCGCTTTCGGTCGAACACCGGATAAAGCGCATCGAGGAGCTCCGTCTCGTTCTCGAACTCGCGCTGCGGGATCTCGTCGAGTGCGGCCGATAGCGCCACCGTCCGCCCCTTGGCGTCGTACGGGATCTCGCGATCGTCGAGGGCGTCGAGAATCTCCTCGCCCGTCGCGGGGAACGACACGTTCGCCTCCTCGATCCGGGCGTCGAGCACGGCGATTCCGAACTCGATCGCCTCCGGTTCGGAGGATCCGCCGCCGCCGGGTGGGCGTGCTGCCATCGGCGAGTCCTACTCGCTCCGGAGGCTTCAAACCCATGTTCGTTCAGTCGCTCTTCGAGACCGGACGGCTCGGGGGATCGCTCACTCCGGAATCGACTCCTCGGGGGGTACTGCGTCGAGAACGACGAGTTCGATCCCGTCGCCTGCGCGGTCGAACGCCGCGACCGAATCGTCGTCGTACGGCGGGATCGCGACGAGCACGACCGCCGCGAGATCGTCGGTTCTCGACACGCCGAGGAACCCGCTCGGGTGCGAGAGGAACCGCGCTCCGCCGCGGCCCGGGGGCGTCCCGAGGTCGACGCCGAACACCGCGGTCACCGATCCGCCAACGCCCGCGGGCGTGAAGTGCGTCAACACGGGTGTCGCCGGATCCAGTCCCGTGTCGGTCTCGAACTCGCCGGCGGGCGTCGACGAGAGCCGAAGGGCGACCCCGTCAGGGTCGCGCTCGGCGGCGCGTTCGAGCAGGACCGTCAACAGGTCGCGAGTGACGTGGATCACGACGATCGAATACCGGTCATGGGCTCAGATACCGAGCGCGGAGCGCAGGGCCTTCGCGTACAGCCCCGGTGCCTTGCGGCGGGATCCCGATAGCGCGTCCTCGACGGCGATGGCCGCACGGTCGTGCACGCCGACGCCGTGGCCGACCAGCACGCGCTCCGGATTCAGCCCCGAGAGCGCACCGATCGGGGGCGTCAGTCGGAGCATCGGGTGGACCCCGAGGCGCTCGCGAGCGCCGCGGAAGTACGACGCGGAGCCGAGCGATTCGGGGACGATCAGAGTCTCGCCGTCGAAGAACCCCACCTCCTGCCACGGCGGCAGCGAGGAGACGCGGATCCGGAACGCCTCGAAGCCCGAGTCCGCCAGCCGAGAGCCAAAGCGCTCGACCGGCGCGTTCAGCTCGTCGGCGACCCCGGTCATCCACTCGGTGACGTGGACGGCCGCCTCGTGGCGGGTGGCGATCGCGGCGCTGTCGCGTCGGTGTCGATCGAACCCGACGACGACGCCCGCGACCGTGCCGAGCTCCGCGAGCAGGTCGTCAAGGCCGGGCGCGTCCACCGGATCGAACAGCCACACGTCGTCGGTTTCGCTTTCCGCGTTCGGGACCGCGATAGCGTGACTCGCCCGCTCCATCCCCTCCTGGGGGTACGCGATCCACCCGACACCTCCCTCGAACCGATCGATCTCGTGGAGGTCCGCTTCGCCGTCCGCTTTCAGTGGCATACCGATCGTTCGGCCCGGATCCCTTTCAACCCGTCTCCCGGATCGACGGCGGATCTCGTGACCGGCTGGCCCGGTGGGTCGGACTATCCGCGTCGCGACCGTTCGCGAGTCCAGCGCGCAACGGTCCTCATGAATCCAGAGCGTCGACGATCCGCTCGCGGATCCCGTCCGCGTCCACCGGTGCCCACGCCTCCACATCGTAGGTCACGTCCGCGAGGGTCTCTAACCGCGCGGCGTCCTCGGCTTCGATGGCCCGAGTCGCGTCCGTGGACAGCCGGTCGAGCACGGCGCTCGACAGGGCCTCGCGGTCCACGCCGCGCTCGGGAATGTCGAGGATGTGCGGGAGGTCGGCGGCGTCGTCGGGAAGCGACGGGAACGCCGCGGGACCGACCGCGAGCGCCAGGGCGTCGCCGTCGGTATCGCGCTCGTGGCCCGATTCGGGCGTCTCGCCCCCCTCCGAGAGCGCCTCCGGCGGCGCGGGCGCGAGCGCGTATTCCGCGACGGCGACGTCGATGGCGGCGGCGATGGCTTCCTCGTCGACTTCGGCGCGCTGTTTGAACGCGAGCTCCGAGAGCGCTCGCGACAGTTCGTCGCGGCTGAGCCAGTCGAACAGGTCGACGACCCCCGCGAGGTCGTCGCGGGCGGCGACGCTAGGCGTTTCGTCGTCGCTCGACATCCTCAGTCCTCCCCCGGCGCGGCGTCGGAACCGCGTCTCGTCGGGGGGTGGTGGCCGTTCGAGCGCAACCGCCCAGCGTCCCTCACTTCGGCTCCGCAGTGCTCCGCCGTCGCGTCGGCCACGTCTGCGCGGGCCGCCCCGGCGACCTCGCCGGGCGCGATCGGCGCGTCGCGCCACGCCGGCAACCGGGTGTCCGGTCCCGGTTCGCCGAGCGCGTCGGCGTACGTCTCCACTTGCGCGCGCTCGTCCTCGCGGTCGTACGAGAGCCCGTTGAACGCGGCGTCCGTCTCGTACCCGCGGACAAGCCCGGCGGCCGCTTCGCGGTAGCGCTCGGTGAGCGTTCCGTAGTCGACGTCGACGCCCGCGTTCTCGACCGCGCGGAGCGTCGCCGCGCCGACTGCCCGACTCATGTCCGCGAGCCCCGTGGGCCCGTCGACTGAGCGGTGGTCGTGCTCGTACCGGCCGAGGTCGACCTGCGCGCTGTTCGCGAAGCCGGCGTGTTTGAAGGCCTCGCCGAGCGTCCCAACCTCCAACCCCCACCCGCGCTGGACGCGGAGTCGAGAGACGAGGTCCGTCGTCGCCGCGAACTCCCCGGCGAGCGCGTAGCGGAACGAGTCGAGGAACTCCACGATTCCCGGGCCGCGACCGTCGACCGCGGATTTGCGTCCAGATTCGCCTCCCGGTTTGCTTCCGGGTTCGCTTCTGGATTCGCTCACGGCTCGGCGGCGCTCGGCGACGCCTCCGTCGGCGAGCGCGCGGACGAGCGGCCGGAAGAACAGCCGGAAGAGCCGCCCGTACAGCGAATCGTCCTCCACGCGGGCGTAATACCCCTTCGAGAAGGAGTGACCCCGGGACACGGGGAACAGCAGTCGGTTCACGAACGCCGGCGAGTACGTCTTCGTGTCGGCGTCGTGAACGACCACGAACTCCTCGTCGAAGGCGCGCCCGATCCCCAGCCACACGTCGCGGCCCTTCCCGCGATCCCCGTCGAGTCCGCGGTCCGCGAGGAGGTCGGCGAGGCGGGGGCCGTCACACCAGAGCGTCTCGACGTCGATGTCAAACCCGTCGAGCCACAGGACGAAGGGACCGACCCGTTCGGCGGGGGCGCGGAGGGGGACGATCACGCGTGCGGGGGCGACCGTTTCGAGCGCGCTCAGAACGCGTTCGGCCGCGAGCGTGCCGTACTCGCGCTCCGTCATCGGCACCACGACCGCCGCCCGGTCGGTGGGGGCGTCCGGCCGGTGGTCGGTCAACGCGTGCAGCGTCGTCACGCGCTCTTGAACGTACTCCATTACCGACGTACAGGTGCGGGACGCCCTAAATAGGTGCGATACCCGCGGCCCGTGCCGGTCCCAAACTTGACGGAGGAATCGAGGACGGTCCCGAACTTGACGGAGGAATCGAGGTCGGTCCCGAGAGCGACGGAGGAATCGGGTCAGACGGCTCCGGCCGCGCCGCCGGGCACGCGACCCAACCGCTCCAAGACCGCGTACCCGACGACCAGTGCGCCGAGCCCGGCGGCGAGCGCGAGGAAGACGGCGTCGTAGTCAGCGCCGGCCTCGACCGCCTCGCCGACGACCCAGGAGCCGGCCGCCTGCGTCGTCATCATCCCGGCGGAGAACACCGCGTACGCGGACGCACGGGACTCGTCCGGCAGCGACGCCAGCAGGTAGGTGTCGCCGGCGGGAAACAGCATGTGAATGGTGAAGCCGACGGCGACGCTCGCGGCCACGACGGCGGCGATCCCCGAGGCGGCAACGACGAGGACGACGCTCGCGACGAACGTCGACACGATTCCGAGCAGGTACGGGACGTGCGGGAGCCGGTCCGCGAGGTCGCCGGAGACGAGGAACGCGGGGACGCCCGCGGCGAAGATCACCGTCAGCAGGTTTCGGGCGGTCGCCGGCGCGATCCCTTTGTCGATCATGTACAGCTCGTAGAAGTTGAAGAGACCCTGCCAGACGAAGCTCGTGAGCCCCATCAGAACGACGCCCGCAAGGATCAGCTTCCACTCCGAGAGCGCGCCGCCGACGAAGTCGGTGTCGCTCGCGCCGGCGTCGGGGAGCTCCGAACGGCGGGCGAACGCGACGAAAACGACGGTGGAGGCGGCGGCGGCGAGTGCGAGCCCGTAAAAGGCGAGCCGCCAGTCGTACCAGAGTGCGACCGTGACGACCGGCGCGGCGGCGACCGCGGCGAGTTGGCTCGCCATCCCGTGAATGCCCATCATGCGACCGACGCGAGTGGGAAACAGCTCCGCGATGAGCGGGTTCGCGGCGACGAAGTACACGCCCGAGGCGCATCCGACGGCGAACGCGGCGATCATCAGCGTCGCCACGCCGGGTGCCAGCGCGACGCCGAGCGCGCCGACGGTCAGCATCGCGCCGGAGACGAGGACAACCACC
Source organism: Halorubrum trueperi (assembly GCF_042662525.1). Classification (NCBI taxonomy): domain Archaea; kingdom Methanobacteriati; phylum Methanobacteriota; class Halobacteria; order Halobacteriales; family Haloferacaceae; genus Halorubrum; species Halorubrum trueperi. The sequence goes on from NZ_JBHSXI010000012.1 coordinate 373,764, forward strand.
TGGCGGGAAAAGCGGGTGAGCGCCCAGCCCGCCGGGAGCCGCGGCGCTGCCGAGCCGAGCCACGCGAGCGTGACGATGAGACCGGCGGTCCCCTCGCCGATCGAGAACTCGCCGATGAACTCCCCCACGAGCGGCGCGAACACGACGCGCGCGAAGTTGACGAGGAAGACGAGGGCACACAGCGATCCGAAGAGCCGGGTCCGTGACACGGGCGTCGTTAGGGGTACCGGGAGACAAGCGTTGCGAAAGCGGCGCGCGAAGTGTTGCGAACACGGTGCGACACTGGTGCGATCGCCCCGATCGACGCCGCGATCCACCTGACCCACCCGACTCGCGTCGATCCTGGCCGCCACCGCCGGTTCCGGCCGTCGGCGTCGGCCCTGTCCGCCAGCGTCGGTTCCGGTCGCCGGTGTCGATTCCGGCTTCCGGCGTCGATCCAGGCCGCCACCGTCGGTTCCGGTCGCCGGTGTCGATCCCGGCCTCCGACGTCCGTTCCGTCCGACTCGCGTCGTACGGGGTTTTTATACCCACCGACGACCAATCATCAAACATGAAATCGACGCGCAAGGGGCTCCGTGACGGCGACCTGTTCAAGGACACCTACGAGCGACTGAACTGCGCCGAGTGCGAACAGGTGTTGAAAAAGCGGAACGACCCCGACGAGGTGTTCTCCGTCCGCGTCTGTCCGGAGTGCGGCGAGACGTTCAAGGAGCTTCGCTGACCGCTCGATCCCGCTTCGGTATCGCCGTCGACGCCCTCCGCGCCTCGTTTCTGTTTTCGTTCTGGAATGTTTCGTGACTCACTCGAAGAGCTCGTCCTCTCACTCGAAGACGGCGTCGAACGCGGACGCGCCGAGCGGGTCGAACGTTCCGGCGGCGACGTTCTCGCGGACGTGCGCGGGGTCTGTCGATCCCACGAGCGACGAGGTGACGCCCGGCGCGCTCCGCGCGAAGTTGAGCGCCCGCTGGGCCGCGGTGTCGCCCGCGAGCGTCGCGTCGACGTCGGCCGGGATCGCGCCCTCGGCGGCGAGGTCTCCCTGCCCGATGCTCGCGCTCGTCACGACTGAGAGACCGGCTTCGTGGGCGAACTCCAGCGTCGAGATGGGCGGACCGTCCGGTGAGATCGCCGGTGCCCGCTGGTTCGCCCGCGTGAACGCGTCCGCCATGGCGACGTTGAAGGGGAGCTGGATCGCCTCGAATCCGTGGTCGTCGTCGGGACCGACTGCCTCGCCTGCGGCCTCGGCGCGCGCGTGGATCTCGGCGAGCGAGAGATAGGGGCCCTCGCCTTCGGCGACGCGGAAGGCGCGCCACGTCGCGACGCCGTAGCCCCCGACGTCGCCGGCCACGCGTCGGCGTTCGAGGACCCGAAAGGCGGCTTCGAGCGCGTCGTAAACCTCGTCTCGGGACCGCACCGAGAGCTGCGTCTCCGGGTTGTGGACGTAGTAGTAGTCGACCGAGTCTGTCCCGAGCCGGTCCAGGGAGCGATCGAGCGACCACTCCAAGTAGTCCGGAGCGATGTCGTGCGCGCCGTTCGCGAGGTCGGCGGGGTCGACGATTCCCGGCTCGACGAAGCGCTCGCGAACGTACGCGGATGGGTCGTCGGGGCGCTCGCCGTCGAACGGGAGGAATCCCCCCTTCGTCGCCACGACGATCGCGTCGCGATCGATCGGCGAGGCGCGGACCGCCTCGCCGACGACGCGCTCGGCGCGGCCGCACCGGTAGTTCGCCGCGGTGTCGACGTGGTTCACCCCGGACCGGAGCGCGAGGGCTATCGCCTTACGGGCGGCGTCGTCGACGGCGGCGGTCGGGTCACCGAGGTACGTTCCGATCCCGATGCTGGAGGCCACGCCGGGGCCGAAGCGTCGGAAGTAGGTCCGTCCGAAGGCGTCGCCGAACTCGTCGCGGTAGCCCCAGAGGGCCTCTCGGGTCGCCATGTTCGTTCGGTGACTCGTCCCCGGTGGATAAAAACAGCGCGCGAGCGCGTCGAGTATACTCCGCCGAGTATCGTCCGTCGAGTATACTCCGCCGAGTATCGTCCGTCGAGAATCCGCGTCGGACGTGCGTACGACGTCGACACAATGACTATACGTCGGCCGGGAGTTACGTCGGGTAATGGCGTCACTCACCGATCACCTGTCCGGCCTCGTCGAGGACGCCGACGCCGTGTTGCTGTTCTCGCCGACGAGCTCGTTCCACGACCGATTCGCCGACGACGACGCCGAGATTGTCGTCGTCGCCCCCGACAACGACGTCGACGCCGAGGTGTTCGTCGAGCTTCCCCTCCCGTTCGACAACGTCAAGGACCGCATTCGGTTCGGCATCGAGGGCGCGATGGACGCCGAGCTGGTCGCCGAGGGAGACGAGGTCGTCTGCATCGCCTCCGTCTTCGACGGCGGCTCCGACGCGGTGATCCGCGTCACCGTCGACGAGACGATTCACACCGGAATCTACGACCTGTTCGTCAACTCCCGGGCCGAACCGAGCGTCATCCGCGACGTCTTCGAAGTCGCGATCGAACTCGGGCAGAAGGGCCAGAAGGGCAAGCCCGTCGGCGCGCTCTTCGTCGTCGGCGACGCGGGAAAGGTGATGAACAAGTCCCGTCCGCTGTCGTACAACCCCTTCGAGAAGTCGCACGTCCACGTCGGGGATCCCATCGTGAACGTGATGTTGAAGGAGTTCTCCCGGCTCGACGGCGCGTTCGTCGTCTCCGACTCCGGGAAGATAGTCTCGGCGTACCGGTACCTCGAACCCGGCGCGGAGGGCGTCGACATCCCGAAGGGGCTCGGTGCGCGCCACATGGCAGGGGGAGCCATCACCCGGGACACGAACGCGACGGCGATCGTGCTCTCGGAGTCGGACGGGCTCGTGCGGGCGTTTAAGTCGGGAGAGCTCGTCTTGGAGATCGATCCGGAGGAGTACTGATACCGATGTCTTCGGTCACGAGCGCCCTCTCCGAGGTCGCCGCCACGGTGCCGAACCGGTTCTGGCTGGCCCTGTTCGTGCTGGTCGTGGGACTGATCGGTGCATACCTCGTCGGCGTGATCAATCGGCGGCTGTTGATCCGAGCCGGCGTCCCCGAGGTGATCGAGGGAACGGCCTTCGAGCGCACCGCCCGCGAGTTCGACACGTCGACGGTGGGGATCCTCGCCCAGCTGTCCAGCTACTTCATCCTCGCCGTCGCGGTCATCGTCGCACTCACCGTCGCCGACGTCAACTACTTGGAGCAGTTCTGGTCGGACGTCGCTTCCTTCCTCCCGCGTCTGTTCGTCGCCGTCGTCGTCCTCATCGTCGGAATCGTCGTCGGCGACAAGGCCGAGCTCCTCGTCGCCGAGCGACTCCGCGGGATCAAGCTCCCCGAGCTCGGCGTGTTACCGCCGCTCGTCAAGTACGGCGTCGTGTACGTCGCCGCGCTCATCGCGCTCGGACAGGTCGGCGTCCAGACGGTGGCGCTCGTCGTGCTGCTCGCGGCGTACGCGCTCGCAGTCGTGTTGTTCGCCGCGCTCGCCACGAAGGACCTCGTCGCGTCCGCCGCGGCCGGCGTCTTTCTCCTCCTGCGACAGCCGTACGGTATCGGCGACGAGGTGCGGGTCGCCGGCGAGCGGGGGATCGTCCAGGAGGTCGACCTGTTCGTCACCCGAATCGAGGCCGACGGCGAGGAACACGTGGTTCCGAACCACTCGGTGTTCCGCGACGGGATCGTGTTGATCCGGGAGTGAGTCGCCACCACGCGACGCCTCATCGAGTACGATATCCTCACCGGGCATGCTGTTCTCACCGCACACGGTGTCCACGCTGAGACCGATGTCCTCGCCGAGTCGGAACCGCTCCACATGTCGGTTGAGATTACTTACACACCGAATTAATTATATACATACTTCTGCTGCAGTCAACCGTTACCTGAACAGATACGCATATGGATTTATTTAAGTTATATCTTTCATGAGCGATTCCGCGGCGGTTAGGCTTCCGGAGGTATTCGACGATCTGTCGGTCGGCATCAACCTTCACGACCCGAAGGCGGGAGAGATACTCGATGTCAACCCCCGCCTAGAGGAGCTGTACGGCTACTCGGCAGCGGATCTCCGGACGATGGAGGTTGGAGACTACACCGCTCCCTCGACGCGGTTCTCACAAGAGGCTGCGCTCCGTTTGATACAGCGCGCGGCCGACGGCGAACGGCAGGCGTTCGACTGGCAGATCCAGCGGGCCAACGACGAGCTCCGCTGGGTGCGAATCCACCTGAGCCCGACCACGATCGACGGGCGAGCCTGCGTGATCTCTGAAGTCCGGGACGTCACCGAGTCGCGGGCGCGTGAGCGACGGTTGCGGCTGCTCAGCCGCGTCATTCGACACAATCTGCGGAATAAGACGAACGTGCTCATGGGCTACGCCGACCGGGTCAGACGGGCCGTCGAAGATGAAACGCTCGAACGCGAGATCCAGACGATCGTGAACATCACGACGGAAGTCGGGGGACTCAGCGACTCCGTCAAGCAGATCGAGGAGATCGCCGAGCCGGACGCGACGGAGCGCTCGCCGACCGAACTCGGAGCGGTGGTCCGGTCGCTCGTCGAGAAGGCGCGCGACGAGTTCCCGGCGGCCGATATTGCTGTCGACGTCCCCGGAGAGGTCTGGGTCGTCGCCGACGCCGGAGTCAGGTACGCGATCGACCACGCGCTCAGGAACGCCGTGGAGCACAACGACCGGGAGTCGCCGACAGTGAGGGTCTCCGTCGTCGACGACGAGGCGAACGGCCAAGGTGTGATCCGGGTCGCCGACGACGGGCCATCGATCCCGAGCACGGAAATCGAGGTGCTCCGAGAGGACGTCGAGACCAGCAGCACGTTCCACGGCACCGGCGTCGGCCTGTGGGTGATGCAGTGGTGCGTAGAGTCGCTCGGAGGCGAGCTATCTTTCGGGGAGAACGACCCGCGCGGGAACGTCGTCTCCGTTTCGCTGCCGAAGGCCGCCGAGCCGACGTCCGGCGTCGAGTAACGCCGCGACGCGCACCCCCCGTCTCCCTCTTCCCGTTCCCACGCAGCGGGAGCGGCGATCACGATATAACCCCGCGGAGAACCGAGCGATGCACATGAACCGCGACGCCACCGCCGCCTGCGAGGGATGGGACGGCAGCGAGTGCGAGGGGACGGTTCACTGCCCGCCGCGCTGTCCGCGCTTCGTGGACAAGCAGGGGGCTTGGTGGACGATCCGCCCCGCGGTACGCGAGGACGCTGCTGCCCTCGCGGAGATGTACGAGGGGTTCGGAACGGCGGACCGCGCACAGGGGCTCCCGCCGGTGACCCGGAGCCGCCGGGCGGAGTGGCTGGAGACGATGCTCGCCGACGGGAGCGACGTCGTCGCCGGGCGGAACGGCGAGCTGTTCGGCCACGCGATGTACACGCCGACCGATGCCGCCCGTCCCGGACTCGCCGTCTTCGTCCACCCCGAGATGCAGGGTCGCGGGGTGGGGACGGAGCTCTGTCGACACGTCATCGCCGACGCCGCGGCGGCGGGACGCGAGGGGCTCGAACTCCACGTCGAGAGCGGGAACCGGGTCGCGCGCAGCGTCTATCGGTCCGTGGGGTTCCGCCTCGCGGACCGCCGCGGTGACATTCGGATGGAACTCGACCTCGACGGTCCGATCGCGATCGAGTCCAGCTGGCCGCCGATCGTGCGCGAGGGGCCCGCCGAGCCGGCTGCGGTAAATCCGAGAGGCGACGGCCAACCTCCCGCGCCTGCTGACGACTGAGTCGGTCCCTTGCCGCCGGCCGTGTCGACCGCGACGGCCCCAGAGACCCACACCCACAGCGACCCACACCCGCAGCGACCCACACCCGCAGCGACCCACACCCGCAGCGACCACAACCGTTAGGCACGACCGTCCCTCACGGAACTGTAGCCGTGGAGGACGCCATCGAGTGGCTTCGGAGCCGACCGTTCTACGAGGGACAGATCGCGGAGCACCGACGTCTTCCCGCCCGCGAGCCCCGCTTCGCAGACGTTGACCTCGCGCCCCGGATGGCCGACGCGCTCTCGAAGGGCGGAGTCGACCGACTGTACGAACACCAAGCCGACGCGATCGAGGCGGTCCGCGGAGGCGACGACGTCGTGCTCGCCACCGAGACTGCGAGCGGAAAATCGTTGGCGTACACCGTTCCCGCCTTCGAAGCGGCGATGGATCGCGGTGGTCGAACGCTCTACATCGGGCCGCAGAACGCGCTGATCGCGGACCAGGAGGAATCCCTGTCGACGCTCGCTCACGGCCTCGGGTTCGGGAGCGGCGTCGCGGTCGAGTCGTACACCGGGCGACTCTCGCGACGCGAGAAGCGCGACGTGCGAGACCGCGAGCCGACCGTGTTGCTGTCGAATCCGGACATGCTACACTACGCGTTGTTACCGTACGCGGGGCGACTGTGGGACTGGTTCTTCTCGTCGCTGGAGTACGTCGTGGTCGACGAGGTCCACAGCTACCGCGGGGTGTTCGGCTCGCAGGTCGCGTTGACCATGCGTCGGCTCGCGCGCACCTGCGAGCGGTTCGGGTCGAACCCCCGGTTCGTCTGCTGTTCGGCGACGATCAACAACCCCGTCGAACACGTCGCGGCGGTGACGGGCCGCGACCCCGGCGGGATAACGCTCGTCGACGAGGACGCGTCGGGTCGCGGACCGCGCGACTGGGTGCTGTGGAATCCGCCGGAGTACGACGACGAATGGGCGGACCGCGGCAGCGGCCGGCGGAAGTCGAGCCACGCGGAGACCAAACGGCTCTTCTGTGACCTCGTGACCGACGGTGCGCAGACGCTGGCGTTCACGCGGGCGAGACAGACCGCAGAGCAGTACGCGACCGACAGCGCCAGCGACCTCCGCGATCGAGGGGAGCGCGACCTCGCCGGAGCGGTCGGCGCGTACCAGGCCGCGCTGACGGACGACCGCCGCCGAGAGATCGAGACGGACCTTCACTCCGGCGATCTGCGGGGCGTCTGGTCGACGAGCGCGCTGGAGCTCGGCGTCGACGTCGGCGGGTTGGACGCCGTGCTCCTCGACGGCTACCCGGGAACCCGGATGTCGGCGTACCAGCGCGCCGGGCGGGCCGGCCGTGGCGACGAACCCGCACTCGTTGTGATGGTCGGCGGCGAGGACCAGCTCGACCAGTACCTGATGCGGACCCCCGCGGACTTCTTCGAGGCCCCGCCGGAGGACGCGATCTGCGACCCCGAGAACGGCCGGCTGCTCCCGAGTCACGTCGCCTGCGCGGCCGACGAGAGCTGGCTCTCGCCCGCCGACGAGACGTTCTTCGGCGAGGCGTTTCCGGGCGTCGTCGCGGACCTGACGGACGAGGGCGTCCTCGACAGGCGGGAGGTCGCCGCAGGAACGCGATGGACCCACGGCGGGTCGTCGAGCCCGCAGCAGTCGGTGAGTCTGCGGACCGCCGGAGACCGCGAGATCGACCTCATCGACGTCTCGCGCAACGAAACGATTGCCACTCTCGGATTCGGTGACGCCCTCCGCGACGCGCACCCCGGCGCGATCTACCACCACCAGGGCCGCACCTACGAAGTGACGACCCTCGATCTCGATCGCGACGTGGCCGAACTGCAGTCGTCGTGGGCGGACTACTACACGCGGACGCTCTCTGAGAAGGACATCGTCGTGAACGAGGACCTCGGCGAGCGCAAACTCTCGGCTCGGCCGGACGTTCCCGTCAGGTTCGCGGACGTGACCGTCACGGAGCAGATCACTGGATTCGTCCGGAAAGACGCCGCGTCCGGCGAATCGCTCGGCGAGTCGACGCTGGACCTCCCGGAGACGACGCTGCGGACGAAGGCGCTGTACTTCCCGGTCCCGGGGGATATCGAGTCGGAGATGCGTGTGATCGGCGGTCGCATGGAAGATGGCGACGGTGCGAACAACGCGGAAGCCGCAAGCGACGCTAACACCGAATGCAACGCCGACACCGCATGCAACGTCGACACCGACGCCGCAAGCGACGCCGACTCCGCACGCAACGCCGACGACGAATCACCCGAGTCCCCGCCAAGCGGCGAGCACGCGTTCAACGGCGGGATTCACGCCGCCGAACACGGGATCATCTCGCTGTTCCCGTTTCACCTGCTTTGTGACCGCGCAGACGTGGGCGGCATCTCGACGCCCTATCACCCCCACACGGACTCACCGGCCGTATTCGTCTACGACGGCCACCCCGGTGGGGTTGGACTCGCGCGGCGGGGCCACGAGCGGGTCGAGGAGCTGTTCGCCCGCACCGCGCGGCTCATCGACGGCTGCGGGTGCGAGGGCGGCTGCCCGGCCTGCGTCCAGTCGCCCCACTGCGGCAACGCCAACGAGCCGCTTGCGAAGGCACCCGCGGTGTACCTGCTGAAAGCGCTGACTGCTGACGAGTAGTCGGAGTCCCGGGTCGTATCCACCGTCCGCCGCCGGTGGTTTCACGGTCGTCGCGGGCGATCCGATCCCATGGAACTGTTCTGGCACCGACGAGACCTCAGGATCGCGGACAACGTGGGGCTCGCGGCCGCCGCCGATCGGGGGAAGGCCGCGGGAGTCTTCGTCTTCGACCCGGACGTGCTCGACCACGCGAGCGACGTGCGGGTCCGGCGACTCCTCGACGGCCTCGCCGTACTGCGGGACGCGTACCGCGACCGCGAGAGCGACCTCCTCGTCGCGCGCGGCGACCCGGAATCCGTCCTCCCGTCACTCGCCGACGGCCTCGACGCCGACCGCGTCGTCTGGAACCGCGACTACACCGGACTTGCCCGCGAGCGCGACGCCGCGGTCCGTCGAGCCCTCGACAGCGCCGGAATCGCCCGCGAGGCGCACCACGACGCCGTCCTCCACGAGCCCGGTTCGATCCGAACCAACGCCGGTGACCCGTACTCGGTGTACACTTACTACTGGAGGAAGTGGACCGACCGCGAGACGGACCCGCCCGCGGCGACCCCCGATTCCGCGGATTTTCTCGACGCGGAGGCGCTGCGGGCGGCGGTCGGAGCCGAGGATGGGGCGTCGACCGACGCCCGCACAGACGGCGGCGTGGCGGCCGACCGCGTCGCCGTCGGCGACCTCCCCGCGCCGGGCGATCTGGGCTTTTCAGAGGCCGACGCCGAAGTCGGCCTCGCCGGAACCGAGGCGGCACGAGACCGGCTCGACGCGTTCCTCTCGGAGGCGGTGTTCGCGTACGGCAAGGATCGGGACTATCCCTCCCGCGAGGCGACTTCCCGCATGTCGGCCTTTTTGAAGTACGGCGAAATCGGCGTGCGCGAGGCCTACGAGGCGACCGAGCGCGCGATGGAGACGGCCGAGTCGAGCGACCGTCCCGAGGAGCACGTCGAGAGCATCGAGGAGTTCCAACAGCAGCTCGCGTGGCGGGAGTTCTACGCGCAGGTGCTCTATCACAATCCCGAGGTGGTGACGGCGAACTACAAGACGTACGAGGAGGGAATCGAGTGGCGCGACGATTCCGAGGAGATCGCTGCGTGGAAGCGCGGTGAGACGGGATACCCCATCGTCGACGCCGGGATGCGCCAGCTTCGCGAGGAGGCGTTCATGCACAACCGGGTGCGGATGATCGTCGCCTCATTCCTCACGAAGGACCTGCTCGCCGACTGGCGGCACGGCTACGAGCACTTCCGCGAGCGACTGGCGGACCACGACACCGCCAACGACAACGGCGGCTGGCAGTGGGCGGCCTCGACGGGGACCGACGCACAGCCCTACTTCCGGATCTTCAATCCGATGACGCAGGGGGAGCGGTACGACCCCGAGGCGGCGTACATAAAAGAGTATGTGCCGGAGATGCGAGGACTCGACGCCGACCTGATCCACGAGTGGCACGAGCTGTCGACCACGCAGCGCGCGAACGCGGCCCCCGAGTATCCCGCGCCGATCGTCGACCACTCCGAGCGCCGGGAGGAAGCACTCGAGATGTACAAGCGGGCGCGCGGCGAGGATCCGGAGGAATAAGCGGGAGATGTTGAGAGGTACGTCGTTGCTGTGACGGCGAACAGCTCCAAAGCCCCAGGCGCGAAGAGTTCGCGGTTTCACCGCTCGCAACGGAGGGCTCTCTTCGGTCGCCCTCGCTACTCGGGGGCCTTGTTGCGCGCTTCAGTCGTACGCTGCGCTCACTCCTTGCAGTGCTTACTGCGGCCGCCTTCGACCTCGCGGGCTCCTCGCGCCCTCCGGGCGCTCGGAGGCACGCCACTGCACCGCCGATTCTATTTAAAAGAGCGCTTCGCTCTCGTCGAGCAGGTGGGCCGGGCCGCCGACCTCCCAGACGTCGGTGTCGATCCCGATCTCGGCGATTCTGCTCTCGACCTCGGCGGCGTGGTCGGCGAGCGTGTTCACGTACACCGAGGCACCGGTGTCCGTCGAGAAGTAGACGGGGACGCCGTCCTCCCGGAGTTCGCGGACGGCGTTGAACACGGCGATCGTCTCGGGCTGCCAGTACACCCAGCCCGCGGGGCCGGTCATCGTGGTGGCGGTGAGAGAGAGCGAGTCGTGCTCGGCCGTCTCGAAGATCCGATCGAAGTCGCCGGCGCGGAGGGCGTCAGTCATCTCGACGAGCTGGTCCTGCACGTGGGCGGTCCGCGCTTGCATCATGTGGCTCGCTGCGGCCTCGCGGTGCGCCTCCTCCGTCTCTTTATAAGCGGGAACGTGCGCGGCGACGATGCGGAGGTCCTCCTCGGGGTCGAAGCCGTCGTCGCTCACGCCCACGTCGAGCCGGTAGGAGCGACAGTCCTCGTCGTTGAGACCCGCGTCGAGCCGGGAGTACGCGCCGGTGACCGCGCGCGCGGCCGAGGAGGATCCCCGGCGGGCGACCGTGGAGACCTCGGGTAGAGAGAAGTCGAGGCCGGCGGCCTCGACGAGGGCGAGCGCGGCGGCCGCGAACCCGGACGACGACGAGCCGAAGCCGATGTTCGACGGGAAGGAGTTCTCGCTCTCCAGCCGGACGGCGGCGTCGACGCCGGCCATATCCCGGACGTGATCGACGACCATGTCGATGCGTTCTGCGGCGCGCCCGCCCACCTCCTCGTCGCCGATGACGTAGACGTCCTCGCTGGCGTCGGGCTGCCACTCGACGGTGGTCGTCGTCGCGGTCGGCGCGGTACAGAGGCTGATGCTGTCGTGGTAGGGGAGCCGGAGCTGCTCGTCGCGCATCCCGTGGTACTTGACGAGCCCCTGGATCGGATGGGCTCGCGCGGTGGCCTTCTCGGTCATACCTCGGGAAGCGTCCGGCGGGGGATTAGTCGTTGCGATGGACGGGAGGGATCGTGTGGCGGGTGAGATAGATGAGGCGGTGAATCGTTCGAACCAGGTGCGGTGGCGTGTGCCGCCGAGCGCCCTGCGGGCGCGAGGCGCACGCGCGAGGGAGTCGGTCACTCGAAGCGAAGCCGAGAGTGACCGACGAGGCTGGGGAGGCGTGCGGTGCGGGTGCGAGGCGGTCCCGCGAGTGAAACGAGCGGGAGTCCGGAAGTCGCAGCGCCGAGCGGAGCGAGGCGACCAGGGCGAGACCGAAAGTCTCGCTTGCTCACGCGATGAAAACGCGTGACCGTCTTCCGGTAGTGCGGATGGGACTCAAAGGGGCAGCCAACGGCGAAGCCGCCGGCGACTGGGGGTTCGGATGTGTTCGCCACCGATCTGTGGTCAACCACTTATAAGCGAACAGTTGGAGCGTTGGACGTGTTCGCCCATGGCGTACCAATAGTGAATGGATCGCTGGTAGCGACGCACGACGATCAGTCCGAATCCCGAAGCAGCAAATAAATCACGACGACCAGCAACAGCACGTCCAGACCCGCGACCACCGTCAGCGGGGTGCCGAATCCCCACTGCCACGCCCACTCGCTGCCGCGGGCCGTGGCGTCCTTATAAACCCATCTACCAAGGGTCGCCCAGAGGACGAGAAGTACCACCAGTAGGTACACTTCGTCGTACGCGACTGTGGCACCCGCGAACCGGAACGTCGGTATCTGGGCGATGGAGGGCGTTGGAAGCATCGGTAGTGTGACAGTCATACATCAGGTATTAAAAACCGGCCCTGTTGAAATCCGATTCTTCAACTCGCCCTGAAGCCTGGAACTGTGACGCCGAGTGGCGGATTCACCGCCAACCCGGACGGGTTCGAGGCCGGGCTCATGGACAAGCCCTTCTCTCACCTCCTTCCGTCCCCGCGACGGCGACGCGATGGAGGGGAACCCTTTTTGATGGGGCGGGCGGTACTCCGCGCTATGACCGAGTACACCGTCGAGTTCGTCGGCACCGGCGAGACGATCGAGGTGGCCGACACGGAGACGATCCTCCAGCCCTGTATCGAGGAGGGGATCGCTCAGGAGTACTCCTGCCGCGTCGGGATGTGTCTCGCGTGCTCCGCCGAGATTGTCGAAGGCGAGGTGACCCAGCCGGCCGCCCGCGGACTCACCGACGAGGAGGCGGAGGAGTTCGCACTCACCTGCATGGCGCGGCCGCAGTCCGACCTCAAACTCGACCGCGGCAAGTACCCGCCGAGCATCGAGGACGACGCGGCGACGGCTGCGACCGGCGCGAGCGACGACGGCGACGGTGCAGATGGCGCGACGGCGGACGACGACTGAGCGAGTCTCTCCCGCCCCCACACCCGTCCGAATTCCTCACCCGACTCCAACCCGTAGTCGCCGTTACCCCCGCACCCGCCTCGTTACTCGTCAAAATTCCAATCCGACCGCGTCGCCGTCGCGATCGGGCGTCAGCGGGCTCGTCGGGTACGGCGGCGAGGCTTCGGGATCGTTGAACGGCCGTGGCGCGACGTCGTTCGGGGCGTCCGGATAAAAGAGGGACGCGAGCGTCTGGATCGCTGTCCGTCCGCTCGCCAGTTCGAACTGACCGCCGCCGTACAGCCGGATGCCGTTCTCCTGGCAGTACTGGATCGTCTCGAACAGCGATTCGAGGGTGCCAAACCGCGACGGTTTGACGTTACACCAGCCGGGCTCGACCGGCAGCGACCGCAGGCTCTCGACGCCGTCGATCGGGTAGTCGAAGGAGAGCCGGTCCGCTTGCGGCTCGGCGAGCGGTCTCGTCTCGGGCGTGAACGCGGCGTCCTCGACGATCGCCGACGGGAACGCCGCGAACACGTCGCGGTAAAGTTCGGGGTCGGCCTCGACGTCGACGTCGGTCCCTTCGTACCAGCCTTTTAAATCGAGAATTCGCACGGCCCCCGTCTCGCGCAGGGTCACGAACGCTTCCTCCGGCCAGTCCGGCGTCGGATCGAGTTTGAACTCCAAGTCCGCATCGAGCGCGAGCAGCTCCTCGACGCGGTCTGTCGTCGGGGGCTCTCCGAGACGCGTCGAGACGACGAACCGGACTGGAGCGGACTCGATGCCGAGCAGCCCGCCGAGCGACTCATCACGCTGTCGCAGCGCCAGGTCAAGCGCCGCGCTCTCGACCGCCCAGCGACGATACTTCCGGAAGGTTTCCTTCTCGGGGGGTTTCGCCGAGAATAGATCGATCCCGTCGAGATGCGTCGACAGCTCGGCTATCGTCCACTCGCCCTCCAGGTCGATCGGGTCGGTCCCGACGAGGGCGTCGTGGTCGGCGGTTTCGTAGGTCACGTCCTCGCCGCGACCGACGACGCCGTCGCCGGCGAGCCGAAACTCGGTGGTCGTCCGCTCGAACCCGCTCGTCGTCTCCCCGACATACCGCCGCCGCTCGATCGACTCGATCGTCACCGACAGATCGGCGATCCGCTCGTAGGCGCTCATGGGTGTCCGAACGTGCTCGTCGGACTTAAAAGAGGGACGCGGTCACTCGTCGGTCACCCGCCATCGTCGTCGGTCGTACCGTCGCCGGTCGCATTGTCGCCGGCCGCACCGTCGCTGACGACGTCGAGGCGGAGCGTCTCGGCGTGCGTTCCGAGCGTCCAGAACACCGGAATCACTGTGAGCGCGACCGCACCGGCCGCCGCGACCTGCAGCACGGTCGTCGTGAACCACGGGTCCGCGTCCGCGTACGGAAGCGACGTGTGCGTCACCTCACCGATCACGGGAACGAAGTAGTCCATCAGTAGGTCGACGGTGTACCACGCGGTCGCGACGGCGACGGCCTTGAGCGGAAAGTCCGTGATCCGGTGGAGCACGAACGCCTGCACGACCATCGCGAGGTGACTCACGAAGAGGAACGCGTACATCGCCGGTCCCGAGTTCGCGAGGAACTGCGGGTGAAAGACAGCGAGGACGTAGGGCGTCCACAGTCCGAGCTTGACGTTCCCGAAGAACGCGAGCGCGGCGAGGGTGTCGCTCGACCGTCCGAGCGCCCACGCGGCGAGCGCGAGCGCGATGAGGAGGGTCGCCGCGGGGCTGTCGGGAACAAACGGCCACATCTCAACGGGGACCTCCTGGAACTGGAATCGATAGTACCAGAAACCGAACGCGGTGCCGAGGAGGTTGATGGCGACGACGACCCAGACGAATCGGAAGGCGACGTTTTCGAGGAACTTCGGCAGCGGCGCGACCCACCGCGGCAGCGACTCGCGATCCGGTGGCTCGCGTCCGAGCGCGCCGACGATGTCCATACGCTCGGCTCGGACCGGTCGGTCAAAGCCGTGGCGGTCGCGGATCGATGCGTAGCGGTCGCGGATCGAGGCGAGGGTCACGCCGCACAGCCGCGACGAAAAGGGCTATGGGTCCCCGGCTGGAATCCCGTGGTATGCGCCCGCGAACGCTGCTCGCGCTGCTACTCGTCGTCCCCCTCGTGGACGCGCTGTTCCTGATCGTCGTCGCGACGCGTCTCGGCTGGCCGGTCACCGTCGCGCTGGTGGTATTGACCGCCGTGCTCGGGATGCTCCTCCTCCGGGCCGAGGGGCGCGCGACGCTCGCGCGGGTCCAACGGAAGCTGGCTCGCGGCGAGCCGCCGACCGACGAACTGCTCGACGGCGGTCTCCTGATCGCCGCCGGCGCGTTCCTGCTCACCCCGGGACTCGTCACCGACGCGGTCGGGTTCCTACTCGCGCTCCCGCTCTCGCGGGTCCCGATCCGGATGGCGCTCAAGAAGTACGTCGTGATCCCGTACCTCGACAGCGAGACGGACGGCTTCGCCACCGGAAACGTGTACATCGGCGGCTTCCCCGGCGACGGAAGCGGCGGTGGCGGTGGCAGCGGATTCACGATGAGCGGGGGGTTCTCCGGCGGGAATTTCCCCGGCGGCGATGTTTCCGACGACAATTTCCCCGGCGATGATCCGTCCGATTCCCCCGACGGAGCGGCCGGTAAAAGCGACACCGCTGATGCCGACGACAGCCGCTTCGACGACGCGAACCGCGCGGACGACGTCGTCGACGTCGATTTCACTGTCGAGGACGAGGAAGCCGACCGAACCGACTGACTGCTTATCGACCGAAGAGATATCACTCGGCGACCGCTCGGCGACCGAGAGCGTCCCCAGCGATGTCCGTTGGTATGTCTCCGAAACCGCGAGACGGCGGCCGACTCCCGAAAGGAAACCCTTAAAATCCTACCCGCGCAACGACTGAATGCGCTCATCTGGGCCAATAGCTCAGTCAGGTTGAGCGCTCGGCTGATAACCGGGAGGTCCACGGTTCAAATCCGTGTTGGCCCACGTTAATTCAATTCGGGAACCGCCCGAATGGATTGGTGGGCTGGGACTCCCCAGCCACCCAATTTCGTCGTTCTACCATTCCAGAAGAGTGGGTTCTATAACGTTAGGTACCGTTTCGCTGTCGGATCTGACCTCAGGCCCCGATGACGTCTCGCGAGTGGTACGTGTTCGTGTGCTGAACGAACCGAGTGATTTGCCCGTCCTCGATGTCGTAGACGTGCGCGAACGGATTTTCGAGGCTCTTGCCGGTCTCACGTCCCCGCCCTCGGGCAGTCCCGAGGACGACGACCGTGTCGCCGTCGCCGACGAAGCGATCTACCTCGAGATTGAGGTCTTCGTACTGCTCCATCACCGGAGTGAATACATTCTCGACGATAGCCTCGGGGCCACGGTGAGTGCCACTGTGCGGGAGGCCCTCGGGTTCGATCCACTCGATGTCGTCGGACATGATGGCCATGACGCTCTCGATGTCGGACTCGTTGAACGCGCGGTACCCGTCCCTAAGGAGTTCGACATTTCTGCTGGCAGTAGTTTGCGACATTAACATCACCAATAATCATGTATGACTCGGGCGGAGATAGAGGTTGTGTGAGCATTGCTAACCCGGCGATGTGGCACCGAACGCAACCGAGAACTGCTACGTGCTGCGCTCATCCTCAGTATTCAGCGTGATCCAAGTCGGAGCCTCGGGCCTCAAGGAGTGAACGCAGTGAGAGAGTAGGCTGGAGAGGAAATCATCACGGTGACAGTAAGAACCGTTAGCTCTACACACGAGAATAAAGGTTCGGCGTACCGCATCCGTTAAACTCGTTGTTCCCGATGAGCGAGGTGACGATCACACCGTCCTCACGGTCTGAGTCGGGTGCTGTCCTCCGATCCGGATACCGACCTACAGAAGTTTTTTACCATTCGTTACGAAACGTCCGATTATGGACCGGAGAGCCCTCCTCTCCGCGATCGGTTGTTCTCTCGTCGCAGTCTCCGGGTGCGTTGAGAACGACCTCGGCACGGAACCGACGACGAACGGAACCGACGACGAGACGACGAACGGAACCGACGACGAGACGACGAACGGAACCGACGACGAGGCGACCGCGGTGACCGACATCGAACTCCGGACCGTGGAGCACGTCGTCAACGCGTACGAGCCGTCGCCGAGTCGCGGGATCGATCCGGAGTTCGTCGTCCACGAAACGGAGATTCCGGCCGCACTGCGCGAGCCGCTCACCGGGGCGCGCGACGGCGGGTTCGAGACCGACGATCCCGACGACGCGCTGCTGGCCGCAGTGGACGAATTTCGCGCGTTCGACCGCGGCGAGCTGAAGCCGTACGTCGAACTCGACGGGACGCGCTACGTGTTCGATCCGATCCTTCCGACGTTCGTCGCGAAACTCGACGACGAGGAGGCCGACGAGTACGACGAAGACCGGGTTTTGCGAGAGGCGAGACAGCACGATGACCTCGATTCGGAGGCGATCGAGGGGTTCGTCCGCGCGTTGACGGCCTCCGGCACACACGTGCCACGGGACGAGTACCGCCGGTGTCTCCTTCCGGAGGCCGTCGCCCCCTTCCTCGACGAGTACGACTACCTGGAGGACCAGCGAGGGGTCTCCCGGATCGAGACGACCGTCGAGAACGAGGACCCACCGTACGCGATCACGGCGCGCGAGCTGACCGAGGAGGGCATGTGGGACCGGCCGGTGGTCGACGAGTCGGAACTCGATGACGAGGTGCGAGCGTTCTTCGAGCGCGCGCTGGCGTCGCCACACCGGCGGCCGGCGCTCCCGTCGCCGGCCCACAGACAGTACTTCATCAACGATGTGCCGGACGCCTACGACGATCTCGCCGCGGAGTACGACACGCCGCCGTACTACCGACTCGACGGTACGATCTACGCCATCATCGTCGGTGAGTCGCTGTACGACCGGCTTCCGGTGAGTGTGTCGATCGCGGCGGCCGACGGCGCGGAACTGGAGTTCGCGCTCGCGGTCTCGTCGGGGTCAGAGAACGCCGACGGCGACGTGGAGGGGCCGTACACGTTCACGAGCCGGGGAGCGCTGCCGAGCGCGCTCTGGGTGTTTCAGGACGGCGAACGACGGTCACTGGAGATCGCGGAGACTGACGGCATCGACGGCCCGCGACCGAACCGCAGCGACGGCGAGGCGCTGGAGACGGTCGAGGCCGGCGATGCGATCGCCGCGACGTACGCCGTCCCGGCGGATCTCCCTCCGGGCACGTACGTGAGCCGCGGGCTGTTCGGCGTCTCCTGGAGCGTTCCGGATCGGACGCCGGGCGAACGGGGGATGTACCCGTTCGAGCTGGCGCTCACGGTCGAGTGATCCCGCTCGTCGTCCGCAGCGGCCGGATCGGCGATCGGATCGGCGGGAGCGTCGACTTCGACGGGGACTGGATCTGCAACGTGATTAGCATCATTTCTTAAGGGATGAAGCGGCTTTCTCGCGCCGCGTGCGATCGGATCGAAATCAGGGATACACTGATGCGACCGTGGAGCGAACGCGCGGCCATGAGTCCGCTCCCCATCGCGGCCGCGGAGTCGGTCCGACCGCGAGTCCTCCTCGCCCCGCTGGGCGTCTGGCTGCTCATGGCGGTTCTCGCCGTCACGAACGGCGTATTTCGCGAGATCATAATCATCCCTCGGATCGGGGAGTACCCCGGCCACGTGGTGAGCACGGCGATGTTGGTCGCCGCGATCCTCGGCGTCTCGTTCGCGTTCTTCCGGTGGACGGCAACCGAGTACGCGCTCGCGGAGCTGGTCGCCGTGGGCGTCGGCTGGACCGTCCTCACCGTCGGATTCGAGTTCCTCGTCGGCCACGTGGAGGGCACGCCCGTGTCGGTGACCCTCGGTCAGTACAACGTGTTCGCGGGGCAAGCGTGGATCGCCGTGCCGCTGGCCCTGCTTATCGCCCCGCTGCTGTTCGGACGCTAGACGCTCTCGCCCCGGATCCGGCGGCTTCGACCCGAATCGCGACCCGTCGGCCCACTATCTTTAATGTATCAGGGAGTGTCATTTACGTTGATTATGAAGAAGCTGATCAACGATCCGGATGACGTCGTCGACGAAATGCTCGAGGGGATGGTCGCGGCGTATCCGGACCGGCTGCGTCGGCTCCCCGACACGCAGGTGTTGGTGCGCGGCGACGTCCCGGTCGGCGGGAAAGTCGCGCTCGTGACGGGCGGGGGCAGCGGCCACGAGCCGACGCACGCGGGCTACATCGGCGACGGGATGCTCGACGGGGCGGCCGCGGGTGGCGTGTTCTCCTCGCCGACCGCCGACGAGTTCGAGGCGCTCATCGACGCCTGCGACGCCGGCGACGGCGTCCTCGCGATCATCAAAAACTACGAGGGCGACGTGATGAACTTCGAGACCGCCATCGAGCTCGCCGAGATGGAGGGCGTCGAAGTCGATAGCGTCGTGGTCGACGACGACGTGGCCGTCGAGGACTCACTGTACACCTCCGGCCGTCGCGGCGTCTGCGGGACGATCCTCGTCCACAAGGCCGCCGGCGCGAAGGCCGCCGAGGGCTACGACCTGTCGGAGGTCACGCGCGTCGCCCAGAAGGTGATCGACAACGTGGGCACGATGGGCACCGCGCTCACCTCGTGTGTCACCCCCGAGAAGGGCGAACCCACCTTCGATCTGGGCGACGACGAGATCGAACTGGGGATCGGGATCCACGGGGAGCCCGGCACTGAGCGGACGGAGACGATGAGCGCCGACGCGGTGACGGACAAACTGACCGAGGCCGTTCTCGACGACCTCGATCTCGATTCCGGACAGGAGATCCTCACGATCGTCAACGGGATGGGCGGCACTCCGCAGATGGAGCTGTTCGTCGTCAACCGACGGCTCCAGGAGCTGCTCGGCGAGCACGGCCTGGAGACGTGGGACGCGTGGGTCGGCGACTACATGACCTCGCTGGACATGGCGGGCGCGTCGATCACCGTCTGCGCCGTCGACGACGAACTGAAAGAGCTGCTCGGCGCGCCGGCCGACACCCCCGCGCTCACCCAGACACAATGAGCGGGGACGAACTGAATGAAAACGGCACCCCCGTCGTCGCGGCCGCCGAGGCGGTCGCCGAACGCATCGAGCGCGAGCGGGACTACCTGACCGAGCTGGACTCCGCCATCGGCGACGCGGACCACGGCGGCAACATGGCTCGCGGGTGGGCCGCCGCGGCCGAGGCCGCCCGCGACCTCGACGATCCCGACCCGGAGACCGTCGGGAAAACCGTCGGAAAGACGCTCATGGCCGAAGTCGGCGGTGCGTCGGGTCCGCTCTTCGGCGGTTCGCTCGTGTTCGCGAGCGCGGAGCTCTCCGACGGAGTCACTGCCGAGAGCGCCGTCGCGTTCGCCGAGACCTACCTCGAAAAGGTCGTGGACCGCGGCGACGCCTCGGTCGGCGATCAGACGATGGTCGACGCGCTGACGCCCGCGGTCCACACGTTCAAGAAGTCGATCGAGACGGACGGCCTCCCGCCGCTCGAAGCGCTCGCGAAGGCGGTCGACGCCGCCGACCGCGGCGTCGCGTTCACCGTCCCCATCCGCGCCCGCAAGGGTCGCGCCTCCTACCTCGGCTGGCGGTCGGTCGGCCACCAAGACCCCGGCGCGACGAGCGCGCTGTACATCCTCGAAGAGCTGCTGTCAGTCGCCGCCGACCGCCTCGACGCCGAGATCCCCGACGTCGACGCGACCTCGCCCACGATACCGGACGACGCTGAGACGGAAGCGGGAGCAGGAGGAGAAGGCGGGGAGGCAGAAACGGGAGGAGGAGAACCGGGAGCGGAGGACGCGACCGCACCCGACCCGGAGACCGACTGATGGTCGGACTCGTCGTGGTCTCCCACAGCGAGCGAGCGGCCGAGGGGATAGTCGAGATCGCGGCCGAGATGGCGGGCGACACCGCGATCGAGGCCGTCGGCGGCGACGGTAGCGGAGGGATCGGCACCGTCCCCGACGCTATCGGAGATGCCATCGAGGCCGCGGCCGACGGCGACGGCGTCGTCGTCCTCGTCGACCTCGGCAGCGCCGTGATGAACGCCGACGTCGCCATCGAACTGAGCGACGTCAAGGCGGTCATCGCGGACGCGCCGGTGCTCGAGGGCACCGTCAACGCCGCCGTCGCGGCCACCGACCCGTCGGCCACGCTCGATTCGGTCCGCGAACAGGCCGAAGCCGCCCGGGACATCGAGAAATTGTAATAGTCGGTTCTCGGTCAACTCCGCTTCTTCAGACACAATCGTATCCGAGACAGTGAGGCGCTGAACGGTACCTCTCGATCGATAGCGGGAGTGGGGATTGCAGACCGCCGACGACGACGTGGAATTTAAAGGTGGAACTGAGGGAGCGACGGTTGCGTATAAATGACCGATGCGGTTGGCGCGCCTCCGAGCGCCCGGAGGGCGCGAGGAGCCCGCGAGGTCGCCGGACTACGTCCGGCTGCCAGAGAATCTCCGATTCTCGCTGGACGCCGTGAGCGCTCGAAGAGCGCGAGCGGCGAGGCTGGGGAGGGGTGAGGTGCTGTGCGGAGCAGTGCGGGGTGGGACTCAAAGGGGCAGTCGCCGGCGCTCCGCGCCGGCTGCCAGAGGTGCTCCGCACCTCGCTGTCGCGAGGACGAAGCACGCTGCAGCAAGCACCGCAGCGAAGGAGCATCAGCGACTGAGCGAGGAGCGCAGCAAAGCGCGCGAGTAGCGAGGGCGACCGCAGGGAGCCCTCGTAGCGAGCGGTGAAACCGCGAGCTCGTCGCGACTGGGGCTTTGGAGATGTTCACTGCGCTGTCAACGATTTATAGGCGAGCCGCTGGGGCGTTGGAAGTGTTCACCGCGCTGTCGCCAATCATTTATAAGCATTCTACGCCACACACTGAGCGATTCACCGCGCCGTCAACGATCTATAAACAGCCGTCAGCAACACCACTCACTCACTTATAAACACTCACCCCAACCGCGTGCAATACCCACTCCCGTACTCGCTCGCTGCCATTTCTGTAGTGACCGCAAGTCGGGCAGAATACCTCACCCACTGAGGACTTAAACAGAATCTAACGGTCGAAAGCCGGCTACGCGCCGAGCAGGTCCCGAACTTCGGCCCGCGTCTCGCACGCGAGCGCCTCCGCGGCGAGGTCGCTCGCCGCTTCCGTTTCGATTTCCCTCACGCGCTGTTTCACCGCCGGGACGGTCACCGCGCTCATGCTCAGCTCGTCGAGCCCGAGCCCGATGAGCAGTTCAGTGAGCGCGGGGTCGCCGGCCATCTCGCCACACATCCCGACCCAGGCGTCGGTCCCGCTCGCGGCCGAGGTCGTGCGGTCGATTGCGCGCAACACCGCGGGATGCAGCGGGTCGTGGTAGTCGGCGACCGCGTCGTTCTCGCGGTCGGCGGCCATCACGTACTGGGTCAGGTCGTTCGTGCCGATGCTGAGGAAGTCGAGTCGGTCGGCAAGGGCGTCCGCCGTGAAGGCCGCGGCCGGGGTCTCGACCATCGCGCCCAGCTCCGGCACCGCGTGGTCGACGCCCTGGTCTTCGAGGTCGGCCGCGACCGATTCGACGACCTCGAGGGCAGCCTCCGCCTCCTCGATCCGCGAGATCATCGGGAACATGACGGCGAGCTCGCCGCCGTCCTCGCGGGCCTCCGCGTGGCCCGCCGCGCGCAACAGCGCCCGGAGCTGCGTCTCGAACAGCCCGGCGTGGTCGCCGAGCGACAGCCGGATCCCGCGGCTCCCGAGGAACGGGTTCGTCTCGGCCGGCAGATCGAGGTACGGGACCGGTTTGTCTCCGCCGATGTCGACGGTCCTGACGATGACGCGGTCCTCCGGAAACGCCGCGAGCGCCGCCGTGATAGTCTCGTACTGCTCGTCTTCGCCGGGGGGCGACTCGCGGTCGTAAAAGAGGAACTCCGTCCGGAACAGCCCGATTCCGTCCGCGCCGCGCTCGGCCGCCGGACCGAGCTCCGCCTCGCCGCCGACGTTCGCGGCGACTTCGATCGCTCGGCCGCCGGCGGTCGACACGCGCTCGGTCACGACGGAGGCCCCCTCCCCGTCGATCGCCGCCAGCCGTGCCGCGTCGGGATCGACGACCAACCGCCCGCCCTCGCCGTCGACGAGGACCTCGGCACCGTCCTCGACCTCCCGGAGCAATTCCCCCACGCCGACGACCGCCGGTATCGACAGCGATCGCGCGATGATAGCCGCGTGGGCGGTCCGTCCGCCGGTGACGGTGGCGATGCCGGCGACCGCGTCGGGATCGAGCTCCGCGGTGTTGCTCGGGGTGAGCCGCTCGGCCAACAGGACGGTGCCGTCGGGGAGGTTGCCGAGATCGACGGATCGCACGTCGAGCAGGACGCGCAACAACCTGTCGCGGACATCTCGCAGGTCGTCCGCCCGCTCGGCCATCCGGCCGTCCATCGCCTCGAACTGCGCTATCGCCTCCTCGAACCGGTCGTCGACGGCGCGTTCCGCCGGCGTCCCCACCTCGATGGCGGCTTCGACGTCCTCGACGAGCGCCGGGTCGTCGAGGAACTGCTCGTGGGCGTCGAACACCGCAGCCTCCTCCTCGCCGACGCGCTCGGCCGCCCGGTCGCGCGCGTCTCGGATCGCCGCTCGGGCCGCATCGCGGGCGGCCGCGAACCGCGACCGCTCGGCCTCGGGGTCGACCGCGGACGGGTCCGATCGGTCGGGAAGCACCAGGTCGGCTTCCGGCCGGTACCAACGTACCGTGCCGACTCCGGAGAGGGGCGTGCTCCCGACACCGGAAAGGTCCCTCACTCCGTCTCACCGCCGTCGTCGTCGCCGTCGTCGCTATCGTCCTCGCTGTCACCGTCACCGTCGCTGTCGCCGTTTTCCTCGTCGATCGCACTCGTGAGCAGGTCACAGACCGCGTCCAGCGCGTCCTCCGCCTCGGTTCCCTCGGCGACGACGCGAACCGACTCCCCGTGGCCGACGTTCAGTCCGCTCACCGAGAGCATGCTGTCGGCGCGGACCAATCCGTCGTCGCCGCCATCGCCATCGTTGGCGTCACCGCCCTCGCCGTCGTCGCCGTCGCCCGCCCGTCCGATCGACACCGTCGCGTCGAACCCGTTCACCGTCTGCACCAGCTTCGACGCCGGCCGCGCGTGCAGGCCCGCCTCCGGCACCACCGTCACGATACGTTCCATGGGGTCAGTTGGACCGCGAGCGCCCTTATACTCACGCCACGCCGCCTATTTACCTCACCACGTCGACGACCTCGTCTTCGATCATCTGCGCGAGGACGACTCGCGAGACGTCCGCGTGCTCGTGAACGACCGAGGCGACCTCTCGTGCCGCGGCCTCGTCACCCTCGTCGTCGACTGCGTTCACGAGCGGGATCGCCGTCGCGTCCGCCGGGATCCTTTTCAAACCGCCCCGCTCGTGTGCCAGCACGCGACCGACCAGTTCGGGGGTGATCTCGTCGCCGATCGCGGCGTCGGTGATCGCGGCCACCCGCTCCGGTCGGTGGACCGTCTCCGCCGACAGCGACTCGCCGATCGCACCGACGCTCGCCACCGGAACCACTGTGTCCGCGGTCTCCGGGATCTGGGGCTCCCGCTCGTTTGGTGCCTTGAGACGGCGGGTCCGCGCGCCGTCGGCCTTCACGAGGACCGGGCCGTCGTGTGCGCGGGCGAGTTCGTCGACCGTCGCCGGGTCGTACCCGCGGTACCGGTCGTCGCGCTCGCGTTCGCGGATCAGTCCGAGGGGGAACGCGGTCGTCGACTCGCCGCCGTCATCAAGCGCCGCCACGGGGTCGTCGGTCGCGCGCACCGCGACGACTTCGCGGTCGAATATCGGGATCCGGACCGTCGCCGTCACCACCGCGCGATCCAAACGCGACGCGAGCGCGTACAGCGTGGTCTTCTTCCCGCCCGCGCCGACGAGACAGATCGTTCCCTCCGCGGCGTCGAGTGCGTCGACGACGTCGTCCATATCCGAACGGATCGGGGCGCAGCGGCGAAAGCGCGTCGGATCGGAACGGCTCGGGAAGCGATCGATTCGTCCGCTCCCGACGAGGGAACGATGTCACGGAAGACGCTGACGGCGACTGAATCGGGTTAGGGCGCGGCCTGTTTCGTCGAGATCAGTTCGATCACGTCGCGATGGGCGAGTTCGTGGTCCGTTCCGACCTGACGGCCGCTCCGGCAGTCGGTGCCGTGGAGGAGTCCCTCGCCGATGTCCGAGTGGATGTGGAACGCGAAGTCCTCGGTGGTGGACCCCTCGGGAAGGATGAAGCAATCGCGGAAGACTCCCTTCTCGTCTTTCGATCCGTTCGCGGAACCGGGGAAGACGGCGATGCAGCCGAGCACGTCGAAGACGGCCGATTCGAGGGCACCCTGGACGCCCGTGCCGTCGTACTCGGCGACGAACTCGCCGATCCGATCGAGGCCGGCCCCCTGCTCTCCGGAGACGTCGCCGACGACTTCGAAGTCGCTCTCGCCCGGCGTGTAGTCGACAACGCCGGCGTCGTCCGCGTTCTTCAGGGCCTTCTCGGCGTGGGCGCTCGCGGGGACGAACGAGAGGTGCTCGTAGTCGGGGTCGCTCGTGATCTCCCCCCAGTTCGCCTGCGCCTCGGGCGTGTCCATCTTGTTGGCGGCGACGACCATCGGCTTCGTGCGCTTGCGGATCTCCTTGGCGAGCTCCGCTCTGTCGTCGTCGTCCCACGTCTCGGGGTCGAGTTCGAGCCCCTCGGCGAGGATGACCCGTTTCATCCGGTCCTTGTCGATGCCGAACGCGGACATCTGCTCCGCGAGCTCCTCCTCGATGGCGGCCGCTGCGCCGTGGTAGCGCGTCTCGAATTTTTCGAGTCCCTTCTCTAACACGTCGAGGTACCACTCGTCCAGTTCCTCCTCCAAGAAGTCGATGTCCTCGCGGGGGTCGTGCCCCTCGGTGGCCTCGCCCTCGATGTCGGTCTTCCCGGAGAAGTCGACGACGTGGATCAGCACGTCGGTCTCGTTGAGGTCGGTGAGGAACTGGTTGCCGAGCCCGCGTCCCTCGTGGGCACCCGGAACGAGCCCGGCGACGTCGACGAGCTTCACCGGGACGAAGCGGGTCCCGTCGCGGCAGACGCCGACGCTCGGCGTACAGGTCTCGTCGAACTCGGGGGCGGCGCAGTCGACGCGGACGTACGCCTCGCCGACGGTCGGGTCGATCGTGGTGAACGGGTACGCCCCCTCGGGCACGTCGTTCATCGTCGCGGCGTTGAAGAACGTCGACTTCCCCACGGAGGGCTTGCCGACGAGGCCGATCCGATAGCTCATTCCCGCACTGCGCGACCCGCGGTAAAAAGCGATGCGAGACGCGCCGTGGCGTGGGGACGGGTGACGTGGGGGTGCGACGAAAGCGCGGTCCGTCGGGTCAGGCGTCGCCGTCTGACTGTCCCGGCTCTCCGAGCGCCTCGATCGGAAGGACGTTCTGGAGCGCGGTGTAGGCGTCCTCGGCGCTCTCGAATCGTGCTTGATCGATGTCGGCGACGAGATCGCCGAGGTCGGCGTCGCCGTCGGCGAACAGCACGGTCGTCCCCGCGAACGACGCGACGAGGTCGTCGCGTTCGGACGGGTAAGAATGGCTCCGAAGCTCGTCTTCGACTCGCGAGAGATGTATTTCGTCGCTCATACGCGTATATTGGTGTGTACTGGCTTAAACGCGCGGCTCGGAGTGCCAGCGGCGACCGCTCGTATCAAAGAACCGGCAAAATCCGCAAAGAGTTATATGCCGTCGAAAACGTGTTTTATGTGATCATATGACATTGTACAGTCGGATCCTGGTTCCGACCGACGGGTCCGCAGAGGGGAAGCGGGCTGTCGCGCACGCGCTCGACCTAGCGTCGGTACACGGTGCGGACGTACACGCGCTGTACGTGATCGACACCGCGAGCTACGCGGGGATGCCGATGGAGAGTTCGTGGGAGGGTGTCGGCGACCTCCTCCGCAGCGACGCGAAGAAGGCGGTCGGGGCGGTCGAGGACATCGCCACGGAGGCGGGCGTCGACGTCGAGACCGCGGTCGTCGAAGGGTCGCCGAGCCGCGAGATCATCCGGTACGCAGAGGGGAACGAGTGCGACCTCGTCGTGATGGGAACGCACGGACGGGGCGGGATCGACCGGCTCCTGCTCGGGAGCGTCGCCGAGAAGGTCGTTCGCGGTGCCGAGGTTCCCGTGCTGACGGTCCGACTCGACGGCTCGGTTCCGGAGGGAGTAGCCGTCGACTCGGTGGAAGCGACGGAGTCGGACGCGGAAGCCGAGTCCGTTGCGGACGCGGAAGCCGAGTCCGTTGCGGACGCGGAGGCCGAGTCCGTTGCGGACGACGAGAACGCGGGCGACGCGTCGATTTCTGAGGACGCCGCGGCCGCGGACGACGGCGAGACGGAGGCCGCCGGACGGAGCTGAACGCGTCTCGTCCCAAGCCGTACCCGGCTAGATCGTAGCTGTACCGGACATCTTCGACGGCCGCTCGCCTCAGTCGCCGGCGTCGCGGAGGTGTTCGCAGTCGCCCGCGTGGACGCGCCGACGACCCTCCGCAGTGTCGATCACGAGTGCGCCCGGCGACTCGACATCCACGGCAGTTCCCGTGATCGGCCCGTTCGCGGTGTCGACGCGGACGCGCCGGCC
This sequence comes from Halorubrum trueperi, assembly GCF_042662525.1. Classification (NCBI taxonomy): domain Archaea; kingdom Methanobacteriati; phylum Methanobacteriota; class Halobacteria; order Halobacteriales; family Haloferacaceae; genus Halorubrum; species Halorubrum trueperi. The sequence goes on from NZ_JBHSXI010000012.1 coordinate 400,990, forward strand.
GAGCGTGCTCGCCCGCTCGCGCCACGCCGGGAGGACGCGGTCCATGCGGTCGGCAGCTCCCGCGAGCGTCCAGTACCGTTCGAGCAGCGTCGCCGCGAACCGCCGTCTGTCGATCTCGGTGCCGAGCTCCGCGACGAGCGAGGTCGCGCCCGCGGGAAGCGCCTCGGGCTCGACGTTGGCGTTGACGCCGACTCCGACGACGAGCCACGACACCCTGTCGGCTTCGCCCTCCATCTCGGTGAGGATCCCGGCGAGCTTGCGACCGCCTCGGCCCGAGGGGTCGTCTGAAGCCCCGTCGCGTTCGTTCCTCTCTCCGCCGCTCCCACTCCCGTCTCCGTCACTCCCACTCCCGTCTCCACCGCTCCGATCTCCTCCCGCGAGCACGTCGTTCGGCCACTTGATGTGCGCGTCGACGCCCGCCTCGCGACAGGCGTCCACCGTCGCGACCGCCGCGGCGAGGGTGAAAAGCGGCGCGCGGGACGGTGGTACGTCGGGCCGGGTCGCGAGCGAGAGCCAGACTCCGCCGCCGGGCGCGACCCACTCTCGATCCAGCCGCCCCCGGCCGCTGGTCTGTTCGTCGGCGACGATCGCGACGTTCCCCTCGCCCTCGCCGGCCAGTTCGCGGGCGCGGTCGTTCGTCGACGGAATCCGTTCGCGGTACTCGATCTCGTAGGGCGCGTCGAGCCCGAACTCGATACCGGGCGCAGAGTACCCCGGATCCGACGGCGCGACGTAGCCGTTCGGCGTCGATTCGATCGCGAATCCCGCCTCGCGGAGGGATTCGACCGCCTTCCAGACGGCCGCCCGCGAGACGTCGAGGTCCTCGGCGAGTGCCGGCCCGGAGACCGGTCCGTTCCCCAGGGCGTCGAGCAGCGCGCGGCGCGTGTCCATGTCCGACAGATCGACGGGGGAACCGAAAGCCGTTCCGGGACCGTCACGCGCCCCGAGGACACCTCGTTTCCGGTGAAACGACGAACGGTAGCGTGCGACAGGGATCCGCCGACTGCGCGTCGGCAGCACGGGGCAGCGGTCGACGTTGGCGCGTCAGCAGCGCGGGGCAGCGGTCGACGTTGGCGCGTCAGTAGCGCGAGGCAGGCGACCGCTGACGGAACGCCTCGTGGGCACAAGACACAAGGTCTCACGGGCGAACCGTCAGGTATGCAACCCTCCAAGGAGCGGGAGGCGTCGGACGGGGATCCGATGGACGATCTCGACGACCTCCTCGACGACGACCTCGCCGGCGGAGGGACCGAGTCGCCCGGGGCGGACGCGACGAGCGAAACGGCCGTCAGCCGCGGCGACCGCGGCGTCGACGGCGACGCCGACGGCGGTGGCGACGGCGCTCGAATCGGGATGAGCGGCCGGTGGTTCTCGGTGAAGTCCTTCGCGGTCGCGCTCGCCGGCGTCGGCCTCGGCGTCTTCGCCGGCGGGGCGATCCCGCTGATCGGCGGCACGATCGGCTCCGTCGGTGGCGTGTTCCTCGCGGCGTTTTTCCTCGGACTGGTGTTCTCGTCGCGCAGGTACGTCGAGACGGGACTCGCGGGTGCCGCGGCGGGCGCTGGCACCGCCGTGACGAGCGTCCTCGGGGTCGGATTCCTCCCGATCGGAATAGACTACCTCCAGCAGTGGGGGGGCTCGCTGTTGGCCGTGGGCGGCGGGGTCGGACTCGCGGTGGCGCTGCTCGGCTACTACTTCGGACGCGACCTGCGGGCGGGGCTGACCGGAGATGTCACGGGGTGACGGTCGTCGCGGAGTGGCGGAGTTCGGTTCGCGGAGTGGCGGAGTTCGGTTCGCGGAGTGGCGGACCTCGCCGGGTGCTGGATCTCGCGGAGTGACGGTCCCGGCACGCGGAAAAGAGGCGGCTACCGCGTCAGCCGTTGGACGTCGACGCGGCCGACGTACGCGGCGATCTGGTGTCGTTCGAGGACGACGAACCCGGCGAGGATTGCGACGAAGCCGAGGATCGCCTCCGCCTCGATCAGGCTGCCGAACAGGACCCAGCTCCCGGCCGCGGCGACCACGGGTTCGGCGTACCCGACAAGGTGGAGCTGGGCGGGGCCGACCGCGTCGAGCAGCGCGAAGTAGATCAGGAACGCGACGACTCCGGAGAGCAGGGTGAGGTACGCCAGCGACGCCATCGAGGTCCGGTTCCAAACGATCGCCGAGGGGGACTCGCCGAGCAGCGCCGCTCCGACGAACAGCAGGCCAGCGCCAGACACCATCGCCCATCCCTGAAGCGCGGCGATAGGGAGGTCGGTGCGGAGCGGGCGGAGCAGCACCGCCCCCAGCGAGAACATGACCGCGCCGGCGAACGCGAGCGCGACCCCGAGCAGGACCGAGCTACCGAGTCCAGCCCCCATCGGGTCGGCGATCACGACGACGCCGAGGATCCCGAGTGCGAAGCCGCCGATCTCGACGGGGCCGAGCCGCTCGCTCGGGAGGAGCACCGCCGCGAACGTGGCGGTCAACACCGGTGACAGGCTCACGATCACGGCCGCGACCGCGCCGGAGACGTACAGCTCACCGACGTACAGCAGGCCGTGATAGGCGGCGATGACGAACGTGCCGGCGACCGCGACGCCGAGCCACTCGTCGCGACCGCGCGGAACCCACCGGCCGGAGGCGAGGACGGCGAACGCCAGCACCACCGCGCCGGCGACGGCGTACCTGACGCCGGCGAAAAGCAGCGGGGGGAAGTAGTGGAGTCCGGCCTCGATGGCGACGAACGACGTGCCCCACAGCGTGGCGAGCACGACGAACGCACCGACGATCGATTCTGGAGCGGAGAGGAGAGTTCGCAGTTCCATTGGATGTACATTCGAAATGAGTGACGATAGTTAAACTATACTCTCGAAGATCGCATATTTTGGGATGAACAATCACACATACGAATTCGATGCAATTTCCTCCCGGAAGTGGGATGCACTCTTGGACGTCCCTCCAAGTATGTCGAGCGACATATACAACAATTCCGCACGCGAAACGGGTGTATGGACGAGCGCGACGTGCGGCTGGTGAAGGCGATCTCAGACCTCGGCACGGGGAGTCCGGAGCGGCTCCACGAGGAGACGCAGATCCCGGTGTCGACGATCCACTACCGACTGAACAACCTCCGTGAGGACGGCGTGATCGAGAACGACCTGTACGACCTCGACCACGAGGCGCTCGGACTCGGCGTCACCGTCATCGTCGAGGTACTCGCCGACTACGAGGGCCCCTACGAGGCGTTCGCCGACGAACTGCTCGCTGTGGAGGGCGTGACCGAGGCGTTCTTCACGATGGGCGAGACCGATTTCGTCGTCCTCGCGCGGCTCTCCTCGTCGGACACCGTCGAGCGACTTATCAGCGACTTCGAGGCGATCCCCGAGGTCGAGCGAACCAACTCGACGTTCACGATCGCCACGCTGCGCGACGAGCCGCGCGCGCCGGCGACCTACGAGCTTGAGACGCTGATCGAGGAGCTGACGGAGTGAGACCGACTCACCGATCGCGTTCCGCGACCCGCTCCGACGAGTCTCGAATAGTCGTGGAGTCAGAGCCGGAACTGGAGCCGGAACCGGATCTGGAAACGGGGCCGGAACTGGATCCGGAGCGCTCCTCGACCTCGCGTTCGCGAACCGCGGCGATCCGCTGGGCCGCGTCGGCGAGCGAGTCGAGAACGGCGAGACTACGGTACGTGAGGTACAATCCGACGGTGAGACCGACTCCGACGATCGCGCCGAGGACGAGTTGTGCGACGATCACGACGGAGTAGACGAAGCCGAGAACGGCAACGCCAGCGACGGCCGCCCCGACCGGGGATCGAAGGGCTTCGGAGGGAGAAAGCGGGTCGTGCGCCATGCGCGGTATTAGCGACGCGGTATACTTAAAAATGAGCGGGCCGGGCGGTCGGGACGCGAACGCAGACCGCGGCCGTCCTCAGTCGTCGGCCGGGGCCGCGGAGTCGCCGGTGGAGACGCCGGTACCGGGGCCGATGTCGATGCCGAGCGCCTCGAGCTTCTCGTCGGGCACGACGCCGTCGACCCAGTCGCGAGTCTCGTAGTACTCGGCTTTCATCTCGTCGAGCTCGACCAGTTCGCCCTCGCTGGCACCCGTGCCGGGGATGGCGTCCGGATGACCCTCGACGAAGCGGTTCGGCAGCGTGTCGTCCGCGCCGTCGAAGCCGGCGAGGTTGTTGAAGTAGCGTTCGAGGTTGTACACACGCTCGCCGGCCTCGAACAGCTCGTCCTCGCTGACGTCACGGCCGGTCATGCCGTTGTACTGGAGCACGTACTCCTCTATCCCCTCCGCGAACGCGCTGAACTTGCAGATGTCGAAGGAGTCCGAGACGGCGTGGAGGTCCTGGAACGTCGCGGTGAGTTCCCCTTTGCCCTCCCACTCGTACGGATCGACCTTTTCCGGGATACCGAGGATCTCGGCGGCCGGCGTGTACCCGCGCAGGTGACAGGCCCCGCGGTTTGAGGTGGCGTACGCGATCCCCATCCCCTTCATGCAGCGGGGGTCGTAGGCGGCCATCGTCTGGCCCTTGACCGAGAGCTTGTTGCCGTGGGCGTCCTTCGCGTCGGCGACGCGCTCGGGGCCCTCCGCGAGCAGGTCGCCGAGGTCCGAGGAGCGGGTGCCGATCTCGTCGAGGAGGTCGATCATCGTCTCGGAGTCGCCCCAGTCGAGGTGACCGACGCCCTCGAGTTTGCCCTGCTCGCTCATCTCCATCGCCATCGCCATCATGTTGCCCGCCTCGATCGTGTCGATGCCGAGGTCGTTACAGCGGTCGAGCATGACGGCGATCTCGTCGCGGTCGGAGTGACCGGAGTTCGGACCGAGCGCCCACGCGGACTCGTACTCGTACGATTCCATGCGGACGTTCAGGTCCTCACCCTTGTGCGTGACGTTGACCTCGACCTCCTTTTTACACGCCACCGGACAGGAGTGACACGTCGGCTCGTCGACGAGGATGTTCTCGCGGACGTTCTCGCCGGAGACGCGCTCGGCCTGGACGTCGACGCCGTCGGCCTCGCTGTACGCCTCCGTGGAGGTGTGTTGCGCGTTCTTCGTCGGGAGGCCGTCCATCTCCTCGGTCGCGTTCATCAGGACGTTCGTCCCGTACATCGAGAGTCCGCCCTCGTTGGGCGCGGTGACGTCGGACTCGCGGATGACCTCCATCGCCTGCTGGTAGCCCTCCTGGAACGTCTCGGGGGCCGCGGGCTTCGGCATGTCGGTGCCGCTGCGGACGACGACCGCCTTGACGTTCTTCGAGCCCATCACGGCACCCGTGCCGCCGCGGCCCGAGGCGCGGTCGTCCTCGTTCATCACGCAGGCGAATCGCACGCCGTTCTCGCCGCCCTCACCGATCGTCATCACGGAGAGGTTCTTGCCGACCGAACCGTCGACTTCCTCGCCGAGGGCGTCGATCGTGTCGTGGACGCCCCGGCCCCAGAGGTGGGAGGCGTCCCGCACCTCAACCTCGCCGTCCTCGACGAGGAGGTAGACCGGGTCGTCGCTCGCGCCGTCAAGCAGGATCCCGTCGAGTCCGGCCCACTTGAGCCGCGCTCCGGACCAACCGCCGTGGTGCGAGTCGGTGACCGTGCCCGTGAGCGGGGACTTCGTCACCAGGGCGATGCGGCCGCTCATCACGGTCTGGGTTCCGGTGAGGGGCCCCGTCATGAACGCCAGCCGGTTGTCGGGGCCCATCGGGTCGACGTCCGGGCCGGCGTCGAAGACGTACTTGACGCCGAGTCCGCGCGCGCCGATGTATTTTTTCGCGTCTTCGTCGTCGATCCCGCGGTACTCGACCGCCCCGTCTCCGAGATCGACCTGTGCAACTCGGTCCCTGTAGCCGCCCATTTCGGTCATGTAATGTTCTACCATTATATTAGGCCCGTATCGTGTTAGGTGTTGATTCGCAAATGTAACCGGAACCTATTACGACACCCGTTCGTCTCTCGACTCCACTCGCCCCGAACCGGGTGACCGCGTCCGGCGGTTTCGGCCTGCGGACGCACCCGGATCGGACTGGGGCGAGAGTTAACCCGATCCGGACGCAGATGCGAACCGTGTCGAACCCCGAGTGCGAGAGTGCACAGGACGAATCCGCCGACAGAACCAACGACGGGAGAGGAACGCGAACGGTTCCGAGTCGGTGCCCCTGGGCTGCCGTCGCCGGGGCTGCGGCCGTCGTCCTCCTCGCGTCACTCCTCCCGGTCCCGGTCGTCGCGCCCGGCGGCAGCACCGGTATTGACCCGCTCCCGGCGGGAGTGAGTCTCACCGTGCCCTTTCACCTCGCGGGCTACGCGCTCCTCAGCGTGCTCGCGGCCCGAGCGTCGCTAGCGTCCTGGCCGGCGATCCGACGGGGAGACAGAGAGAACGACAACGGGAACGGTGCCGGAATCGTCGTCGCTAGCGGGACCGGAATCGTCGTCGCCACCGCGGTCGGGTTCGGGGTGGAGCTGGCACAGTCGACGATCCCGTGGCGGTCGTTCGCGTGGGGTGACGTCGCCGTCAACGCGGTGGGAGCGACCGCCGGCGTCGTGATCGCCGGCGTGTTCGCCGCCGCGGTCGCCGTTGCCGCCACAGCGGTCGGCGATCGTCGCTCGCGATGACGACACGGCTTTACGCGCTCGACCGCTTTCACCGGTAATGAGCACGCCGAGCCCCGACACGTACGAGCAGGGGCGCGGGATGGACGCGCACAACGCCGTGATGCGCGACATCCGCGCCGAGCGCTCGGAGACGTACGACCCGACCCAACCGACCCGCGTGTGGATCGACGAGGACAACACCCCCGACGGGGTTGTGAACTCGCTCACGATCATCTTGAACACCGGCGGCTGCCGCTGGGCACGCGCCGGCGGCTGCACGATGTGCGGCTACGTCGCCGAGTCGGTCGAGGGGGGCAGCGTGGCCCACGAGGATCTGATGACCCAAATCGAGGCCTGCCTCGACCACGAGACGGATGAGGCCGACGAGCTCGCCGACTTGATCAAGATCTACACCTCCGGCTCGTTCCTCGACGAGCGCGAGGTTCCCGCGGAGACCCGGCGGGCGATCGCCGAGACGTTCGCGGACCGCGACCGCATCGTCGTCGAATCGCTGCCGGACTTCGTCGATCGCGAGAAGATCGCCGACTTCGCCGACCACGGGATCACGACCGACGTGGCGATCGGATTGGAGACCGCGACCGACCGTGTCCGTCACGACTGCGTGAACAAGTACTTCGACTTCGCCGACTTCGAGGACGCCTGCGCCGAGGCTGCCGCCGCGGACGGCGCGTTCGACGCGGACGTGGGGATCAAGGCGTACCTCCTCATGAAGCCGCCCTTCCTCGCGGAGCCGGAGGCCGCCGCCGACATGATCGACTCGATCCGGCGCTGCGCCGACGTCGACGGGTGCCACACCGTCTCGATGAATCCGACGAACGTCCAGCGGTACACGATGGTCGACGAACTGTTCTTCGAGGGAGGCTACCGGCCGCCGTGGCTCTGGTCGGTGGGCCACGTCCTCGAGGAAACCGCCGACGTCGACGCCATCGTCGTCTCCGACCCCGTGGGACACGGATCGGACCGCGGCGCGCACAACTGCGGCGAGTGCGACGATCGGGTCCAGACCGCGATCAAGGACTTCGACAGGCGGCAGGACCCGAGCGTCTTCGAACAAGTGTCCTGCGAGTGCGAGGCCACCTGGGAACTGGTGATGGACGAGGAGACGAGCTACAACATGCCGCTCGCACGGTAGCTCCGACGGATGGTGACGCCGTCGATCGGCGAAATGTTCCATCAGTTGGCGGGATATCCTATCGGTCGTGGGAGACGCTTCATCGGCCGTGGGAGTGCCTCGCACCGTATTTTTCCCGAACGATCAGGTCGAACAAGACCCTTATACGTCGAGATACTGGGAGTAGATATGAACGCAGTCGCTAGCGGTCCCCGGTCATCGCGCCAGAAGTCGGTGCTGTTCTGTACGGAGTGCAGCTTCGAGAACCCCGTTTCGGAGGGGTGGCTCGTCGTCAGCGACGGCGACGAGCGGACCATCGTCTGTCCGGAGTGCGGCCACGTCGCCGACCACCGCACGGAGCGCTCCGCACCGGCGACGAAGTGCGCGGACTGACCGTACGGACCGAACGGACAGCCGAACCGCTTTTGTGGATTTTTGACCCGGCTGTACCTCCCAGTAGTTGATATTCCATCCACGATCGCGGCACATTTAGAATTGTGATGAGTGATACCGGGAGTATGGATCGCAGACCGTCGACGGCGACGTGGTATTTAAATGAGGTAAGCGCGAGATCGGCGGACGCTTATAAATGAACGTGGCGGTACGGTGGCGTTGCCGGACTACGTCCGGCTTCAAGCGAGAGCTTCGCTCTCGCCCTGTGC